>NZ_CAUVME010000028.1:0-35232 GCF_963553175.1 Oribacterium sinus | reverse complement strand
ACCGGGCGGATTCGGGACTTTAACCCGTTAGAAACGTGCGCCGCTAGGCGCACAACAAAAAGATTCCTAAGGAAATTCCTTAGAAATCTTTTCAAAAGTAGTTTTTAATTATTTTACTGTTTTTAATTAGGATTTTCTAATTACTTTTCATGGTTTTCATTAAATTTTTTGCAATTATTTTTGATGTTTTTAACTAGCTTTTTTAATTATATTGCTTATTCTTTAATTAGATTCTTGTTTAGTCAATAGGATGAACCTCTGCTAAACATACATTTAAATTATCACATTTATACTATCGGCATTATTCCACTTTGTCAATAGCTAATTCTTCACTTAAACTATCTACTTCATCCATTATCCTAGCCCACTCCTCATCCGGCTTTACAATTAAACGGGAATTCATATATGCTAACTCTACCGGTAATATCGTTATTCCTTCATAGTACTCTCTCATCTCGGTTTTGACCTTATTAATAACCAAGGCAAGTTTCACCGGAGCTGAGGGAAAGTAAAGTGGAGCCAAAAGCTGTATTTTGTCTTCTTTTGTCTCCGTATTATGATAGTAGAAGGGTAATGCCAATTTAAAATTTCTTTTTAACTTTTTCTCTAATTTCCCTTTTGCTACATCCAAAAAAACACTTATAAGCTCTTTGTTGTCAAATCCAACATTAGAAAATCTAATAAAATTATCATCTATAATATGCTCCTTCTGTAATCTCAATTCTAAATTACTATCGTAAATAAGATCACTGGCATTTTTATAATAATTAGCCATTTTAGGTATTTCAGAAAAATGACTGGTAAACTGTTTATCATTCTCTTTAAAAAAGCCGACGAAATACCATGCTTGCTTAGAACCATCCCTTTCATTCTTCGCAAAGAGCGCTACAATTTCTTGATCATATTTTGTTAAAAGACCGGTATTCATACTAAGATACTGCTCATCCGTAGAAAGCAATAACTTATTCTCTTCACTTAAGCGATTATATGTATAAAAAAAATAGTTTCTCATTATTTTAAATGGATCTGTATCTTTGATTGCTCTAAACGTCCACATTTCATCTTGTGCTAAATTCGCTAATAAAGCAAATTTTTTATTTAGTTCTTCCTTTTTTCCTACATAGACTTCATCTAGAATACGCATACCATCCTCCTATTGTATTTTTTCATTATTCACAATTATTGTTGCGAATATTATAGCATTTTGTACGAATTATCCAAACTGTCTATCTAAAATTTAACGCTAAATAATTTTATAACATCAAAAATAGATTTATAACTTTGTATTGACAGATACATCATCATATCGTAAAAAACTTCTCCCATATGACAATTAAAAAAGAAGCGAAGTTTCCCTCGCTTCTTTTTCACATTTTGTTTTGTAAGCTATTCCTTCTTCCCTATCCTTCGAAGAAAAAACGCTTCACTATTCTTTTTTTGATGGTATTTCCCTTAGGCCTTACGCCTGCTCTTCTAATTCTTCTCCGCTTAAGCTGCTGACAACTTCAGCAATTCTCTTAACTACAGAAGAAATCTTCTCATTTACTGCGGAGCTGGAGTCGGAAAGTCTTCCAACCTCATCTGCTACCACACCGAAGCCCTTGCCGTGTTCTCCGGCTCTTGCCGCCTCGATATTTGCATTTAAAGCAAGAATCTTCTGTCTGCTCTGAATGCTCTTTAAATCGTTGGTGCTCTTTCTGATTTCCTTTACCAAACTCTGGGTTTCGGTAATTCCTGCGGAAAGACGGCTTGCAAATTCCTCAAAACGTCCAACGCTGCTTTCTGCCTTTACGAACTCTTCGAGAGTGAGGCAAAGAAGCTTTAATGCAGCCTCCTGTCTATCTCTGTCTCCGTCCTTATCCTCTTTCAGATAAAGGCTTGCCACTTTTTCTCCATCATACTGGAGTTCACACTGAATAGAAGAAGAGCCAAATTCTTGGGATCTGCGATCTAAAGCGTCTGCCTTCCCTGGCTCTCTCTCCTCACCGTCAGCATAGTATACGGTTTTTCCGTCTACTGACTGTACCATTGCTTCCAATCCTGTTCCTTTAGCCCAATTGCATAAAATGGATTGAAATTGCTCTTTTCCTGCAAAATCTTGAATATGAATTGCCATTTTTTTCCTTCCTCTTCTATTTGTAGATAGGTAAAATAACCATCGCTAGATTATTTATCGGCTAAGCCGGAAATTTATATAATGCATTTCTTTCGAATTTCCGCCCTCCTTTTCAAAAAAATTCAGTAAGTCCCGGAATACTTTCCGACTCTCTAAAAAGTCATTTCTTGTCTCTTTCATCTCCATAGAAAATAATAAGCATTTACCATTATCAAGTCCGTTTTATCACCCTATTGAAGTGTCATAATACATCCATACAAACAAGATGTCTAAAGCACTCCGAGAACATCTTTAAAAGAAAAAAGAAACTCCTTTCGAAGTTTCCTCTTTCTTTACCCCTTCATTCCTTTTTCATTCATACTATCAGGAGGTTCCTTATGTATTACGAAAATTATAGCTATGTTGCAAAGGTCGGTACACAAATCATGCGTTTCGCTACCGAAGAAGAATATTTAGAATACATTGAAGAAGAGCATGACTAAATACAAAGCCGAAGTTAGCGGGAGCGTGCCCCACTACAGACCATACGTCATCAGAGCAAATCTTTATAATGAATTCAGCATCCCCTTACCCCAGAAGATCGTTAAAAGCTTCCGTCATCGTGGGGTGTGTATAAATCTGAGACGCCAGCACATTTGCCGGAATCTTCTGATCCATAGCCAGCTTAATCAGGTTAATCATCTCATAGCTTTCCGGGCAATAAAGATGAGCCCCTAAGATGAGATTGCTTCCTTCTTCAATAATCACCTTCAGAAGGCCTGCAGTCTGACGTAAAACCTGCGCCTTGGGAATAGCCGCTACCGGAAGCTTTGCCACTCGATACTGCTTGCCCTGTGCCTTTGCTTCTTCCTCCGTAATACCCACTCTGGAGAAGGCGGGCGTCAGGAATACGGAGTAAGGGATAGCCCCTCTGTTTTCTGTGCTGCGAAGAGCAGTTCCCTCGCCCTTGGCTTCCTGCTCTAAAGCTGCCTTTACGATACGGAAGTCGTCCAGGGAAATATAGGTAAACTGCATTCCTCCGGTCACATCTCCCATAGCAAAGATATGGGGTACTTTTGTTCTTAAAGAAGAATCCACAGGAATGGCTCCTCTTTCCGTCAAGGAAAGACCTGCCTTCTCCAGTGCAAGATTTTCCGCATTGGGCTTTCTTCCGGTGGCTACCAGAATCGCATCAGCGGTAATGGTCTTTCCTTCTCCTCCCTGCTGGAACAGAATCAAGCTTTCCTTTTCCTGATCCTTGATTTCCTGTACTGTTACGCCCTTGCACAGAGTAATGCCCATTTTTTCCATGTTGTCCTCGATAGCCTTGGCCATTTCCCGGTCTTCTCTGGGGATAAAGTCATTGCTATCCTGAAGAATGGTCACAGTAGAACCGAAGTTTTGATAGTAGGAGGCAAACTCCAAACCGATATAGCCCCCGCCGATAATTACAAGGTTCTTAGGCAGAGTATCCAACTCCATCATGCTTTCACTGGTATATACTCTATTAGAGCTTTCTACTCCGGCAATCTTTGGGATAATGGTCTTAGCTCCGGTGTTAACAAAGATACGCTCTCCCCGGATTTCCTCATCTCCTTTAGCACTTTCCACCAGAATACGGTGTTCATCCAGGAAAGAGGCTCTGCCGTCAATGACCTCCACACCGGCCCCCTGTACCTTTTCCAGATTCTTTCCTCTCAGGAAATGGGTCAGTCTTCTCTTCTCCTCAATAGCCTTCTGATAACGCTCCGCCTTCTCGGAGAATTCTCCCCCCAGTGCAGCGGACTCTCTGGCGCTATTCTCTAAAGACTTTGAAGGAATACAAGCCACGTTAATGCAGGTACCTCCATAACGAAGGGGATTTTCCTCGATTAAAACCGTCTTCTCCCCCTTTTTAACCAGATAGCCTGCCAATGTTTTTCCGGCCTTACCAAATCCAATAATAATGTTTTGTACTTCTCTCATACTATTCTCTTTTCCTTTCTGTCCCGCAACAATCCATGATTCCATTCATTCATTGCGTAAATCGTTGCGATTTCTTTACAATGGCAAAACTATAGCACAAAAACCAGGCTTTGTATTTCAATTCTTTAGAAAAAATTCTAAAAGGAATGTAAAAATCTAAAGGAAAAAAAGAAATGTCTTGTCTTTTTGATGCAGAAATCAAAATTTAGGGTATAATACAAAAGATACTTAGTTGTAACAAACTATTTTTATAGTATAGAGTCCATAGAATCAGCAATGAAAAGGAGAAAAAATTTCCATGTTTTACCAGTTAGTCCATGAAAATGATGCTTCCTTCCGAATTCGTTTAGGAGTAAGCCGGATTACTTCTCAGGAGGAAGAAATCTTAAGTCAAATATTAGCCAGTCACCCCCAGATTTGCGGAATTCAGATTTATCCTGCAACATCAGGCATTCGAATTTTTTTTAAAGGCTCTAAACAGGCAATTTTAGAAAGCCTTCGTAAGATTCCCTATAGCAATGTCCGTTTTCTGGCAGAACAGCTTCCCAAGAAGGATAGTATCTATGTTCATCTTCTCCCTTCCAGTCAGGAAATTGTTCAGGAATTTCGCGGGAACAAGAAGATGAATCCGAAGTTAAAGCAGAAGCTTGGCGCTGAAGTCATTATTGAAGCTTTGGTGGATAAATTTCTGCCTGAACCGCTGAATCTGGCGTATCACGCCTTCCAGCTTATACTTCTTTCCAAGGCTTAAACAGCTTATACTTTAGCTCATAGCTTAAAGCTTGCATTCACAATTTCTTGTCTTTCATCAACAGTCGTGGTTAAAAATAAAAAATCCCCTCTTCCTATCCTAAGCGCCCCGGCCCTAAAGGCTACAGGGAAGCTAAGGCTCCGGAAAGGGGATTTCTTTTAGCTCTTCCATATTGTAAAGACTATCGCAAAACCACTGTTCCTCCCCTTTTCCTTCCAGGAAAATGAGGGCATGCTTTGCTCTTGTTACTGCCACATATTCCAAACTGGTATACTTGGATCTGGCTTCCGCACAGCTGTTTCCGCCGGTTTCCATCAAAATCACAATATTCGAATTTAAGCCCTTGGAAGCATGGGCATCCAAAACCATGTGATCCAAGGAAGCTTCCGAAAAGCCAAAGGGTTTCAAGACTTCTTTGTAATCCGCTTCTTTCTCCTTGTCATTGGATAAAATCAGAAAATCTCTATCTCTTAAATCCGGGTAAGACTTTAACAATGCCCCCATCAAATCCTGCAAAGTGCTTAGACTATCCTTTTCCGAAGGATAGTGGAAAACACCGTGGAGAGGAGAATTTTGCAAAAACTCGGGCCTTTGGCAAGCCTTCATATCATGATAGGCGGGCATTCTCTTCCGAAAATGTCGATTAATCCACTCTACCAGCTCCGCATTGGAACGATAATTCTCATTGAGATAAAGAACTTTAACGTTCCGTTTTTTCTCCATGCGCCGCTTCATTTGGAAGAAAACCTGTCGTTCCGCTTCTTCCTCCTGATAGATGGTTTGTCTGGGATCTCCCACCATAAAAAGGCAATTATGCCGCATTTTCCCCTTCTTATCCGTGGACAGAAGGAGAAGAATGTCCAGCTGGGTCTGGTTCAAATCCTGTAATTCATCCGCGTAAATCTTGGTAAAATCCCGTCGTAAAATCTGCAGAAGCTTGGGATTTTCTTTCAATATTCTATAGCATTGTTCCTCCAAAGGCATAAAAGAATATTCTGATTCCGTAGACTTAAGTTCCGTAGTTTTTTGCACTGCTTTCCTGATTTCCTGTAGGCAGGCATTTTTTTCCACCTCTCCGATGTACTGTTCCCTCTTCCAAGCTTTCTGAAAATGCTCCTTTACATGAATAACATAGAGGCAAAAGTCTCGGAAAGTGGTGATATGCATACTGTCAATGCCATATACCTTTCGCTTTAAACGATGACTCATTTCTTTGTTAATCGCAATTTCCCGATACAAATGCTTTTTTATCTTTTGTTTAAATTCCGCTACCGCCTCATCCGTAAAGGCCAGCAAAAGAAAATGGGAAAGCCTTTCACCGCCCATAATCTGATTTAATATTCTTTTTGAAAGAAGGGTGGTCTTCCCTGTCCCCGGGCCCGCCACAATGAAAAGGTTATCCTCAGCCTCCCGGATGTATTCCCTCTTCCTTTGCTCAGTCCAAAATTGCTTTCTTCTTTCCATCCATTTTCTTCTCCAAGAATCTTGGCCTTAAATTTTCCTCGCTATCATACCATAGAATTTTAAAAAAAGCTAAAAAAATAGGGCATCGCAAAGCGATGCCCATACTATTAATCCGCCTTGGAAGACAGGAACAATCCCATACTTTCCAACTTATTTAAAATCTCATCCAAAGACTTTCTTCCCATGTTTCTCACCTTCATCAGGTCATCCATAGTCTTGGCACAAAGGTCTTCCACCGTATTGATTCCCGCTCTCTTTAAGCAGTTGTAGGAACGAACACTGAGCTCCAGCTCATCAATGCTCTTATTCAACTCGTCCCTTCCTGCCTCCTGACTGGAAACAGCAGCACCCTGCTCCTTTGCAGAGGTATCCATGTGCATAAAGAGCTGCAAATGGGTCTGTAGGATGCGAGCTGCCAAAGATACGGCCTCCTCCGGCATCATGGTCCGGTCGGTAGTCACATCCAGAATCAAACGCTCTGTATTCCCCTTCTCTTCCACGAAGACATTCACCTTCTTTACAGGAGAATAAATTGCATCTACCGCAATCACGCCGATAGCAAGATCGCTGTGATCTCTGGTGTTGGCTCCATCATAGCCCTTTCCCTTGCTGACCTTCATTTCCATATAAATCTTGGCATCCTTACCGGATAAATGTGCTAAGACAAGGTCGGGATTCATGATTTCCACTTCGGAACTCACCTTAATATCGGAAGCTTTGACTACGCCCTCTCCCATGTAATCCACATAGGCCATCACAGGCTCCTCTCCGCTACCGGTATAACGAAGTGCCAGATTCTTCAAATTCATAATGATTTCGGATACGTCTTCCTTTACCCCGGGAATAGAAGAAAATTCATGATAGACACTATCTAGCTTTACTTCACTGACAGCAGATCCGGGCATAGAAGAAAGCAGAATTCTTCTTAAGGAATTCCCGAGAACCGTAGCCTCTCCCTTTGCTAAAGAATCACAAACGAAACGAGCATATCCCTGCTCCTCTACAAACTCTTTCACTTCCAAGACTGGTTTCATTATGTTTTCCATTCCACACTCCTACTAATCGCTTCTTTACTGAACCTATCTATTATACCTATTTTTCTCAAAATTTCGAGTAGTTTTCTGTAATTCCTTAAAATAAATTTTATGCCGCCAGGTGTTTGTCCTTTTCCAGGCTGTCTCCGGACTTCCTCACCAAAATCTCCTCCATGGGCACTTCCAGGAGCACACTCAATGCAAACATATTGTCTAAGCTGGGCAAAGCCTTCCCCTGCTGCCACTTATACACGGCCTGTGGCTCTAAGAATCCCATAAAAAAGGCTATATCCTTCACCTTCAAGCCCTTTTCCTTCCGTAAACGTTCAATGTTTTTCCCGGTGGCAAAAACGTCTATTACGGGATATTCCACGTTAATCTTTGCTTCCATAAAGAACTCCCTCCTGTAAAAATGAGAAAAACCCTGATAAAAAATCAGCGGAAGCTGAACAAGCCAGTCTTCCGCAGTTAAGAAAAAGCTGATGACGGGAATCGGACCCGTGACCTCCGCACTACCAATGCGACGCACTACCGACTGTGCTACATCAGCGCATCCTGAATAAATTCAGAACATTGCTAAAATACCATAAAGCAGTAGAACTGTCAATCAGTTTTTTTCACTTTGCCATGTAGAATTACAACATCACCTCCATATACTCTCTAATTTTTTTGTCCACATGAAAAACTTGCGCATACTCCATAAGTTTATTCAGTTTCTTATCCTTTCTTGCAACATATGTCTTTAAGGCTGTTTGGAAATCCTGTATCTCGAATCTACTTTTCGATCGCATCAAGTCACATATTGTACGCTCTAGGTTATAAATTGGAATCTCGTGACCCTGACATGTTTTGACATACTCTTTACCGATATCCATCAGCTCTTTCTTTACTGTAAATACCTTTATCCCATCCGCAACCAAGCGCGACGTACCGTACCCAGTATAAATTGTAAGGGTTCTTTGCATGGGCTCCCTATCAATTAAGCCATGATAATATAGTGCCTCATCGTGAGAATATACACCTTGGGGACAACGTAGAGATAATATATAGAGATCATCTTCCCACGTCTCCGGAGAAACATAAACTCCATACGCCACTTTTTCAAACTTTTTTTCTTTTATATACCTATATAAGATATATTTGGGTATGCCTGCTTCTATAGCATCTTTTGCCAGTAAAATTCCCGATTCATCCACAATATTCTCTATGCTCATCATTTATCTCACCTACTTTCGTACTAATATTGTATATTATATTAGTACGAAAATAAATATAAGAATTATTCTATATCCTCACTTTTCCTTTATCTCTATTTTTCCTCCCTCTTGCACTTTCCAATAAATCCTATACAATGTATTTTACTGAAATGAATTTCACTGAAATTGATTTCACCGAAATGAATTTTACTAAAATATTTTTAAACTATTTATTTTGCACACTACCATCGATTATAGTATAGAAAGGAAAAAGCCAAAAATGATGACAGAAATCTTTCGAGGAAGACAGGCAGAACTAAAAATTCTCCGTAAAAAATTTGCACTTCGGGGATTTATGATGACCGTTCTTTACGGTAGAAGAAGAATCGGAAAGACCATGCTAATCAATAAGTTTATGCAAGAACAAGATTGCAAATGCATTTCCTTTACCTCTGTAGAACGGGGAGAAACGGAATTACTTTCCTTAATGACAGAGGCAGTCCTTAGCGCATTGGCTCCGGAACTGTTAGGAAATATCAGCTTTAACAGTTTTGAAACCCTTTTCGAATATATCGGAAAATCGGCAGAAAAAGAACGAATCATCTTCTTTATTGATGAATACCCCTATCTTGCCAAGCAATGCCCCTATATTCAATCTGTCTTACAGAAGGTTATTGATACCAAATGGAAGTCTACACAACTTTTCTTTATCCTCTGCGGCTCTCTTGTAAGCTTTATGAAGGACGAGGTTCTGGCAGAATCTGCGCCTTTACATGGCAGAAGTAATCTGGAACTTAAACTTAAGCCCTTTAACTATTTGGAAACAGCAGAGTTCTTAGAAAAATACAGTTTGGAGGACAAGGCGATTGCCTATGGACTAACGAACGGCGTAGCCAAATATATAGAACAATTCGATCCCGGTCTATCCTTGGAAGAAAATATCTTGGAACAATTCTATTCGATTGGAGGATATTTCTCCGAAGAACAGATTAAAACGATTGTCAGCAGCGAAAGACAAAACCCGGGACTCTATAACTCCATTATATCTGCTGTAGCCACAGGTCACACCAAGTATAACGAAATTGGAGGATTTGTAGGAACCGAGGACATCAACTACCCCTTAAAAGTTCTATGCAATGCAGAAATTTTAGAAAAAAGAATGTCAAAGAAACCGTACTATGTTTTAAATGACAGCATGACAGAATTTTGGTTTCGCTATGTAAACCGAGCCACCAGTCTGATTAATGCAGGAAATGGTGCCGCTTATTACTACGCCCATGTAAAAAACAATCTGCATGATTTTATGGGTAAAATTTTCGAAAAGATTGCCAAGGAATTTCTAATGCTCCATGCCGGGAAGGATGATTTCCCTATCCTTACGGCAATAACAGACTTTCAAGACACCGTTAAAAACGAATCAAAAGAGCTTATCCCTATAGAAATTGATTTACTGGGAAAAAGTGGCAAGAATATCCTTCTCCTTGGTGAATGTAAGTTTAAGAATTCTCCCTTTGACAAGGCGGAATATGAAAAGCTTTTAGAAAAGATTAAATACATTCCCGCCACACATCCCTTAATCTGTATTTTCTCTCTGGGAGGATTTACTGATTATGTCAGAGATAATGCAAAAAACTGCAAGCTGATTAATATAGAGGATATGTATCGTTTATAGAATAAATACCTATACATCACTCACCAATTATATTGGGTCTGAAAATGGGCTTCGCTCGCTTCAAGATTTACTTAGCTGAGAGATTGTCTATTTCAGACCCTTTATATGTTAAAAGATATTTAAACTTCTACTGAATTCGAACTAAGACCATCTTCCTTTCCTTGCTCTTTTAAAGAGAAGATTCGTTCACGTTCAGCTTTTAATTTTTCAAATTCGGCTTTAAATTCTTTGTCTTTTAACAACTCTTTTGTTAAATCTTGTAAATCACTCATATTTATCTGATCCCATATCTCTCTAAGATATAGTCCATATCCTTATCTCCTCTTCCGGAAAGGTTGATAAGGATAGAGCCCTTATTCATCTGCTTTGCCAGCTTCATACCGTAAGCTACTGCGTGGGAGCTTTCAATGGCAGGAATGATTCCTTCCATTCTGGAAAGGGTGAAGAAAGCATCAATGGTTTCGTCGTCATTAACCACATCGTACTTCACTCTGCCAAGGTCATGTAAGAAGGCATGCTCAGGGCCGGAGGATGGGTAGTCCAGACCGCTGGCAACGGAGTATACCGGTGCAGGCTCGCCCTTTTCATCCTTTAACATAATACTGTTAAAGCCGTGCATAACTCCCTCTTCTCCGTAGGTAAGGCTGGCTGCATGGTCACCAAGAGCGGTGCCTCTTCCCAAAGGCTCCACACCGTAGATGGTCACAGGGTCATTTAAGAAGCCGGAGAATAGTCCCATGGCATTGGAACCGCCGCCTACGCAGGCTACGATGGCATCCGGCAGCTCTCCCGTCATTTCCAGGAACTGCTCTCTGGCTTCGATACCCACCACGCTCTGGAAATCTCTCACCATCATAGGGAAGGGGTGAGGGCCAACCACGGAACCGATGCAGTAGATGGCATCCTTATACTCCTTCATATAGGCGGCAAATGCAGCATCCACTGCCTCTTTCAGAGTCGCCAGGCCTTCCTTCACCTCCACCATTCTTGCACCCAGAATCTTCATTCTGGCTACGTTTGGCGCCTGCTTCTTGATGTCCACAGCCCCCATGTAAATATCACATTCCATACCGAAGTAGGCTGCTGCGGTAGCTAAAGCTACACCGTGCTGTCCCGCACCGGTCTCCGCAATCACCTTCTTCTTGCCCATGTACTTTGCCAAAAGCACCTCGCCCATGCAGTGATTTAACTTGTGGGCACCGGTATGATTTAAATCCTCACGCTTTACATAGAGCTGTACCCCAGTGTTAATCTTCTCGGAGAGTCTTTCCAAATGAGAAATGGGTGTGGGTCTACCCTGAAATTCCTTACGGATTCTTCTTAATTCCGCAATAAACTTTCTGGACTTGGAAATCGTCTGGTAGGCATGGTCGATTTCCGCCATAGCCTTCTTTAATTCCTCAGGAATGTAGGCTCCGCCATACTTTCCGAAATAGCCATTGGCATCCGGGTAGTTCTTAAAGTAAGTTTCAAAATCCACATTATTCATTTGCATAGTTCTCTCCTTTTCTTTTCCGGTGTTTGACAGAGCAATGATGAAGCCGTTTTCCGAAAGCTCCACTCTTACAGCATAAAAATCCGCTATGCTGGCAATTTACATGGAATTAAGCCATATGTAAAGCTGAATATTATTACAATATTTTTACCAATTACTGTGTGAGAGCAATGGAGCATTTCATCCAATGCAGCTAAATCTTAGCTCCTGTTGATATCCCCTTTACAGTTCTTCCAGAATAAACGGTAGCATATAAATAGGATAAAGCTTTAGCATCTCCACATTACCGATATCCTTTTGGGACAAAAGAATTTCCTTCGAAATATATTTAGAATACTTTTTTTGAAATTCTATAATCGATTTATGACTGCCTAAACCGGAGGATTTTACCTCTATGGGAATGAATTTCGTTTTTGTACTAAGCAAAAAATCAATCTCATAATAAGTCTTATCTTGTTTCCAAGTATGATAATAAAGACTTTGGTCGGAAGCCGTAATCATCTGCGCTACAGCATTTTCATATAAATATCCTAAATCCGCAGGAAGAGAATCACTCAATAACTTGTTATAAATATTCTCATTCGTCTCTTTGGAAGAATTAAAAATCATGGTGGTAAATAAGCCCGTATCTGCCAAATACAGCTTAAAGGTCTCATTATCTCTAGTTTGAGCTAATGCAATGCTTGGATTAAGGACATTGTAGGAAGCCACTACAGTCTTTGAATCCAATAAATCATGCAGCCGCTCTAAATCTTTATTAATCTTCTTTTTCCCGGTTGCCGCAGAGATGACATAAGTTCTTTTGCCTGTTGCCAGCTGAGTAGGAACCGAGTCATACATTCTTCCGATCAGCCCTGTGCCATCAATTTTGAAAAAATCATCGTTATACAGATTAATGATTTCTCTCTTTACTTCATCAATTTCCCGGAAATTCTTTCCCCCCACATAGGCTTCCACTGCCTGGGGCATTCCTCCCACAGCCATGTAAATCCGAAAATCCCGCATCAGTTTTCTGTTTAAGGAATTCCCCACTGCCTTACCACGCTGGTATAATTCCCTCAAAACAGGATAAGTATCATTTCCGATTGCCCACATGAATTCTTCGTAATCCATCGGATAAATGGGTATCTTTATTTCCTCGGAGGGAAGCACGATATCTTTAACATTTTTCTTGATACTGATTAAGGATCCGGTCTCTATGTAATCGTATCTTCCGTCTGCGACCAGATATTTTATGGCTTGGCGAACCTTGGGCATGAGCTGAATCTCATCAAAGATAATGACCGATTCTCTTTTATACAAGCTTATGCCGGTTGCGGTCTGTAAGCGGAGAAAAAAGATATCCGGATCTGCTATATCCTCAAATACCTCCAAAACATCTTTCCTGACATTGGCAAAATCCACCTTAATGTAGGATTTGTATTCCTGTTTTGCAAATTCCTCGGCAATCGTTGACTTTCCAACTCGTCTTGCTCCTTCTAAAAGGACAGAGTACTTCGGTGCCTTTTTTTCTTTCCAATATTTTAGTTTGTCAAATGCTTTCCTTTTAAACATAGCTTATCTCCACAAATCATGATATTCCCTATCTTCCATGGTTAAATATAGTATACTACCGTTTTCAGAAGATTAAAAGTGTAACAAACTACCGTTTTTAGGAGAATTAAAACGCTATAAACTACCGTTTTTAAGGTATTAGAATTATAATAAACTACCGTTTTTTAGGATATTGGAACTTATAATTATAAATTCGCCATTTCACTACCTCACCTTATTTATAAGATTTTTAATCAAATCTTTATCTTCTATCTTAGTAATTCCAAAACTCTTTTTCCCTGCATCCTTAATTGATGCTCCAATATGATAGACTTCAGTTTTATCTATAATTAAAAATCTATCATGAAAATCTGTAGTAGTTTTAATCAAAAGTTTTGGATATTGAGCATTAAATTTCGTTATATCTTTTGTCGATAAGCTCCCTTTGCCGGCTGTTGCAACAATGATGTCTACACCTTTATCTTTCTTGCACAGAATATTTAAAGTATGTACATCCACATAGTTATCAATTAGGATTATTTCTTTCTTAGCCTTTTGGACAAGCCCTACAATAAAACTGAAAGCATCATATATTTGCCCGTCGAAAAAGATATTTTGTTTTACTTCAGTATTAGTCGCTATATAATTAAATACTTCTTCCAACTTCTGATCTGTTTCTAATTGCTTTAACTCTACTCTATCAAGACGAGCAAACATCTCTTTGTTTGAAAGAAGAAATTTTCTCATCTCCACAAAGCTATTCATAATTTTAATACTCACCTCTACCGCAATGTCACTTTTCAGAACAGCGGAAAGCATTGCAATTCCTTGTTCAGTAAATGCATAAGGATTTGATGAGGAATGTTTCAGCGTTTTGAACCGGTCGCAATTTGCGACCAGTTCATCCTTTTCTTTATCAGAAAGCTTAAAGCAAAATTCTGCTGGGAATCTACCTGAATTTCTTTTTACTTGCTCGTTAAGTCTTTTTGTTTGAACTTGATACAAGCTAGCTAAATCCCTATCTATCATTACTTGTTTCCCTCGAAATGTGTAAATCATATTCTGTATGTCACTATTACCAATTATGACGAGATTTTTATTTTCCGGCATATATACCTCCATCTATTTCCTCTAATCAGTCAAAACTTGCGATAGGTTAATTTTTATTTGAACTTGAGCTTCCATTTAAGAATCTTAAATTTATTGTAGCAGTCAAGAAAAGTAGACACGAAAAATGTTTTTCCTTTTTTTCTTTTTTCAAAAGTGGACACTGGCCACACTTTTAACTATTATGTATTTTCAGAAGTAGACATACAGCATGTTTTTTACTCATCTTACTTTTCAAAAGTAGACACAAAATCCGAAGTACTCAATAGTATTGCTTTCTTCAATTCGGCAAGCGAAAACTCTTCTTCTCACCTCTTCCTTCAATCACAATCAGGCCTTCCTCCTGCATCTCTCGACTCAACAAGTAGGCTCTTGTCTTTCTAATCTGTAGGAGCTCCTGTAGTTCTTTTTCACTCATACTCTTATGTTCCAAAAGATACGAGAGCACGGTTTTTTTCTGTAAAGAGAGCGCTTTATAGCTGCTTTGCTGTTCCATCAGAAGCATCTGTCCCATATCCAAAGGAACGGAAAGATAAGAGCAAGAATTCTTTGCTTTCTTATCCTTCTTGCTCACTTTCGGCTCACTATTTCTATTGGGTAAGATTACTTTAAAAGTGTTAGAAGTAATGATAAACTCCGGTTTTTGATCGCAGTCTTTATATGCTCGATACATCTTTCCAATTCCTGTACCATAGGACTCAATCAACTTTAAACGAAGGCAAAGCTCTGCAAGCTTTTTATTTCTGGGTAAAGAAATCCCATTGCAAATATCCTCTTTACTCAGACCTGCCAGTAAACCGCCGAGAGAAATAAATTCCATATAAGCATCATTTGCATTGATAATAATGCTTCCTCTAAAACTATAATCTCTATGGATCATGGCGTTCAACAAAGCTTCCCGCAAAGCTTCTTCAGGATAGTCTGTTAAATCACTCATTTCTAAGTCTGAAAATCTTCCCGCAGTTCGATTCACCAGCTGTAGATAGGCATAGCCCTCCTCTAATTGTCGGAAAATTGATCCTGAAAATTCCCTTCTATCCTTGAATATACTTTTGTCCTCTCCGTCAAATACGGCAATCTTCAGGGTATGTTGACATTGATCTGAAAGAATCCATGCCAGATTGGTAAATTGCTTATCCTCAGGATTCAGCAGGCCTAAGGAAGTAAACTTTTCTTCTGAAAAAGGAAGTTCCCTTTTCTGAAAGCTCTCTTTCATTGCTGAAAAAGTTAATTCCTGATTCATCGCACGAAGCTCTTCAAAGTCATCTACATCTTTAAAAATCAATCTATTTTCACTTTCATATTCCACGGAATCACCTCCTTTGCTGCCTATTATAATCGCATTTTTACTATTATCCAATCACAAAAATGAATATTCATATTTATGATTAAATTTCAAAAAAGAGAGGAGCCTTTCGACTTCTCCCTTAAATACAATATTTTATTCTGCCGTGAATCACTCTATCTTACTGTAATCTCTTTCTTCTCTTCTGAACAAGCACAAAGCCTGATCCTAAGATTCCTAAAAGAAGAATAAGTCCCGGAATTGCTGTTGCATTTACATCCGTTGGTGGAACAGGATTTTTCTCATTCTTGAAAGAAATTACCTCATCCTGAGCCCGTCCTCCAACATTAGGCTTTTTTGCCAGCTTAGCTTTGTCCGTTAATCTGAAGCCTTGATTATTAGCCCCTCTTAATACCGGTGTGACTGTGGATCTTGTGGTATCAATATAAGGCATATAGCCGTCCGGATTTTCTCCTACTCTGTAAGAGAAGTTCTCCGGAAGAACAAAGGAAAGACTTTGTCCATGTGCCAGTGTAAAGCTTAGATAGCTGTCTTCTTGGCCAAGCAAACCGGTCTTTGCCGGAGTAAATTGCACTTTGCCATTGGTTGTTACATCAAAGAAGTAATCTCTCAATCTCTGATACTCCGTCTGATTAAGACTGGTACCCTTCTTGTTGTAAAGATAAAGTCGGAAAGCAAATTGCTTGCTGTGATCCGCCATCTCTCCACTTACCCGCTTTTCAATCTTAAGAGCCTGTTTGTTCTCTTCCTGATAGTTGTTGGTAAGGGAAACTTCCGTATTCTGCACCTGTCCATTGACTTTTCCAATCTTCATGGTGGTCTTCATTACCTTAACGGCTTTTCCGCCTACAGTAATGTTGGCCTCTGTTGCTCCGCTGTTAATGCTCCAATTTTGGAATAAGTAATTCCTGTTGTTACCACTGTATTCCGCATCCGGAGTATCCATCAGCTCTTCTACATAGTAGATATCTCCCGGCATTAAATTTGGAATTTCAATGGAATATTCCATTGCATTTCCTGTGCCTTGAACTTTCGCATAAGTTTCCAACACCGGACTGGCACTGTTTCTGGAAGCCTCCGTATAGAAGCGATAGCTTCCCAATGCCACCTGCTGTCCTGAAGCAACACCGTTAATCACCTTTTCCTGATAAATCTTAAAGGAAATGTTTTTTGCTGCTGATTGAATGGTCTGGGTATTATTCGGCAAACCGTTAAAACGCTTCTTTAAGACTAAGGTTCCGGGGTGCACCTGTAAAACAGGCATCTGATACACCTTCTCTTTTTCTCCTGCGGCTCTTCCCGGTCTTTTGGACGGTGCATCTGATCCTACCGGAGTCTTCGGAGTATAGTACACCTTTGCTCCGTCATTGGAGAACCATCCCTTTTGTTGAGAAGAAGTATTTAATTCCGCTTCCTTTCCTACATACTTGTCCGGCTTCCATGCATATACATCGGATAAGTCAGTTTTCGCTTGTCCTCTGTTTTCATATCCAATGTCTTCCTTCTGCCCCTTAGCCTGAAGTCCTGTTGCATTCGGATGTGTCCTGTGATTATCCAAATACTTCTGGAACGCCTTTCTACTGGGCTTTACAGTAGCTTTTATTTGGTATCGATAGCCCGGCGCAAGCTCGTAGTTTTTGTCAATATTTCCATGTTCATCAACAAACTCCAATTTGAGCTTTCCGCCTTTAACCGTCTTATCTGTCGGATCCAAGGTTCCCGGAATATAGCTTGCTTTCATAGAATTTAAGCCATTTTTCAAGCCAATACTTTTTAATTCATCCAAATCTGTAATTGGCTCACTATAGGTATAAATATCCCCCGGTACTTCTTCCTCTTCTTCAACTTCCACAACTCTACCGATATTACTAATTGCTCTCTTTACTTTTCTTGTCTTCTTTTCAACTCGTACTACTTCCGGATGAACATTGACAATCTCGCCTATATTCTGGTCAACATTTTCTGACAAGGTATCTTCGATACTGACTCCGCTAATTCCGGTTGATGTCATATATCTTGCAATGTCATCAAAAGCAGACTTTAGGTTTTCCGGATTATTTCCTACAAAATAGGGTTTAGTCTCCGTTCCAATGGGAAGAACTTCCGGATTCGTCAAGCGATCCAAATGGGAATAGCCTCCAGGAGTTCCAACACCTACCGCATAGAAAACATCCATGTTGTCCAGTGTTCGAAGCTCACGAGCTGCTGCTTGCATAGCCGTTTCTTCATAGTCAAAACCGCTGCCCATCTCTTCTCCTTTGTAGAAATATCCAACATAAGGAGTAAGAAGACCGGTCTTGCTATTATGAATCCAGTTCAATGCCCTTCTCATCCCGTTTGCATCTCCCGGAGCATCATTAATCCATGCCGTAGGATCTCCGTCGGTAATGAGAATCACAACATTTTTTGCATCCGTTCTCTCAGATGTTTTTACTGCATCCAATAATTCTTTGGCTTTTCTAAAACCTGCTTGATAATTGGTACTTCCCTTATAGCCTGAAGCTCTATTAGCACCATTGAAATGATATGGCTTAAGATCGGTGATGACATCCAAAATTTCCTGAGCAGTAGGAGTCCATCTATGAGCATCTCTTGCCGGTGGTATAACGTCCGGTGTTTTGGTCTGAGATCCTGCCATCTTCTCTCCGTGCTTTACATAGCCTGAAAAAGTAACCAAACTGTACCGCATATCTAAGCCGGGATTGTCTCTTGTTCTTTTTAGTAAATACTTAATACTATCGGTTGCATAGTCATATCGTCTTCTATGAAGAGGGGCAACCTTTGTAGTTCCACCGATTTCTTCCTCTGCTCCCCAAGTTAACGGATCATCCTTATAGGGTGGATGGGAAGCAATCTTTCCTTGATTATCAATAGGATTAAGTGTCAGGTTCATACTACCGGAAATATCATAAACAAAAAGAAGATTGATTTTTTCCTTCTGTCCTGCTTTAGCATTCTTTCCTTCAACCGTTAAAGTTAAGTCGTATGTTCCATCCTTATTATCATGAATATACTTGTCGTTTTGTACCGTATTTTCCGGTAAACTCCAACCGGATCTTTTGGGACTTCTATTATCCGGCTCATATACCGCATAAATTTCCTGTCCGGGCGCAATATTTCCTTGCTCTACTACTTGTCCACTTGCATTTTTTACACCCCATTCCATTCCTCCCTGGGGCGGAAAATAAATCTGAGAAATCTTATGGGAATAACTAGCCACTCCATTTGTTACATCCTTCTTTGTGAAAAGCCCTTTAAAGGTATATCCCGGAGTGATAAACCTTTCATTGTCTTCACCAAAGGAACCATTTGACTTTATAAACCCTTGCAATGGAATGGTATATTTTATTTCTGCACCTGTTCCGTTTTCCACATTTCGAATAAGGGCACTTCCTGTATCATAGGGATATTTTACAAAAAAAACATCAGGAACTGTAACATCAATGGTTTCATCCGTTGGTTCACCAATGGAGAATGTGAGCTTTCTAGCTCCTAACTGATGATCAACTCCATTTCCATCCTTCCATACGGAAGCATCTAAGGCTGTATTAAAAATAAATCCTCGTACTACATTTCCAAATTGAACACGTCCATCTTTTTGCTCTATTCCTTCAAAAACCTGAGGTTCTCCGTAGCCACGGAGTTGCTTGATAAACGCATAGGGATTTAAGCCTTCATCTCTTCTTTGTTTTACGGAAAGGGGAACTCCGACACTATTTTTTACGGTAACTTTGGTTTCTAAATCCTCTAGATTTGTCAATTCTGCAAGTGTTGTCCAACCATCTGCTACATTTGACCTATAACTATAGTAAGTAATTCTATTTCCATCCTGGTCCATAGGAACAAAATAAATCCATCCAGTTCTGGCATTATTTTCCAGCTGCCAGTTTAGAGCAAAGGTGGAAAAACTATTGACTTGGAATTCCTTTACAAACTTCTCAGGGCGTGCTTCCTCCTTCGCAAATATCTCTCTACTGAGCTCTTCTTCACTCTTGCCGCTTGTAATATACTCTTCTCCAGAAATGAGGGTATTATCTCCGGCCTGCACTACTTCCTCCACACGAAAATCCATGTTTGTCTTTTTGCTTTTCGGAGTTGTATTTTCCCCGGGAAGTAAACCGGAATCATTCGCTGTCTTCCCTGCTACTTCATTGACCTCGGGTTCTTCTTCCACCAGGTGATACACCGCAATGGCTTCGGGCTGAACCTCTTTGGGAATCAAATCACTATCTACAGTGATTCGTACACCCACCGGCTTACTTGGCTCAATCTCCTTATCATCATTTCCTTTTTCTTTAAAATGAATATCTACAAATAAGGAATTGTCATAAATTCCTTTTTCCATCATTCTCTCAACCTGCTTGTCAGTGAGCGACTCCAGCTCTGACGCGGAAGCTTCTTCCGGCTTTTTCATCAGCTTAGCTTCCATCTTTACAGGCACAGGAAATGCATCTTTGTCATAAAATACTTCTACCGTACCAAAGCCTTTAACCTCTTTAAATTGGTTCTTTCTTCCCAATTCATTCAAACTATACTGTACATATCCTGCGGTTCTCACCTTGGATAAGTCTAATCCGCTAAAGGTAAATGCAGTTTCTCCTGCAACTACATTTTCGGAAGTTAAAACGCCTGTTACAGTGCTCTGAGCATTTTCTTCTGATGCAGAAGCCCCGGTTCTCTCTGATGTGGTTCCTGTTGTCTGAGCAGCTACTGTACTAAGCTCAGCATTTTCAGCCTCTGCTTCTGCTCCCACGGGGGCCTGTGCTTTTCCTGCTTCAGGAAGAGCTGTGGTGTTTCCTTCTGAAACAACTGCCTCATCAACATTATCTGTCTTGGGAGCTTCTGCATTTTCCTTCTTAGGGAACTTTGCCTCTCCATCCTTTTCTAAGGAAGACAGAATTTTGCTTCTATCCTGTACAGTCACACTTGGGTAACGGTTATCTTCTACCTGCAACTGGAAGGTCAAAGGCTCTTCTCCGGTATTCTCATAAACGAAAGTAAGAAGCTCAGAGCCGGTCAGTTTGTAATCTTCCTTCTCTAAATCGCTGGCACTAGCCTTTTCACTCTCCGGCAACATATCATCTAAGGATAACGCTTCAGCTAAACTCATTCCCTTTCCAAAATGAATCAATTCAGGGTAAAGTCTCTGAAATTCCTTTCTAAAATCACTTTCTGTATCGAAAAGCAAAAGGCTATCCTTCTTCTTTTTCTGTACTTCTTTTCCCTGCTCATCTCTTCTCTGCTTTTCCACAAAGACATGCACATTTCCATCTAATGAAAAAAGCTCGGATTCCAAGCCGGTTTCGATTTTTTCCAAAGGAATTTCATAAATCTCCGCGTCATCGGAAAAAATCTTTCTATATTGATCCATCAAGGCGGTATTTTTGCTATAGGCTTGAACGGACATAGCATCATAAGGCTTTTCGGTCTGCAAAGTTTCTTCTGCTGCTCGCCGTAAATCCTCACCCTTCAGGCGTATATTCACCTGATTGCCTTCTACAACTATTTTGTTTTCCGGAGAACCTCCCTGTTCTTCCTGTGCATCTGCCGATAGCACGAGTCCATGAGAACCTGTTAAAACAAGGCAAAGTACCATAAGCATGGAAAGCTTGGCTTTCCAATTCTTTAGGCCCTTATTCCTTTCTTTTTTGCGAAGTACTCTCATTGTCATCCCTCTTTTTTCTCTATTCTCTCCGGCTTCACGGGATTTTCCGGAATTTTTTCCAAAAAAATGGGCCGTATTGCCATCAGAGAAAGTACTAAATAAATACCCTTTTCTTTCTCACACTACAATATCGGCCTTTTTGGAAAAATTATAATAGAAAGTTTTTTCGCAAAATGCATTTTTATTTTAATTTTTTATTTTTGGAAAAGCATGCAAAGGAATCCTTTCTTCTTGATTAGTCATTCCTCCACAGTACCTCATTCTTATTAAGTAGAAATTTTTTCAACGAAAGTATTTCGACAAAAAAGAGGGATAGTATTAATTTTTAATAATTTATCCCTCTTTTATCCTTTGCACACTGTTTATCTATAAAAGAAGCAAGTTACAAGCCATACTTTTCTCTTATCTCTTCTAGTACCTCACTTGCAGGCGTAGTCCTTCCGGCAGCAATATCTTCTTCGGAGCGTTCTATTTCCTCATAAATATCTTCTTCATCTTCTATATCTTTTAGTAATTCAGCAAATGAGGAATAGCTTTTTTTATTTGGTGTATTCTTTAGCTGCTCTACTTCGCGCAGAGCCTCAATAGTAATCTCCAAGTTAGTTTTCTTCTCAATGAAAGCTTCTTCCTTCATCATCTCTCTACTCCTTCCCATCATTGCTGGACATATTTATAAGCCAAACTCCAAAAGCAAAGATTGTAGATACTCCTGATCTGTTGAAGATTTCTTAATATCATCAATTCTACCATGTTCTGCCAACAATCCCATTAATTGTATTACCTTTTGTTTAGCAATAAATTCTTCTTCCCTACCTTTTTCTATTCCTTTTTCTATTCCCTCTTTTAGCGCTTTTTTCCTATAATTCTCTAATAAAACATTCATTTCTTTGCCCCCTTTCTCATTTGGCTTTGCATTTTTTAGTAGTGCAACTCTCTTTGATAATATACCCGAATTCATTTGCTCAGTCTCTTTTGCATGAAAATCTTCTGCCAGTTTTCCTAAGGGACTATTATCTACATAGGACGTATTAAAATAAATAATATGAGAATCATCCCAAAACGGCTTTCCGGATTCTTGTATTGTTCTTTCTATATGATAAATCTGAAGTTGCCCATGAAGCACATCATTTGCTGTAATAAATATAACATAGGATTTGGGTAATTGCGAAAAATGATTTCCTTTTTTTAGATAGTGCATATCCATTAGACCGGCATGATAGCGTGCTCGCTTAGGATCAGCTCCTGAACTGCTATTTTGAATTTCGATATTGTAAATATTATTATTCCTATCTTCGCAGAGGCAGTCTAAAACCAAAGAATGTCCATGAAGATTCGATAAATTCTTTTGAAGGCTTTGTCTTTTCAGCTTTAATGTAGAATCGTCCATAATAGTTTGCAGAATATATTCTGTACATTCCTTATCTTGCAAAACCACTTTCATAAATAAATCATCCATGAGCGTAAGAGAGGAAATGATTTTTTGCTTTTCCACAATATCATTTTCAACTTTAGATTTAGGCATGAGTTCCCTCCTTGTAGTGAAAAGAAATAATAGATTAAGAGAATACTATGTATAGAAACATGAACTTTATCCTAGTATACGACTTTCATTCAAAATCACCTATACTCCACATTCGGATAATATCCGTAAATGGAGTAGGTTTTTTGACATGGAACAGAAGCCAATAAATGGCGTAGCTATACCATTTATTGGCTTCTTAGTCTTAATCTAATGTTATGAATGAAATTATAGAGCAACAGAAAAAATCTTAAATCACCGTCTTATCCAAGAGGAAATCAATCAGATTGATATGTAAAACTCCATAATCATCATACCAACGTTTTCCGATATCTCTTCGTACCAAAATTTTGGGAAAGGAATCGCCGGTAAGCGAAAACGGTCTAAGCTCTATCTCCGTCTTTTCTTCTGTGGGCATAGCGTAAGCGGATTGAATATAGCTTCTCTTGCCGCCGGAATTTACCACAAAGTCAATCTCTCGAGCCGTCCGAACGGAATTTCCTTTTTCATTCTTTTCTCTGGCATATACTACTCCCACACCCACGGAAAACTGCCTTACCATCAATTCGTTATACAGAATATTTTCCATGATATGAGTCATCTCCTGTTGCCGAAAACCGATTCTGGCATTTCGAAGTCCGATGTCCTCACAGTAATATTTATTTGGTGAGTCAAAGTAGGCTTTTCCCTTCACATCATAGCGTTTGCTTTCCGAGAAGAGAAAGGCATCTTCCAAATGTCCGATATACGCTCGAATGGTGTTCGAGGAGACGGAAATGCCTTGCTTGGATTGCAAGGTATTGGCCAGCTTTGCCGGATTCGTTAGAGAACCGATGGAAGAACAGAGCAGACCCAAAATTTGCTCCAGAATATCCTGTCTTTCGATTTTCTTTCGCTCCACGATATCCTTGATATACACCTCTGAAAAGAGAGATTTTAGGTACTGCATCTTTGCACCCTCATTGGGTCTGGATAAGATTAAGGGCATTCCCCCATAAAAAGCATAGTCGTCAAAGGCTTCATTTTTATCCCCTCCTACTGCAGAATAGTACTCCGAAAAGCTTAAGGGATGGACTCGAATTTCATCACTTCTCCCTCGAAACTCCGTAAGAATATCACTGGATAGCATCTTGGAATTGCTTCCCGTAACATACACATCCAGATTCGGAATGGAGCGTAAATCATTTAAGGCATCATAAAAACTAATCTTCTTCCCCTCGGGGTTGTAAGGATTCGGGACTTCATCAGACATCTGTATTTCATCAATAAAAAGATAATGTTCTTCTCTTGTTCCGGAAAGCTTCTCTCTTATATAGGAACTTAAATGAAGTGGATCTCTAAATTGAACATCTTTTGCCAAGTCCAGCTCAATACTGATAATCTGCTCTTCCTTCACCTGATGATTCAACAAATAATCTTTATATAGCTTCTTCAGCAAATAGGACTTTCCACAACGTCTAATTCCGGTAATCACTTTAACCAGACCGTCAAAGCGGTAGGATATAAGCTGTTTTAAATAGCTATCTCTTTGGATTTCCATAAGCTCTCTCCTTATTTGAATTTTATTGCCTCAAAAGGCTTTTATATTCAATATAATAACTTCTATTCGACTCTTATACAAGATACTTTCTGCCAAGCTGCTAGGAATATTCTAC
Organism: Oribacterium sinus; assembly: GCF_963553175.1. Taxonomy (GTDB): domain Bacteria; phylum Bacillota; class Clostridia; order Lachnospirales; family Lachnospiraceae; genus Oribacterium; species Oribacterium sinus_B. The sequence goes on along the minus strand of NZ_CAUVME010000028.1, from coordinate 10,775 downwards.
CGACTTCTCCGGAACATATCTTGCTTTCCTCCCTATATAGAACTTCTTTCTTTTTCTTCCTGAAAGCCATTGCCCCGCCCTCTCTTCCGTGTTACACTTACACAGGCTTATGCGAGTTTTTACTTGCAAAAATTCAAGAGAAAGGAAGGAAAATGCAAATGAAAAGCGGCGACGACACGGATCCTAGTACTTATGATATTTCCATGGGGCAGGGATTTGTGAATTTCTATCAATCCTTCCTTCTGATCGGATAAATCGTGAAAATATCATAAGTTCTTTTCCCTGTGTCCATAGTTTTTTTGGGAAGGAGCTTACATGAACGAAGAAGAGAGAGTTTTACAGGATTATCAGCAGGAAATTCTGGATATTTTGCGGGGTTCGGATGATCCCGCAGTAAAGAAAGAGCGTTTGGAAGACTACCATGCCAATGATATGGCCTCCTGTCTTCCGGAGCTGACAAAAGAAGAACGGGAAGTTTTCTATTCCTTATTGGATATGGAAAGCCTTGCGGAAATGATGGAGTACGCAGAGGATGCGGATCAGTATCTGGAGGAAATGGAGCCTCAAAAGGCTGCTGACATTCTGGCAAAGATGGAACCGGATGATGCGGTAGACTTATTGAAGGAAACTGAGCCGGAGATTAAAAAGGCTTGGCTCTCTCGCATGCCTTTAGAGAATAGAAAAGAATTACAGTCCTTGGCATCCTATAGTGAGGACTTAATCGGTTCTCGTATGACCACCAATTTCGTGTCTTTGGAAAGCAATTTGAACATTCGGGAAGCTATGCGTTCCTTGATTGAGCAGGCTGCGGAGCATGACAATATTTCCACCCTCTATGTGGTGGATGAAAATGAATCCTATTACGGTGCCGTAGATTTAAAGGATATCATTATTGCCAGAAAGGATACGAAGCTCGAAGACATTACTGAAACCGCCTACCCCTTTGTTTATGCGGATGAGCGGATTGAGGATTGCCTGGAAAATATCAAGGCTTACTCCGAAAACTCTATTCCCGTACTGGGAGAGGACAAGGAAATTCTCGGTGTCATCACTGCCCAGGATATCTTGGAGGTTTCCGATGACGAGATGGCGGAAGACTACGCCAAGTTGGGAGGTCTTTCTGCAGAAGAGGATTTAAATGAACCTGTTGTGGATAGTGTGAAGAAACGTCTTCCCTGGTTGATTATGCTTCTGTTCCTGGGACTTTTGGTTTCCACCGTTGTGGGACTTTTCGAAACTGTGGTGGCGCAGCTCACCATCGTCATGGCCTTCCAATCCCTGATTTTGGATATGGCGGGAAATGTAGGAACTCAATCACTTGCGGTAACCATCCGTGTCTTAATGGATGAGCAATTAAAGGCCGGAGACAAGCTGAAACTACTTGTAAAGGAAATGAGTATCGGCGGCATTAACGGATTGGTCTTGGGATTTTTCTCATTAGTGGGAATCGGGGCTTATATCTATTTCTTTAAGCATATGCCCCTCCATGTCTCCATCGGAATTGCCTTCTGCATCGGCATTTCCCTGTTACTGGCTATGGTCATCTCCTCCTTTGTGGGAACCATCGTCCCCATCTTCTTTAAGAAGATCGGCGTAGACCCGGCAGCAGCCTCCGGCCCATTGATTACTACCATCAATGACCTGGTGGGAGTGGTAAGCTATTACGGACTGACATGGCTATTAATTTTGGAAATCATGCAGATTAAGGTTGCATAATAAGACAGCAATAAGCAAGTCTTATCAGACAAAATATACTATATTAAGCTGTCCGGCCTATAGTTTAAAAGGTCTATAGCTTAAAAGGCTTTTAGCACAAAACCTGTTGACGAAAACCGCTCTATGCCCTTATGAATCAAGGGCATAGAGCGGTTTAATGTTTTTACAGATGGAGAAGGGTAGAATGTAAAACAAAAAAATCTGTGTGCGTATACGCAATATAGGTCTGTAATACGGGGTAATCTGAGCCCGTGGGTACTTGCAAAAAACGAAGGAACTGAAGTTTTTTGCTTAGTATCCCTTACGAGGCGAAGTTAGCGGGAGCGTGCCCCGTGTTCAGACCTATACTGTGGATACGCAAAAAACTTTATGTGTTATCTCTATCCTTCTCTTTCTTTGACCTTTGATTCCAAAAGGGCATAGACCTCCCCTTCCGGAAAGTCTTTTCCGGTCCATAGCCGGAAGGACTCCGCCCCTTGATAAAAGAGCATGGGCAAGCCGTTCATATAAGCTAATCCCTGTTCTTTTGCCTGCTGTAAAAGCTTCGTTTCCAAGGGATGGTAAATGCAATCTGCTACAAAAAGCCCCTTATGTAGCCAGCGACTATCCTCTACCAGAGAACGCTTCTCTTTCATACCTACGGAGCTGGCATTCACCAGGATATCACTGCTTCCACAGGCTTCTTCCAAGTCCTTTTCCAGACTTTTTAAGGGAATCCTTCTTCCGGACTCCTTTTCACAACGTTCTATAAAGTCCTCATACTTTCCCTTGCTTTCTTCTCGCACCAGCACTTCTATTTCCGAGAGCTCCGTGCCGATGCCATAGCTAAGGATGGCCTTTCCGGCACCGCCCAGCCCCAATAGGCTTAGCTTCTTTCCTTTTAAAGCAAGTCTCTTTGCTTCCAAGCCCCGGAAGAAGCCTTTGCCGTCGGTACTATGTCCCTCAATTTCTCCATTTTCCCGGAAAACCAAGGTATTTACCGAATGGGCAAGTCTTGCTTCCTTGGAAATACTGTCACAAAGGGGAATCACCGCTTCCTTTAAGGGCATGGTGAGATTACAGCCCTGTAGCTTCATTTTCCGGAAAACAGGTAATGCGCCCGGCAGATCCTCCTTTTGTAAATCAAAGGCCAGGTAACGGGCATTGATTCCCAGCAAGCGGAAGGCTTCGTTATGCATGGCAGGAGAAAGGCTATGCTCCACCGGGCTGCCCAAAAGACCGAAAAGCCCGGTTCTTCCGTCAATTTCCCAACAATTTTCTTCTCTACAAGCACTCATTAGCTCCTACTTTCTCCTTCTTCCTCTTGTTTTATCTTCTTTGTTCTATCTTTATCCTCTTCGTTCGACCTTTATCTTCTTTTATCTTCCTTGTTCTTCCTTTAGCTTTTTTGCTCTCTCTTCATAGCTTTTATTTTCCAAATGCAGTTTAGCCCAGAGGAAGAGATGCAATATCGTCATTCCGAAAATGCAGTAAAGCCCGAAAACCTTTGACAAAAGCACCGCAGACAAAACCCCGGAAGCAAAGGCAAGAATCATCGTGCCGTGTCTCTTCGCAAGACGTGCGGATTCTTCATTTTTGAAAAATACAGCCTGCGTAAGATGGCTTCCCATTTGTCGGATATGATTGGTACAGAAGGTGGTGGCCATAGGAATTCCTTCCGCTTTCCGGAAGATGTTGAACTGCATGGCACAAATAAAGCTTAAACTTAATTGGCAAAACTGATCCGGCCAGCTTGCGGGCATCAGCCCCACAAGGAAGCAAACCAGCGATTCAAAGAGGAGAATCTTCTCTTCAAAATCTCTCTTCTTCAGATTCTTATGTTTTTGCCCGATATACTCCGATAAAATCACACCTACCATATAGGCGGTAAAGGGAGCCAGAGAATAGAGGGCTCTCCCCCATTTTCCCTTTCCCAAAGACAGCATCATGATGACAAGATTTGCCGTCTGGGCATTGGCAAATACCTGCCCTCGTAGGCTATAAGTGTATCCACCATAAAAGCCCCCCGAAAAGATCAGGAGGGCAAAAAACCAAAGCTTTTCATGTATTTTCCAGGATGCCTTTACTTTATCCATTTTGTAACAGCCTCTGTCTTACAATTTCATAGGCCAAAACGCCGCAGGCTACGGAAGCATTTAGGGAATCCAGTTCTCCCTTCATGGGAATGGAGGCCTGCATATCACAGGATTCCTTTACCAAACGGGAAACGCCTTCTCCTTCATTTCCCAGTACCAAGCCGATGGGACCGGTAAGGTTCAGCTTATACATACTTTCTCCCCGCATGTCTCCGCAGACAAACCACATACCTTCCTTCTTCAGCTCCTCCATGGTCTGCACCAGATTGGTCACCTTGCAAACCTTGGTATAATTCAAGGCTCCGGCACTGGTTCTGGCAACGGTTGCGGTTAAGCCCACCGCTCTTCTCTTCGGAATGATTACTCCATGGGCTCCTGCAAGATTTGCAGTACGAATCATCGCTCCCAGGTTGTGAGGATCTTCGATTCCGTCTAAAAGGAAGAAAAAGGGCGCTTCTCCCTTGTCCTTCGCCACCTGTAATAAATCCTCCAAGGGTGCATATTCATAGGCGGAAAGATAGGCAATAACCCCCTGATGCATCTCCCCTGAGGACATCTCGTCCAAACGGGATTTCTTCACAAAGTCAATCACCAGATCCTGCTTCTTCGCCTCTCGAAGAATACTTAAAATAGGGCCGTCCTTTAAACCGTCCTGAATAAACAGACGGTCAATGGTCTTTCCGGCACGAAAGGCTTCCAGTACCGGATTTCTGCCGATTAGGGTATATCCCTCTTCTCTCATTCTCTTCCTCTTTCCTACTTCTATGCTTCAGCACCTTCTAAGTGCCTTTCTATATAGCTTTCTTTATAGCTTTACTTATTCCTTGGCTTCATCCTCTGCCAATAAATGCTCCAAGCCCTTCTCCACCAAACTTATCAATCTGGAAATCTTTCCGGCATAATAAAGATAGCCTAAAAATGCTTCAAATCCGGTGGCTCTCCGATAATCCATAATGCTGGAGTTTTTGGAGTGGCTTTGGGACTTATGGTTTCTGGCTCTTCGATAAACGGAAAGCTCCTCTTCCGTTAAAAGCTTTTCTTCTATTAAATAGCCCATCAAATCCGACTGAGCCTTGGCACAAACCAACTTGGTCTTTCTGCTGTTTACCCGATTCAGATTGACCTGATATCTTCTGCAAAGGTAATCTCGCACCCGAAAATCATAGATGGAGTCTCCAACATATGCTAAAGCTAATGGGGACAAGTCCGGAGCTTCACCGTTAATAACTTGTTGCTCGATGGATAATGTATTCTGCAAAAGTTCCGCTGTCATAGCACATTCGGTTTGTATTCTTGAAGAGCCTAGCTCCTTAACACTTCGACTCTCCATTTCGCTCTCCTGAAAGCTTAGATTCTCTAAACTTTCTGCCATTAAATCTTCTGCCATTCCACACCGTTTCTTGTATCCTTCAACTGAATACCCATAGCCAAAAGCTCGTCACGAATCTGATCCGCTTTGGCAAAATCCTTGTTCTTTCTGGCATCCTGTCTTTGCTGAATCAAAGCTTCCACCTTGGCACCAAGCTCTTCTTCCTTCTTCTCGGTCCGAATGCCAAGAACCGCCATCAAGGTTTCCAGCCTCTGCAACAAAGCCTCCCCGTAGGCCTTTGAGGAATGCTCCTCTACAGTGGCATTGGCAAGACGTACCAGCTCAAAAATCTGTGTAATCGCATCCGCTGTATTTAAGTCGTCTTCCATCTTCTCGGAAAAGATAGCTTCATAGCCTTCTGCGGTTTTCACATTTTCCTCTTCTTCCTTGGAAAATGCCTTCTCTTCCAAACGAGGGATGAGGTCCTGCAAACGCCAAATCGCGGTAAGAATTCTTCCCAAAGAAGTCTTGGCAGCTTCCATTAAGTCCTTGGAGAAATTCAGCGGACTACGATAATGGGCGGAAAGCATATAGAAACGAAGCACCATGGGGTCAAACTGGGATGTAACATCTCTTACGGTAAAGAAATTTCCCAGAGACTTGGACATCTTCTTATTGTCAATGTTGATAAAAGCATTGTGCATCCAATAACGGGCAAATTGCTCGCCGTGAGCCGCCTCGTACTGGGCAATTTCATTTTCATGATGAGGGAAAACAAGATCCTCACCGCCGGCATGGATATCTAACGCGCCTCCGCAATATTTCGGCGCCATTACGCAGCATTCGGTATGCCAGCCCGGACGTCCTTCACTCCATGGAGAATTCCAGTAAGGCTCTCCCATCTTCTTAGGTTTCCAAAGCACGAAGTCCGTGGGGCTTTTCTTCTCCTCTTCTCCGGAGACCTTCAACTCACGAAGACCGGAACGTAAATCTTCCATATTCTTATGAGACAACTTTCCATAGGAAGGGAAGGCAGTGGTGTCATAGTACACCGTACCCTCCACCGGATAAGCAAAGCCCTTCTTTACCAGCACATCGATGAGATTCACCATTCCCTGAATTTCTTCCGTGGCCTTGGGATGGGCGGTAGCCTCCATAATATTCAGATCCGACATGTCCTTTTCCACTTCGGAAATATAGCGCTCGGTGATGGAAGAGCAATCTGTGCCTTCGTCCATGGCAGTCTTAATAATCTTATCGTCCACATCCGTATAGTTGGAGACATAGCAAACCTTATAGCCCTTATATTCCATAAAACGGCGGAAAGTATCGAACACAATCATAGGACGGGCATTTCCGATATGAATTAAATTATAAACCGTGGGGCCGCAGACATACATCCGAATCTTCCCCTCTTCAATGGGGACAAACTCTTCTTTTTGCTTCGACATGGTATTATAAATTTTCATAGCTTTGCTTCCTTTCTACGAAGACAATCTTCTCTCAACCTTCTCACCTATGAGGGCATATACGATTTTAGTGTATAGTCTTTCCCACAGTTCGTCAAGAAATGCAGGGAAATAATTGACCTTTTTGTTGTAGGGAAATAATTGACCTTTTTGTTCTCTTACAGACCAATTAGCATTCTCTGTTTCTTTCTCATAAAAGCTACGCTTGTCATTATCTTCTATAGATAAAAGTTCTAAATAATGTGACCAAGTTAATTTTCCAGACAGCGTCCGGAAAATTGGATATGTCAAATATCATCTTTGGACTTCACTTCTACCCAAGCTTGATGTTCACAATCCCAGTTCTTTGTATAAAGCGTATTTTCCAATATACATTGATAGATTGGCTCCAAATAATAAATCAACCGTTGAATTACTTCTTCAAAGCTTAGATTTATTTTTCTAGCAGGCTCAAAAGCTCTCCACTGTTTTAGCAGAAAGGCATTATCTTTAAAAGTAGAAATATCGTCAAACGCGTCTTGAGTCAATTCTCTTTCTCTCTGAATTAATGTCTTACTTATAGCTTCAGTAAGTATCTTCCCCTGAAAATCAAATATGCCGGATAAATAGTAAATATCATAAAAGTCTTTCATCCGACTTGTTCCGGACATTCTCTGCAGTATTGCATCAAATTTTTCTGCAATGGTACTTTCTAAGGAATATGTATAAACTAGCGGAGACTCAAACTCCGGTAGTCTGGTCACTATATGTCTTTGTATTGGATTTGGAATTATAATGTCATCAATTCCTATATCTATCGAAAAAGGAATGCGAACTCGTTCAATTTTCCCTATAAAATTCGTCCTTATTCCCGGATATTTTTTCTCCACCGAAATTGGTTCTGTACCTATAACATCTAAAATAATATAACTATTACCTGTAACAACATTACAAATATCTCTCATACTTTGTTCTATATTTGTCAAGCTTCCGTGAAGATTCCGTAGTAAAAAATCAATATCTCTTGTTGGTCTGGAATCAAACTCTGTTAATGTATAGATAAACATTCCGCCTTTTAGAATAAGATGATTAACATAGGTAGAACGTGACAGCTTTCTCAAAAATTCTTCTTGTGCAAAAAGTTGAAGAATCAATTGAAATGGAATCTTCTCTTGTTTTGACTGGTTCTTAAGTCTTGTCAGAATAGAAGCCGCCATATTTTTCACAGCCATATCCCCAGCACCTCCTTAATCTTTTTCTCAACTCGTAGAAGTTTCGCATATTTCATTAACCTTGCTTCATTTTTTTTGGATTCTGCAACATACCGATGAATAGCTGTATTGAAAATTTCTGCATCCAACTTATTACGGTGAAACAATACGTCGCAAATTGTTCGCTCTCTATCATATATTTGCATAATTGTTCCATCTATCTCTACTTCAGCTATTCCAAGATTATAGCGATTCGTTCTAATAAAATGTGGTTTAACTATGGGATAATCTATATAAAATCTTGTTCGACTGCTCTTACTGTCCACCGCCAAATGCCATGCAGAAGGCGTTTTATCTGTATATCCATAGTAGTCTAATGCCGATTCCATACACAGGACTCCATCGGGAAATAACGCTTTTAAAATAGGAATCTCTGAAAAGCTGCTTTCTTGTATGTACTGATAATAGCCTCTTCTAATTTGCTCTATCTTATCTTGCTCCAAAAGATTTTGAATTCTTTTGTAATAAATTCCTGCTTCTCTAAGTTCCGAAGTCTTCATTACTCCACCATATTGTCCGAATAATTCTTTCAATTCCTCGCTCATTGATATATCCTCATATTGTTTTTTTGTACAATTTATTATGTACAGTTGTATAGTTTAGTAATTAAAGTATATCTCTCTAAATAGGAAAGTCAAGAAAAAAGGGGCTGTAAAAATCAAAATAGATTTTTACAGTCCCTTTACAATTAATTTCTAACTGTCCTTCGATATGTAATTTTCTTCCGATTATCCGGAAAGCTTATCCCTTATCTACTAAACTTTATCTCTTGTACTCGTTAAAGAAATCCTGGAACTGCTTATAAAAATCCTCTTCTTCCTTGGATCTTCTCTGATTTCCCTTGGATTTTCCTTCTTGCTCCTTGGATGGTGCGGAGCTTTCCCCATTGTCCCCGGAATTTCCTTCCGGTGCATTGCCCTGCGGAGCCTCTCCCTGAGAATTACCGCCTTGCTGTTGCTCTCCGGATGATGCTGAACCGTTAGATGTTCCGTAATCTGTTGCGTTGGCTTTTCCAAGGGTAACGTGTACCTGCACTTCGTTGTACTTACCGCTGCCATCCTGGCGCATTACGGTTAAAGTAACATCTTCTCCTATACGGTACTTTGACAGAAGAGACTTCAAATCTGCGGTAGTGGCAATGCCCTGTCCGTCCAGCTTGGTAATAATATCTCTTTCCTGGAGCTCACTGTTCTGTGCTCCGGTGTCCTCTAGGATCTTAAAGATATATACGCCCTTAGGCATTGCAAAGCTTTCTGCGGTCTGGGCATCAATATTCTTCACCTGTACCCCCAGCACTCCCTGCTCTTCCTTTGGAACATCCTCCCTGGTGGCCAGAGTGGAAAGGGATTTCAAAATGCTTTCCGCCTTGGAGGATGGGATGGAATAGCCCATACCCTCTACATCCGTATCGGAGTACTTGGCCACATTGATACCGATTAATTCTCCCTGCATATTCAGAAGGGCTCCGCCGGAATTACCGGGGTTGATAGCCGCATCCGTCTGTAATAATCCTTCTGCGGTTCCGTCTTCCGTCTCCACGTCTCTATCCTTTGCAGAAATGATTCCCTTGGTTACGGATTGACCATAGCCTAAAGCATTTCCGATGGCTACTACCTGGTCTCCCACCTCCATAGCATCGGAGGAACCGATTTCAATCACTTTAATCTTGTCTCTGGTTTCCTGAGATAAGTCTGAAAGCTTCACGGAAACAAGAGCTAAATCCACCGTGGCATCGGTACCCTTCACCTGAGCCTTGGCGGTACTGTCGTCAATGAAGCTTACGGTTAAGGAATTGGAGTCCTGAATCACGTGATTATTGGTGGCAATCAAAAGTTCCGTTTCATTTTTTCCAACGATGACACCGGAACCGCTGGCAGGATACTCGGTTTCTCTCTGGATATCGCCGAAGATGGAAAAACCGTTTTCCTGATAACGCATCATATTGGTAATAGCTACAACGGAAGGCATAGCCTCCTTAGCCACCTGACTGACAGAGCCGGAATCCGCCTGCACCACCGTCTTTTCCTTCTCTACATCGGAAGCGCTGGTCTTTTTCTCCTGCTTTTCTTTCTGCTTTTCTTCCTTGGATTCCTGAGTACTGTCTTGCTTCGAATTCGTCTCATTATCCTGAGAAAGCTCTCCTTCCGCTAGAATATGATAAATCCCATTGGATTGAGCAAGGTAATTGATGCCCACCATACAAGTTCCGGCAATCACTCCGAAAAGCAAAGCCGAAAAGACTATCCCAATAAAACGTTTCATCTCTTCTCCCCCTTAAAACATTTTCCCGTTAAAAATATTGCAGAAAAACACTGTCTTCCGCCTACTGAAACATTATCTTATATAAAAAATATCTCTTTATTTTAAAGAGATATTGTGTTCAATTTGTGACAATGCATAAAACTTCCGAAGAACTTTTCTTTTCCGAGAATTCCCTTCATTTTACCATGGTTTTATCGGTTTTCCAAAAGGACAATGGCCTTCGCCGCAATCCCCTCGCCCCTTCCGGTAAAGCCCAGGCCTTCCTCCGTTGTGGCTTTCACGGAAATCTGTCCTCTTTCACAATGAAGCGCCTTGGCGATGCATTCTTCCATCTCCGGAATATAATTCTTGATTTTCGGTCTTTCCAGTAGGATACAAATGTCTGCATTTCCCAGAGTATAGCCCTTCTCCTGTACCAAAGCATAGGCCTTTTCCAAAAGCAGGACGGAAGAAATTCCCTTATAGCGTTCCTCCGTATCCGGAAAATGTCTTCCGATATCTCCAAGAGCTGCTGCCCCCAGGATGGCATCGGTTAAAGCATGCAGCACCACATCCGCGTCGGAATGTCCCAAAAGTCCCTTTTCATAAGGAATCTTTACCCCGGCAAGAATCAAGTCTCTTCCTTCCACCAGCCTATGTACGTCATAACCCAGCCCAACTCTCATTTTCCCTTTCCTTTCCCTAAGACCTTTTC
>NZ_CAUVME010000027.1:0-35910 GCF_963553175.1 Oribacterium sinus | reverse complement strand
TTTTAAGCTCGGTAGAATTTACTTCTGCACTGGAATTTACTTTTTCAATTTAGCAGCTTATTCCGGTTCCAAGCTACAAAAACTGCAAGCTTATTTTGCTTTAAAGCTACAAAAATACTAAGCTTACTCCAACTCAAAGGCTCCGGTATAAAGCTGATAGTACTTTCCTTTTGCGGCAATCAAATCCTTATGACTGCCTCGCTCTATAATTTCTCCCTGTTCCAAAACCATGATGACATCAGAGTTTTGTACGGTAGAAAGTCTGTGAGCAATCACAAAAACGGTTCTTCCGGCCATCAGGGCATCCATACCCTTCTGTACAATAGCCTCCGTTCTGGTATCAATGGAGCTGGTGGCTTCATCCATGATAAGGACAGGAGGATCATTTACCGCAGCTCTGGCAATGGATAAAAGCTGTCTCTGTCCCTGGGACAAGTTGCCTCCGTTAGCACTTAGCTCCGTATCATAGCCCTTTGGAAGTCTTGTAATGAAATCATCCGCTCCCGCAAGCTTTGCCGCAGCAATACATTCTTCATCTGTCGCATCCAGCTTTCCGTAACGAATATTTTCCATTACCGTTCCGGTAAAGAGCACGGTATCCTGCAAAATTACCGCAATGGATCTTCTTAAATCGGAAATGGCAATATCCCGAATATTGATGCCGTCGTATATAATCTCTCCCCTTTGGATATCATAGAAACGATTCAAAAGGTTGGTGATGGTGGTTTTTCCCGCACCGGTGGCTCCTACAAAGGCTACTTTTTCTCCCGGTCTTGCAAAAACATCAATATTCTTTAGAATCTGACGCTTTCCATCATAGGAGAAATCCACTCCCTTAAGCTCCATGTCCCCTTTCAGTTCTTTCAAGGAAATGCTTCCATCCGGTAAAATGCTCTTCCAAGCCCAGAGCTCTGTTCTCTTCTTGCTTTCTACCAAACGTTCTCCCTCGTGGGAACAGTTCACAAGGCAAACCTTTCCTTCGTCCTCTTCCACCTCTTCATCAATCATCTGATAAACTCTGTTCGCACCGGCAACACCCATAACCACGGCATTAACTTCCGAGGAAATCTGTCCCACCACACCTGCAAACTGCTTGGTCATATTCAAGAAGGGGATCACAATAGCAATGCTTAAGCCTAATCCGGAAATGGAAATATTGGGCACATGGAAGGCCAAAAGCGCACCTCCCACAATGGCAACCAAAACATAAAGGATATTTCCGATATTGTTTAGAATAGGCATAATCACATTGGAATAACGGTTAGCCTCATTGGAAACCCGAAACAATTCATCATTATAGCGGTCGAAGTCCTGAATACTCTTCTCTTCATGATTAAAGACCTTAATGACCTTCTGTCCGTTCATCATTTCCTGAATAAAGCCTTCGGAACGGGCCAGCTCCTCCTGTTGACGAACAAAGTAATGGCTGGACTTTCCTCCGATTACCTTCACAATCCGAAGCATAAAGAAGGATCCAAGCACAACCATCAGACTCAGCCAAAGGGAGTAATACAGCATAATGGAAACTACCGTAATCACCGTAATCAGGGAAGAAATAGCCTGAGGAATACAGATAGAGATAAACTGTCTCATGGCATCAATGTCATTGGTATAATGACTCATGATATCCCCGGTTTTGTTTTGGTCGAAAAATGCAATGGGCAGATCCTGCATATGGTTAAACAGTTTCTGACGATACTGTTTTAAGGAGCCCTGGGTAATGGTGGCCATATTCATATTGTAGCAATAGGCACAAATCAGGGAAATGGTGTAAAACACCAGCAAAATCCCAACCAGTCTTAAAATATCGGAGGATACTGCATCCCAGTTTCCTTCCTTATAAACCGTTTCAATCAAACTGATAATCTTTTGCTGAAAAATCGCCGGAATAGACGTTACCACCGCATTGATGACGATGAACAGTAAGGTAATGGGCAGCAGAGTCGGATAAAAGGAAAATAAGTCCTTTATGATTCTGCCTAAGGTCTTCATAAAATTCTTCGGTCTTCCCTTATTCTCCATCCTCTACCTCCTTTCTGTTCTGAGACTCATAAGTCTCTCTGTAAATCGGAGAATTCTCCATAAGTTCCTCATGAGTACCTCTGGCAATAATTTCTCCCTTATCCATAATCAGAATCTGATCTGCGTCCATTACAGAGGAAACTCTTTGGGCAATAATAATCTTCGTAGTGTCCGGAATAAATTCCTTAAAGCCCTTCCGAATAAAGGCATCGGTTTTGGTATCCACCGCCGAGGTGGAATCGTCCAAAATTAAAATCTTGGGTTTCTTCAGCAAGGCTCTGGCAATACAAAGTCTTTGCTTCTGTCCTCCGGAGAAATTGCTTCCCCCCTGTTCCACATGGCTTTCATAGCCTTCCTTCATTCGTTCAATAAAATCCGCCGCCTGGGAAAGCCTGCAGGCTTCTTCCAGCTCAGCCTGGCTAGCATTTGGGTTTCCCCAGCGAAGGTTCTCCGCCACTGTTCCGGAGAAAAGAATATTCTTCTGTAATACTACAGCCACCTGGTCTCTCAAGGCTTGAATATCGTATTTTCGAACATCCTCACCGCCAACCAGCACTTCTCCCTCCGTCACATCATACAGTCGGGAAATCAACTGGGTCAGAGATGACTTGGCAGAACCGGTTCCTCCCAGGATTCCCACGGTTTGTCCTGAAGGAATATGAAGGGAAATATCAGTTAATACATTCTTTTTTGCATCCTTGGAATACTTAAAGTATACATGATTAAAGTCAATGGAGCCGTCCTTCACCAGCTTAATGCCCTCTGCCGGATTCTCCATGGTGCTTTCTTCCGTTAAAACTTCAGCGATTCTTCGAGAGGAAGCTGCGGAAATTACCACCATCACAAATACCATGGCCACCAGCATCAGGCTGGAAAGAATCTGATAACTATAGGTCAAAAGGGCGGAAAGCTGTCCTACATCTAAAGCAGAACCGCTTGTGCTAACCACCAAATAGGAACCGAAGCTTAAAACAAAAAGTACGACCACAAAAAGACAGAACTGCATCAAGGGGTTAGCCAGGGCGATCAGTTTTTCTGCTGAAATAAAGTCCAGAGCCAAAGACTCCGCCTTTCCATTAAACTTTTCTTTCTCATAATCTTCCCGAACATAGGTTTTCACTACCCGCATGCCCTGAATATTTTCTTCCACAGACTCATTTAAGGCATCATAACGCTTAAAGATTTCGTTGAAAATCTTCATGGCTTTTTTGGTAATAATAATTAAACCGATTGCCAAAATAGGAATAACCAAGCAGAAAATAATAGCCATTCTTCCGCCTATCAAAAAAGCTGCTGTAAAGGAAAAAACAATCATCAATGGGCCTCTGAATGCGGTACGCACCAGCATCATATAGGCCATCTGTACATTGCTGATATCCGTGGTTAATCTTGTTACCAAGGAAGAACTTTCAAAACGGTCAATATTCTCGAAGGAAAAGCCCTGAATTCTTTGAAACATATCTCTTCGAATATTCCGGGCGAAGCCTGTGGAGGCAGAAGCCGCAAAGTTTCCTGCCCAAAGGCCGAAAAGAAGAGAAAGAATAGCCATCACCACCAGAATCAAGCCATAATGCAGAATCATCTGCATGGAGGCATTTTCCTTCATTTTGTTCACCAGTTGAGCCGTAAAAAAAGGAATCATACATTCCAAGATAACTTCTCCGGTAACCAGAAGAGGACAAAGAATGGAGTCTTTTTTAAACTCTCTGATAGATTGTGATAGGATTTTCAGTACCTGCATGGTATCTCTCTGCATGACTTTTTCCTCTTGCATTTTATATCCCTCCTTATCATGAGCTATCCTGACGGAATCACATACTGATTAGTGTCTTACGGCTCTATGCTAATACTTATCCTACAATATACTGTTCCGTTTATCTTATAATTTTTCTAAACTTTGCAATTTTAAGGAGAATTTAACAGCTTGTCAAGCGCCGGTAAATTACCCTTTTCTGTTCTTTTGCAAGATTCAATTCTCTGCTCCCTGAAATTGGCTTTCATAAAGATTCTTATAGAAGCCCTTTTGTCGTAAAAGCTCCTCATGACTTCCTTTTTCAATCACATTTCCATCCTTCATCACCAGGATGCAATCCGCATTCTGAATCGTAGAAAGACGATGGGCCACGATAAAGGCGGTTCTGCCCTTCAACATTTCCTGGAAGGCTCTTTGTACCTTTTCTTCCGTTCTGGTATCAATGGAGCTGGTGGCCTCATCCAAAATCAAAATGGCCGGATCTCTTAACATCACTCTGGCGATACAAAGAAGCTGCTTTTGCCCCTGGGAAAGATTTCCTCCATCCTCCGGAAGAAGCGTATCATAGCCCTTTGGAAGCTGCATAATAAAATGATGACAACCGGCACGTTTAGCGGCTTCAATGACCTCTTCTATACTCTTCTCCGGCGATCCGTAACGAATGTTTTCCAAAACCGTATCGGCTTTTAGCCAGCTGTCCTGAAGAACCATGCCATAGGCAGAACGAAGGCCATGGTCGGATAGCTTTTCATAGGAAATTCCGTCAATGGAAATCCTTCCCTGATTCGGCTCATAAAAACGCATCAAAAGATTGATTAAGGTTGTTTTTCCGCATCCTGTAGGGCCAACAATGGCAATATTCTGTCCGGCTTGTACGGAAAGGCTCAAATCCTGAATCAACTTTTGCTCCTTGGTATAGGAGAAATACAATCCGGAAAGCTCCAAATATCCTTCCACCGGCTTCGGCAATTCCCTTTCCTCCGCCTTTGGCTGCATTTCCGCTTCTTCCAGAAAGTCAAAGACACGAGATGCGGCAGCTAAGGCATTTTGAATTTCCGTAATCACGGAAGTAATGTCGTTAAAGGGCTTGGCATACTGAGTGGCATAAGCCAATAGAGAGGACAACTGACCGATGCTTAAAGTTCCTCTCAGGCAAAACAGTGCCCCGATTCCCCCCACCAAAGCATAGCCTAGGGCATTTAAAAAACGGGTAAAGGGGTTGACCAAAGAGCTGTAGAAGTTTGCTTGCATACTATATCGGGAAAGTCTCTCATTTTTCTCCTGATACAAGGACTCTTTGGGGGCTTCCTGCATAAAAGCTTTCAGAAGCTTCACATTTCCGATAGCCTCCGTACTGAAGGCAGCTATTTCTCCTCTGCTCTTGGACTGATTTTGAAAATACAGGTAAGAGCGCTTGGAAATAAACTTTGCAATAAAAAAGGATAAAGGTGTAAGAGCCAAAAGAATTAAAGCAATCCTCCATTCTAAAAGGAAGAGAAAAAAGGCAGTTTCCAGAATACTGAACACGGCCTGCAAAAACTGATTCAATAAAACAAATAAGCCCTGAGATATCTGTTCTATATCTGTGGTCAAACGACTTAAAATCTCCCCCGGTTCCTTGGAATCAATGGAGGATAAAGGAACAGCCTGAATATGGGAAAAAGCCTTCTCTCGTAAATCTTCAATCACATGAAAGGTCAAATAGGTATTTACCTGGTTCATCAACCATTGAAAAAGCACTGCTAATATAAGAACCAAAAGCATAACCTTAAAAATCTGTCCCAGTCCGGGAAAATCCACCCTTCCCTTTCCGGCAATCTTATCGATGGCCTTTCCTAAAAGAATCGGCAAAAAAAGAGAAAATACTACGGACAGAAAGGCTGAGACAATGGAAAGGAGCAAAGCGAATTTATAAGGTTTCATAAAGCGAAAGAGCTTCCGAAAGGCTTCTCCCGCAGTTCTATTTTCCTTAGGCATCTTACTCCTCCTTTCCCTGCTTCTGCGAAGCACAGATTTCCTGATATACCGAACAATGCTCCAAAAGCTCCTGATGACTTCCTACACCGATGAGCCTTCCTTGGTCCAAAACCAGAATCTTCGGTAAATGTCTGATGCTGGACACTCTTTGAGAAATCACCAAAAGACTTTTCTTTCCTTGATATTCCTCCAGTGCGCTTCGCAGCTTTCTTTCCGTCAGCATATCCAAAGCTGAGGAGGAATCGTCCAAAATCAAAAGCCTGGAATCTCCCACCAGGGCTCTGGCTATAGAAAGCCTTTGTCTTTGTCCTCCTGAAAAGTTCTTACCTTCTATACTGACGGACAAATTCAGACCTTCCCCCTTTGCCTCTACAAATTCCTTTCCCTGGGCAATTTCCAAGGCCTTCCAGAGCTCTTCATCATTTGCATCCTTCTTTCTCCAAAGAAGATTTTCCTTAAGCGTTCCGGAAAAAAGTACTGCCTTTTGAGGGACATAGGCAATGCTTTCCCGAAGCTCTTGTTCCGAATACTCTCTTAAGTTTCTTCCCCAGAGGAAAATTTCTCCCTCATAATCCCTATAAAATCCGCAAATCAGGGAAACTAAAGTGGATTTTCCGGATCCGGTACCGCCGATAATTCCTAAGCTCTCCCCCTCTTCTAGAGAAAAGCTGATATCGGAAAGAGCTCTTTCCTCTCCGCTGTCATAGGAAAAGGAAAGATAATTCATAAGAATTCCCGGCTTCTTGCCGTCTTGAGCCGGATTAGATTGGACTACTTTTTCATAAGGCTTGGTAGAAATACCCTTGGACTCAGACTCGCCATCGCTCTTTCGCTCCATTACCTCTTCAATTCTGCTGATGCTGGCATAGGCCTTAACCATCAGGATAATCAGATTGGCAAGCTTTAGAAGCTCCACCAAAATCTGGCTCATATAGTTAGTCAGAGCCACCACATTTCCCTGAAAGAGCCTGCCGTCATTGACCAATTTTGAGGAAAAATACAGAATGCCCATAAGCCCCAGCTGAATCAACAGCATGCTCATGGGATTCAGTAAGGCGGAAATCTTTCCTACTGCAATCTGTACCTTGGTATAATTTTGGTTCTTTTCCCGGAATTCCTCTTCTTCCTTCTCTTCCTGACAAAAGGCCCGTACCACACGGATACCCATTATATTTTCTCTGTATTTTCTGGTAATGTTTTCCAAACTGATTTGAATCTTTTTGTAAAAGGGCATGGTAAGAGCCATAATTCCAAAAACTACAAAGGATAGAAGAATCAATACCACAAAAAACAAAAGCGATAGGCCGGGGCTGATTCGAAAGGCCATGATGCAAGCCCCCACAACAATAAAAGGAGAGCGCATTAATAGCCTAAGCACCATATTCACCGTAGATTCAATCTGAAAGATATCCGGACCGATTCTGGTAATCAAGGAAGATGCGGAAAGCGCATTGTAATCTTTGTAGGGTAAAGAAAGAATTTTGTGAAACAAGTCTCTACGGTAGGATTTTCCCACCACCATTGCTACCTCTGCCGCAAAATACTGGGCAATGACAGCGGTAAGGCAACCAATGCAGGCTAAGACTAAGAGCAGGAAAAGGCTATGCCAAATCACCCCTACATTCTCCTTACGGATTCCCTGATCGATCATTCCGGCAATGACTAAAGGAACAAAGAGCTCAAACATACTTTCCAGACACTTAAACAGGGGGGCCAAAATACTTTTCCCCTTCACCTTTTCCATATAGGACAGTATTCTTCTCATCTTACTACTCCTCTAACTATTGACTCCTTAAATGACCTTCGTTCTCCTATAACTGCTCTTTTCTTCTTGTAAAACTATTTTAGAGCTATGGAAGGACTACCCTTTTATCCTTCTTTATGAAAATATTGATCCAACACCTTTCTGGCAATAGGGGCCGCGGTTTTTCCACCGGTTTCTCCTTCTTCTACAATAACGGATATCGCAATCTCCGGATCCTCCATGGGGGCAAAGCCTACAAACCAGGCATTGGTCTTTAAATCATTCCCCACCTTCACCTGGGCGGAACCGGTTTTTCCGCAAACCTTATAGGCATCTGTATTTAATACACTGGCAGTACCCTCCGTAACTACCTTTCTCATAAACTGCTTTAAGGCATCACTTTCCCCTTGGGAAAGAAGGCTATGACTTTCCCCATAGGGGAACTCCTTTACCGTTGTGCCATTGGCATTCTGTACTGAAGCAAGAAGGCTTGGATAGACCAGATTTCCACCATTGGCAATGGCGGAAACCATGCAAAGGTTTTGAAGGGGAGTACAAAGGGTGGCCCCCTGTCCGATAGCGGTTTGCATCTTATCCCAAACGTCCGCATTCTCTGCCAAGGTGAATTGTCCTGCATTGGCAGACAAACCGATATCTATTTTTTGATTATAGTAAAAGCTTTCCGCCAAAGCCTTTAATCGAGTTGGATCAATCTCTGTTCCCAGCTTGGCAAAGGCGGAATTGCAGGAATCCGCAATGGCAGATTCCAAATCCACCTTTCCGTGAACCTCCCCGTTATAGCAATGCACCACATAGGAGGAATTTTCCGGATCCACATATTCACCCTTACAGGTATAGCTAAAGCTCTGCCAATCCGCAGGATGCTCCCGAATATACTCCAAAGCCATCAAAAGCTTAAAGGTTGAGCCGGGAGGATAAAGTCCCTGGGTAGCCCTGTTCAGAAGATTTCCGTCTTTGTTGTCGGAGGAAGTTAGAGCTTCCCAGTTGTTCTGAATATCCTCTTCCGTAAAGGAAGGTGCGGAAACCATCGCCAGAATTCTTCCGGTCTTCGGATTCATACAGACAATACTCCCCTTCTTATCCTTCAACAAAGAATAGGCAAGGGATTGTAAAGAAGAATTCAAGCTAAGTACTACCGAATCTCCGGGATTCTTGATTTCCTCCGCCTGATTGATGATTTTTTGTAAGGGGTTAATACTGGAACGGCTAAGATAAAAGTTCGCCATGGACTCCACTCCGGTTTTTCCCTTACTGCTGTAGCCGATGGGGTGAGAAAAGGCAATCCCCTCCGGATAGACTCTTTTCTCTCCTCCCTCTCCTGTTTCCGTTTTCGCCAGTACCTTTCCATCAGAAGAAAGGATGCTGCCTCGAATGACCTTCGAAGAAAGATAATCTATTCTGGCATTGTAGGGGCTGGAAATCTGATTCGGAGCCAAAACCAGCATAAAATAACAAAAATATACAATCATGGAAAAGAAAAGCAGGACAAAGAAATAGGTAATTCCCTTCATTTCCCTGTTGCTTGGTTTTCTTCTGGAATTATTATACTTTTTCATAATTTACCCTTCTTCCGGAATTTCTAAGCTTATTCATAAATGCCCCTTCTCCCCTTCCTCTTCGGCGCTTGCTGTTCGTCTTCCTCTTCATCCATGGCATCTTCCTTTCCCTGGATAACAAAGAGAGCTTGGAAGATGGCAAAAAGAATACAACTGGAAATCATACTGGAACCGCCATAGCTGACAAAGGGCAGGGTCACTCCCGTGGAGGGGATAAATTTTATGGCTCCACCGATGGTTAAAAAGACCTGCATCACATAAATCACACTCAGTCCGATACAGATGAGTTTATAAAAAAGGCTTTCCATATCCATTCCCATCATCATCATTTGCATAAAACAGGAAAGACAGACGAGAATCACGCAAATCGCCACAATTCCTCCCATCTCTTCGGACAAGGCGGAGAAAATAAAATCATTTTCCACGATGGGAATCTTGTTGGGCAATCCCTGAAAAAGACCAAGTCCCAAAAATCCCCCCGTACCGATGGCAAAGAGAGACTGGGTAATCTGATATCCCTTCCCTGCAATGTCCTTCCAAGGATCCAAAAAGGCAAATACTCTGGTACGCACATGAGAAAAAAGATGGTAGGACACAAAGCCTGCCAATGCAGATAGACCAAATCCTAAGGCAAGATACAAAAATTGACTGCTGGCCACATAAAGCATAAACAAAAAGGCCATAAATAGGATTAGAGCAGAGCCTAAGTCCTTACACAGCACCAACACAATGCCGTGGAGCATAGCCACTATTGCTGCCTTGTATAAGCCCCTTTGATTTTGCTCCTCCGATAAAAATCCCGCAACGGAAAAGACAAAGCTGATTTTAACGAATTCGGAAGCCTGGAAGGAAAAGCCAAAGAAATTCAAGCTCATCTTAGCACCAAAGCTTACCCGTCCTACAATAAGGACCAAGGAAAGCAGGAAAATCCCCAGTACCGCAAAGGCAATTCTTCCCTTTTGAAAATCCCAGATTTTATCGATGAAATAGGGAATAAGCAGGGCCAGAAGACTGGCTGCCACGGAAATGACAAACTGCTTCATGGCCTTATCCGTATTTAATCTTTCCAGCATAATCCATCCTAAGGCCAAAAGAAGACACTGGTTATACAAGAGCGTCTCGCTGAAGGTAGGATAGATTTTCTTCCATAGGAAGGGATAGAGCACAAGAAAAGCTAACTCCGCTCCATACATGATCAGATAAAAGAAGTCCTTTGTATGAAAGAAAAGAACCCCATGACAAAGAAAATGTAAGAACAATAAAATCTGGTACAGAAATTTTGCCAGTCTTCTTTTTCCATCCCCATAATCCAGGGAAAGGTTTCGAAACAGACTGTAACAATACAGCAGCATCAATACCATACATACAATCTTCGTAAATGTACTAAAAAGACTACCCATCTTTTCTCCCCTACTCTATTCCTTTATGAAAATGTCCTCTGGTAAACTGCTTTAAAGGCTTTCCCTGAAAAAGCTCCAGGATTTCTTTTTCCGATTCCACCGTAAAATCAAAACGAAAAGAAGAAGCGCCAAGCCTTTCCACTTCCTTTTCCAGCCCTATTAGAGACAAAACATCGCTATTGTAGATTTGATTATAGCAGTATTTGCAATAGAGGCGAACCGGCATACTCTTATTCTGCCTATCCTGTAAAGACACCACATTGTTCCCTCTGGTACAGCCATTTCTGGTTTTTTCTATACAATTGGCACTGACCATCATAGGCAGGTGCCCGTAGCAAAGAAGCTCTGTGGAGATTCTCCTGCTTCTTGCCCATTCGGAAAAGGCCATATCCTCCTGAAAACGAAACTCAATGGGAAAGCACATTTCTTTTGCTCCCAAGGATTCCCATACCTCCATGGCAGACTGATTATAGCTATAGAGGGTATAGTCAAAGCAGGTTGAAAACTTCCTATCCGGAAAATCCTGTAGCATTGCCACCTGATCCAGGGTACGAAGAAGAAAATGACTGAAGCCCTCTTCATTTTTCGCCTCTTCCATCCAATCCTTCGGACTTCTTCCCCTGTCTTCCCTTCTTTGGATTCTTCGAAAACGAAGACCTGCCCATTTTCCGCTGTTCTGAATCTCCCCGCGATATTTCAGGAGCTCTTCCTCGGAAAAGGCTCCCTCATCCAGATAAATTCCTTTGATAAAAGGGAATTGAAGCACCGCTTTTAGCTGTTCTCCTCTTTCTATGGAAACCCTAATTTCCCCTAAGTCTTTGATTCCGTCTATACTGCCCAAGAATAGCCTCCCTCATTTTCTCTACACCGTCTCTCCTTAATTGGTTCAGGAAAGACAGGGGATAGAAAATATCTTCCTCCCCATGAATCGAAAGTTCTTCCAGGGAAAATTCCGTATTCCCCATCTTCTTCATTTGTTTTGCTATCTGTTCCCTGGATAAAATCTTTTCCTTGGCCTTTTCCACTGGCTGTGTTCCTTCAACAGATACAGACAGCCCGTTTTCTTCCTCTAAAGTAAAAAGAGGAAGCTCCCCGCAGGCTAAACGTAGAATTCCTTTCAAAGGAATCTTTCTTTCCCTCTCTTCCATTTCCTGCTTCAGCTTGGAAAGCACTTCTTCCTTTTCTTTTCGGAAAGGCTTTTCTCCGAAGGCAATCATATCTTCCCCGTTATGTTGTTCTAAATAAGAGCTGTAGCCTCCTCTGTCATAAACCTCTTTTAAGAGGGCTATATCTTCCTCCGAAACCTTATAAGAGCGCCCCTGAAGAGCCAAGTCCAGATATTTTCTGTAAATGGAGACCACTGTCCCTGTATAGAGGGCGGACTTCATTCTACCCTCTATCTTTAAAGAATAAGCTCCCGCCTCCAGAAGTTCCTTAAGAAGATCCAGGGTAAACATATCCTTCATACTCAGATAATTTCCCTTTTTCCCCTTACTGCTATAGCACAGTCTACAGGTTCCGGCGCATCTTCCCCGGTTTCCTGACCGTCCTCCTAAAAGAGAAGACATAAAACAGGCTCCGGAGTAGCTATAGCACATGGAACCATGAATAAAGACCTCTAACTCTAAGGGGGAAGCCTTGGCAATATCGGAAATATCCTCCAAATTGCATTCCCTGGAAAGTACAACCCTTTCCATGCCCAAGTTTTCCATTAAGCCCACAGCTTCTTTGGTGTGTACCGTCATCTGGGTGCTGGCATGTAGAGGAAGATCCGGATAGGCCTTAGCCAACATTTTCCCAATTCCCAGATCCTGAATAATTACCCCGTCCAAACCTGCTTCATAATAGGGATCCATATAGCTGAAAAGCTCTTTTCTTTCTCCCTCTTTAAAAAGAGTATTCAAGGTCATGTAAATCTTTTTCTTGTAAAGATGACAAAAATGAATGGCCGCCAAAAGCTCATCCTCTTCCGATAAAGAAGACTTGGCAAAGGCTCTTGCGGAATATTTTTGTCCTCCCATATAGATAGCATCCGCTCCGGCAAAAACAGCCACCTTGCATACTTCCAAGGAGGCTGCCGGGGCCAAAAGCTCTGCTTCATAAGGCTCTTTTTCTCTTAAATTATCTTTGTTTTGGATTGGCATCCTTACTTACTCCATCCTATAGCTATAGCCAAATTCAGAAGAAACAGCTTTTCTCTATAAACCCTAATTCCATATAGAGGATTATTCCTCTTTATTGCTTCCCTGATGAGAAGACTTTTCATGAGAAGTCTTTTCCTTTCCTTCCTTCTTTTCCAGAGCCAGAAGCTTCTTCTGGGTACTTTCCAATTCCTGCAAAACCCCATCCAGCTTTAACTTGGTCTTTACCAAGTCGTGCTTATAGGAGTAGCTCTCACTTTTTTCCTGATCCAAAAGCTCCTGCATCTCCTCCACTTTCTTTCTTTCCTGAAAAAGCTCATCACAAATATTAATCTGAAGCAGAAGGGATCGAACCGATTCCTCCAGCTTATTATAATTCCACATTTCCTTACGAATGCTTTCAATTTTATGGTTCAAATAATCTGCCACATCATGAAGGTAAGACTCGGAATTCTCCCCACTTAGGACATAAATTTTTCCGTCAATAATGACCTGTATTGTCTTTTTATCTGCCATTTTCTCCACCTTTTCCTATGCTTCACTCAGTCCTAAATGTTGATACGCATGTTTTGTTGCAATCCTTCCCCTGGGGGTTCTGTCTATCAGACCTTGTAAAATCAAATAGGGTTCTATCATATCCTCTAAGGTTCCCCGATCCTCTCCCAGACTGGTGGCTAAGGTCTCCACCCCCACCGGTCCTCCGGAAAACTTCTCGATTAGATTCCAAAGATACTGTCTGTCATAGGTATCCAAGCCTAAGGTATCCACATCCAGTAAATCCAGAGCATCCTCTGCCACTTCTTTGCGAATAACACCATTATACTTGATTTCCGCAAAATCTCGTACCCTCTTTAGCAAACGGTTGGCAAGTCTTGGTGTACCTCTGGAGCGTAGGGCAATGCTTTTCGCTCCGCCTTCATCAATAGAAATGGACAGCACCTTGGCGCTTCGAAGGACAATCTCTTCCAACTCCTCTTCCTTATAAAACTCCAGTTTCCCGATAATCCCGAAACGATCTCGAAGAGGGGCGGACAAAAGTCCCGCTCGGGTGGTAGCTCCTACCAAGGTGAATCGAGGTAAATCCAGACGGATGGAACGGGTACTGCTTTCCTTCCCCAAAAGCACATCAATGGCAAAATCCTCCATGGCAGGATAAAGCACTTCCTCCACCTGACGATTCAGTCTATGGATTTCATCCACGAAGAGCACATCCCCTTCGGAAAGGTTGTTCAAAATCGCCGCAATTTCCCCCGGCTTTTCAATAGCCGGTCCAGAAGTAATCTTACAGTGCACCCCCAGTTCATTGGCAATAATGTTGGAAATTGTGGTTTTTCCCAAACCGGGAGGTCCGTAAAAGAGGCAATGATCCAAACTTTGCTTTCTCTTTTTCGCGGCTTCTATAAAAATAGAC
Organism: Oribacterium sinus; assembly: GCF_963553175.1. GTDB lineage: Bacteria > Bacillota > Clostridia > Lachnospirales > Lachnospiraceae > Oribacterium > Oribacterium sinus_B. The sequence goes on along the minus strand of NZ_CAUVME010000027.1, from coordinate 21,885 downwards.
AGGGTTTCCTTCAGCTTTTCCTGTCCGATATAATCCTTTAAAAATTGAGGTCGAATCTTCGGATCAAAGGATAAATCCTCCTTACTCTCCTCTGTTTGTATCAACTTTCTTTCCATAAAAATCCCTTACAACGCAAACTGCTTCAGACTAATCCGTAACAGCTCCTCCGCGGTCTTTTCTTCATAGGCCGGAATCGACCTGATCCATCTTTTCGCTTCCATGACGGAATATCCCAAGGACACCAGGGCTTCCACCGCTTCCTCCACAGCCACGGAGGTCGCAGTCGTCTCAACAGCTTCTTCTCCGGAAAACGTAATGTCCTCCTTAGGTACTTTGTCCCGTAACTCCACAATCAATCTTTCCGCAGATTTCTTCCCCAGCCCCGGAGCCTTTTGTATCTTCTTGCTGTCATTGCTGATAATGGCATGTATCAGCTCCTCCCTGCTCATACAAGAAAATATTCCCAAAGCGGTCTTAGGACCAATACCGGAAACGGAAAGTAACTTGATGAAAAAATCCCTATCCCTTTCCTCCCAAAAGCCGAAAAGCTCCTGACTATCCTCTCGAACCGAAAAGTAGGTATGAAGAAGAATCTCCTCTCCTGTCTTAGGGGCTTTATCAAAAACAGAAGCAGGAATGCGAACCCCATATCCCAGTCCTCCTGCTTCTATTACCAACATATCCTCTTTTACTTCCCGTAAAATACCATGTATAAATCGAATCATAATCTCTCCAATCCGCAATAGTCTAGCATAGATGCTTGATTTTCTCAATGGAGGGAAGAAAATTGCTTGGCTTTTTGTGAAGAAAAGAAAGACCTGAAACCGGGGACACACTTGAATACCCCAATTTCAGGCCTAACTTGACGAAAATCTAAACGTCTTATTTACAAACTTAAACCCAGTGGAAATTCTCTTTTCCGGCTGCCGCTTCAAAATGATACTTTACCAAACCGGAATCAATTCCCTGGAACTCGCCCTCTTTATAAGTGAACTGAACTTCATTTCCCTTACCCTTTAAATAGAAGGACTGACGATTATAGGCGGTAGGTGCCATCAAAGCATACTCCACACCCTCCTTAAACCAATCCGGTACGGTTCCTTCATAGCTGCATACCTCAAAATCTTCCTTGGAAGCATGAGGAGTACCCTGGGTCTCTCCATAGCCAATGGAAATCACACCATAAACAGGATGCTCAGGGCTTAATTTAGCAACAGCCTCCTTATTGAAGCTGGCACCTACCCACCAGGTATTTAAGCCAAGGGTCTGGGCATAGAGCATAATATCCGCACTGGCATAACCAACACGCTCCTCCACGCCTTCCTTTCCGTCTCCTGCCAATACGATGTAGTTCTTGGCATTTTTGGTAATCAATTTATCGATTAATTCCGCAAATGCAGCTCCATCCTCAGTTTTTAAGAAAAAATGCAGAGAATACTTCTGATTGCATTCCTGAATGCGCTCCTCTAAAGCCTTCACCACATCCTGAGGAATTACTTCATCCTTGTACTTACGAACCATATGTCGTTTTTCCATTGCTTCTCTAAGGGTCATCATAACCTCCTTTACCATAATCCGAAATTTCTCCTGAAAATAGGAATATTACTCATCTTTAGTATATCTTTTTTCGCCTTATTGTCCAGTGATTAATCAAGGAATGCACTGAATAAAACCAGGGGATGCTATTAATAAAAAGTTATTAAGGCCGGCTCGGAAGAAGCATATCCATGATTCCTATAGGGCTTAGGCTTCTTAATTTCTTATTCATATCTAAGGGCTACAATAGGATCTTCCTTTGCCGCCTTATTGGCAGGATAGATGCCGAAGAAGATACCCACTATCGCGGAGAAAAGTACCGCAACCAGGATAATTCCCGGACGAATCACTACGGATAAACCGAAGGCGGTAGCTCCCAAGGACACCAGTCCCATGGCCAGTAACACTCCAATCAATCCTCCCAGGGCGGACAACAGAGCAGATTCCGTTAAAAACTGCACCAAAATATCTCCTGTACTGGCTCCCAAGGCCTTTCTGATTCCGATTTCTCTGGTTCTCTCCGTTACCGACACCAGCATAATATTCATAATACCGATACCGCCTACCAGAAGAGAAATGGCAGCAATGCCGCCCACAGCAGCGGAAATTCCCCCCATTACCCCATCTACCTGTTTCATTTCATCCTGAATGGAGGAAATATACCAGTCGGAGGGCTGACGATTTTTTATTTTAGAAAAATAAGCTTTGATTTCCGTATTCAGCTGTTTCATCTCCTGCTCGGACATTCCTGTTTTTCCGTAGTATCGAATCATGGAAAATTCACTGGACTCAGGTGAAAGCAAAGTCCAGGGAACAATGCCTTCTCCATTTTTATCATTAGAACCCATTAAGAGCTTTTGAATGGGGCTGATATCTTTCCTGTACACTCCAATAATGCTAAACTCTCGATTTTCTCCCATAATATCGGAGCGAAAATGTTTTCCTGTGACATTTACGGTTCCATATAACTTTAAAGCTGTAGTTTCGGAAATCATAATCACCGCTCTTCTTTCCTCCACATCATTAGCGGAAATATATCTTCCGTTTAAAATCTGTACCGGCTGAAGCTTTTGATAGGGAGAATCCACTCCCTCAATATTGGTTTTCAAGCGGTTTAATCCATTTTTTATATCGATAGAGCCGCTGGACATATTATCCACATAATCCAAGCGATTACCAAAGACCTCCTTCATCTTGTAAAGTTCGTCCATGGTGAAAAAATCGCTGTCTCGAATTTCCTCCTGATCCATGTAAGGATTAATCATGATGGCCGCCTGGGTCACACCTACATTTTTATAAAGGTCGGAGAACATTTTCCGCATGGTATCTCCGATGGAAACGATGGAGATTACGGAACCGATTCCGATAATAATGCCCAGCATGGTAAGAATGGAACGAAGCTTATTGGCTCGAAGAGAGCTTAATGCCATTTTCATATTTTCAAGAAGCATGGTTCCCTCCTCTGTACATTCCTTCAAAGATTGCCAAATCTCTTACCGGAGTAGGATTCTCATTTTTGATATCGGAAATCAGTTTTCCGTCTGAAAAGCGAAGCATCCTATCCGTATAGGCGGCAATATTCTCCTCATGGGTAACCACCACCACAGTAGCTCCTGCCTTATGCAGGGCGGAGAACATTTCCATAATTTCAATGGAGCTGGCAGTGTCTAAGTTTCCTGTGGGCTCATCCGCCAAAATCAAAGGCGGTTCATTGGCTAAGGCTCTGGCAATTGCCACTCTCTGCCTTTGCCCTCCGGACATTTCATTGGGCTGATGATGGATTCTGCCGGAAAGACCTACCTTTTCCAAAAGCATGGCCGCTCTTTCCGACCTTTGCTTTTGAGAACGGATATGGGCGTAAATCATGGGAATTTCCACATTTTTCAAAGCGCTCATACGACTAATCAAATTAAAGCTCTGGAACACGAAGCCGATTTTTTGATTTCTCACCTTATTCAAAGTATTGGGATCCATGGCCGCCACATCTTCTCCGTCCAGAAAATAATTGCCAAGACTTGGTTTATCCAAACAGCCTAAGATATTCATTAGAGTAGATTTTCCGGAGCCGGACTGGCCCATAATGGCTACGAATTCCCCTCTTTTAATTTTTAAATTAATCTGATTTAATCCCAATACCTTTACCGCACCGGTATCATAGATCTTCACCAGATTTCGTAATTCAATTAAAGTATCTTCCATCTTTTTATCCTGTCTGTACTACGACACCGGCTTCCTCCGGGCTAACGGACTGTGAGCCTTGGGCTGTGGGATCTACGGTTACCGGACTTCCCTCTGTAAGACTGGCATCAGGAGAAAGAATATAATTGCTTCCCTCTTTAAATGCGGAATCCTCTTTCACAGGTTTTACCTCCATGGAAACATCACTGGTAACTCCGGTAGTTACCGGAACAAAATGCACGGTTCCGTTTACAACAAAGGCCATTTTATTGCTTCCGTCTTCCCCGGTCATCACTGCAGAAATAGGTACTACATACACATCCTTGGCTTCGGATAAAAGCAAATCCGCCTTTGCGGTAATACCGGAAAGCAATCCCTTCTTATCTCCGGTAATCTGTACCTTAATCGGAATAACTCTTTCACTGGTGTTGGCGTTCTTCTCTTCTCCTGTGGGAGAAATGGAAGAAACCACCCCCTCCAAAGATTCTCCGCCTAAAATATCCGCCGTAATGGTAGCTTTTTGACCAAGATGTACCTTTCCGATATTGTATTCGGAAACCGCGATGCTGAGCTCCAGCTGATCCAGATTCTCAACGGTAAAATCATATTTATTTTCTGTCGGGGTATCTGCAAATTCTCCCACCTTGATGTTCACTCTGGTGATGGTTCCGGCAATGGGGGAAACTAAATCCGCATCGGAAACCTTGCTCTCCGCCTTCTCCAGCTCCTGTTCCGCCGTTTTGATCTGTAAATCATAGCTGTCCGGAACCTGTACTGCTCCCTTTATCACCTTGTAATTTGCCATAGTAGCCTTGGCATCCTTTAAAGCGCTTTCCGCCGCCTCATAGTCACTTTGGGGAATATCTCCGGTGGAGTAGAGACTGGATTTTCTCTGAAAATCCAATTCAGCATTTTTTAAGATTGTTTGATTTTTCTCATATTCCAGACGAAGATTTTTTTCCGCCTCGGTTTTATTGGCCTTTGCCAAATCCAACTGGGTTTTGGCAGCTTCCAAAGCAGTATTCACATCGGTTTTGTCTAAGCGTGCTAATACCTGCCCCTTCTCAACCTTATCTCCCTCTTTCACCAGAATTTCCGTTACCTTGGCATGTAAGCCGGAGGTAACCTGTTGGGCATCCGTACCGGACACAGGCCCGGAGAGACTGATTTTTTCCTGTATATCTCCCTTCGTTAAAGCCTGTACACTGACCATGGTTCCCATGGGCTTAGCGGGAAAAAGAAGGTTCTTAGCCACAAACAATAAGACTAAAACAAGGACTCCGATCAGAATCCATTTCAACTTTCCCTTTTTCTTCTTTTTAGGGCTTGCTTCCAGCAGTTTATTAATTTCCTGAGAAACATCCTGTCCCTGTTGATTCTCTTCCATTTCTTCTCCTTTAAAATGAAATGCGGTAGCTCTCTCATAAACCTACTTCGCCTTTTACGATTCTTTACCATTAAATCTCATAAATATGAATGAAATGTGAAAAAATAGTCTTTTTTTCTTTTTTTATTATCCTTCTGTTTTTATTTTTCTTCCCTTGGAGTAAACTAAGTAATAAAAAAATGCTTCATAATTCATAATGAGTATCCTGCGCAAATCGTGGGATATCTCGTTAAACAAGAATACTATGTTTATCGGAGTCTCCCTATGGATATTATTAGAAAAGCACTTTCCTATCCTAAAGATTTCTTTTTCCCCTCTTTTCTTCCTGATAAAGAAGAGATTTTATTTTTTGATATCGAAACCACCGGACTTAGTCCGAAAAGTGCCCAGATTTATAGCATCGGATTGCTCCTTTTTAAAGCTTCTGAAATGGAGATTGTCCAGCTCTTTGCTAACAGTCTTTCAGAAGAAATTGAAGTCTTAGAGAAGTTTCAAGAGTATTGCAAAGCTAAGACACAGTTTATCAGCTTTAACGGGAAAGCCTTTGATACCCCCTTTTTAGAAAAAAGCTACAGCCAGTACGGCCTAAAAAGCCCTATTACAGGGCTTCACCAGCTGGACCTTTTTAAAATGATTCAAAGCAGGAGAAAATTCTATCAGCTACCCTCCTATAAGCTCAAAGAATGTGAACGCTTTTTGGGGATTCAAAGAGAGGATATCTATACCGGTGGTGAACTGATCTATGTCTATTTAGAATATCTGGAGCATCCTACAGAAGAAGCAAAGTCTCTGCTGTTGCAACATAACTTTGAAGATTTGCTTTACCTCCCTTCCCTTTTTTCCTTTTTTGCCTACGAAGAGCTGTTCCAAGGAAAGGGAAGCTATTGCCGTGAAAAGTCAGAACTGCTATTGGAGAAAAATAAGCTAAGGCTCTGCTTTTGTTTTGGTCAAATGACGCTAAATTCTGAAAGCGAAGAATGTTCTTGTTCTCCCGAAGCAAAAGACTACCCCACTAAAGCTGTAGCTGCGAAAAGTACTTTCTTTCCCAAAACTGTTTCCCATACCTTAGAAAGCTTTCATCTGGAAGTCTCCGGGCAGGAGGCTGTTCTGGAAATCCCCTTATTTTCCGGGGAAGCAAAGTATTTTTTCAAAAACTTTAAAGACTATGACTATATTCCCGCCAAAGACATGGCACTGCACAGAAGCCTTTCTGAGCTTTATCCTAAAGAAGAAAAGCAAAGGGCAAAGGCCGCTACCGCCTATCAAAAAAAGACAGGGCTCTTTCTCCCCGTCTTTTCCGATAACTTTCCCAATCTTTTTCAAAAGGAATATAAGGAAAAGCAAAACTACATTCCCTTTACTCCGGAGCTTTTAGAGAACAGCTCCCTAATGGAGGAATATTTCTTAAGTTTTTTGCTGCATTTTTTCTAGCTTCTCATTAACAGAGGCAATCAAGCCCCCCTTATCAATCATTTCCTGCAAGAAAGGAGGGAATACCGCCATGGTATAGGATTTTCCGCTACTTAGGTTATGAATCTTTCCTTCGGTAAAATCCACCTCCAGCTCCTCTCCTTCCTGAATCTCTTTGGCCGCCTCCGGAGCCTCCACAATAGCCAAGCCGATATTTAAGGCATTTCTAAAGAAGATTCTGGCAAAGCTTTCCGCAATCACACAGGAGATGCCGGAATCCTTCAAGACCTGTGGAGCATGCTCTCTGGAAGAGCCGCAGCCAAAGTTCTTTCCCGCAATCAAAAGATCTCCCTTTTTAATTTTTTCATGAAAATGAAGGTCTATATCCTCCATGGCATGGGTAGCCAGCTCCGCCTTATCCTGAATGGCCAGATATCTTGCCGGGATAATCACATCCGTATCCACATTATCCCCATATTTCACACAATGACCCTTAGCTTTTTCCATAACAGCCTCCTATAGTCCTAAATCCGTTGGGGACGCAATATATCCCAAAACAGCCGATGCCATCGCAACCTCCGGAGAAGACAGATAAATCTCCGAGCTGGCATCTCCCATTCTTCCCACAAAGTTTCTGTTGGTAGTGGAAATGCAACGCTCATTAGGCGCCAAAATTCCCATATAGCCTCCCAGGCAGGGACCGCAGGTGGGGGTGCTCACTACAGCTCCCGCCTCGATTAAATCCTTAATATAGCCCTTCTCCATAGCCTCCAGATAAATCTTCTGGGTGGCAGGAATCACGATGCAACGAACGTTTTCCGCAATCTTTCTTCCCTTGGCAATCTCAGCAGCCACCTTGATATCGGAAAGTCTGCCGTTGGTACAGGAACCGATGACCGCCTGATCAATAGTAATCTTGTCAAAGCTGCCGATTTCATGGGTATTTTCCGGTAAATGGGGAAAAGCCACAGTGGACTTAAGGCTAGAAAGGTCAATCTCGATGACTCTATCATACTCCGCATCCTCATCCGCCTCGTAAATATGGTATTCCTTATTGGAATGAGCCTTAATATATTCCAGCGTCTTCTCATCCACAGGGAAAATACCGTTCTTTCCACCGGCTTCTATGGCCATATTGCAAATAGCAAACCGGTCATCCATGGAAAGAGAAGCCACTCCCTCTCCGGTAAACTCAATGGACTCATAAAGGGCTCCATCCACACCGATCATGCCGATCAAATGCAGAATCAAATCCTTACCGCTGACATGCTTTTGTAATTTTCCTTTTAATACTACCTTAATGGCAGTAGGCACCTTAAACCAAAGCTCTCCTGTAGCCATAGCCGCCGCCATATCTGTAGAGCCCACGCCTGTGGAAAAGGCTCCCAACGCTCCATAGGTACAGGTATGGGAGTCAGCGCCGATGGACAGCTCTCCCGCGGTAATCAGGCCCTGCTCCGGAATCAGGGCATGCTCAATACCCATGTTTCCTACATCATAGTAATGCTTCAGTCCATGCTCCTTGGCAAAGTTTCTGCAAATCTGGGTACACTTGGCAGAGGTAATGTCCTTGTTGGGCACAAAGTGATCCATAACAAAAACTACCTTTTCCTTATCGAATACGCCCTCTCCGTGAATCTTATCCAGCTCACGAATCGCCACCGGAGTGGTAATATCATTTCCGTGTACCAAATCTACCTTGGCTAAAATTAATTGTCCTGCCTGTACTTCCTCTAATCCTGCATGCTTGGCCAAAATCTTCTGACTCATCGTCATTCCCATGGAAATCTCCTTAATTCCTAGATAAACCGCCTGCTCCTATGTATTTTATAAAAGCAGAATTGTATTCTTCTTTACAGTGTAACAAAGCTACTGCTATAATTAAAATACATTTTTTAGATACTTATTATTCCCTTAAGTTATCTCAAAAAGAAAGGATAAACATGGAACAGAACCTATCCACCTATCGGATATTTTATGAAGTGGCCAAAAGCGGAAACATTTCCAAAGCCGCAGAACAGCTCTATATTTCCCAGCCGGCGATTTCCAAAACCATCGTTCGTTTAGAGGATAGTTTAGAAATCAAGCTATTTAAAAGAAATTCCCGGGGCGTCAGCTTAACCGATGAGGGAAAGGTTTTATTTCAGTATATTAAGGATGCCTTTGCCCATATTCAGGAGGCGGAAGAAACCCTTCAGAAAATGAAGGACTTTCATATCGGTCATCTGGATATTGGTGCCAGCAGCACCCTTTGCCGTTTTATTCTTCTTCCCTATCTGAAGGCTTTTATGAAGGAGTACCCCAATATTCGTATCAGTTTGAAGAATCAGGATAGCGGAAAAACCCTCCGTCTCTTAGAAGATCATCAGATTGATCTGGCTTTAGCAGCTCTTCCGAAGAAGCTTGGTATCAATCAGGAGATTCTGATGGAGCGGGAGGTGGAGGATATTCTGGTGGCAGCTCCTCAATATTTGCATAATCTGAAAAAGATTCGGGGAGAAGCCTTTTCCTTGTTTCAGGATGCCAATGTGATGCTTTTGGAGGAGCAAAATCTCTCCCGGCATCATATTGAGAATTATCTGAAGGAGAATCAGATTTACTGTCCCCAGATTATGGAATTAAACACCATGGATCTTCTGATTGACTCAGCCAAAATCGGCATCGGTATTGCCTGGGTCATTCGAGATTTTGTGGAGGAGGATCTAAAAAATGGACAGCTGGTGGAAATAAAACTTCCCCAGCCTATAGAAAAGCGAAGAATTGCTTTTCTGTATAACAGCAAGAACAACTCTCCTTCCTTAGAGAGCTTTGTGGCTTTCCTAAAGAAGGAAACCGTATAGAGAAAGGAAATATTATGGCAGAACAAAATCCATCTTCCTGCAACTCCAACTGTAGCAGCTGCTCATCCGGCTGCCCAAGTAAAAGTGCGGGAATTCAGAAGTTACCCTTAGCCCCCGGTTCCTCCGTAAAGAAGGTAATCGGCATCGTATCCGGAAAGGGCGGTGTGGGAAAATCCACCGTTTGCTCCTTACTTGCTTCCGCAATGAATAAGTCAGGCTACCATGTAGGAATTTTAGATGCGGATATTACCGGGCCTTCCATTCCTAAGGCTTTCGGACTGGCTCACGACGGCGTAGCGTTAAGCAGCGACGGAAAGTCCATGGTGCCGGAGAAAAGTGCAGGAGGCGTGGAAATCATTTCCACCAATCTGCTTTTGGAAAATGAAACCGATCCCGTAATCTGGAGAGGCTCCATGATTGCCAATGCGGTAAAGCAGTTCTGGCAGGAGGTAGAATGGAAGGATATTGATTATCTCTTCGTAGATATGCCCCCCGGAACCGGAGACGTCCCCTTAACCGTATTTCAATCCATGCCGGTGGCGGGAATTGTGCTTGTTACCTCCCCCCAGGACCTGGTTTCCATGATTGTGCAGAAGGCTGTACGGATGGCGGAAAAGATGAATATTCCTATCCTGGGAATCATTGAAAATATGTCCTACCTCCAGTGTCCCCACTGCGAGGAGAAAATCTCCGTCTTTGGAGAAAGCCATATTGAAGAGCTGGCTGAAAAAGAAGGGCTGGAACTTCTGGCAAAGCTTCCCATTGAACCGGGTAATGCCGCCTATATGGATGCCGGTGCTGTAGAAGCCATTGATACCAGTAAGACACTGGCTCATGCAGTAGAGGTTTTGAAGGGGATTTTGGCGGAATAAGCTTCAATATTTCTATTGTAGCAACAAAAAAGGGGATGTGAATTTTTACATCCCCTTTTGTCTTATGTGAACAACGGCTCTGAGCCCTCCGGGCCTTCTCCTAGGCCGTTGGAAATGGCTTCCACCACTGCCTTTAGGGCCTCTTCTTCGTCAGGGCCATTACATTCTACCACTACGGTACTGCCTCGCTTTACTCCGGCAGCCATCACGTTTAGCACAGACTTTCCTACAATCTTACGATCTCCGTAATGCAAAATAATTTCACTTTTATATCGGATACAGGTTTGGGTAAGCACCCCGGCCGGACGTAAATGTAATCCTGATTCATTGATGATTTTTACCTCTTGACTAAGCATATCCCCCTCCTATTTCGAGCAGCTTTCCGCTTTTTCTCTTTCCTTATTTCTTCTGATGCTTTCCGCCTTGGAAAATTCACATCCGCAATAGTCCTGCCGATACAGATTATGTTCCTTGGATAATTCTATGGAACGAAGGTATCGACTCTTTTTCTTAAAATCCGAAGGCAGGTAGGCGATTCCGTACTTCTCCCCCAATGCTTCTCCTATCTCATTTAAGACGGCAGCATTTTTTAGAGGAGAGATGCTTAAGCTGGTACAAAAGTAATCAAAAGCCTGATCCGGATGTTCTTTATTCCATGCGGCCCCGTATTGGGCAGTTTCTTCTAATCGAAGATTAAAACAGGCATCGCACCTGGCTCCTCTTTCAGGCTCCTTTTCCAAACCCTTGGCTATCTCCAGGAACTCCTCATGGATATAGTTGGAAACAATCACATCCATAGAAAATCCCATTTCCTTCACCAACCTCTTACATTCCTCCGCCCTATGTTCAAACTCGGATTTCGAATCCAAGTTCGGGTTATAAAAGAAGATGCTGATGGAAAAATATTGTTCCAAACTCTCCAGTACTGCCGTGGAGCAGGGAGCACAGCAGACATGGAGTAGCAATCTCTTTTTTTCTCCGCTTTTCGGAAGATGGCTTTCCATCAGCTGTTCATAATTTTTCTTCATAGCTTCCTTACTGTAAAAAGTCTCGAATTCTCTTGGAACGGACAGGGTTTCTCAGCTTTCTTAAAGCCTTTGCCTCAATCTGTCGAATTCTCTCTCTGGTAACATTAAATTCTTTTCCTACTTCTTCCAGTGTTCTTGGATGTCCATCCTCTAATCCGAAACGAAGCACGATAACCTGTCTTTCTCTTTCCTTTAAATCCCCGAGAAGCGTATCAATATGCTCTCTAAGCATTACGGATTCCACATTTCCCTCCGGAGAGAGAACATTGGTATCCGCCACAAAATCTCCCAAATTGGAATCATCCTCTTCACCGATGGGGGTTTCCAAAGAAGCCGGCTCTCTGGCAATCTGCATGATTTCCTGTACCTTCTCCTCTGTCATATCCAAATGCTCCGCCAGTTCCTTTACGGAAGGCTCATAGCCAAGCTCTAAGGTCAGCTTTCTCTGCATCTTGGACATCTTGTTGATGGTTTCCACCATATGCACGGGAACACGAATAGTTCTGGCCTGGTCTGCCAAGGCTCTGGTTACAGACTGACGAATCCACCAGGTAGCATAGGTAGAAAGCTTAAAGCCCTTCTCCGGGTCAAACTTTTCCACGCCTTTAATCAAACCGAGATTTCCTTCCTGCACCAAGTCCAGGAAACTCATTCCACGGCCGGTATATCTTTTGGCAATAGAAACAACCAAACGAAGGTTAGCTTCAATCAACCTCTGTTTAGCATATTCATCTCCCTCCTGCTTCTTCATGGCAAGAGCATATTCTTCCTCGGCGGTAAGAAGGGGTACGGTACCGATTTCCTTCAGGTACATTCTAACCGGATCTTCCGTTCCGATTCCTTCCAGAAGATCCACCGCATCCAGGTCAATCTCCTCTCCCTCTTCTTCCTTTACGAAGTCATCGTCATCTTCTAACGGAAGGAGAGCATCCGGCTCCGCCTTATCTCCGTCCTTTTCTATGGTTTTAAGCGCATCCTCATCCAGAATGGGAATAATCTCGATTCCCTTGTTCTCCAGCAAAAGCAAAACCTGCTCCATCTGCTCTTCATTTAGGGAAAACTCCTTTACTGCCTCCTGCACTTCCCCTAAATCGATGCTGTTTTTATTGCTTTTTGCCTTTTGCAGCAAAGAAGCAAGTATTTTCTCTAATTCTTCTCTTTCCAAATGAACATCCTTTCTTTTTAGGGCTTATCTCCACAGGCTCATGCCTGTGATGATGCTGAGTAACAACAGTAAAATACCGACAAAAAGAGACAGAAGCCTCTTCTTTCCCTCTTCTCTTCCCTGCAGCACATAGACCACACGAAGGATGGCCGCAAAAAAGAAAATGAAGGGAAAGAGAACCTGATTCTCCTCCGGTTTTGTTAAAGCGAAAATCGCCATAATACTAATCACAAGACCTATGCCAATATAGAGAAAATCATATTTTCTGTTTGGATTTCTCCCTCTTAGCCGTCTTTCCATTATGCTCCTCCCAAGCTGAGGTAGAGAAGCGCCTTAATCGTGTGCATTCTGTTTTCCGCCTCTGCAAATACCAGAGAGCGCTCGGATTCAAAAACGCTGTCGCTTACCTCCATTTCGGAAATACCGAACTGCTTATATATTTTAGCGCCGATTTCCGTTCTGGCATTGTGAAAGGCAGGAAGGCAATGAAGGAAAATAGCGGATTCCTTGGCATAAGAAAATGCGGTGTCATTGACCTGATAAGGCTGTAAATCCGCAATTCTCTGGGCGAAGAGGCTCTCCGGCTCTCCCATGGATAACCAAACATCGGTACAAATTATATCCGCATCCTTACACCCTTCTGCCACGGATTCCGTAAAACGAAGGCTGCCTCCATTTTCCTCTGCAATCTGCTGACACTCGGAAATCAAATCCTCCTCCGGAAAATAACCTTCCTTGGTGCAGGCCACAAAGTGCATGCCCATCTTGGCACAGGCCACCATATAGGAATTTCCCATATTAAAGCGGGCATCTCCCATATAGCAAAGCTTAAGTCCCTTAAGCTTTCCGAAACGCTCCTCAATGGTTAGTAAATCCGCCAAAAGCTGAGTAGGATGAAAACGGTCGCTTAAAGCATTCCACACCGGTACGGAGGAATATCTGGCAAACTCCTCCATTCCCTCCTGAGAATAGCCTCTGTACATAATTCCATCATACATGGTAGAAAGCACTCTTGCCGTATCTTCAATACTTTCCTTCTTTCCCATCTGGCTGGTGGACATATCCAGCATGGTGCTATGCACACCAAGATCCGCTGCCGCCACCTCAAAGGCGCATCTGGTTCTGGTGGATGCCTTTTCAAAAATCAGGACAATGTTCTTGCCGGCACAGGCTTCTCCGTGAGGATAGCGCCTTACCGCCTCTTTCTTCTCTTTCTTTAGTCTCTTGGCCACATTCAGAATATCCTGAATTTCTTCTTTAGAATAATCCAGTAATTTCATAAAATCACGTCCTGCTAAAGTCATCCTTCCTCCTTTATATATCTTCTTTGTCGAACAGCCTCATAGAGTACTATGCTGGCTGAAGTAGCAACATTTAAGGACTCTATCTTCCCTTCCATGGGAATAAGGAGTTTTTCCGTAGCACATTGGCTCAGTTCCTTTGTAAGACCATTGCCTTCATTACCGAATAAAAAGGCGGAAGGTCCTTGGAAGGCAGCCTGAAAATGTGTTTTTTTCCCGTCCAAGTCCAATGCAAAGACCTGAACCCCTGCACTTTTCAAGCTTTCACAGAGAAAAAACAAATCCTCCTCAATGCTGAAGGGCAAGCGAAAAAGGGAGCCCATGGTGGATCGAACCACTTTCGGACTAAAGGGATCCACCGTATTCCTGCTTAGGAAAATATGATTTACCCCCGCTGCTTCCGCCGTACGAAAAAGGGTTCCCAAATTCCCCGGATCCTGAATATTTTCCAAAATCAGAAACAGATCTCCTTTAGGTTTTTCCTTCTTCGGAAAACGAAGCAAGCCCAGAATTCCCTGTCCGTGCTCCGTGGTGGAAATACTTTCCATAGCCTTCTTACTCAGAATACAAATCCGAGAATCCTCTTTCTCTATTCCTCTGGGTAATGCCCCTTTGTAGTCTTCCTGCACATAAAGCTGAAGCAAAGAGGACGCAGGCAAATCCAGCAGAAGTCTTTCCCCTTCCGCCACAAACATACCCTTCTCCCATCGTTTCTTGGCTTTTTTCGTCAGTTCCCTGATTTCTTTTAATCCCTCATTATGAGGAGATTCTATTCTATGCATGAAGCTCTTTCGCTTTCTAATTTAAAAAATAGGCAAAACTCGATAAAATATTATAACAAAACAAGCGAAAAACGTCTATATGGACTTTTAAGCTTCAAGCTGCAGACATTTAAGCTTCCAGCTCCGAAAGCTCCGAAAGCCAGACATCTGCGCAGGCATCACTGGCCATTCTTAAATCACCTCTTGGAGATAGAGCTACCCGACCAACCTTTGGCCCATCCGGTAAGCAAGAGCGTTTGAATTGATTGCCAAAGAAACGCTTATAGAAGGTTTTTAAGTTTTTCAAGATTTCTGCAGGACTGAATTCCGGAATAGTCCGTTCATTTTCCTTATTCGCAAGATTTTCCTTAGAGAAAGCAAAGCAAGCCAAGTCATAGATATTTCTTGCGGAAAATCCGTAGCGTAGATGTTGATAGAGGAAGAAATCCTGTAAAAGGTAGGGTCCTACCACATCCTCCGTCCGCTGACTAATCTCTCCGGTAGCATCCGGTGGCAAAAGCTCCGGACTTACCGGAGTGGCTATAATTTCCTCCACCACAGTTTCCAATTCCTGATTACCGGACTTTCTTGCAAATTCTCGAAGAAGCATGGGAATAGCCGTCTTGGGAATATCTCCGTTTACCCCGTACATGGACATATGGTCTCCGTTGTATGTGGCAAAGCCCAAAGCCAATTCGGATAAATCTCCGGTTCCCACTAAAAGTGCGCCTTCCTTATTGGCTAAGTCCATCAAAATCTGGGTTCTTTCTCTTGCCTGGGCATTTTCATAGACTATATCCTTCTTCTCCCCGTCATGTCCAATATCGGAGAAATGCTGTAGCACAGCCTTCTCAATGGAGATTTCCCGCAAAGAGATTCCCAAGGCTTTGGCAAGTTTCTCTGCACTGTCATGGGTTTTCTTACTGGTACCGAAGGAGGGCATAGTGATGCAAAGGATATTTTCCTTATCATATCCCAAAAGGGCAAAGGTCTCTAAACATACAAAAAGAGCTAAAGTGGAATCCAGACCGCCGCTTAATCCTAAAATCAGTTTCTTACAGCCCACATGCTCCATCCGCTTTTTTAAGCCTCTTGACTGAATGGAAAGAATCTCTCTTGCTCTATCTCCTTCCTTTTCTACCGCCTTTGGCAGGAAGGGACAGGGACTCACAAAACGATGAAGGGTATACTGCTTATCCTTCATGGAAAAATACTGTGTATAGGAAGGCTCCTCTTTTACGAAGTAGGTGCTTTGCCGCATCCTTTCTCCTTCCAAAAGAGCAAGATTCACATCCGCCCAGAAAATCCCCTCCTCAAAGGGCTGATTTTCCTTTAAGATTCTTCCATTTTCGGAAATCAGACAGTGGGCAGAGAATACCATATCCTGGGTAGACTCGGAGGGACCTGCACTGGAATAAAGATAAGAGGCATGAAGATTCCCGCTGTAATGCTCTAAAAGCCGTCTTCTGCTTCCCCGCTTTCCTACCAATTCATCAGAAGCGGAACAGTTGGCGAGAAGGGTAGCTCCTGCAAGTGCATGCTTACTGGAGGGAGGAACAGGAACCCAAAGATCTTCACAGATTTCCACTGCAAGACGGAATCTTTGATCCTCTTCCCGAACAAAATGAAGGGAAGCCCCGAAGGGGATTTCCTTTCTATAGCCCTCTCCCTTTAAAATGTTAGGGATAAAGCGAACCTCTTCCTTTCCTTCCTGAAAATATCTTCTCTCATAAAACTCCGCATGGTTGGGAATAAACTGCTTCGGTACAATCCCTAAGATATCGCCATGGTAAGTCACCACTCCGGTATTGAATAATTTTCCTTCCAGTAACAAACCATAGCCAATTACAAAAAGAACATCCATCTCCTTCGTTTGTTCGCAAAAGGAAATTAATGCCTTTTCTCCGGCCTCCAAAAGACTGCGCTGATAAATCATATCCATGGCGGTGTAGGAGGTCAGACAAAGCTCCGGGTACACCAGCAAAGAAACCTTTTCCTCCTCTGCTTTTCTTGCCAAAATCAGCATTTGCTCCAGATTATACTCCGGATCCGCCACCCTTCCCTTAGGACAGGCTGTAGCCACTCTTACAAAATCCCTCATACTTCCTCCTGAAATTTTCCTCTTGCCTGCAACTTCATTTCTTTTAATAAACTGTCCTTTCCGTCAAAAACAAGAACCTGTTTTTTCCCTTGTTTCTGGAAAAGAATACAGTAAGATCTGTTTCCCCCCAAGCCCTCTACATGAAGAACGGAAATGCCTTCCCTCTTCCATCCTTCCTCTCTCTCCGGACGAAAGGGCTGTATCTCCAATATTTCCTCCGGGCTAATCTCTATCATCTGCTTTCTCTTTCCTCTATGAATAATCTGATCCACAGTAAAACTTCCGCCAAGATAAAGATATTCGTATTCCCTATCCACGGAATTCAGCAGATAGTAAGACAAAAAAAGAACCGGAAAAAGAGCAATAAAGGGAATTGCTAAAAAGTAGCAAAGCACAAGAAATGCCAAAGGAAAGATAACTGCAAATAACTGTATTCCCTTATCCTTCGCCTCTATCTTTCCCTTTACCAAATGTTCCACATAATTCTCCATTCTGCCCCTCCTTTTCTTGTCGCGAAAAAGGAAATAAAGCTAAGCCTAAGCTCAGTTTATTTCCTTTTCCCATTGTAATCGATATTCTCTTCTTTGCCTAGTTTTTAGAAGGATTTCCTTACATCATTCCTCCCATTCCTCCCGGCATCTGTGGCATAGGAGGAGTCGGCTCCTTAATGTCTGCTACAACAGACTCTGTGGTGAGTAAGGAGGAAGCAACGGAAGCCGCATTCTGTAAAGCGGTTCTTGCCACCTTGGCAGGATCCAGAATACCTACCTCCATCATATTAACATACTCTTCATTGTAAGCATCGAAACCGAAGTTTTCCTTTCCTTCCTTTACCTTATTCACAATAACCGCACCTTCCAGTCCGGCATTGTAAGCAATGGTATAAAGAGGAGCCTCTAGGGCCTTGGAAACAATCTTTGCTCCGGTCTTTTCATCGCCCTCTAATTGATTTACCACCTTATCCACTGCCTTCTGTGCATGGATATATGCGGATCCGCCACCTGCAATAACACCCTCTTCTACAGCGGCTCTGGTAGCATTTAAAGCATCCTCCATACGAAGCTTAGCTTCCTTCATCTCGGTTTCTGTAGCAGCACCTACACGGATTACCGCAACACCGCCGGAAAGCTTAGCCAGACGCTCCTGAAGCTTTTCCTTATCAAAGTCGGAGGTAGTGGTCTCAATCTGTCCTTTAATCTGGGCAATACGATCCTGAATCTCCTTCTTCTTACCAAGTCCCTCTACAATGGTGGTCTTTTCCTTGCTTACTTTAACAGACTTAGCTCTACCGCACTGGTCGATAGTGGCATCCTTTAAATCTAAGCCCAGCTCTTCGGAAATCACTTCTCCACCGGTTAAGATGGCGATATCCTTCAGCATTTCCTTTCTGCGATCTCCATATCCAGGAGCCTTTACCGCAACTACATTGAAGGTTCCTCTCAACTTATTCACGATAAGAGTGGTTAAAGCCTCACCCTCGATGTCTTCAGCAATGATTAAAAGCTTGGCACCGGTCTTTACTACCTGCTCTAAGAGAGGAAGAATATCCTGAATATTGGAAATCTTCTTATCGGTAATAAATACATAGGGATCGTCCAGATTTGCTTCCATCTTCTCCATATCGGTACTCATATAAGCACTGATATATCCGCGATCAAACTCCATTCCTTCCACCAGATCAAGCTCGGTAAGCATAGTCTTGGACTCTTCCACAGTGATAACGCCGTCCTTGGAAACCTTCTCCATAGCGTCGGCAATCATATCTCCTACAGTGGAATCTCCTGCGGAAATGCCGGCAACCTTGGCAATCTGATCCTTGCCCTTTACCTTGGAGCTCTGCTTCTTAATGCTCTCTACCGCAGCATCCACAGCCTTGCGGATTCCCTTACGAAGCACGATGGGATTAGCACCTGCCTCCAGGTTCTTCATACCCTCCATCACAATCGCCTGTGCCAAAACAGTTGCAGTGGTGGTTCCATCTCCTGCAACGTCATTGGTCTTGGAAGCTACTTCTCTTACCAGCTGAGCACCCATATTCTCATAGGGATCCTTTAACTCAATTTCCTTGGCAATGGATACACCGTCATTAGTAATAAGAGGAGAACCATAAGACTTGTCCAAAACTACATTTCTACCCTTAGGTCCAAGGGTAACCTTTACGGTATTTGCCACTGCATCTACGCCGGCCCCTAAGGCCTTTCTTGCTTCTACTCCAAATTTAATTTCTTTAGCCATATTATACCTCCTTGGAATTCCCTGATTCCTTTACTCTACGATTGCTAAAATATCATTCTGCTTAACAACGGTATACTTCTTTCCATCCAGCTCTACCTCGGAGCCTGCATAACGGGAGAACAGAACGTGCTGTCCTACCTTCACCTGCATGGAAATCTCCTTACCGTCCACAACACCGCCGGGACCTACTGCAATAACCACAGCCTGTCCGGGTTTTTCCTTATCATCCTGTCCCGGTAAAACGATTCCGCTCTTAGTGGTTTCTTCCATCTTTTCTTTTTCCAACACAACTTTATCAAATAATGGTACTAACTTCATAGCAATCCTCCTATTCCTCACAGATCTTTTTTTAACAACAGGGCTATTATAAGAGAATTTATTAGCAGAGTCAAGCACCGAGTGCTAAAAGCCTGTGAAAGTTTTGTGAAAAAATATAAGAAACAATGTATTACGAAAATATTAACAATATCAGAAAAATAAAAGGAATTTTTTATTGCTTATGTGGCAAGACAGGGTATAATGATAAGGTAGCTTGAATAAAAAAAATGGCTTTGGAGGTTTATTTATGAAAAAGAATATTCTTGTTGCAGCTTTAATTGCTTGCATGGCAACTGCATCTGTAATTCCTGCACTTGCTGCAGAGGGCGCTGTTTCCAGCTACGGCGGATCTACCACCACAGTAGCAGAATCCAACGGACACTGGGTAGCTAATAGAGATGGTTCTTGGTCATTCGTAAGCAATGAGAATGGTGCACCAATCTATGGTTGGATTGTAAGTCAGCACCAGTGGTACTACATCGGGGCTAACGGACGTATGGTAACCGGATGGCAGAAAATCAACTTTGACACCTACTATTTCGCTCAGGCACCGGCAGAGAACCAGCCTTTAGGATCTCTTTACATGAATAAGCTTACTCCTGACGGATACAGAGTAGATTCCAACGGTGTTTGGATTCGATAAGCTTTAAAAATTATTTTGAATTCTCAAAAAAGTAGAGCAGGCTCGTCCTGCTCTACTTTTTTCACTAGTAGAAAAAAGGGGTATAAAATAAAAGAATAGCGTATATGCAAAAGCTATGATTATTTTACAGCCCCTGTTTGTCCAAGTGATGTAGGACGGATTTTGCGGACATTCAAAATAAAAAAGAATGTGGAGGTAACAGACAATGGCAAAATCATTATTTGAGGAACTGGGCGGCAAATACGAAAGGCAAGGGGATTATTTGATACCGTGCTTAACTGTACCCGCCGAAGAAGAACAGGCAATAGGCATCTGGGGGCAACGGCATTTAGATTATCTAAAACAGTACCGTAAAGTTACATACACCAATCTTCTTACAAGCGGCAGGCTAAACGCCTACCTTGCCGACATCAACAGACAGGCACAGGAACGCTTTGAAAGGCTCATAGAGGGTATGAAACAGGCACAGGGCATAACGGAACAGCTAAAGGCAGAAAACGCCTTAGAATGGACAGGATGCCTCAATAACATAAGGGCTTGTGCGAGGGAGATTGTGGAAAAGGAAATTATTTTTGCATAAACAGATGATTAGTGGCAGGGGGAAATCCTGCCGCTTTTTCTGCTTTAGTTTGTCAGCTTGACAAATAAAGGGTTAAGGAATATAATTAGATTCAGTATTATACAAGGAGTTAATAAATATGCGGCAAGGTATTCTTAAATAAACTGTCAATTTGATAGTGGGAACAAAAAGTAGCAGTCCCGTTTCACTTTTAATATGGGGCTTAGTTTTTTGTACCCAGTTTAAGAATACTTTTATCATGTAATTTTATATGCCCGAAAACATATAAGTGTTTTGGGGCTATTGGAGTTATTTACCCAGTGATAGGAGTATTTATCACTGGGTATTTTTATGCCCTTTTTTGGGTGTTGATAGGAGGAAAATCACATGAAAATAATTAACTTAGGCATTCTGGCTCACGTTGACGCAGGAAAGACAACATTAACGGAAAGTTTATTGTATACCAGTGGTGCAATTGCAGAACTAGGGAGCGTAGATGAAGGCACAACAAGGACAGATACAATGAATTTGGAGCGTCAAAGGGGAATCACTATCCAGACAGCAGTGACATCTTTTCAGTGGGAGGATGTAAAAGTCAACATTATAGATACGCCAGGCCATATGGATTTTTTGGCGGAAGTATACCGTTCTTTATCCGTATTAGACGGAGCAGTATTATTAGTTTCTGCAAAGGATGGCATACAGGCACAGACCCGTATACTGTTTCATGCACTACAGATAATGAAGATTCCGACAATTTTTTTCATCAATAAAATTGACCAAGAGGGGATTGATTTGCCAATGGTATATCGGGAAATGAAAGCAAAGCTTTCTTCGGAAATTATAGTGAAGCAAAAGGTTGGGCAGCATCCCCATATAAATGTAACGGACAATGACGATATGGAACAGTGGGATGCGGTAATTATGGGAAACGATGAACTATTAGAGAAATATATGTCAGGGAAACCGTTTAAAATGTCAGAACTGGAACAGGAAGAAAACAGGAGATTCCAAAACGGAACGTTATTTCCCGTTTATCACGGAAGCGCTAAAAACAATCTGGGGATTCGGCAGCTTATAGAAGTAATTGCCAGTAAATTTTATTCATCAACGCCTGAAGGTCAATCTGAACTATGCGGGCAGGTTTTTAAGATTGAATATTCAGAGAAAAGGCGGCGTTTTGTTTATGTGCGTATATATAGCGGAACATTGCATTTGAGGGATGTTATTAGAATATCTGAAAAAGAGAAAATAAAAATCACAGAGATGTGTGTTCCGACAAACGGTGAATTATATTCATCCGATACAACCTGCTCTGGTGATATTGTAATTTTACCAAATGATGTTTTGCAGCTAAACAGTATTTTGGGGAACGAAATACTGTTGCCGCAGAGAAAATTTATTGAAAATCCTCTCCCTATGCTCCAAACAACGATTGCAGTAAAGAAATCTGAACAGCGGGAAATATTGCTTGGGGCACTTACAGAAATTTCAGATGTACCGACCCCCAAAAGTTAGACCAATAATCTAACGATTGGGAGGTCGGTATTT
>NZ_CAUVME010000026.1:0-37075 GCF_963553175.1 Oribacterium sinus | reverse complement strand
TTTTAAGCTCGGTAGAATTTACTTCTGCACTGGAATTTACTTTTTCAATTTAGCGAAAAATCAAAATATCACTTATGCAAATGGGCCTAAAAATCAGGGCGAGCTCAAAATGCCCCTCATTTCAGACCCATACTGCAAATCGTATTAGATATTTAATTTGTAATAAACACTTCTCTATTTAGTCATCCTGCTCTACATCGGCTTTTCTGATGGAACCGTCTACAGCACCGATTTCGTAATCGTACTCCATGTTTCCTACTTTAAAGTCAATCTCATATACACCGTCATCATCGTACTCAACAGAAAGCTCTCTAACCTGCCCTGCAGAAACCCCGGCATGACCGAAGGCAATAGCTTTTGCCTTGTCTGCACTGATTCTGCCGCCCTGCTGAGGCTGCGCTTTAGTCTGCGCTTGGGTTTGAGGCTGAGTCTGTGCCTGAGTTTGAGGCTGAGTCTGTGCCTGAGGCTGAGTCTGTGCCTGAGTCTGAGTCTGTGCCTGTGCTACCGCCGCCTGTGTTTCTGTAGGCTGAACCTGAACCGCCTGAGTAGTACCTTGCTGAATTGTTGCTACGATGTAGTCATCATCTCCCTCATTAATATCTTCAATGGCATCCGCAATATTTTCCCAGAGGCTGTCATCGGAGTCATACTCAATAATATCACGGATATCGATCTTCTTATCAGCAACCAGCTTTGCAATTTCGGAAATCTTCATCTTTGCCAGCTCCTTGGCATTTAAGGAGCTGTCCTTCTTGGCAAGGTTTAACACAAATACAGCCTTTCCTAAAGAAATGTTATTTTCCTTGGCAAATGCGGAAGCATTGTTATTCTGACTGGAAATCACCTGGTGAAAAACTGCAGCATTCATGTCCTCTGTGGATAAAGCAATCTCCATCTCTTCTACCACCAGCTTGCGAAGAGTTTCCGCCTTCTTCTGATCCTTGTTCTGAACGGTTACCAATACGCCCTTGGTGTCCTTCGTCATATACCCCTGCTGAACCATGGAACCTACAATGGCGTTTAATGCCACCTGTAAATCCACGTTCTGTAAATCCATACCGGAAAGAACCTTCTCTCCATCGGAGTTGGTTGCGTAGCCCTTTAACACACGGTTCTTTTGGTTGGTAAGAAGCTCAATTCCCGGGTTCACATCCAGGTCTACCAAGCTATCCACCATTAAGTTTCCTCTGTAATAAAAGATTCCCCCAACCAGCAATACCAATGCTACGCAAGCTGCTGCCAACTGCATCACTGTTTTTAATCCTGGACTTGTACTCTTCCTTTCAATTCTTCTTACCAGCACTTTTTCCATCTTTGCACCCTCTTCCTTGGAATCCAGTTCTGCGGTAATCCTAGTAAATAAGTCATTAGGGATAAGATTTTGAACAGCCTCTTGAAGCTCTTTTTCCATATTTTCCTGCTTCATCTTACTCATCCTTTCCTAAGTGCTCCTGCAGCTTCTTAATGCTCCTTTGGTATTTGGATAAAACCGTATTTAAGTTTTTTCCTAAATACTCCGCAATTTCCCGATTTTTCCATCCTGCCACGGCATGAAGAAAAAGAATCTGTCTTTCCTCTTCCTCCAATATTTCCATGGCGGATTCCAAAAGCATTCTGTGGTCAGCATTTTCCACGAAGGAAAATGAATATTTGGCCTCCACCGCCTCTTCCACTTCATGAATGCTGTCTTTGTTTTTCTCTTTTCGGAAATGCATCAGGGTGAAATTCCTGGCGATTCGAAATATCCATGCCATCGCCTTATTTCCCCCATGATAGGAAACTGCATTTTCTGCAATGCTTACATAGGTTTCCTGCAAAACATCCTCTGTGTCATACTTATTTTTGGTTAAAGAAAGAACGTAGGCATACAATGCATTGATGCTTTTCTCATATATGATTTTTAGCGCTTCCCGGTTTCCCTTTGCCAAAGAAAATATCAGTTCATCCGCTATTTCTTCCTGCTTGGGAAAATCCGCAATCAGCATACTCACATTGATCATATTTTTCGTCCTTTCATAAGTACAATGCATAGAGAGGGCATTTTATTGCAAAGAAAATCATCTTTGTATATTTTTAATAGCTGTGCTGGGTAAAAGCACATTTTCTTTAGCGAATTTGATGGCTACTTTCTCATTAATCCGATTATATAAGGTCCAGTAAGATGGGGTATCCACCCAAATACGGATACTAAACTCCAAATAGTCTCTTCCCACCGCGGTAAGCCCTACAAAGGGCTCCGGGTATTTTCGAATCAGCTCATCGTCCTGAATACAAGCCTCCAAATATCCCTTTATCTTTTCTACATCCTCATCCCGACCAAGCTGGTAAATCAAATCCACCCTCCGGAAACGCTCCGCACTATAATTGATGATATTGGCATTCATCAGGCTGCCGTTGGGGATGGAAATTCGCTTGTTATCCGGAGAAAGAATAACGGTATAGAAAATACTCACCTCCTGTACCGTGCCTTCATCCGTACCGCTTTTGATATAATTCCCCACCTTAAAGGGGCGAAACAGCAAAAGCATAATGCCTCCCGCAAGGTTAGATAGGGAGCCCTGTAAGGCCAGACCTACCGCCACGCCGGCAGAAGCCAAAAGAGTGATAACGGAAGCAATGGGAACTCCCAAAATGCTGACACAGCTGATTCCTAAAATCAGATACAGACAAAATACAATCCCTCGAAAGAAAAAATTCCGAACCGTAGGATCGATCTTAGCTGAAATAGGGGTTTTCGGAAGAATATGTCCCAGCTTTTTAATGATAAGTCGACCAATCAAAAACAATGCCAGAGCCAATAAAAATTTCCCCATAAAACGGGTAAGCCCCAGAGCTAAGCCGTTTCCAAAATTTTGGAAGCTCCAAACCCGAATTTCATTTTCAATACTTTCTACCTGATTCATATTTTCTCCCGTCCCTACAACTGTAGATGGATAAAAACTTTTTCCTAAAAATCATACCGGATCACTATCCCCGGCTCTACTTTGGCTGTAAAAATATTTATAAAAATACCGGCTTCCAAGGTTAGATTCTTGGGTCTAACTTTTGGAGCCGGTATAAAACTGCTATAGCTTGCTAAAAAGAAATATTACTCTACGATTTCTCCGTCCTCTACCAGAATATCATTTCTGTGAAGGAAAATGAAGATTACACGGCAAAGGGAAATTACAGCAGCCAAAACACCGAAAAGAGTAGAATCGGAAACGCTGCTCATCTTGCTGTATACGGCTTTATAATTGTAAAAAGAAACGATAATAATCACGACTATACAAATATAATTAACGATACCGCCAATAAATCCACCGAGAAGAGGAAGCAGACCCATGATTGCGGCACTGGCAATCGTGGGAACCGGTGTTCCAAACATCACCTGGTCTCCTGCGAAATAAGCATAAAGTCCACGGTTTATGTAGGGAATAAATGCTAAAATCGCCTTATCCTCCTGACCGTTATTCTTAGCCAGGGTATAAAGTGCGTAAGCCTCCAAGCCGTAGCAAATCAGCCAAAGCAAGATAAACGGGATTAAAAATGCTCCTAATAGTGCAAAGATCTGTAAATATGACATAGTAAGTCCTCCTTTAAGTTGTAGGGCATCTTGCATCCATACAAATCCTGCCCTTGTTAAATTATCACTCCTAGTATACAAAAATAATATAATTTCGCAAGGCTTTCTTACTTATTTCTAAAAAAATATCGTTTATACTTCTATAAGAAATCGTTAGAAATTCACAGGGTCCTTGATTTCTCCGGTTCTGGCAATCTTTTCCAAATGTAAAACCGGTCCTATACCATGATATTCTTCCCGTTCCTCCAGCTTCACCTTCGCCGTGAGCTTTGCCCAATCTCTGGTCGAAAAGGGAGCAATTAATTTCTTGTCTCCCTTACAGATAAAGCCCAGGAAGGTCATATCCTCCGCACAACAGGTCATCGCCATACGTCCCGGAACAAATTCATTCTCCGGCATATTTTTCCGTTTTAAAATCATCGCGGAAAACGTGATTTCTTTATTCAGATAGCGCTCAGGGTTCTCCATGCAGTCCAAGAACCAGGTACCATAATCTTCATCTGCTAAAGTAATGACATCCTGTCCAAGATCATAGGGCAGGTCTTCCGGAAGAGCGGTCTGAGGAATTTCTCCATTTTTATCCTCCAGTAAAATCATGGCGTTCTGCCCCATTGCCCGAATCTTTCTACGATAATCCACTAATTCTTCATTGGACAGATTATCGCAACGATTTACGATGCACAGCTCCGCATGACGAAGCATCTGCCCCAGGAAAGAACGCATATTGGAAAGATACAGCTTCAGACTGGAGCCGTCTAAAATCGTAATGACCTGATATAAAAACCAGTCTTTGGGCATAGACACTTGGTACTTTGGCTCCCTATTTTGCTGTGCAGAAAGAACCGCTTCACTCATGGGGCCGCCGTATAAATCATCCTGGTTCCACATCCCGTTCCACTCGATTAAAACTCTCTCCGCCTTATACTGTCTTGCCAGAGACTGCAATTTATCTTCCTGAAAATCAGTAATATTTTCCATATACACCGGCGTTGTATGATGTGCTGCCAGCTTAATAGGGTCATATTCCACTTCCCCATCCTCACAAAGAAGAAGGAGGGTATTGCCCTCAGTCTGAAAATATTCCTGCTCCATGGTAAATTGAATGAAGCTGCTTTTTCCCGACTCTAAAAATCCGTTAATCAAAAAGACTGGAATGCCTTCTCCCTCCGCTTCCCACTGTTCTCCCATTCTACTCTCCTTCCGTTCTATGCATTCTTCTCCGAAAAGGAAGATAAGCCTGTTTCTTTTCGGAGAATCTTTTTTTTAATTTAAAAATTAGTCGTTAAACAAAGCCTTAATCTTGTCCTTTTGCAGCTCAGTTCCAATAACCACGAACTTTCCGATATTTTCAGGACCTGCCTCACGGATTTCCACCTGTTCCGGCACCAAATCAAAGTTTACCCAAGTGCCGTCTGTGCAAGCCAGCATACCCTTTGCACGGACAATACCGCCGTAAGCACAGCCTTCAGCCATTTCCTCTAAAATCTCTGCCAAATGATTTCTGTCTACCTTCTTAAATACTTCCAAACCGATGCTGTCAAAAATTTCATCCGCATCATGGTCATGACCGCAAGCGCAGCCTTCATGATGATGGTGATGATGATGCTCATGCTCTTCCTCATCATGACAGCCACAACCGCAGGACTCCCCGTGCTCATGGTGATGATGCTCATGTTCCTCATCATGGCATCCGCAACCGCAGGACTCATCATGCTCATGATCGTGATGATGCTCTTCCTCATCATGGCATCCGCAACCACAGGACTCCCCGTGCTCATGGTGATGTTCATGATGATGCTCGTGGTGATGAGCGGCTTTCGCCTTTACTTCTGCCAAAAGCTCCTCTTCCAGATTCTCTTCCTTCCCGATGATTTCCAGAAGCTTTTCTCCGCTTAACTCCGTAAGGGCTGTGGTAATCAGGTTAGCATGAGGATTGATGCCACGAACAATATTTACGGCCTCCTGAGCCTTCTCTCCGGAAGCAATATCCATTCTGGACAGTACAACGGAAGTGGCAAAACGAATCTGGTCATCAAAAAACTCACCGAAATTCTTGTTGTACAGCTTTGCCTTTGTAGCGTCCACTACGGTTACGGCTCCATCCAGCTTTACATCCAGATTCTCGGAAACGGTCTTTACAGCCGATAAAATATCGGAAAGCTTTCCAACTCCGGAAGGCTCAATCAGAATACGATCAGGATGGTACTGTTCAATAACTTCCTTTAAGGAGCTTTCAAAGTCTCCCACTAAAGAACAACAAATGCAGCCCTGGTTCATTTCCCGAATTTCAATTCCCGCATTCTTTAAAAAGCCGCTGTCCACACCAATCTCACCGAACTCATTCTCGATAAGAACAACATTTTCCCCCTTTAAAGCATCGGAAAGTAATTTCTGTATAAATGTAGTTTTTCCGGCTCCTAAAAAACCTGAAATAATATCAATCTTTGTCATAAAATCCTCCTTTGGGATGAATACATTTTTTTATGGATACAAGCGCTATTTTACGATAATCTTCCACCTTGTCAATATAGCCACGGTATAAAGTTAGCTATACTTAACTTTCTTTAGAAAGATTAAATCATTTTTCCAAAAAATTCTCCTCCAAAACCTGCCATAGCTCTTCTCCGTCCTTCACAAGGTACTTTGCCCCATGCTCCTCAAGCTCCTTTTTATCCCGAAATCCATAAAGACAGCCAATGCTAAGTATACCCGCATTTTTCGCCGCATCCAAGTCCGTCTTGGTATCTCCCACCATAACAGCCTCCTCCGAAGAAATCCCCAGTTCCTTGCAAACCGTAAGAAGCATATCCGGATTCGGTTTTAAAGGAATCTTTCCATTATCTCCCAGTACCAGAGTAAAGCTGTCAGGAGCAAATACTTTGTTCAAAATAATGGACGCCTCTTCCTTAGGTTTATTGGTAATGCAAACTCTGGAAATCCCCTTTTCCTCCAAGCGTTTCAGGCAGGCAGGAATACCGGGGTAGGGTTCCGCCTCATAGGTACAATTATCCGGAAAAATGGAGCGATAATATTCATAGGCCTCTTCGTAAAGTTCCATAACCTCATCTCCCTTAAGATCCAGGTCCATGGCCTTCTCCTCATCCTTTTCTTCCCATTTTTCCGCCTTTTCATACCAAATCTGAGCATTCTTTTCCAGGCTTCTTTCCACAAATTTCTTGGTTCCCACACCCACAAATTTCTTGGTTTCCTCCAGACTGACACCCTCCAAAGAAAAATGCTCCATGGTCAGATCCATATTTCTTTTCAGACTGGCTAAGGTATTGACCAAAGTTCCATCCAAGTCAAATAGTACTGCCTTGATTTTCTTTCCCATTTTCAACTCCTCTATATACTTTTTAAAAGCTTTTAGTGTATATTCACTATGCATTCAAAGGAAATCTGCTGCTTAGATTTCTATATCTCAGCTTATGGGATTTCTATATCTCAGCTTTCCTTTGTAAAAATAATGTTGAAAATCCAATGTTTTCTCCTCCACCAGTATAAAGAGGAAGAAAGGGAATGTCTATCATGGCTTATTATTATGCGGTAAAAATCGGAGAAAATCCGGGAATATACGGTAGCTGGGCAGAATGTGAAAAACAGGTAAAGGGCTATCCCAATGCCCAATTCAAAAAGTGGAAAACCAAGGAAGAAGCGGAAGCCTATATAAACGGAAGCGGCAATGCAAAGCCATATAGCTCCTCCGACATGGCCTCTCATGGCTTAGGTTCAAAAACACCGTCTTCCCGGGAAGAAAAAGGGGAGGAAGGGCTTCTTCCTACACAAGACGGCTCACTTAAGGCCATAGAAGAGCTTTTTCAGAGCACCAAGACAGACTGTATTGCCTATGTGGACGGAAGCTTTGAAAAGGACAGTGGAGTCTACGGATACGGTGTGGTTTTCATCGAAAAGAATGGAAATATAGAAGAATACTTTGATTCAGGCCGGGAAGAAAGCTACCAAAGCATGAGAAATGTTTCCGGAGAAATCCTGGGAGCCTTAAAAGCAGCTTCCCTGGCGGTAGAAAAAGGCTACTCCTCCATCGCCATATTCCACGATTACCAAGGCATCGCCTCCTGGGCAAAGGGAGCATGGAAATGCAATAAAGAAAAAACCATAGAATATAGAGAAAAAATGCTGGAATTCCAAAAGGATCTGAAAATTTCCTTTCATAAAGTTCAAGCCCATAGTGGAGACCACTTTAACGAAAGAGCCGACGAATTAGCTAAAAAAGCAGTCGGAATTTCCTAACCATTCTTTTTTCGAAGAAGAGGCTTTAAGCGGGAGCATGCTCCCGCTAACCTGCGCCTCGTAGCAGTACTAAGCTAAAAGCTTCACATTGTTCGCTTTTAGCAAGTACTGACGGGCTCGGATTACTCCTGCTTTAAAGCCTCTTCTTCGAAAAAAACTGTGTTGGCATGGCAAATATCAATTTGCATATAAAGCGAATAAGATAAAGTGAATAAGCTATTGTTCACAAAAGATACCGGCTCCGAACGGTGGATGACCATTTTACCAGCTTTTCTGCATTTATAGTCTGAAACAGGGGTAATCCGAGGCCGTCTGTACTTGCGAAAAGCAAGCAAAGTGCGGCTTTTCGCTTAGTACAGCTACGTGCCGAAGTTAGCGAGAGCGTGCCCCTGTTTTAGAGCTATAATGCAGAAAAGCGGAAACACAAAAAAGTGTCTTCGCTTCTACTATTTCTATACTCTCTTATATATAATTTTCAAACATACTATAAAAGGAAAATATTATTCTCCTCGCAAAGCTTTCGCATCTCCTCCGGCCAGATGGATGCCTGTACTTCTCCCACATGAGCGCGGTCCAAAAGTAACATACAAAGTCTGCTCTGTCCGATTCCGCCTCCGATGGTCTGGGGGAGCTTTCCTTCCAAAAGCATCTTATGGTAAGGGAGCTTTGCCCTGTCTTCATTATGGGAAAGCTTGAGCTGTCTCTCTAAAGCCTTCTCATCCACGCGGATTCCCATGGAGGAAATCTCCAGAGCACAATTTAAGGTTTCAAACCAGAAGAGGATGTCTCCGTTTAAGCTCCAATCATCATAGTCCGGAGCTCTGCCGTCATGGGGTTCCCCGTTACTGAGCTTATCTCCGATTCTTTGAATAAATACACAGCCGTGCTCTTTGGTGATGGCATTTTCTCTTTCCTTCGGACTGAGATTCGGATATCTTTTGAGAAGTTCCTCAGAGTCAATAAAGTAAATCTCCTCCGGCAGCTTCTTCACCGCATCCGGATACTTATACCAAACCTGATGCTCCATATGCTTGATAATACGAAAAATGTCTCTTACCGTGTTCTGTAGTACCTCTTCCGTTCTTTCGTCTTTTCCGATGACTCTTTCCCAGTCCCACTGGTCTACATAGCAGCTATGCAGATTATCCAATTCTTCATCTCGGCGAATGGCATTCATATTGGTGTAGAGGCCTTCTCCCACTTGGAAAGTATAACGCTTTAAAGCAATCCTCTTCCACTTTGCCAAAGACTGGACAACCTCCACCACTTCCTCTTTTTTCCATGGCACATCAAAGGACACCGGTCTTTCCACACCGTTTAAGTTATCATTTAATCCGGAGCTCTTCTCCACAAAAAGCGGAGCGGAAATTCTGGATAGATTCATCTCCTTTCCAAACTCCTTTTGGAAAGTATCTCTGATATATTTAATTGCCTCTTGGGTTTCCCGAACACTGAGCCTTGGGGAATAGTCCTTTGGAATTACGAGTGCCATGCTTCTTCCTCCTTTAAATCACATAACTTTAAGTGCCTATCATACTCTTCTTTTTTTCATTCGTAAAGACAAAAAAACATCTAAAAGGCTTTCATAAAAATGTCTAGAAAGCCTCCTCCAGATAGTATTTTGCTTCCTTACTTTTCCCCAACTCCAAAAAATATCCGTAAAGAAAATTTCTTTGCGCCTTGCTAAGGGGACAAAGAGCTGTAGCCATCAGTTTTTTCTTACTGGGATTATGCAAAAGCACATAGCCTCTTCCGCTTAAAAAATCTCCGGCATTGAATAGGCTTTGTTTTGAAAATTCCTCATAAAGCCCTAATTTCATTAAAATTCTTTCCGCTTCCATACAATGCTTTCCCCAGTCTGTAGGGAAGAAATCCCCCATGGGAGAAAGCCAGCCCAGTAACTCTTTATCCATATCGTCCTCCATCCTTAAGAACATAAGTCAAGAATTATACCCTATAGCTGTTTCTATATAGAAAAACTGTGAAAAAGAAAGTCTCTATTCTGCCCTTTCTTCTTCACAGTCCGGTCTATATTTTATCTTTTATGTCCACACTCCGGACAGAATTTACCTACATTGCCGGTATGTCCGCACTCCGGACAATCCCATTTATCCGCTCTAGCCTCTCCACATTCAGAGCAGAACTTCCCGGTATTATGGGTATGTCCGCATTTTGCGCAGGTCCAATCCTCCGCTGTGCCTGCTTCTGCAGCCGGTACGGCACCATTTGCAGTTTCTTGCATAGGAACACTTACCTGTCCAAAGATACTTCCCTGAGCTCCTGCATTTGCCTGATTAGCGGTATTTTGTCCCGCCTGCGCATTGCCCTGCTTAGCCCCCATGGAGAAAAGCTCGGAGGCATTGAAACCACCGGTCTGATTTGCCATGTTCATTCCTGCAAAGGCCATCATTGGTCCTGTAGCGGTATTTCCTGCTGCAAGCTTCATAGCATCTCCCTGAGCCTTGGAAAGATAAGCCGCAGCCATGCTGGGATCCCGGAAAACAGCATCTCTCTGCATTTCCTTAATCATCTTCTCATCTTCTTCCGGTGCCTTGATGGAGCTGATACCGAAGCTGGTAATCTTAATACCGTAATGTCCTCCCCAGGTACTGGAAAGAATATCATTTAAGGCATGAGCAATATCATCCGTATGGCTAAGAATACTGTGGTAGCGGATTCCCTGTTCGGAAATACGGGAAAAAGCAGGCTGTAAATTGGTTAAAAGCTCAGACTTTAACTGAGACTCCACCTCTTCCTTCTTATAATCCCCCTCTACATTGCCCGCAAGATTCCTATAGAAGAGTACAGGGTCCGTAATCTTATAAGCATATTCTCCGTGACAGCGAAGGGAAATCTCTATGTCCAGATTAATGTTGGGATCCACCGCTCTAAAAGGAATGGGGTTTACGGTACCATATTTATTACCCACAATATCCTTGAGATTAATGAAATAAATGCGTTGATCCTTTGCCGTGTCTCCGCCGAAGCTCAAACGCTTCATAAAGGTCTTAAAGCTTTCTACTACGCTTTCGCCCAGTGGGCCGTAGAAAATACTGGGTTCCGTGGAGGAATCGAAAACAAACTCTCCTGCCTCTGCAGACAGCTCCACGATGGCACCCTGCTCCACAATCAGCATACACTGTCCTTCGTTTACGGCAATGACAGCACCGTTGGAAATAATATTGTCTGAAGCTCGAGTATTGGAACTGTTTTGTCCAATTCTCTTCTGCCCCTTGGTCATGAGGGTATCATTATCTAAGGAAGAACAATAGAAATACTCTCTCCACTGATCTGCTAAAACGGAAATTCCCGCTTCTTTACCTGCTTTTATCAATCCCATAGACTCACTCCTTTATGGTAAGCAAATTCATTTTTATCCCTCTAAGACTACCATATTTTCCTCTAAAGGGAAAGAAAATCCCTTTCCAATCTTGACAAAGTTTTAGCGTAACAGGTAAAATGCAGGAGTAAATAAATTGCTTGAAAAAGCATTCAGGAGAAAGAGGGATAGAAATGAAGCACATTATTACCTTAAGCACCAGAGATTTAGAGAAGAGCGTTGAGCACGGCGGATGTGGAGAGTGTCAAACATCTTGTCAATCTGCTTGTAAGACCAGCTGCGGTATCGCAAATCAAAACTGCGAGAACGAAAACAACTAAGGATTTCTCAAAAGAAGGAGCTGTGTGCAGACACAGTTCTTTTTTTTCGCTATAGATTTTAACCATTGGTATTTAGAAGGAAGGGTAAATGATTCACCAGTATTTGATGAACGGACGACACATTGTTTTGGATGTATACAGCGGAAGCATCCATGTTACAGATCCTATGGCTTATGCTGCCATCGGCTATTTGGAAAAAGGTCTTTCCAGAGAGGAAGTGCTCCAAAAGCTTAAAGTGGAATTTCCGGAGAATACAGAGCAGGACTTTCAGGACTGCTTTTCGGATATAGACGAATTGATTGAGAGCAAAAAGCTTTTTACCAAGGACAACTATGCCCCTTTAGCGGGAAAGTTAAAGTCCCACAGTGGAAATGTGATTAAGGCTCTTTGCCTATTGGTAGCCCACAGCTGTAACTTAGCTTGCTCCTACTGCTTTGCCTCCCAAGGGCATTATCACGGAGAGTCAGGGCTTATGAGCTTTGAAACCGGAAAAAGAGCCCTGGATTTCCTCATTGAAAATTCCGGCACCCGCCGAAATTTAGAGGTGGACTTCTTTGGCGGTGAGCCTTTGGTGAACTTCCAGGTTTGTAAGGACCTGGTGGCCTATGCCCGCTCCATCGAGAAAGAAAAGGGAAAGAATTTCCGTTTCACCCTAACCACCAACGGTGTAGGACTCACGGAAGAAATCATGGATTGGGCAAATGAAGAATGTCATAATGTGGTTTTAAGTCTGGATGGACGAAAGGAAGTCAATGACCGTTTTCGTGTAGACCGAAAGGGAAAGGGAAGCTACGATCAAATTGTCCCCAAGTTCCAGCGTTTTGTGGAAAAACGTGGGGACAAGGAGTACTACATGAGAGGAACCTTCTCCCATTTTAATACGGATTTTACGGAAGATATTGCTCACATGGCCGATGAGCTGGGCTTTAAAGAGCTGTCCATGGAGCCGGTGGTTTTAAAGCCGGGAGAGCCCTCCGCCCTAACCGAGGAAGATTTGCCCATCCTCTATGAGCAGTATGAAAAGCTGGCTTTAGACCTGCTTCGCAGAAAAAAAGCGGGGGATCCCGTAACCTTCTACCATTATATGGTGGATCTGGACAGAGGCCCCTGTATTTATAAGAGAATCTCCGGCTGCGGTTCCGGAACCGAGTATATGGCGGTTTCCGCCCAGGGGGAGCTTTACCCCTGTCACCAGTTCGTATCCGACAAGGAATATAAGCTGGGAGATATTTGGAACGGTATCACCAAGGAAGAAGCCAGAGAAGAATTCCGAAACACCAATGTCTATACCCGAGAGGACTGCGGAAAATGTTGGGCTAAGCTTTACTGTGCCGGAGGCTGTGCCGCCAATGCCTACCACTCCACCGGAAATATTGCCGGTACCTATGAGTATGGCTGTAAGCTTTTCCGAAAGAGAATGGAATGCGCCATTATGATGAAGGTGGAGGAGTCCTTGATGGAGCAAGGATAAGGAAGCCCATTGCGCAAAGTATTTAAGGAAATAGTGTGTTGAATTATAATTTTTACGCTTTTTATAGGCAGAATAGGTCTGAAATTGGGGCACGCTCTCGCTAACTTCGCCTCGCAGGGGATACTAAGCGAAAAACTGCGCTTCTCTTGTTTTTCGCAAGTACCCGCGGGCTCAGATTACCCCTTTTTCAGACCTATTTTGCATAAAAAGCTGTATACGTATTATTACAAATTTGATTTCACCCTAAATGAATATGCAAAAATAACATGTATCAATACTATTTCTTATATATTGCTCAAGATGTACTTCTCCACCATTACCGCTACTCCGTCTTCATCATTGCTGAGTGTGACTTCGTCGGCAATTTCCAAGACATGCTTTTGGGAATTGGCCATGGCAATGCCTTTTCCGGCATACTGAAGCATGGTCAGGTCATTTCCTCCATCCCCAAAAGCCATCAGCTCTTCTCTCTTCCAGCCCTTTTTCTCTAAAAGTCTTTTTAAGGATTCTCCCTTGTCTACTCCTACGGGGCAGATTTCCAGGAAAAAGGGTTCGGAAAAGAAGATGCTTAATTCTTCCCCGTATTCCTTTTCCAGTCTTTCCTTTAAGGGAATCAAATCTTCATGCTCTCCCAAAGCCAGAAGTTTACAAACTTCCTCCGATAAGGCATTAGGAAAATCCTCTACCTTTCTAAAGGGCATCTTGTTGATGGTGCTTTCTCTATCCATATAGGGAAATTCCGGCCGTTCAGTCACAATCTCCTTCCCCTGATAGGAAAGGAGGCCTAAATCCGCCTCTCTTACCACTTGAGCGATAGGAGCATAATACTTCCGGGGAATTGTCTTCTCAAACAAAACCTCCTTGGTCTTACAATCCATACAGAGACTTCCGTTATAGGAAAGAACATAGCCCCCCAGTCTTTCCAGCTCTAAAGCTTCCCAAACCTCGGACATGCCATAGGTCGGTCTTCCGGAAGCAAGTATAATGCTGACGCCCCTCTTGATAGCCTCCTGCAAAGCTTTTTTGTTTCTTTCGCTGACTTTCTTTTCCGAATTGGTCAATGTTCCGTCCAAATCCAATGCTATCGCTTTAAACATATTGTTCCCTTCCTCATCTCCCGGTATTTTCTTTTCCCTTTTCTATCATGATTATTTTCTGATAACGCTTTATGCAATATCGGCAAACCCATTTGTTTTCCCTTTGACAGTATTATTTTTCTTATTACCTTTTATCTTATATCGGCAAAGCCGTGCTCTCTCTTATATCTCATTCTTCCCGGAAAGTAAAGAAAACTTAAATTTATTATTTTTTTATATTCTTCTCCCGAACTTTATCTTGCATTTTCCTCTCCACTTTGCTAGTATTACAGAACAAAATTTCATAGCTTATTCAGAGTCGGTGGAGCTACATAGGAGCTAAGAAGCCGCAGCAACCCCGGAAACGGAAGGTGCTAACCTGAGCGAACCATTTGTTTCGATCAATAAGAAGATTATCGACCATTGGCGAGCCCAATGGTTTTTTTATGTCTTTTCGGAGTTTTCTCCCACTCTGTATGCAAAATAGAAAGGATTATTTTATGTTATTTTCATCAGAACAGGTTTCCAACGGACATCCGGATAAAATTTGCGATCAGATTAGTGATGCCATCGTTACAGACATTTTAAAGCATGATCCCAAGGGAAGAATCGCTGCAGAATGTTGCATTAAAGACTATGATATCGTGATTTTGGGAGAAATCACCAGCAGCCATACCCCGGACTATGATACTCTTTGCCAAAACGTGTTGAAGAATATCGGTTTGGAAAATTTAGATCGATATAAGATTCAGGAGTTGATTTCCGTACAGTCTCCCGATATTGCCATGGGTGTAGACCATGACGGCGCCGGAGATCAGGGAATGATGTTCGGTTATGCTACCAATGAGACCAAGGAAATGCTTCCTATCCCCTATGTTTTATCCACCAGAGCATTGCAGAAGCTCCGTGCCTTTAACCTGGAAAATTCCTTTTCTATCTTAAAGCCGGATGCCAAGGCCCAAGTAAGCTATGATTACAAGGAAAATCGTATTGATACCTTCCTGATTTCTTCCCAGCACAGTGAATCCGTTTCCCTGTCACAGGTTCGGGAGATTATTCAGAAAATCATGGTGGAAACCGCTGCGGAAATGAATTTAAATACCGACTTCCGCATCTTGGTAAACCCCACCGGACGTTTTGTTCTCGGTTCCTCCTTTGCAGATTCCGGTCTTACAGGACGTAAGATTATTGCCGACACCTACGGCGGCGCTGCTCATCACGGCGGCGGCGCATTTTCCGGAAAGGATCCTTCCAAGGTAGACCGTTCTGCAGCCTATATGGCCAGAAAAATTGCGAAGGACCTGGTTTCCGCAGGAAAGACTGACAGATGTGAGGTACAGCTGGCCTATGCCATCGGTGTGGCGGAGCCTGTATCCGTTTATCTGGACTGCTTCGGTACCGAGCATGAAAATGTGGGAGACCTTTGGCGTTCCGTAATCGAAAAGTACGACCTTACGCCAAAGGGTATTATTTCCAACTTAAATCTTTTAAATACAGACTATAATCTGGTTTCTTCTTACGGACACTTCGGTAAGGAAAACCTGCCATGGGAAATCTAAGCAAATGTCTAAGGATTTACATTTCACAGAAAATAAAAATAAGAGCGGAAAGTCCTTTTTAGGCGCCCTCTTTCAGAAGAAACAAAAGCTTGCAACAGAAAAAGGCAGTCCCAAAAGACTGCTTTTTTCGCATCATTTTTTTCCATTGATTCTTTTCGGAATCGGCTTACAATTCCTTCTGTTTCTTCTACCTATCTTACTCTACAGCTATAAAAATCCGAAGCTTTTGCTGCCCACTTCGCCCCTACTGTCCCTTTGCTTCTTTTTCACAGTCCTTCCCTTACTGTATGGAGGGCTGGGACTTTTGGCTTCCTTCGCCAAGAAACTGGCAGTATTTGAGCTGTTTCGTAAGGGGACTATAGTGATTTTTCTTCTTTCGCTACTCTCTTCCCTTCCTCTCTTTCTTCATCCAGTTTACTGCTCCAGAACATCTTCTCTTTTCGGAAAAACAGATGTTCAGGAGGAGAATTTTCTGTATTCCTACAGCGAAAGTCTTCCGGGCAGTTCTCGGAAAGCTATAGAAAAAGCACTTAGCAGTTTTCCGGATACGCCCCTTTATGAAATGAGCTTTTTCCACTATGGAGAAGGAAATACAGAGCAATTTCAGTACCAGTTCTTCTTTACTATTGAACCAGTGGAAGATAGTATAAAACTTCTTGAAAACACTCTGGACTTTCAACAAAAGGTGGAGGAAGAAACTATATTCTACGGAAGCGGAAGACTATCTAATGAACTCTATTTCGATATCAGCATCGATAAGAAGAGCGGAAAGACAGAATTTAGCTTCAGTAATCTTCCCTTTTAAAACAGATTTATAATAAAAAAACGTTTTCCGTACAGTATAGGTCTGAAAGTGGGGCACGCTCTCGCTAGCTTCGCCTGACTGAGCAGTGGTTTTGTTAACCACTGCTCACTTTGCTTCGCAAAGCAAATTCCTTCGGAAGTTGGTCTCGTACAGAACAACTTTTCTGATGAAAAGTTTGTCCTTACATAAGGGATACTAAGCGAAAAACTGCGTTTCTCTTGTTTTTCGCAAGTACCCACGGGCTCAGACTACCCCTTTTTCAGACCTATACTGCCGGAAAACTATTTATTTTTCTGATTGCTCATATTTTCTAAAAAGGAAGATTGCTATGCGCATTACTCTGTTTCCGCCGCTCCGTCTTCGCCTTCCTCCTCGATAGAAACATAGTGAAGACGAAGAATTACCTTCGCCGTCTTCCCTTTAATGATTAAATCCGGAAAGCTTAGTTCTACGGTAGCATTTTTCTCTTCTTCTCCGTCTCCGTTTTCAGAATTTCCTTCTCCGGTGACTTTTTTCTCCGTCTTATCGGGAATATAACGTAGTTCCACTTTTACAGGCTTTTCATTTTCATTCTCCGCCTCTCCAAGCAGTAAAGCGGGATTTTTCTCTATCTCGTCAAAATAATCAATATTTACATCCCCGTCCTTTTCAAGAACTTCTCCGGACAGAATGGCTTCTTTTTCCAGATGGATTGTGTCTTCCAGAATATACTCTCCATCATAAAGAAGTTCTACGGAAGCAGGGATTTTTCCTTCATCCATAACTTCTTTTAATTGAATATCCTTATATCTCCAAGCATCATAGTCTTTTGGAAGCTGTTTATCATCTAATTGGAAATCCCAAACAGAGCGATTTGCATCATACACTCCCTCCGTCAGGACCTTTCCTCCCCGAAGCAACTCCGCCTTGATGATGTCTTTCCCCGTTTCTACAGCACGGTAAACAAAATGATCTTTATCTGTTGGAAGGGTTTTCACCTCTCCATCTTCATAGGTCAGACGAATCTCATCCGCATAAGCCCACCTATAATCCTTTTGCACCTGAATGAAGCTTGGGAGCTTAATCAAAGACTCATCGTTTTGGAAATATACCGGAAAAGTTGTTCCAATTTCCGGTAAGGAGCTTCCCTGTTCTTTATCCGTGGTAATTCCATGCTTTGCAAAGTCTGCATAAGGAACATCCTGTCTGCTTCCGTCTGCAAAATGCAGGTCAAGAATGGTGTCAGAAAGATCCAAGCTATCTCCTACTGCTCTGGCATTTGGCTTTCTTGTAAAATCAAGGTAGGCAATTTTTTGTTCTTTTCCGTCTTTTTTCAGTTTTCTGGAACGGGCAAGAGCATTATCCACTGCACTGACCTCGCCCAATGTGGACTGGGTTGCAGAAGCTACCGCATCATAGGCTTCGCCCTTTTTCTCCTTCAGATTTTTCTCCAGTTCTTTTACATCCTCTAAGCCTTTGAGATATTCAAAGATCTTAAAGGTCTTGTCCTGATAGCTGTCATCTTCCGTGTATTTTACATTGCTAACTTCTGCAATCTTGCCGTCTTTAATGCTGACTTTTACGATATCCGGACCGGTTTGCTCATAATATCTTGACCAAGTTCCCGTACCGTAGAAAACACCATCTGCAAGCAAGGATTCCGCCTTCTTATCCGGATTTTCTTTTCCTGTTTCCACTTTAGAATTTTCTGCTTTAGAATTCTCCTGAGGCAGTTCGGTCTTGGAATTTTTCTTATCTTGCTCACTCACTCCGCTAGAGGAAGCTCCTGCATTTCCGCTTGCTCCGGCATTGCTTCCACTCCTGTTTATATTACCGCTTTCGTTACTTCCTACTCCATTGCTTCTTCCGGAGTGACTGCGTGTAGAACTTGTTCTCTCCGGACGAGCTTCCGTATTATCAATCGTTCTGGAAACACCCTTTACATCGGATTTTTTGGTGATAAAGCCTTTTCCCTCAACAAACTGCACTACACCGTTCACCGTCCATTGTCCCTCTTCATTTACGGTATAACCGTCCTTGCTCATGCCGTTTTGCAGGAGAATTCCCTTTTTCTCACCTTCTTCTTCAAAATAGTAGCAATATCCGTCAATCCATTGCCAGGATCTAAGCTCCTGACCCTCTGTAGGGCTTCCCTCCCGATTATCGTAAAAGCGATAGGCCCCCTTACTGTCTTGATGCCAGCCTCTTGCCATAGCACCCTCTACCGCCTCATTTTTATTTTGAAAATAATAGTTAACGCCCTTAATTTCTTGGCTTCCCAGAAGCATCTCTCCGGAGTCCTGAGAAAGATAATACCAATTTCCCTTATCCAAAAGCCAATCCTTTACAGGCTTACCCTCTTTCTCATAGAACCATTTTCCGTTTACAGCTTTCCATTCACCGGAATTTCCTGCCTCTGCAGCAAATGCTTTTCCCTGCACCAGAATTGTAGGCAAGACAAAAGCAAGGGATAAAATAACCCCTTTCGTCAACTTTTTCATTTTAAACCTCTTTCTATAAACTGTGATTTACGGCCTCACGTCCAGGTTTAATTTTCTTAACGCCCCTTACTATGCTTTCCGGTTTATCCAAAAATGAAGCTTAGTTCTTTGCTTTTCTCTGCCGGCATCCTATAAAATGATAGGAAATCATTTTATATAGAAAAGTTAGTCGAACTCGCCTGTTTCAATTATTATTATTTAAATCGGTTAGCCATGTCTACCCAATCAGTATATTGCTGTTTTTAAGAATAATAAATAAAATCTTCGTTATGAATATCATTAATAATTTTTATATTTTTTTCATATATTAAAAGAGCTCATACCCTTTACAAAGTGACAATGTGTTAGAGAAATCTTCTGAAAATCTCTTTAGAATTTGATATGGAATTTTCATTGTTATTCTCTCATCGTTTTTGTTATGATAATGTTGGTTAGATAGTTCTAACTCAATAGACTAGTAGAGCTGTCTTATTCTGATTTAATTGTTTCGTAGATTGGAAAATCTACATAAGGAGGAAGCGATGAGAGAGAATTTTCAAAATATTGATGGGAAGAAGTTAGAAATTGTTCACGAAATAAAGTCCGCCTATGATGACGGTAAGATTTCCTTGGAAGAAGCCAGAAAAGCGCTGAAGGATAGAGTACAACACCTGGCCCCCTATGAAATTGCCATTATCGAGCAGGAAATGGTGGAGGAGACTGATGATGAATGTGTAAAGGAAGATATTCAGGCCATGCTGGAGGTCTTCCAGGATGTTTTAGTCACAAAGGATCAAGAGCTTCCGGAAAATCATCCCATCTCCTGTTACCGTAGGGAAAATGCCAAAATGAAGGAACTACTGCTTTCCGTTGAGGATTTGGTGCAGTACCCTCTCATTAAAAACCAATGGCTGGAGCTTTATGAAGACTTGTTGAAATTCAAGATTCATTTGTCCAGAAAGCAAAACCAATTATACCCGGTTTTGGAGAAGAAAGGCTTTACCCGTCCTACCACCACCATGTGGACTTTGGATGACTTTATCCGGGATGAGATTGCAGAGTGCTACAGTCTTCTCTTAGAGGATAAGGAAGAGGAATTTATCGGAAAGCAGGCTGAGCTTGTGGCGGATGTTCGGGATTTGATGGACAAGGAAGAAAATATCCTCTACCCCACCTCCTTGGAAATGATTAACGAAGAAGAATTTCGTTATATGGCTGAGGGAGACCAGGAAATCGGTTTTGCCTATATTACCGTTGAGCCGGAAAAATCTCCAAAGCAAAACATCTCCCATACCGCTTCTCAGAGTACCTCTCCCCTCTCCGGTCTTTCCTCTGCCCCGGGCTTTGCGGAAGAGCTTGCCGGTCTTCTAGGAAAATACGGTTTTAACAATAAGGAAGAAAAATTGAATGTTACTACCGGTCAGCTTACTCTGGAGCAGATTAATCTGATTTATCAGCATATGCCCGTGGATCTCTCCTACGTGGATGAAAATGAACTGGTTTGCTTCTACACCGACACCAAGCATAGAGTTTTTCCCAGAAGTAAAAATGTCATCGGAAGAGATGTGAAAAACTGTCACCCCAAGGCTTCTGTACATATCGTTGAAGAAATTATCAAGAAGTTCCGTTCCGGAGAGCAGGACAAGGCGGAGTTTTGGATTAATAAGCCGGACCTCTTTATTTACATCATCTACTATGCGGTTCGGGATGAAAACGGAAAGTTCAGGGGTGTGCTGGAAATGATGCAGGACTGCACCCATATCCGTTCCTTACAAGGCTCTCAAACTCTTCTAACCTGGGAGCAGCAGGAAAAGGGAGAAAGCAAGGAGACTTCTAAAGACGAAGACAAGAGGGAAGGCTCAGAGACTTCTAAAGATGTAGGCAATAAAGAAAGCACGGGGACTTTGGGAAACGAAGGAAACAGAGAAAGCACAGGGTCTTTGACAGCCGGCAAGCTGACGGAAATCACCGAAGACACCCTGCTAAAGGATATTTTGGAAGCGGATCCCAATGTAAAGACTCTCCTTTTCCGATTAAGCGACCGCTTTAAGGCCTTAAACACACCTCTGGCTCGTATTATGATGCCGAAAGCCACAGTGAAGATTATGAGTGAACGGGCAGAGGTGGATTTGGATACCCTGCTTCGAGAGCTTCGGGAGTATTTTAAACTATGAGCATTCAAGGTTTACTCTTAGGCCTGGTGTGTTTTCTCTGCATAGGGATATTTCACCCCATAGTGGTATATGCGGAATATTACTTTAGTAAGAAAATAGCCTGGCTATTTTTCTTCATAGGTCTATTCGCTTGTATCGCCAGCCTTTTTCTTCCTTCTCTATTCCTCTCCGGAAGTCTAGCCATCTTCGGCATTTCCTGCTTTTGGAGTATCCATGAATTATACGAACAGGAAAAGAGAGTGGAAAAAGGATGGTTCCCGAAAAATCCAAAGAGAAAATTTTAGGATTATAAAGAGACTTTAATCAGTTTTATAAATAGCC
Organism: Oribacterium sinus; assembly: GCF_963553175.1. GTDB lineage: Bacteria > Bacillota > Clostridia > Lachnospirales > Lachnospiraceae > Oribacterium > Oribacterium sinus_B. The sequence goes on along the minus strand of NZ_CAUVME010000026.1, from coordinate 15,734 downwards.
TTTATGCAGTATAGGTCTAAAACGGGGCACGCTCTCGCTAACCTCGCCACGCTGAGCAGTGGTTTAGGTTAACCACTGCTCACTTTGCTTCGCAAAGCAACGTCCTTCGGAAGTTGGCTTTGTCCAGGCTAGGCTTTTCTGAAGAAAAGTCTAGCCTTAGGGGTTCTAAGCTTTTAAAAGACAAAAGCCAAGAACCCACGGGCTCAGATTACCCCTTTTTAGACCTATACTGCATAACAGGCTACCCACTATTTCTGATTCGTTAAATCCTCTTTATAATCCTTCTAAATTTAAAGAGTACCGTACGCATAACGTACGGTACTCCTTTTTTGTTCTGATACTTCTTCTTAATCCTGGTAGTTTACAATCTTAGCAAACTCCTCTTTAAGGGATGCACCGCCGATTAATCCGCCATCAATGTTTGGCTTGGACAGAAGCTCCTTGCAGTTTCCGGCATTCATAGATCCGCCATACTGAATACGAATCTTCTCTCCTACCGCCTGGGAATAGATTTCGCAAATTACCTTACGGATGTATGCACAAACCTCTTCCGCCTGCTCAGCCGTTGCAGTCTTTCCGGTTCCGATGGCCCAGATTGGCTCATAAGCGATAACGCACTTTTCGGCATCCTCAGCGGAAATTCCCTGGAAAGCCGCCTTAATCTGCATGGAAATCCACTCGAAGTAAATGCCCATCTCTCTTTGCTCTAAGCTTTCTCCACAGCAAATGATAGGGGTAAGCCCCTTTTCCAAAGCCTTCTTAGCCTTCTTGTTGATATCCTCATCTGTCTCATGGAAATATCCTCTACGCTCGGAGTGTCCCATGATAACATACTTTACTCCTGCATCTACCAGCATATTGGCGGAGATTTCTCCGGTGTAAGCGCCGGCCTCTTCAAAATAAAGATTCTCCGCTCCAACGGAAATCTTGGAGCCCTGAAGCTTCTCCACTACAGGTACAATGTCGATAGCCGGTACACAGAAAACCACGTCCACCGCATCTGTATTTGCCAAGGGAAGCAGTTTATCGCATAAAGCCTTGGCCTCTGTTACGGTCATATTCATCTTCCAGTTTCCTGCAATAATTTTCTTTCTCATCTTCTCACCTATTTCCTACAATTTCTATCTATCTTATGCATAATACTCTATATACTGATTTCTGTATTTACTAACTACTGTCCTTAATGACATCTGTATATACTGACTTCTATGCATACAGATTTATCTGATTATTTATAGAACTTCTTACTTATTATTTGCAGCTGCAACGCCGGGAAGCTCTTTTCCCTCCAGGAACTCTAAGGAAGCTCCACCGCCGGTGGAAATATGAGTCATCTTATCTCCGAAGCCCAAGATATTCACCGCTGCGGCACTGTCTCCACCACCGATAATGGTAGTAGCCTCTGTCTCTGCCAAAGCCTTTGCTACTGCAATGGTTCCCTTAGCCAATACAGGATTCTCAAAAACGCCCATAGGTCCGTTCCATACCACAGTCTTTGCAGACTTCACCGCATTGGCAAAAAGCTCTGCAGACTTCGGTCCGATATCCAAGCCCAGCATATCTGCAGGAATTTCAGAAATATCCACGGTCTTTACCGCTAAGTTAGCATCATCAATAGGATCCGGGAAGGATGCCGCACAAACCGCATCCACAGGAAGCAGAATCTCACAGCCTAATTTCTTTCCCTTTTCAAGCATTTCTTTACAGTAGGAAAGCTTCTCGTCATCCACTAAGGACTTTCCGATTTCATAGCCCATAGCCTTTACGAAGGTAAATGCCATTCCTCCACCGATAATCAGAGTATTGCATTTCTCTAAAAGGTTGGAGATTACATTTAACTTATCGGACACCTTAGCACCGCCAAGAATGGCAACGAAGGGACGAACAGGATTTTCTACAGCCTGTCCCAGGAACTGAATTTCCTTCTGCATTAAGTAGCCCACTACAGCAGGTCCGGAAATAAACTGGGTCACACCAACGTTGGAGCAATGAGCTCTGTGTGCAGTTCCAAAAGCATCATTTACAAAAACATCTGCTAAAGAAGCCAATTCCTTGGAGAAAGCCTCTCCATTCTTAGTCTCCTCCGCACGGTAACGAGTATTCTCCAGAAGAACCACATCTCCGTCCTTCATCTTTTCTACTGCAGCTTTAGCATTTTCTCCTACTACAGTATCATCTTTGGCGAAAACCACAGGCTGTCCTAAAAGCTCGGAAAGACGCTTTGCTACAGGTGCTAAAGAAAGCTCAGGCTTTGGCTCTCCCTTTGGCTTTCCAAGGTGAGAACATAAAATCACCTTTCCGCCATCAGCAATCAGCTTCTTAATGGTAGGAAGCGCTGCCACAAGGCGGTTCTCATCGGTAATCTTTCCCTCTTTTAAAGGTACATTAAAATCACAACGGCATAAAACCCTCTTGCCTTTTACGGAAATGTCATCTACGGATTTCTTGTTTAATTCTGCCATGCTAATCTCCTTCTCTACTTCGGAAAAAGCCACCGGATCCACTCCGGCGGCTTTCCGCAAAAATCTATGCCTATAAAATTACTTTACAAACTTCTCGAAGTACTTAATGGTACGAACCATCTGAGAAGTGTAGGAGTTCTCGTTGTCATACCAAGATACAACCTGAACCTCATAAAGGTCATCTCCCACCTTGGATACCATGGTCTGAGTAGCATCGAAAAGAGATCCATAGGTCATTCCGATGATATCGCTGGAAACCAACTCTTCCTCTGTGTAGCCAAAGGTCTCAGGATCGGAAGCCTTCTTCATAGCAGCATTGATAGCTTCCTTGGTAACTTCCTGAGAAGACTTAACAACTGCGAAAAGGAGGGTTGTGGAACCTGTTGGAACAGGAACTCTCTGTGCAGAACCGATTAACTTACCGTTTAACTCAGGGATAACCAAGCCGATAGCCTTAGCAGCACCGGTAGAGTTTGGAACGATGTTGATAGCTCCTGCGCGAGCTCTTCTTAAATCTCCCTTTCTCTGTGGTCCGTCAAGGATCATCTGGTCTCCGGTGTAAGCATGGATAGTTGCCATGATACCGGACTGAATTGGAGCGAAATCATTTAAAGCCTTAGCCATCGGTGCAAGACAGTTGGTGGTGCAGGATGCTGCGGAAATGATGTTGTCCTCAGCCTTAATGGTCTCATGGTTAACATTGTATACGATAGTAGGAAGATCATTTCCTGCAGGTGCGGAAATAACTACCTTCTTAGCACCGGCCTGGATATGAGCATTTGCCTTATCCTTGGAGGTGTAGAAACCTGTACACTCAAGAACTACGTCTACGGAAAGCTGTCCCCAAGGTAACTTGGAAGCGTCAGCCTCCTTGTAAATCTTAATCTTCTTTCCCTTAACTTCGATATAGTCTTCTCCGGCAACTACTGTATCTTCATACTTATATCTTCCCTGAGAAGAATCATACTTTAAAAGGTGCGCAAGCATCTTAGGATCGGTTAAATCGTTGATGGCAACAATCTCTGTTCCTTCATGATCAAACATCTGACGAAATGCCAAACGTCCGATACGTCCAAATCCGTTAATCGCTACTTTTACTGCCATATACTTTTCCTCCTACATGATAAATCATTTTAATTTCTTAAACAGCACGTTCATTCTATTGCAGGCAATGTGTTTTTGCAAGTACAAATGACGAAAAAACGCAAGTTTTCACCAAATGTTTACAGATTTCCAAAAAGAAAAATTAAATCATTATTAAAATAATTATTTTTAAATCTAATTCCGCTTTATTGAAGTTCTTACCCTCCTTCTTATTCCGGAAACCATAGCATAAAAAAAGAGCGGTAAAATCAAAATATATATAGGTTTACGGCAATATAGGTCTAAATACGGGGTAGTCTGAGCCCGTCGGTACTTGCGAAAAACAAGTGAAATGCAGTTTTTCGCTTAGTATCCGCTACGTGGCGATGCTAGCGAGAGCGTGCCCCGATTTTAGACCTATATTGCTTAGAAAACCATTTTGATTTTACCGCTCTTTTTTTAAATCATCGTTTTCACATAACCCGCCACATTATCCGCATGGTCGGAAATTCTTTCCAAGTCGGAAATGACATCCAAGAAAATTACACCGGCCTGAGGCACACAGTCCCCGGAGCTTAATCTTAGAATATGGGTCTCTCTCATATCCTCTTCCATCTCATCCACCTGATCCTCCAGATGAGCTGTCCTTACCACAGCATCCAAGTCATTGTTCTCAAAGGCATCAATACTGGCTTCAAAGGACTCCATAACCTTATTGGAAATCTTCTTTAAATCATCCTGACCGATTTCCGAGAAAGAGATATCGTGATCCTGAGCATACTGAGCCTGCTCCGCAATATTTTCCGCATGATCCGCAGCTCTTTCCACATCGGTAATGGTATTAAACATATTGGTCACTTCCAGCTTCTGGTTCTCATTTAAAGAAAGATTTCCGATATGAATCAGATAATCCGTCAGAAGCTTCTGCATGTTATCAATGATTTTCTCTCTGGCATAAACCTCTTGGATTTCTTCCACCTTCTCTTCCAGTAAGATGCCCATGGCGTGAGAGATATTTACCGCCGTAATTCTGGCCATATTGACAACCTCTGCCTTAGTAGCGGAAATGGCGATGGCGGGAGATTCCAAAATACGCTTGTCCAAGTGCTGAATCAGATTCTTCTCCACCTCCGTGTAGTGGTTCGGATTCTCCTCATCCTCCTTATCCTGCTTACTCTCTCTAACCAAAGTTCCGGAAAGATTCACCAGTAGATCTCCAAATGGGAATAAAACAACGGTACAGGATACGTTAAATATGGTATGGAAGAGGGAAATTTCCACTGGGCTTAATTGTCCCTGGAAAAAACTCTTCATTGGAAGACTTAAAAAGAAAATAATAGCTCCGAACAAAATCGCACCGGTCACATTAAAGAGAAGGTGAATTACCGCCGCTCTCTTAGCGGTTCTGGAGGCTCCGGTAGAGGAAAGCATAGCGGTTACACAGGTACCGATGTTTTGTCCCAGAGTGATATAGAAGCCCGCGGCTCTCGGTACCGCACCGGATAAAGCCAAGGTCTGAAGGATGGATACGGAAGCTGCAGAGGACTGGATAATTCCCGTTACCACCGCACCGGTTAAAATACCAAGAATAGGATTTCCTCCCATTACCTGAAAGGCTTTCGCAAAAATAGGAGAATCCGCATAGGGAGACACGGAATCACTCATAAATTCCAAGCCGATAAAGATAAAACCTACACCGATACAGAAATTGGCTACAAGGTCATCTTTACCTTTTTTCCCAAAAAGAAGGCGGAAGGCACCCACTCCCACTAAGAGTGGTGCAAAAAATTCCGGCTTCAAAAAAGCCAGGGAGGAACTGGACACCTGGGTTAAGGAAACCATCCAAGCGGTAATGGTGGTTCCGATATTGGCACCCATGATAATGCCGACAGACTGACTAAGATTCAAGATTCCGGCATTTACAAAACCTACCACCATAACGGTGGTTGCAGAGGAGGATTGCACAAGAGCTGTTATGGCTGCTCCTAAAACAACGGCCATCACACGATTTCCCGTTACCAAATTCAGGAATTTGGACATACGGGAGCTGGCGGCTTTTTGCATACCGTCACTCATCACCGTCATACCGTATAGAAACATTCCCAAACCACCAATTAAGCCAAAAAGGCTTCCGATGAATTCCATGATTCTCTTTTCTCCCCTTTTCTTTAGACCCGTAAAGAGACCGTTTCCTTCTGCTCTTCTTATAGTCTATAACCTACCCGACTTCCCTCCTGAGAAATCCTGTAACGTAAAAAAAGCCAGTGTAAAAACACTTGGCTTAGTATACAAATACTTTCTTAAAAAAACAAGGAATTTCTCTTGAGTCAGGAGAGGGGCAGAGAAAACCCGCACTACAAAAAGCCTTGTTCCCAGCTTCCTACAATGTTTTTCAATGCCATATTCGTTCCTATCTCATTTCCTTTTAAATTATCGACCTATTTCAAATTCATATAAGAAGAGGATGTAAAAAATCAAAATAATTTTTTACATCCCCTTCTTAGAAAAATCTTATTCCTCTGAATCTCCAAAGCTATCTGTATAAGGAAGACCTGCATCCTGTACATCCTGCTTTTCTTCTCCAATGGGATAAGCCAGGAAGGAGTTCTTGTCCCACTGCACTACGCCGATGGAAGTCACTAATCCGCAAATAAAAGTGAACAACAGCTGTAAACCGAGATTCTTAAAATAATCTGCTTGCAAATTGGCCGTTTCCACAATAGCCACTACATTTTTAAACGTAAAAGACAGGCTGAGCTTTGTTCCCTCCATGCCGAACATATCCGGTGTAAAATATCGCTGAATCATTAATGCCCAATCCAGGCGGTTAATTAAGTACATAGCTGCCAGCATAATAATGGCGGAGATGATAATACCGATCTTTTGAATTCGACCGGCAAAAACTTTATATCCTCCCATAACCAAACCGCCCATGACTACACCGCCAAACCAGCTTACATAGCCCAACTGAGAAATACAGAGAACCACTGCCCCTGCTACCACCGCGCCTAAAAGAGCACCTACTGTTCCCAATAAGATACTGCTTGATCCTCTAAGGGCAATCTTATCCTGTTTTTCCTGAATTCCTCTTTCAATCTCCGCATATTCCGATTTTGTAATAATCTTTACTCCCTGAGCAAAATAGGTGGATACTCCCTGAGTAACGCCGCTGATTTCCGAACAATTCTGAAATCCCCTATCCTGCAGGAATCTGGCCAAAGCCGGTAAAATCTCTTGGAATCTTTTCACTGTACCGTCCTTGGTAAAGGCTCCGCCAAGGGTGAAAACCACACGATAATTTTTCTTGTTCACTCCTATAGTCTTTAAATATTTATTATACTCTTTTATGCCTTCAAAGTCCGCCTTTGTGGGCTTCTCCCCTTTGGTAACGGAAATATTCAGATAATACAGGGACCCTTTATCCGCATTTGTAATCAGCATATCATAACCGCCGACCTCTCCCACTGCAGCATTACCGTTCTTATCATAATAAAACCCTAAGCCCTCTGCCAAAGTCTTCACTAAAACCATCTTTTATTTCCTCCGATATTTTTTGGAATCTTAATTTCTTAAGAATACTCCGTAAATTTTATGAACCTTTTCCATTATACAGATTTCCTCTAAAAAAGCTACTCTCTTTTTTCTACAAAAAAAGCCTGAAATCGAGACAGCTTGGAACGTCTCGTTTTCAGACCTTTACTGCAAAACTATTCTTTTAAAAATTCTTTAAGGAGCCTATTTAAGAGGAAAATCCATAGTAGATATTTACTCCCTTAACCAATCCATCTGCCAGATTGTTTAAGGTCTTTTCACCATGGTCGGAAACCTTATCTCCCAGCTCAATGTCTACAGAAGGAATGGTGGAATAGGATGTTTGGGTTAAATCCATATCCATTCTTCCCTTTCCGAAAATCTTCACTCCCTGTCCCTTTAAACCGCTGATTAAGCTGTCTCCCAGCTTTTCGTGGTTCTGCCAGTTACTTGCCACCGGCTCCATTCTCTTTAATCCATCCGGAACGGACATAAAGAATGCACCCTTGTCCTTGGTGGTTGCATCCCAATGCAGAGCAATATGGGCATCCGCCTTGTTGTTGGCTAAAACGGTACGGGCAATATTGTCCAGCTGTACATCCTCTTCACTGCGAATCATCAGCACATCATAACCCTCTGCCAGAAGCTTTTTCCCTAAAATATGAGCCATCTGCAATGTTACGGTAGCTTCTCTGGTGCCGTCCTGGAAGGTCATACCGGAGGACACTGCCGAAGCCGTAGTCACGCCTGCCGCATTGGTTCCGCCGGTTAACTTTCTGGTGCCGTCCGGATGGCAAAGGGTTCTCTGCTTCTCTCCCCCCTTGGTTCCGTGACCTGCATTTACCGCAATGGTAATATGCTTCGGCTCTTTAACATCACTGGTATATAAAACGGCCTTTCCTGTATTGATTTTAGAATTTCCCGCATACTTCCAGTTTAAATTTAAACCGATTTCCGTTGCGGCGAAGCTTTGCATCCCCATCACAAGGGATAAGGCCATAGCTAAAACTACTCCTCTTGCTTTCATTTTACTCCCTCTTTTCCTTTTTTATTCTCCTAGTATATCGACCGTTTAAGCATAACGAAGTAGCCTTTTCTATACAAGCCCCTTTCCTTTACAGTGCCATTACGGATTTCTTACAGCACCAAATGGGATACGGCAAACCATAAAAGAATCACGCCGCCAAAGAGAATTCTATAGTAAGCAAAGGGAAGGAAATTATGACTGCGAATATAGCGCAGTAAAAAACGAATACAGTATAGGCTGACAAAATAGGACAAGAGCATGGATAAAAGTAACATAAACCATTGTCCTGCACCGAAATTCCCTGCATGCTTAATCAGTTTTAAAAGACTGGCTCCTGCCATCACCGGCACACTTAAGAAGAAGGAGAATTCCGTGGCTGCCAATCTTCCTACCGATAGAAGCATGGCGCCCAAAATAGTAGCTCCTGAACGGGAGGTTCCCGGTATCAGAGCCAAGCACTGGAAAAGTCCAATCAGAAGCGCATTTTTCCAAGAAAGTTCCTCTACAGTTAAAGTATGAAACTGATGTCCCTCATTTCTTCTTTCCAGTAAAATGAAGAAGATACCATAGAGAATCAGCATCAGTGAGACCACAAAGGCATTGTAAAGATGAGCATCCAAAAAATCATCCAGCAAAAGTCCCAAAACCGCTGCAGGAAGACAAGCTACTAAAATTTTTCCGATCAAAATACATTTTCCCTGCTCCAAGTAGTAGCCTTTCCCCTGAGATCTTCTTGCTACGGGCCAGATACGGAAGAAAAATTCTTTGATTACCGCTCCAACCGCCCCCAGCTGAATCAAAACTTCAAAGGTGGAGAAAAACTCCTTGCTTTGCTGCAATGGAATAATACTTTGCAGTAAAATCATATGTCCTGTGGAGGAAATGGGAAGCCACTCGGTAAAGCCCTCCACCAAAGAGAAAACAATGACTTTTAATAACTCAACAATGTTCATGAAATATTCTAACCTTTCTATTCTTATGCCTTTAAAGCCCAATCAATTTCCTCCTGCCCTTCCTTTCGAAGGTAGGCGTTACACTGAGAAAAGGGCTTGGAACCGAAAAATCCCCTATAAGAGCTTAAGGGACTTGGATGGGGGGCTTTTAAGATCAATCGTCTTTTTTGATGAATCATCTTTGCCTTACTCTGGGCGGAAGAGCCCCAAAGGATATAAACCACAGGCTCTTCCTTTTCTTCTATAGCCCGAATAGTGGCATCCGTAAATTCCTCCCATCCGATGCCCCTATGGGAATTGGCCTCATGGGCTCTAACCGTAAGCACCGTGTTTAAAAGAAGCACCCCCTGTTTTGCCCAGGCATCCAGCTCTCCGCTCTTCGGAATTTCACATCCTATATCCTCCTGTAATTCTTTAAAAATATTCTGTAAGGAAGGGGGAAAGGGAATGCCTTTTCCTACGGAAAAGGATAAGCCCTGGGCCTGCCCAAAGTTATGGTAGGGGTCCTGTCCCAAAATGACGACCTTTACCTTTTCATAGGGACAAAGGCTATAGGCCCGGAAAAGCTTTTCCTTGGGAGGAAAAATAGTATGATGCTTATACTCTTCTCTCACGGTTTCATAGAGTTTTTTATAATAGGGTTTTTGAAATTCTCCCTGCAGCTTGCTTAGCCACTGCCCTTCAATCATAATGTTCCTCTTCCCTTTTTGTTGGTAACTTGTTTGTAAAGATCATAGAGGAAAGATCCCGTCTTTCCCTCATTGGGATATTCATCCTCTCCAATGTCTAAAATATATTTATCGAAAGCATTAATAATTTTTGTTCCCGAAGAATGCATACTTTCTTGTTTATAGGCAGCTCCATAGCTTTTATGAATATGCCCGTGAATCATGTACTTGGGTTTGTATTTTTGCAATAAATCCTCAAAGGCCTGAAAACCCTGATGGGGCAAATCTTCCATATCCCCGTAGCCCTTTACCGGTGCATGGGTCAGTAAAATATCAAAACCGTTCTTTAGGACAATGTCTTTTCTTACTTTCTGAATCCGCTTCTGCATCTCCTGCTCCGTATACATATGATCTCCCGGCTTATAACGGAGGGAGCCTCCCAGCCCCAGTATACGAAGACCTTTAAAGTCATAGACCTTATCTTCAATGCACTCACAGCCCAGGGGCGGTCTTTTCTCGTAGCCCTGGTCATGATTTCCGTGCACATAAAGAAGAGGTGCCTTTCCCATGGTAACCAAAAATTGCAGGTAATCGGAATGTAAATCTCCTGCGGAAAGAATCAAGTCGATATCCTTTAACTTTCCCTTGTCAAAATGGTCCCATAGCCCTTTATTTTCTTCATCTGCTATACATAATATTCTCACAGTAAAAATCCTCCCGACAGGATAGCCTCTTGGGATTCTTTGGTAAAGCAATCTAAGGGGGGAATTTCTCCCACCACATTGTCATTTAGCCAACGCATATCTACAATTTCTTCCAAATCCAAACTTTCGTCTCCTTCCCTTCTAAGCTTTTCGCTTTGGCTGTGAATTTCTCCGGAGAACGGCGCAAGACTTCCTTCTACGATTTCTTTTCTTAGGATAGAAACCAATTTTTTAGAAGCATAGCTTAAATCCCTGGAAAGGATAATATCAATCACTCCTTCCTTCAGTCCAAAGTAGTAGTTCAAGGCATTGTGAGCCTTGGCTAAACTGTTGGCATGGTATGAGCCCTCTAAAATGGACTGCAAAATCAAGGCATAATACTTTCCCCAGTCATAAACCGGAGCCGCCACATTAAAGACCTTCTCTCCCTCTTCTCTGATATACAGTCCGAACTCTCTGCTGACTTCCGTGGGTTTTGCAAATTCCGGTCCGGAAATCGTTTTGATTCCCTGCTTCCGAAACTCTTCCTTCCAGTTTCCGTCCTGCAAACCGCTCCAGGAAAGATGTACTTTGCTCCAGGGATTGATAAACTGGGCGCCGATGGCGAAGGCATTGATATTAGCAATGGTTCCGTAAAGAGGAAACTGCTCCACATAACCTAAATCATTTCCATCGGTAATGGATGCCGCCAAAGCTCCCATCAAAAACTTGGCTTCATACATTCTTCCATAGTAAGTACGAATGGAATTGTAAGAGGTATTTACCGAACAATTCAGGATGGAGGTCTCCGGATGCTCCAGAGCCATCTTGATACTGACCTGAGCCATCAAACTGGCTGTAGTGAAAATGAGCTCCGCTCCCCAATGAATAGCCTCTTCTATACTGTCCTGAATACGCTCCTCCGTATTACAGGACTCGAAAATCTTCGTTTCCACCAAGCCCCGGAACTTCTCCATAATGTAATTTCGTCCCAACTCATGGGCGTAGGCCCAGGTGGAATCCTGTACCGTACGTTCATACAGAAAAGCAATCTTCAGAGGATGCTTTCCGTTATAAAGCTTTCCGCTCTGGAACAGGTCCATAAAACCGCTGACTTTTTTCACTTCTTCAGGATTCTGTACCAGCACCACGTCTCCGGCAGATTTTCTGTATTCATTCCAAAGACGTTCGATATTTTCTTTAATTTCCTCCGTGCTGTTATGCAAAATGGATTCCATCCCGAAGACGGTAAGATAAACATAGAAAGCATCTCCGATGGTATTTCCCAGCTTTCCTCCGCCCATTTGCATATAAAGCTCCGCAAAACGGGAATAGGCTGCCCGAAGGTCTCGGCAAAGCTCCTCTTCCCAAAGCTCTCCGGGTTTTTTCCCCATTACCTGACAAAGACGGTCATAGGCACCCAGCTCGGAAAAACGAATTCTATAGATTCCGGTACATTTATAAAAATCCACAAATTCATAATACAGTTTATTTTCCCGTTCCTCTGTGCGCTTCGGTAATATACGAATTACTGTAGCGGGAATGGAAACCGCATCATTAAAGCGGCTGACGGAAACTCTCTTGTTTCCCTCCTGCACATAGAATTTATACATATATTCATAAACCAAGATAGGCTCACGAACGCCCTCTTCCTTGACGGAATCATAAAGAGCCGACCATTTAAAGGCAAATTCCGTTTTTGCCCCTAAAATCGGCATGAAATTCTTGGCAAAGGCCTGCTGTCTTCCGGTGGTTTTGGTTCCTACAATATCTTCCAAGGGTATCTCCAGGACACCAAGGCGGTTCTCTCCCTGTATATCTTCATCCTTTAATTTATCATCCAAAGCTTCCAAGTAAGGATACTGCCCCGTCAAAAGGGCATTTCTATAGGCTCTGTCTCCTAATTTTTTGGCTTCTAAATAATCCTCTATCATGAATACTCCTCTCTAAGAAACAATAAACCGATTCCTGACGAGTAAATTTCTTGCCATATTTTAGCATAAGTTCCTTGTTTTGCGACAATATACAAGCGTAAATTTTTATTAACCTTAGTTCCGTACGAAACCTTAGTTCTTTACAAATCCTTAGTTCTGTATAAAAGCTTAGCTCTGTAAAAGCCTCTATGTAATATAGGTCTGAAAACGGGGCATTTTCGGAATCCCCATCTTCAGACCTATTCTTTAGAAGCATTATTTCTTATTTTGATTTTTTACCGTAAGACCTGTGTTAAAGCACTTATCAAAAATTCTATAGAGAATGCCCGACAAAAAGCCCTATCAGACTCCCCGGGATTCTATATTACTGTGGTCCCTGGGTATTGCCTTCCTGAATGGTTCCCTGTCCCTGAGCACCGCCGGGAGTAGTGGAAGAGGAATTGCTTCCACCGGGGCCGTTACTGCTTGGACCGTCTCCGTTTGCAGGACTACTTTGGGTATTGCTGTCTCCTCCCGGAGTATTGCTGCCGGTTCCGCCGGGTCCTACATTGTTGTTATTGTTGTTATTGTTGCTATTGTTGTTATTGTTGTTATTGTTGCTATTGTTGTTGGCATTCGCATTGGCTTCGGTAGCCGTTACATTGGAAGTATCGGAGGTACATACACCGTGCTCATTGAAGCTAAAGTCTCTTCCCTCCAGATTAACGGTGGTATTGCTGAGCATCTTTCCGTCCTGCAAGTAGTAGTAATGGCTCTTCTCCTTTAACCATCCCTTCACCATCTTACCGTTATCCTGGAAATAGTACCAAACATTCTCAATCTTGGTCCAAGCTCTTGCCATCTTACCGTTGGCCGGATCCAAATAATACTTATTGCCGTCGGTGTCCGTCTTCCAGCCTGTTTCCATATTGCCGTTGCTTGCGGAAAGATAGTAGTAAGTTCCGTTTAATTGTAACCATCCGGTCTGCATAGCACCGTCATTTCCAAAATAATACCACTTATCGGAAATCTTCTGCCACTGTCCCATAACCAAAGAGCCGTCTTCCGGACGGAAATAGTACCATTTATCGGAAATCTTTCTCCATCCCTTGGCCATAACACCAGAAGCCTTCAGATAATACCAAACGTCCTTTCCGTCCTTCTGCAACTTCAACCAGCCGGTCTGCATGGTACCGTCTGTCTTTAAGTAATACCACTGCTTATCAATCTCTCTCCAACCGGTTACCATAAGGCCCGATGGACGAAAGTAGTGCCAGGCGTTATTAATCTTCTTCCAGCCGGTTACCATATAGGTATCGGCTCCAATGTAATAATATCCGGAAGATGTATGAATCCACTTTCCGCTAACCTTCTGATTGGTCTTAGGATCCACAAAGTAATACTTTCCGTCCTGCTGTCCCCATCCCGCCGCAAAGGCTGTCAGCGAAAGGCCGGCTACACAGAGCCCAAGCGCCAAAGCTTTTATGCCGAATTTCTTTCCCAGTTTCATAATCTTCCTCCCTTTAAAACGGATTCTATATAAGTCTATGAAAAAGGCAGCTCTCCTATAGAAAACTGCCTATTTTCGTCTTTTCTAAACTATAGCATAGCAAGCTTTCAAATTTCTATACTAAGCTCTTACTTTTCCTTAACAATTATAAGAATTTTTTCCGTTTTTAAGGATGTTTCTTAGCTCTTTAAGCCTAATTCCTTATTCAGCCAGTTCAATCCTGTTCTGGTGACATAGTTATAGGGCTGATTGAAGTGAGGCATAAAGAAGAGATCCACCAAGGGAAGCTCCGGCATGGTCAGTCCCTTCTGAATAGCCAAAGAGAAGAAATGAATGATGGCGGTTGCATCGTAGGTGGAGCCTAACTGGCAACCCACAATCTTTTTATCATCCTTCTTGTAAACAATACGAATCTTCACCTTTGGATTCTCCACTTCCATGAAGGCAGGGAACTGGGTATCCTCGTAATCCTCGTAGGATACGTCCATGCCTTCTCTCTCCGCTGCCGCTAAGGAAAGTCCGGTACAAGCCAGCTTGTAGCCGTAGATGCCTAAAGCACTGGAGCCCTGAACGCCTAAGCTCTCTACAGGAGTTCCGCAGATGTTATGGCCTGCTACAACGCCGGAGCGTACCGCATTGGTCGCCAAAGCGATATAATTTTCTCTGCCTCTTGCATTGTCATAAAGGCTTGCACAGTCTCCGATGGCATAAACGGAAGGATCGCTGGTCTGCTGCTTTCTGTTTACCAGATAAGCGCCGTTTTGATACAGCTTTAAGTGGTCCGCTCCCAGACTTGCATTCGGTCTGAAGCCCACAGCACAGATTACCATATCCGCATCATATACCCCCTTATCGGTCTTAACACCGGATACCTTACCTTCTCCTAAGAACTCTTCTACCTTCTCCCCTAAAGCAAGCTTAATGCCGTGCTCTTCCATTCTGTTCTTTAACTCATCGGAGAAGGGAGCATCAAAATATCCTGCAAGGATACGATCCACCATATCGATCAAGGTTACTTCCAAGCCAAGACGCTGGAAGGCTTCCGCAAGCTCCACACCGATATAGCCTCCTCCAAGGACACATACCTTCTTGAACTCGCCCTTGTTCTTCAGCTTTTCGATAACCTCTGCAGCGTTCTGGTAAAGCTTTACCATCTGCACATTCTCTAAATCAAATCCCTTTACCGGGATTCTGTTGGGGATGGATCCTGTAGCAAAAACCAAGTTGTCGTAGTAATCTTCAATCACCTGTCCATCCTTAAGCTGTACCTTAACGGTCTTCTTGTCATAATCCACGGAAAGCACCTGAGACTCCATGTTTACCTTTGCTCCCTTTGTCAGAAAGTCCTGAGGCTTTGCATAGAACAGGCCGTCTCCGGAATGAATCTGTTCTCCGATCCAGAGTGCCATTCCACATCCTAAAAAGGAAATGTTGCTGTTCTGGTCATAAATGGTAAGCTCCTGATTGGGATAAGACAGAATGGTGTTTGCGCAGGCTGTTCCTGCGTGGTTAGCTCCTACTAGTATTGTTTTTGCCATGGGATTCCTCCTTGAATTTTGATATTTTTTTAGCAATAGAATTATTTTATACCATTTTACGGAGAATAAAAGTAAAAATAGTATAAAGAATTGTTCTTATTTCTTATCGACGATTTGGATAGGCGTCATAAGCCATAGCTATAAGCCATAAGGGAACTGTAAAAAATTAAAATAATAAATAGATTTTCGGCAATATAGGTCTAAATGAGGGGGTAGTCTGAGCTCGTCGGTACTTGCGAAAAACAAGAGAATCGAAGTTTTTCGCTTAGTATCCGCAAGGACAGACTTTTCATCAGAAAAGTCGTCCTGTAACAGACCAACTTCCGAAGGAATTTGCTTTGCGATCGAGTAGGAGGCGGCGACTAA
>NZ_CAUVME010000025.1:0-38265 GCF_963553175.1 Oribacterium sinus | reverse complement strand
CCTCTGGTCAGACCGCCCAGTGCTAAGGCAGGATTGGCATCCTCCGGTACAAGGGAGGTAATGCCTAGGGATTCCGCATAGCGAAATCCGTTTTCCACCTTTACCGTATCCATAAGGCAACGAACTGCCACGATATTCAAGGAATAAACGATACCGTCTCTGATGCTCTGAAATCCAAGGTAACCTCCGGAATACCAGTTTTTAAAGGTTTTCTTTCCAACCGTATACTCGGAATCATAGTAGGTAGATGCTAATGTAGCGCCGTATAGATCGATAGCGGGCGCAAAGGAGGAAAGAATCTTAAAGGTGGAACCGGGCTGTCTAAGCACGTTAGAGGCTCTATTTAATGTCTTACTCTGCTTCTTCTCTCCTCGGCCTCCCGTTAAAGCCAGAACCTCTCCTGTGGAAGGATCCATTAAGACAAAGGATGCCTGAGGCTGTAAAACATAGTCAATGCTTTCTCCCAAAATCTTATCCGAATCCACCACAACCTTATTCTTAAATTCCTCAACTCGCTTGTTGGCCTGATCCTTGGAACTGAACAAACCGTTAAAGTCCAGTCCTCTACCTTCTTTTAAGTATTTCTCTAAATCCTTTTCGCCGTAGTTAACAATGCTGCCATCCTCATGCTGGATGGTTAATCGCCAGGTAATGGAATATTTCGCCGTATCATAGTTGTCCGGATTATTAATTTCCTCATCCACAACAGCCTGTAAATCCGGATCCTGGTTGGCATAAATCCGTAAGCCGCCGGAATACAGTAGCTTGGTGGCGTCTTCCTTACTGTAATTGAGACGCTCCATAAGGCTGTCCACCACCTGTTCCGTCAGCTCATCGGTATAATAGGAGTAGGGCTTATCGTCTCCCTGGCTCACGGAATTCACATTCTGGATTCTTTCATAAACCGGATCCTGCAAAGCCTCTTGGTAGCGGGCATCATCAATATAGCCCTGCTTTAACATATTTTTTAAAACCTGTGCTCTACGGATTGCATTCTTATCAGGATGGGTAATGGGATTCAAGCCGGAAGGATTCTTGGTAATCGCCGCAATAACTGTACATTCCGAAAGGTTGAGCTCCGTAACTTCTTTATTGAAATATCTTCTTGCGGCGACCTTTACCCCTAAGGTATTGGCTCCCAGATTAATAGTATTCAAATACTCCGTCAGAATACTCTTCTTCACTTCCTTCTTGCTTAAATTACTCTGATCCTCCAGCTCCAGGGCCAAATACTGCTCCTGAAACTTTCGAACATAACGCTCAAACTTTCCTTCATGCAAGCCTCCGCCGAAAACATTGTTTTTCAGAAGCTGCTGGGTGATGGTAGAGCCTCCGCCGGCAGAACTGTCATCGGAAACCACACCCTTGATAGCACGCATAATGGAACGAAAATCGATACCGTTATGGCTCCAAAATCGTTCATCTTCTATGGCTACAAAGGCATTGATTAAATCCTTGGGAAGCTCCTCATAACTCACTCTTTCCCGGTTAGAGCCTTCCGTAACCAAGGTGGACATAAGATTTCCTTTTTTATCGTAAATCTTGGTAGCATATTCTGTAGGTCCTACGTGGATCTTATGAATATCCGGTGCGGAATCTAAAATTCCCCGGAACAAGCCATAGGAAAAGGAGGCTCCCAGAAAAAGACTTGCCAGCAAGAGAAAGAGGCATAGACTCTTAATAATCCCCGTGAGTCTATGCCAAATACGAGCTCTTTTGCTCTTCATTTCATCTATGCGATTCTCTATATTATACCGTGTAAAATTCATATTCTTCCCTAAAATCACAAGCTCCGACAGGATGCTCCTTACATTTCCCATCCTAAAATATATACCGCTCTATTTTAGCATAAAGTATAGAAAGAAAACACAGTATTTTCCCTTAAGCCTTCCAAATTCTGTCCGGCATAACAAATTGCTGTTCTCCCTGTGCCATAGGAGCCACTTCCCCCTGAGGGAAAACCAAAACCAGCTTTCCTTCTCCATTAATATAGAAGCTTTGATCCTTCTTTACCTCAGTAAAGCCTTCATCATCCTCTCCGTCTTGGATAAAGTAGGGAAAGTCTCCCTTCTGATTATGAGCCTTCATCTGGGAAACCACTTCCTCGGACAGAAGCTTCTGATAATCCGTTCCTTTCGGAAACAGATCGGAAAGCTGCAAAAGTTTTCCGCTATGCTTATCCATAGTATAATAATGGTTCTGGGTAAAGCTGTCTCCCTCCTGTTGCAAAGCGCTCAGAGCCAAGACATAATAATCCTCGGAATCCAAAATCACTTGAGAGGAAACGGACAAATTCTTATATTCACTGCTTTGAATTTCCTGCTTAAAAGAGGCAATCAGTTCGTCGGTTTTCTTCTCTATATCAAAATTAATAGCCTGAGCAGAATTAGCCTTTTCCGATTCCTTGGAAGCCACACTTCCGGCTTCCTTACCCTTAGAAGCGTTCGCCTCTCCGCTATTCTTAATCTCGCTTTCGTCGCTTCCCTGTTCCAGCTTCGGCACTACCACCTCTGCCTTATGATTTCCGTCCTCGAAGGAATATTTTCGGAAAGTAATCAGCTGAAAATAAGAGCCGATTCCCGGTATGCTTTGCAAAGCATAGGCAGTTTCTTTCGATAGATTAGGCAGTAACAAAAGCAGACAAAAGCAAGCCGCAATTGCAGAAGAAAAATATCGAATAGGAAATTTTTTTATTTTTTTCCTTGTTCTCTCATCTTCCGCTTCCTCTATGAAGCGCTCATCGATTTGAGAAAAGGCTTCTACAAAATCCCAGTCTTTCATGCGATTCCCTCGTCTTTTAAATACTTTGCCAAAGCTTGTCTGGTACGGTGCAGGCTGACTTTCACCTTGCTTTCCGTAACTTGAAAGGCTTTTGCTATTTCCTGTATCTCATCATGATAAAAATATCTTCTTACAAAGAAAACTCTCGTTTCCTTCTTTTGCTTTTCCAAAAACTGATTTAAGGCATCCACCAAAGCCTGTTGATTCACATGTTCTTCCACATTGTCCGATGAAAAATGCAAATCTTCTCCAAGCTCTTCTACGCTTTCCGTAAAGCCCTCGGAAAAACGCTTTTTAGCCTTCAACATTTTTAATTTATTAATAGAAGTATTCTTTACAATTTTTCCCAGATAAGCTCTGAGAAACTGAGGGCGTTCCGGAGGAATGGCCTGCCAGGCCTTCAGCCAGGTATCATTGAGACACTCCTCCACATCCTCTCTTTGGGACAGCACCTGAGAAGCAATCTTTCCGCAGTAAGCTTTAAAATTCTCCTGCAGAGCTGTCAAGCCCTCTTCCTTTCTTTGCCATAATAAGTCTATAATTTCTTGCTCTTCCATAGTTCTCCTTTAGCTTTTTATGGGACTTAGAAAGGATAAGGCAAAATATTGATTTCTTTGTGAATTTTCTATTAGGCCTTCTTTACAGATAGAATGGTTCCGGTAAAGGAATCCACTTCGGATAATTCTCCAGTGTACTCTACGGTAACCTCATCTCCCTCTTTTACCTCACTAAGCCCTTCCGGAGCCTTATCAAAGTTCAGAGCATACTCCTTGCCATCATCGGTTTTAATGGAGAACATAAAGTCCTTTACTTCCAAAATGCTTCCTTTGATTTCCTTGGCATCCTTTGCTTTCTCTGCTCCTGCCTTCGCACTTTCCTGTGCTGCGGAAGACTCTGTCTTAGCGCCCTCAGACTGCTTTGTCTCTTTTCCTCCACAAGCCATCAGTCCAATACTCATCATTAAAGCTAATACAACAATTCCGGTCTTTTTCATAGTAATTCCTCCATCTTTATCAATGTTTCGGAAGCGAATTCTTCCGACATTTGGAAAGACAGAGGAAATCTCTAAAAGGTTACAAATTATTTTTATTTATTTTTATGACTGCTTTTTCCCCTCCGATTCGGCCGCTGCTTTGCAAGGTCTTCCCCCGAACCAGGGTTTCGCAAAGACTGATATTATTTACGGTACGGTCAAAAAGGCTCAATGTCTCCTCCACCACAGTTTTCTTTTCCGAAGCAAGCTCTCTGTGTATAAGATCCGCCGCATCCTTTTCCAAGGGACTAAGTAGTAAATCATCCCTTCTGGTTCCGGATTTTAAAATGTCTATAGCCGGGAAAATTCTTCTTTCCTGAAGCTCACGATTCAAAACAAGTTCCATATTTCCTGTGCCTTTAAATTCTTCGTAGATGACATCATCCATGCGGGAGCCGGTATCTACCAATGCGGTAGCTAAAATCGTTAAGCTGCCTCCCTCTCGGATATTTCTGGCTGCACCGAAGAAACGTTTGGGCATATGGAGAGCCGCAGAATCCATACCGCCGGACAAGACCTTTCCGGAGGATGGAACAATCAGGTTATAGGCTCTTGCCAGTCTGGTGATACTGTCCAAAAGAATACAAACATCCTGTCCCTGCTCTACCAGACGTTTTCCCCGTTCAATGGTCATCTCCGCCACTCTTTTATGATGCTCCGGCAACTCATCAAAGGTGGAATATATCACCTGTACCTTATCCCCCACAACTTCTTCCATCATATCCGTCACTTCCTCGGGACGCTCATCAATCAGAAGAATCATCAAGGTCATATCCGGCTGATTTTTCAGAATAGACTGGGCAATCTGCTTTAAAAGCGTGGTTTTTCCTGCCTTTGGAGGAGAAACAATCATTCCTCTTTGTCCCTTTCCGATAGGGGCCAAAAGATCCAGCACTCTTAAAGAGATAGGCACTCTTTTTCCTTCTCTTTCCATATGAATTCTTTCATCCGGGAAAATGGGGGTCAGCTTATCAAAATCCGGTCTTCTAAAAATGGCGGAAACCGGTAAATCATTCACCGTTTCAATATACAAAAGAGCATTGTATCTTTCCTGGGGATTTCTGGACTTGGCATAACCGTAAATCATATCCCCTGTTTTCAAATGAAAACGACGAATCATCAGAGAATTCACATAGACATCCTGCTCTCCCGGCATAAAGTTTTCGGAACGAATAAAACCATAGCCGTCTGCCATAACCTCCAGGATTCCATGGGCTTCCTTGGCATCCGTGTCTCTGGGGCCTTCTCTACGAACTTCTTCTCTGGGCACATTGTCCTGAGAAGAAGTGTCAAAAGTCTCTTCTCCAACCTCAGGGTTTGGGGCGCTTTCTTCAATAGACTCATTGGAGACAGCATCTTTTACTTTCGTTGCTTCAGATTTCACAGCTACAGTTTTCGTTGCTTCAGTTTTCTTTACTTCTGTCTTCTCTTTATTCGCTACAGTCTTCTCTTTTTTTACTCTCCCCTTTTCCGCCTTCACTGCGTCCCGGTCTTCCTTCACTGTCGCCGTCTCTTCTGTGACAGACTCATCCTCCAAAGGGGACTTTTTTCTGCTTCTTGTTTTTTTCTCAACGGATTGTACCTCCGTCTCCCTATCCGCTGATAAGGATGCATCTTTCTTTTTTGCAGAGACTTTGCGCGGTTTTGTGCCGGCTTTGCTCTCCTCCGTCCCAGTCTGCAGCAGTTCTTCTTGAATCTCCGTGGATTTTTTTCTTGGCATAAATACTCCTTTGATGGAAAAAATGAAAAATAATATAGAATTACTTTATTAAAATGAATAAGCTAGGAAGTTTGATTCAGGGGAAGCCCTGATAAGAAAAGAGGGACGGAAATCCGAGAAGATTTCCTCCCTATGTTTAGGATGGACCTGATGGGAGTCGAACCCATGTCCGAAAACGAATTCCCTCTCCTTCTACTATCATAGTACGCTTCAAGATTCCCCACTAGGATAAGATGCGCACGTCTTGTCCCAGCCGGTATCCTCTAAATACGCCCGGTTGCGGGAGGAACCGCAACAGTCGTTTCTCACAAAAATGAGGTCAGGATCTTCCCGTGTGAGTGCAGAAAGGCTGGCCAGCAGCGCTTAGGCTGCTAATGCGTAACTATCGTTAGCGTTTAAATTTAAGTTTGAAGTTTAACGCGACTTCTTTCGGATAGCTTCTAAAGCTGCATCATCCCCGTCGAAACCGGTACAAGCCCTAAAACAGTCTTATTGTACGAGGAAAATAGCTATTTGTAAAGGATTAGCTTTATTTCTTTATCAACTGACAAAATCTTTACTCTATTCTTGATTCTCCATCATTTTGAAAGAAAAGAATACTGTTTAATGAAAGATTTTAGCAGATATTTTTCTATCCCCTCATAGAAGAAAGCAATAACTCTTCTATATTAGACAAATATACATTTTCTCCTTCTGTTTTTCCTCTTCCGTGCTACAATAAGATTGTTAAATAAATAACCATTCCTTTTCAGAACACTTTTCCCTAAAAGCTGTTCAAAAAGCTATGGACTAAGTTGTACAAAGAGTCTGGAAAAGAAATTGCTTGAAAGATGCCAAGGAGGTTCAAAATGAAAAAGCTTAGAGAAATGAGAAATCCGTTGAAATATGTTCAGGGTAGAGACGCTTTGCTTTCCTTCTGTAAGGAAACAGAGTATATGGGAAAAAATTACCTCTTTGTCTGCTCTCATAGTGCCTATGAAGCCTGCCATGATAAATTAGAAAAAAGCTTCGAAGGAACGGATAAAGTTCGTCATTATGAAATCTTCGGAGGCATTTCCAGTGAATCGGAAATTGCCAGAATGCGGAAAATCGTAGAGGAACAGGGCATTGATACCGTGGTTGGTGTTGGTGGCGGTTCCGCCGTGGATACAGCGAAGGCAACAGCCTTTTATGAGAAGAAGCATATCGTCATTATCCCTACCGTTGTAGCCACCGATGCGCCCTGTACCGGTCTTTCCGTTATTTATCACGACGACGGATCCTTCAAGGAGTACCTCTTCTATCCCACCAATCCGGACTGTGTTCTGGTAGACAGCACCGTTATCGCCAATGCACCGGTACGCTTCTTAATTGCCGGTATGGGAGATGCGTTGGGAACCTATTTCGAAGGAAGAGCTTCTCTTCGTACCGAGTCTCCCAGTTTGGAAAATGCAGGAATTCCCGGAGCAGGAATGGTGCTTGCCAAGTACTGCTACGAGAATCTGAAGAAATATGGGGAGGCCGCTCTTCTTGCCTGTGAAAATCATGTAGTCACCAAGGCTTTGGAAAACATCATTGAAGCCTGTGTTTATCTCTCCGGTGTAGGAGCTGACAATGTCAATGTTGCCGCAGCCCATTCCTTCTACAACGGTCTTACTTCTTTAGGCGGTCACAGCGCTCCCCACGGAAACTGTGTAGCCTTTGGTACTCTGGTACAACTTTGTCTTGAAGGAGTAAAGAAAGAGGAATTTGACGAGGTTCAAGATTTCTGCGTTGCCGTAGGACTTCCCATCACCTTGGCGGAGCTTGGTGATTTTTCCGATGCAGATCTCCACACCATCGCAAAAAATGCCTGTGTTCCCGGAGAAACCATCCATAACCTGGCAGGAGATGTGACGGAAACAGAGCTTTATGATGCCATGATTGCGGCAGATGCCTTAGGTAAGAAGAAAAAGGGAAGCTGTTAAACGATACAGAAATAATTTTTTCAATTCTTTATCATCAAGTCTCCATAAGTACATGGATTATCACCGACATTATCGATAATCCATGTGCTTATTTTTTATCGCCGGCTATATCCTATTCAATGTGCTTTTTATCGCCGGCTATATCCTATTCAATGTGCTTTTTTATCGCCATTTAAAGTGTATTGTATAGCATCAGAAATTGAGTCTGAAAATACATAAAATGCTCCATTTGGATAAGAAAAATCCTTTTCTATCCCCTTGAATATCCAAATTAAATATTGTAAATTACTAGAGAAAATTAAAAAATAAAATCAGGAGCTTTTATGAAACTTACAAAAATCGTCTGCCCTAATTGTAACGGCACATTGGATATTCCAGAGGGAATGAAGGAAGGCTTTGTGAGCTGTAAATTTTGTAATACCAAGATTTACCTGGAACCTCACAAACCGGATATCACACAAAACATCCATATTGACAAAGTAAACTACAATACTCCCTATACAGCTCCCCCAAAAAAGGAATCCCCAAAATATCTATTAGGGATTCTTCTTGCGGTACTATTTTTACCAAGTATCATTATATTCCTTAGCTTAAGTCGAATTTTCTATCAAAGCTCCGGCTCCTCCACCTCCATTGTAGCAAGTCCAAGCTACTGCACTACGCCGGAGGACAGCACTGTAATCCGCTTCGTGGAACAGGTCTTCGCTAAGCCCGTCTCGGAACTGACTCCGGAGGACTATGCCTCCATTCAATATTTGGATATCCGGAAAAAATCGGGAAAAAGTGACAATGCCGCTGAACAATGGGTATTTTCGTATGCTGAAAGCGTAGATGAAGCAGGAGAAGCTTTAGAAAAAAAGACCATTTTCCTCCCCTCTACAGACTCCATCGACGAATCCAGCCTTCAGCCCTTTACGGGTCTAGTGAGCCTAAATTTAGATGGAAATATAAGCTTCAGCTATGATAATACGAGCTATAGCCAAGATTTGAAAAATCTAGGCAATTTAAAGTATTATTCCGACCACTATATCTATGCCGCAGATTTAAAAAGGATTCTTCCCCATCCGGAGGAGATTTTAGGAATTTCCGGAGTGAATTTTTCCCATACTTTATCCACATATTGGTCTCAAGATAACGAAGAGATAAGCATTGAAAATATCTTGAGCGAATTCACTTCTTTGGAATCTCTTGGCGTTCGTGTAGATGAAGATTATGAGGGCGGGCTGCTTTTTCTAAGG
Source organism: Oribacterium sinus (assembly GCF_963553175.1). Lineage (GTDB taxonomy): Bacteria > Bacillota > Clostridia > Lachnospirales > Lachnospiraceae > Oribacterium > Oribacterium sinus_B. The sequence continues at coordinate 29,547 of NZ_CAUVME010000025.1, read as the reverse complement.
AACCTTCCCTCTTTAAAAAGTCTCTCCCTTAATATTATAGGAAATGATGCGGTGGTTTTAGACCTTTCCCCCCTTTCTTCTCTTAGTAACTGTACCGATCTTTCCATTACCGGCCCCAATAATGAGCCTCTGGACAATGTTAGTGTTTTATCCGGTATGCCTCAGCTTGAAAATCTAAAGCTTAAGGATATAACAAGCCTAAAGGATTTAAGCTTTGTAAAAAACATGCCCAAGCTAAAGAGCTTGAGTTTAGATACCTTACCTATTCTTTCCTTAGACGGGCTGGCCAATCATCTATCCTTAAACAGCTTATATCTGGATTGCCATGATGTGGAAAATGTAAATGCTTTGTCTACATTAAGTTCTTTACAAAAACTATACATTGACTATCATAACTATGATATTCCGGATTTACACGGCTTAACAGCTTTGGAAGAAGCGAATCTTTTGGTTTGGGATTTGGACAAGATTGCCCACATGCCCTCTTTAAAGAAGCTAACGGTTCGAAACTATATGTCCGATTACAGTGCCGACATTTTGCGGGGAATGAATTCTCTGACCGACTTAAGTTTTGTGGGATCCGGAATCACCGGGCTGGTAGATACGGACTTGGGAAATGTGTTGCGGGAGCTTCCTGCCTTGGAACGACTGACCATGCTGGGAACTCCTATGGACCGCTATAAGGATTACACGAAAGCCCTTTCCAATATCGGGGTAAGGGAAATGTACTTTTATCCTGAGGATGACAGTAATGTAGCGGATGGTCCGGTTCTCAGCCTTTCCTTAAGCCGAATGGAAGACGACAATAGTACGGAAATTCTAGCCCTGGAAAAGGCGGAGATTCATAATGTAGATGATGACAGCAAGAATTTTGATCAAAATGCCAAAGCTTATCTATCTCATTTTAAGGCAGTAAAAAAGCTAATAATTCCCGGAAATAAATTGCAAAGTCTGGATTGTCTGGAAGGATTAAATACTATCGAAGAGCTGGATATCTCCGATAATTACATTTCCGATATCAGTATGCTAAGAAATCTCCCGAATTTAAAGAAGGTAAAGCTGTCCGGAAATTCCATCGCCAACATGGAGATCCTACCGGATACGGTAGAGGTGGTGGATTCCTTTGATTAGGAAAATTTGTGTACTGAAAGTTCAGGAATGAGAACGTATCATTCAGGGCTATACGATTTCAAAAAAAGGCAAAATTCTGTTTGATATCCATGGAAAATTCAAGGCAGAAAGAGGAGGCAAATGAAATTTTTTTACTATTTTATAGAAGGAAGTAGGAGTACATATCAATCCCCATTTTTAGTCCAACTTCTTCTCCTTCTCATAGGCCTTATTTGGCTGTTCCGACGTCTAATCATCTTAAGAACAGGGGGCAGTTTTTTTGCCCCCTACCATATCGTGGGAGATACTCTTTATATTCAAGCAGGATTAATCTGTATCGGAAAACGGGCCATTCCCTTTTCCGAGATGCGTGCCGTCCATGTGGATCCTATCCATAACCGTCATGGAGAAAGATATTATGCTATTCAAATTCTGAGAAAGTCCGGACTGCATAAGTTCTTCACCATTACGAATAATGAACAGGGCAAGGTGTATCTGGAAGAATTGAAGGAAGCTTTGCGAAAGCATGGCGTGGGGGTACGATATCTTTCCAAAGAGTATTGAGGAAAGGACTGTAATCGAAAAAATTCGCTCTGATGCAGTAGGAGACTGCAATGGGGGCACGCTCCCGCTAACCTCGCATCTGCGAAGGAAAGGACTGTGTTCATCACTAATATTCGCTCTGATGCAGCATAGGGCTGTTAGGGGACACGCTCCCGCTAACCTCGCCTTCGCAGCGGTACTAACTTCAAGCTTCGCATTGCTCGCTTTCAGTAAGTACCGGCGGGCTCAGATTGTTCCCATTACAGACTCTACTGCATTATTAGCTTCATCTTCTGAACCTTTACAGTCCTTTACTGTCCTGAATTACTGTAAGTTCCTGCCGTTACTTACTCAGGCTTTGTCTATATTTCGTAACGCTCTTCCCGGTCCATATTGTAAATGCTCTGAGGAAGGAGTTTTGCTCTGCATAGCCCAGCAAGTCAGGGTTGAAACCGAGAAAGCAAAATGACACCCTATGAAGCAATATCATAGAGTTCCAATATTTCATCAATTTACGCCATTTGTCATTTTAAGCAAATATCAAAAGAAACTCTTCTCTTTCGAATTCTTTCACCAATCGGAACTACAACTGCTATAAATTTTCCTCAACTATTCTTTTTTTGATTTTGCAAAACTTTATATGGTGCTAAATCTTCAGAAACCAATCTCCTTTCAAACATAGGAATACCATACTCTCGTTTCATGGCATCAACAGTCACCACCCATTGTTTTCCATATTTACAGGCATCAACACCATTAACCAGCTTTCCATAAGTAATAGCCTTACGAAGGGTACTCTCATTTAGTCCCCATAGTCTGGTAGCATCAGTAAATGCTATAATATTATCAAATGGAGTTTGTACAGATTTTCCATTTTCAAAAAGTTCATCACAAGATAAGTCTAATTCATCATTCCAAATGATTCCATACCCTCCCACGTCAACTTCCACAGCAGAGAATAACTTAGGGTTTTCTTGTAGCGCCTTAAAAGCTGCCCATTTTGAAAATAAGGGTTTTACGTCATATATTTTCGTAATCCCTTCTACAAATTGAATACTTAAGAAAAAATTTGGAAGTGCACTGATCGCTTTAACTTTATGCATCATTTAAACAACTCCTTACTCTAATGGAGCAAGAGATTTAAACTCCTGCGTATCCCACATTTGCAAAAGATCTATTTTATGTAGCTCAATCCATTCCTTAACCATAGTTAATGCCTTAGGGGGCAAATACCCCTCCAAAATCTCGCCAGTCTGGATTGTAATAGCTGCCATTTCTTCACCATACAATGCGTGAATATGAGGCGGATTATGTTCTGCCTGTTGAAAATACATTCTAATGATAATTCCATAAAATCTGGATAATACCGGCATGTTATAGCTCCTTTATATTCATAATATCCACTCTGAACAAAGTGTATTTTATACTGCTTATTGTATCACGTTTCCGTGATTTTTTGTAAATTAATTTCACAAAAGAAGACAGGGAATTCTCCCTGCCTTTTTATCTCTTAATTTCCTCTAGAAAGCTTTTCTGAAAACTATTACAGCTTTTCCTTACTAAGTTCCTTCTCGAACTCCCGCACATACTCCACAAAATACTCCACCCCAAGTTTTAAGACATTTTCATCTATAGCAAAATAGGGGCTGTGCTGGGGATAACGAAGTTCTTCCTCCGGGAAGCCGGCACCAAGGAAAAGAAGGCATTTCGGTGCCTTAAACTTGGCAAAGTCCTCTCCCCCCATCTGAGGCTCCCAATCCAGCACATTTTCTTCCCCAAAGACCTTCGCAGCTGCTCTTCTTCCCGTATCCACACAGGCTGTATCGTTAATCATGGGAGGTGGCCCAAGGTGGTAGTCAACACTTATTTCCGTTCTTGTAGCCTCTGCCACACCCTTAGACACACGATTTAGAATCTCCGGATACTGCTTACGAATCTCCGGGTTAAAGGTTCTGGCCGTTCCCTTTAAATGAGCCTCTCCGGGAATAACGTTGTAGGCGTTACCGGAGCTAAATGAGGTGACGCTGATCACTGCCGGCTCCAAGGGGCTGATTTCTCTGGACACGATGCGTTGCAAAGACATTACCAGTTCCGATCCGGCAACAATGGGATCTACCGTCTGATGAGGCAGTGCGCCATGCCCTCCCTTTCCCTTTACGAAAATGTCAAAGGTGTCCGTAGCTGTCATCACCGCACCGTAACGAAGGGAGGCTGTTCCTGCCGGAAGCTTACTCCAAATGTGCAGAGCAATCATTCGATCACAGGAAAATGCCTCAGGATCCTCCTTCATATAGCCGGCTCCACTATCCTCAATGCACTCCTCTGCCGGTTGAAATAAAAGCTTTACAGTAACCGTAAGCTCCTCTTCCATTTGCTTTAAAAGCTTTGCCGTTCCCAGCAGGATGGTAATGTGAGTGTCATGACCGCAAGCATGCATCAAGCCCTCCGTCTTGGATTTCCACGGGCAGTCCGAAAGCTCCGTCACCGGAAGGGCATCAATATCTGCCCGGATTCCGATGACCTTTCCAGTAGACTTCTTTCCCTGAATGGTGGCAATGACACCGGTTTTACAGGATTTTTTATAGGGTATACCCAGCTTATCCAGATATTCCATGATTTTTTCCTGAGTATGATATTCCTGCCAGGACAGCTCCGGATGCTCATGAAAATACCGGCGAAGCTTCACCAGCTCTTCTTGAAAATCTTCCGGCATATCTGCTTGAATATCTTTTTGACTATCTGCTTGAATTTCTGCATGTCTTTCTGCGTGGATATTTGCTTGGATATCCGCTTCGTTATTTACTTTCTTATGATTATCCATTGTTTTTGCCTCCGTCCTTAATCTTAGCTTGAATACGTTTTCCTACTATTCTTTATTACTTTCTCTCCTACCGTTCTCTCCCACTATTCTATCCTACTATTCTTTCTTACTATTCTTTCTTGCTATTCTTTCTTGCTATTCTTTCCTACTGACCTTTCTTACTATACTTTCCTACTGTTCTTTCCCACTATTTTATCTTGCTATTTTCCCATTCTATTCGCTTTGAAAAGCCATGACAATACGATTTTTCCCATAAATCCGGGCAAAAACTCATACCCTTCAATATAGTTATTTATTTTTTAGCAATTATATACAAATTTTAAGAGCTTTTCTCTCTACGATTTTCTGTCCTTTAGTCCCATTTCTCCATAAAATAGCATTGTAAAATAACGATATTATGATATCATTAATTTATTTAAATAATTAATTTTGCTTATTTTAGGAGGTATTTACAAATGAGGACAATTCCCCAATTCATTATGAAGAGGGTCCAGGGACGGGTTTTAGCTGTTGTGACATTTTTACTTGCACTTACCCTATCTCTTGGATTTATGCCATCCAACCTGCAGAGGGTATATGCCCAGGAAGAGAATCTCTATCTGGATGGTAAAAACGGTAACGACGAGAACGATGGAACTACACAGGAAACTGCCGTAAAATCCTTCGAAAAAGCAAAACAAATGGCAACGGAAAATCCTTATATCGAGGTTATTTACGTTGTAGACACTGTTCCTGTTGACGGTGAAGTAAGTCTGGACAATACCAATGCCATTCTTATGAGAAACCCGGGATTTTCAGGATATCTTTTAAGCATTTCGGCCGGAAAAGAAGCTACACTTCGAAATATTACCATTGACGGTGGCGGAGAAAATGACGGAAAAACCAGAGAATCTCTGATTAAGGTTTCCGGCAATCTAAATATTGAAGAGGATGCCATCTTAGAAAACAATTTTGTAACCGTTACCGAAGGAATCGATGCTAACGGAGGTGCCATCTACGCGATTTCCGATACCAAAAAGGTTGTTATTAATATGACCGGCGGAATTATCCGGAACAATAGCGCTTTCTTTGGCGGCGGAGTATTTTTATTAGATAATACCACTTTCAATATGTCCGGGGGAGAAATCAGAGAAAACAAGGCCATTTCCCCAAATACTTTTAACGGCAATCCCTTTGTAAGTGGAGGCGGAATCTGCGCATACCGCAGTTCTACCATTAACCTAAGCGGCGATGCTTTGATTGCTGATAACTACTGTCATGAGTATGGAGGCGGTATTGCACTGGGTTCCATCATTGACGTTACCGAAGGGAATACCTTAAACATGACCGGCGGAACCATCAGCGGAAACAAAGCAGGAGCAAGCGGTGGCGGTATATTTATCCAGTGCGGACTGTCTACCGGAAATTCCGTTGCCAACATTTCCGAAGGAAAGATTATTAACAATGCCATGACCGGTGAAGGCTATGGAAACAAGCATTTTGGCGGCGGCGGTATCTACGTAAACGGTAAGGCGGAAATCCTTCGCGGTAAGCAGGGTGTTTTAAACCTGACCAATGCATTGATTACCGATAATACCGCAGGGACTGAAGGTGGCGGATATGCTTCCTGCCCCACTTCCAATACAGGAATTAATGTAAAGAACGGTGTGGCTATCTTCGGAAACCATTCTGAAAAGGCACAGGACATCTATATTGAAGCGGGATATCGCTACGGTTATGTAAGTAGCGGTTCTCCCAAGTATGCAATCTCCTCCTTTATGCTGGGTGGAACTCCCTATAACTGGAAAAATGATGAAAATGAAGAGCTTCCCATTAACAAGTTAGAGGGTGAGTTAAGTTCCGCCACAGGGGAAATCTTAGGATTACACACTGACGTTACTGAGGACGCTGAGGCGGAAGGCTTGGCCAAGGTCATCATTTCCGGAAATACCTCTGCTACCCGTGGTGGCGGAATCGGCTCCAACGGAACCGTAAACACCGGAGAAAAGAAGGTCATTTCCATCAAGGTCAATAAGACCTGGAAATACGACAATCCGGAAACCCGTCCTACCAGCATTATCGTAGAGCTTTATCGCGTAAATAAAGAAGACCCGGCAAATCCCATTTACATCGGCCAGGAGACCATGACCGAAGCCGATAATTGGAGCATTAGCTTTAAGAACCTTCCAAAGATTGATGAAAATGACGAACTTTACCAGTACACCATTAAGGAAAAAGGCGCTGAGGGGTATTCTGTGAAAATGAGCGGAAATCAAACCAGCGGATTTAAGCTTGTAAACGTTCCCGGAATCGTTCTTACCGTAGAAAAGAAGTGGAACGGCGAAAGTGCAAATCAGGTGGAGATTAAACTTTTGGCAGATGGCGCTACCAAGGAAAAGGTAACTCTTACCGAAGCTGATCAGTGGAAGCACAGCTTTGTAAATCTTCCCAAGTTTGACGCCAATGACGGACACGAGATTGTTTACACCGTAGAAGAGACGGCATTAAGCGGATATACCTCTGCAATTAGCGGAGATGCGGCTAACGGATATATTGTTACCAATACAAAGACTATTACTCCTCCAAGCCCAACTCCTGAAACACCGCCAACACCATCACCAAGACCGAACAGACCATCTACCCCTACGCCGTCCACTCCTACACCTTCTAATCCCACACCATCCACACCTCCTACCCCGACGGTAGCCGGTGAGTCCAGACCTACACCTACTCCGGACTCCAGTGAAGTAAGGGAAAATGAAGTGAATCCTGAGCTTGTTCCTCAGGTTTTAGGAGAATCCAGACCGGTAGCAGACAATAAGCGTGATACCCCAACCGGAGACAGCTCTCAGCTTCTCCTCTGGGCAGGCTTCTTCAGCCTATCCGTATTAGGACTTGCTTACTATGGATTGAAGAGAACAGCAAAGAGATAAAATTTCAAAAAAAGATGTCGTAGACTTTCTACGGCATCTTTTTTATATAAAAAGAGCTGAAATCTTTATAGCGACGCGCTGATGTAGTATAGGCTGTAATCGGGGCACGCTCCTGCTAACCTCGCCAACGCATCGGGTACTAAGCTTCAAGCATCACTTTGCTCGCTTTCAGCAAGTACCGGCGGGCTCAGATTGCCCCTCTTACAGCCTATACTACATCAATCGCTTTTAACTAAATAATTTAATTTATACAGCTCTTTTTATTCTAATAATTGATTTGAAAATTCTACAATATCTTATTTTGAAATTGCCTCTATGGAGGCTTTTAGTCCCTTGACGATATCCTGAAGGGACAAGGAGGGTTTATCTTTTTTCTCCTCTGTCTGTTCGGGGATATAGGGAACATGGATAAATCCTGCCTTAATGGGTAAGGCATTTATCTGAATATAATACAGTACCGAATACATCAAATGGTTACAGACATAGGTTCCTGCCGAGTTGGATAATGCCGCGGGAATCCCTTCTTTTTTGATGGCTTCCACCATGGCTTTTACCGGCAGAGTTGAAAAATAGGCATTTTCCCCATCGAGATAAATGGGCCTGTCCACCGGCTGATTGCCTTCGTTGTCCGGAATTCTGGCGTCATCTATGTTAATGGCAATTCTTTCCGGAGTAATCTCCGCCCTTCCTCCTGCTTGTCCTATGGAAAGGACAAAATCCGGCTTTTCTTTTTCTATGGTCTCTAGCACAAGTAGAGCAGACTTTCCAAAAACTGTTGGTACTTCTAACTTTAGAACTTCAAGATTTCCTATTTTGTCCGGCAAAAGCTTCATCGCCTCCAGCGCCGGGTTAATGCACTCCCCGTCAAAGGGAGTAAAGGCTGTCAGTAAAATTTTCATGGATTAGCCTCCGATTCTATTTCTTTTAAGAGCGTTACATAAGCATGAAATGCGTTGTTTACGAGATTTTCGAGGGAAGTTTAAGAGCTCTCTATCAAATATCTTTCAAGCAAGAAATCCCCAGCTCCTCTCCCTCTTTTTGAATTGTTTCAAAGGGAATGTTCCCCTCATCAAAGTATAGTTGATGTCCTGTTTCCGATAGTTGGGTAACAAGGATGGCGAGTTTGGGAAGGTAGGGACGTTTTGTTTCGCCCGTATGCTCTAAGCAATTTACAGAATCCCTATCTCTTAGTACCGGTGCAAAAAAGGCTTCCAGGCTCTCATGCTTTGCATAGCGTAAAGTCCCCTGCCATTCATTAGGCTGATTGGTCAGGTCCTCTCCCACGCCGGGAAGTTCAGAACGATTCACCTCACAGGGTAAAGGCCCATTTCCATGGCGGGTGACATAAGGTCGAGTTACATAGATGGCTTCCTCTAGGGATAAACCTCGTTTTTCTAAAAAGATAGCCGGATTATGGATGCCGGTTTTTGAAGAAGTCAAATGGGGAGCGTAAGCTTCATAGTCCTGATCCAAAAGCAAGCCCTGTCCTGTCTCAAAAATCAAATGCTGAAACTTCTCCAGCCATTTTCTATCCGCATCCACTAAGGTCAGGAGCTTCACATTCTCCTTCACTTCCTCTACAAAGTTTTCCAGAACCCTCTCATTGTTTAGCATCTCATAGTAGGGATTCATAAGATTCGATTGCCTCATGGCTTTCGAGGAAGCTGGTGCTTGAATTCCCACGATTTCCGCTCTTCTTTCCGTATACTCTTTTCGAATATGCTTTAAACGGTCTAATAATTCCTGATTACTCCATGTAGCAAGCTCTTCCACGGTAATTCCGTATCCGGCGGCATTTCGCTGCACACATTCCTCTATGCCCATACCGCAGGAGCCGTGGCGATTCTTGCCTCTGGCAAGTTCTGCACCCATATTTAAAAGTACGTCATCTATGGTTGTTATCCTAGCATTTTTTTCAGAATAAAGGATGGGCTGAAAGCCGAAGAGCTCCGTAAATTCTTTAACTTCCTTCCCCAGCTGAAACAAGTCCGGCATAAAGCTGTCGGCAAATAAAGTAGGCACATGGTACTCCGCTCCGGCGCCAATCTGATGATGGATAAAACGCCATTTTCCTTCCGGATCTTCTACCGTGTGCCCTGCCTGTCCGCCGCCATTATGTTTAATAATCAACGCATTCTTAAGGGATGAAGCAAGACAGCCGCAAGTAGAGCCCTTTCCTTCATCCCCAAAATTCTTGCCGATAACCGCAATTGTTCTCATAAATTAATATTGTTATCCTTTTGCTAATGACTTCTATTTCTTACAAGTATGAGTTCATTCCCTGCCATTAACTGCTATTTTCTCATAGCTAAATATTCAGCGCTGTGCCTATGACAGTGATTATGCTTATAGGAAAATATCTTCATCCCTTTGCAAGGATAGCTGTGCTAATGCCGCGCTAATCAGAGGACGATTGATTTCATCCCAACGACCAAGAACTTCCCCTAAAGCAGCTCCCTTTTGCAGCTGAATGGCACTGATAATGATTTCCGGAAGGCAGGAAATATCCTGTCTTTCCAGTACGATACAATGCCCCGGAAGCAGCTTCTCATTTTCCTGGCTGTGTCCACCAATCATGATATGGAAAACATGGAAGGATTGCTTTACTTCATTCAATAAATCCTCTTTTGTGACAGTCCTTTCGATTTCATCTCCTATAACCCGGGCAATCGTTGCCCCCACCGAATCACTACGAATCTCTGCCATATCTCCGATGGTGAAAAGGAAGCCCTTTTGCTGTCTTTTCTTCACCGCATCAATATTGGTATGGCGGGATAAGAATTCCCAAAGGCAGGTGGGTACCACCTGACCATTTCCATGATTTTCAAAGTAAATATCTAATAGCTGCTCGGCAATACGAATATCCGACTCAAACTGGGTGACCTGCAAGGGGGATGCATCCTGAAAATCCCCGTAAGCCGCACACATCAGGGCAGGATCTGCCACGGCGCCGGTGGAATAAAGCTTGGTAATCAGCTCATTTAAGGCTCCCGTTGCCAGCTCTACCGCAAGATAGCCCATGGAGCCGGTCACATCCAAGCCCACAACTATAGGGGTTGTATTGGGATGCTCCTCCGAGTCAAAACACTCTCTGGTGCCGATGAATTTCGGATTCATCTTGGGATTACATTCTCTTCTTGTAAATACTTCCTCAACCCTCTGCCCATTGGAGAGCTTTCTACTACTTTTCAATTTCTGCCAATCTGATGCTGAATAACTGCCGTAACCCATATTTTCCTCCTATTTCATCTTAACAAAACGATGACCGCCAAAGCCCTCTTCAATCACCTTATCCCATGCGCCGAAGTCCTGAAAGGCATCCCCTTCCGGCTCTGCCAATATAAATTCCTCCAAAAGAGCCGGACTATGGATATTTTCCGCCACGGATTTTGCGGTCTTTCGCAAATCCAGTAAATCCTGATTGCTACGCTTCCTTTCCACATTTCTCCAATCCCCAAAGAGCATCCCCTCATGAGTAAGAGAATTCACGAAAAGACTGGACGCGGTGATATCCCCGTGCTGAAGCTCCGAATATTCCAAGGCGCAACAGATATTTTCCATCCGTGAAATTACCCAGGCTAAATGCTCGGAAGCAAATGGGGCAAAGACCTCCGCAGGATAAAAGTAGGGCTTTCTGGTGAATATCAGACAGACCTTTCCGGCATCTAAAGCAATCTTAGACTTTAGCATAGGAAAGCACCTTGATAACTTTACATCCGCCTCCGGAAAGCTAAGACGAGCTAAGCCCTGCATAAAAGCATTTGCTCCATCCTCCCGGTCAAAGACATAGACCACCGACTCTCGGCACAAGTAACAAAGCATCTCCGGATAAGAATAACGATCCATATAGGAGAGGGTTAAATTCTTGCCATTTGCCATAGGATAGGTGGCAGTTCCCAGCTCTTCCCACAGGGCATCGCCGCTATAGTCATTTTCCTTCTCGCTTGCTTTCGCCTTGTAATAGGCCAAAAGCTTCTTCCGAAACTCATGATTCCCTTTGAATTCCGCATCGGACATAAAGGCTCTCGCCCCGCAATAGGGGCACTGAAACCCGCCGGCACTGCCAAGCTCCAACTGGGCGCCACATTGCTTACAACGATAGGTAATCATAGACCTCCTTTGATGAGAAAATTCGTTAAGAACTTTCAAAAAACAGCAAAGTTTAATTACAGAGAAAGTATAGCATAGATGGAGGGGGAGGTCTATTTGAAGAAATAAAAATAGCCTCTTAGCAGAGTGCATTTAAACTCTTGCCTAGAAGCTATGTTGTCCAAGATAAAAAGCACGCATGAAAGAAAATTATTATACCACCAGCAATCTATACGGATTTCCGGCCAATTCCTCTTTTAAGATATCCAGGACGGATTCTCTTGATTCCAGATAAAGGTCTGTTTCTTCATCCATCAAGGCTGCATAAACAGTGGTTTTCATCAAAAATTCAACTGCCTCATCCCTTGAATACCCCTTATCTTTCATAATATATTCCACAAGAAATACGGCTATATTTAGCATAGCTTTTTTCTGATCTGCACTTGTAATCATTATTCAATCACCTGCCTTTTCACTTTATCAAAGCTTAGTGTATTTACAGCTTCCTGCGTTCTAAAAAAGCAAGCCTCCCTGCATCTCAATATAGTCTTGCAAATCATCGATAATCCCTTGATTCCCGGTAGAATTATAAGCTTCATAGCAAACATCAATGTAGCTTAATACTTCATATTTCTTTAACAAATCTGATAGTTCGGAATAGGTTTTCTTCCATGCCTTCGCCAAAATCGGTATTAAGACTAATTGCATATGAAATACTTCTTTTTCTCTTATACTCATAGCAGAATACCTCCTTCGCTAACATAATAAATTACAATGTATGTGTACAAATATATTACTGCCTATGCACTATTGTCGCAATATAAAAACCTTATCGAATCTAAATTCAAATGGTATCTATAATGAAATCAATTCTGCAATGAATAGACCTTCTATAACCTTTTTTCTAAATCTTATACTTCGTTCCTCTTCCACTACCTACAATCGTAACGTAATGATTCTCCGCCATTCTCTTTAACAGTGCCGCTATCTTTGATTTCCCAAATGGGACTTCTTCCATAATTTCACTAATGGATTTCGGATAGTTTTTCCTTAATACAGCATATACAACAGCCTCATCTGCATTAAGATTTATATTGCTGATGACTGGCAAGGTGACTTTAATGGAGTTCTCAAAGACTTCAAAAACCGGCTTCTTTTGGCTTTCTTTATAAGCTTCTTTAATTCTAATAATTCCGGTACCAAGAATTTCCACAATATGCAAACGATAAAATACATTACCCAAAATAGGATTTCTGAGCATAGAGATATTTCCCTTTAAGTACTCTTCCTCTGAAAGTCCTGCCGGTAATCCTCCCGGGGAGCTGACTTCAATTCTATCTTCAAACATCAGCACACGAATCTGCGCGTTGACATCCCAGGTTCTGTGAATCAAGGCATTGGCAATGGTTTCTCTGAATGCTTCCTCAGGAATCTTCTCTACTTTTACCCTATCCATTCCCCGGATTTCTTCATACTGATAATAATCACGATAGATCTCAACTGCTTTCTCCAGTTCAGAAAGGATAGACTCCTTTTCCAACACTGCACGCTTCAAAATAATGCTTAAATCTTCCCCGAATCTGGCCACATCAATTCCGGGAAAATGATTCTGATCCGCAAGGAGCTCTGCCGCATGGTTATAGCCTTCTCCATCTTGATATAAATTCAAGGTCTTCAAAATGTCTTTATTTAAAGATTTTATTCCTATCTCCTGTTTAGCTCTCCGCTCCAACTCCGAAAAGGAAAGCTCTTGTGTATCCGCAGGGAGCTCTTCATAGTGAATATTTCTTCCCTGCAGTATCAATCTGCTTAGTTCCAGTTCATCCACTTCAATAGTCGAGGTATCATTTCTTCGATAAGCTTTGGATTTATAGGTATAAGGCTTAGCCGGTCCCGCCTCCACTGTAAGGGTTACGGTTTTATCTTTCTCATTCACCGATAGTTCATACTGAGGCTGGGGGCGAATGGCATCATTAATTTTATTCTCTATTAGAAGGCAGGTCTCTGCCGGATCCTTTAGCCCGATTTTTTCACCTGTATCTCCTACACCAAATATAATCTGTCCACCATCATAGTTGGCAAATGCACTCACCGTTTTTAAAAATGTATTGGAAATATCTGATTTAAATTCCAGCTGTCTAGTCTCTTTCATTCCCATTCCCTCCTTGTTGTTAGGACAATAGTAATTGAAAACAGCCGCAAATTCAATCGTAAAATTTTACGCTTGAATTTACGGCTGAAAAAAATCGATGAAATTGCTTTTCGATTGAATTAAATCCAAGATTGACTCTGTTTTGTAAGAAGCAGTTTCCATTTTTCGATTTATAATACATAGGAAAAAGCTAGAAGTACAAGAGGGAGACAAAAGCTAGAAATATAAGAGGGAGAGAAAATGAAAAAGAATCTTTTAAATCATACACTGGTCATCGCAGCACTATCCGCTCTAACCATTACCGCCTGTAGCAGCAAAACGGCACAGGAAAGTAGCACAGTAAGTCCCACGGAAGCTGAAAAAGAAAGCAGTACTTTGAAACCATCAGCATCCGGAGCAACCGCAGAAGCGAAAGAACAGGCTAAGAATAATACCGATGCTCCACTCGTGGGGGCTTATAACACGAATCTCGTAAGCTTCTCTCTGAAGGATAACCCGGATGCCATGAATGCATTTGAAGCGGCATTTCCAAATGGCTATAACTATACCCATTATGAGCCCATAGCCCTGCTGGGCACCCAAGTTGTTTCCGGCACAAACTACCTTTACCTATGTAAGAGTACTTGGACGGATTATCAGGAAAATGTCTCCTTTGTACTTTTACAGATTTATCAGGACCTTTCCGGAAAGTCCGAGGTAATGGGAAGTGCCATTCTCTTTCCCACAGAAGAATCCAGAGAAGAGGGAGAAGATTACATTGACAATACCGGCTCCTATCTCCCGGAAAATATTCCGGCAATCCAAAATGCCTTTAAAGAGGCTGTACCGGATGACAAAAATGCCTACTATATTCCCCTAGCCTATATCGGAAAGCACACGCAGGAAGGAAAGCCCGAAGAAGACGTGATATTTGCCGCCAAGGATCCCAGGGGAACAGATACGAAAATAAGCTATGAGCTCTTTTATATCGCAAAAGATACGGACGGAAAGGCAAAGCTGGTAAAGACGGAGGATGTAATGTTTCCGGATTTTTAAGAAGCATAGATAAAATAATCATTACATGCATAGCATAGAATGATTCCGGAATTATGACTCGGAACGCTTTATATTATATAGAACCATTCAAATCATAAGTTGTGGAGGAACTTAGAATGTATATTGAAAACAAATATTGGAATAACTACATTGGAGATAGCGATGATAGTCTAAATCTTATTGCTTTTTTAGAAGATCAAGCTGGTAATACCATCTCTTTTTCCGAAATACTAAAACAACTAGGGCTTCATAAACAAGGGGAAGACTTTAGAAAAACTGTTAGTCCTTTAGGATTTACTAATTCTATTGGAATTTATGTTGATTTTCATTTTGCTATTGATGTACTAACCGACCTTGCGGCGATTTTATTAGAATGTAAAGTAAGCGGTGATGTTGATTTACATGATTTAGAACCTTTTGATACCGCTTCAAATAGAATAAAAATTATTGCAGCACCGGAAGACTATGAACTTTTGGATAGAGTCCTTAGCGACTTCTCAAGTAATCCACTTGCGTATGACCTTAGCGAACTCGTCCCGCAAGAAGATATACTGAACATGGCAGAAATCTGCGAAAGTTTAAGGCAAGAGTTAATAAGCTAAAAGAGGCATATTTTCAAGTTTCAAATTAATGAAAATAAAGCACTTCAAAATATAGCTGTAGATATAAACTAGCTCAATTTAGGACGCAGCGCGTCCTGGATTTGGTCCTCATACGGTTAAAGTGCCGTATTTTCAATAGTTTTACAGCAGAAAAAATCGGTTTTAAAAAAATGTCTGCACTTTTCCGTGCAGGCATTTTTTCTATTTTTGTGCTCATAACTAGGCTGTTAAAATCAAAATAAAAGAACTAATTTTCTGCAATATAGGTCTTAATGAAGGGGTAGTCTGAGCCCGTCGGTACTTACTGAAAGCGAGTAAGACGAAGCTTGAAGTTAGTACCGCTACGTGGCGAAGCTAGCGAGAGCGTGCCCCAAATTCAAACCTATATTGCTTAGAAAATTATTTTGATTTTGTACAGCCTCAATTTTACAGTTCCTCCGGATGACTCTTAAAATACTGGCGGAAATGTTCTTTTACCTCTGTCATATCTGTTACCGCTTCCAGGGTTCCCACATAGTTCTGCTCCTTGTCCCGAACGGCCATATAGCGCACCAAGAAGGGCTTTCCGCCTTTCTCCATCCAGATAGGAACTTCATCTTCCTTTCCCTCCCGGAAGTTTCCGATAATCATACGCACCATAGGTTCCACTTTGGGAGGATGGCAGGAAAATACTTTCCGGTCAATGGCCATTTGCGGGCGTTTAAAGACCTTTGGTCCTTCATTAAAGAAACGGTTAATATTATCCTTATCTACGAAAGTAATCTCCACCGGAAGGGTATTTAACATGGCGATAAGCTCATTTTTCTTCAAATGTCCACCAGGCATGATGATTTCTCCATCGCTTGCAGAAGGGGACTCTCCACTATGCCCGGATTTTCCTTCCAGGGATTCTACCCTGCGAAGCAGATCCTCCAGCATTTTTCCGACTCCCTGAGGAAGTTCAGCGGTGTGAACATCTCCGGAACGTTCCTCGGAAGCTTCTTTCTCATCTTTCTCTCTTTCTGATTCTCCTGCAGCTTCAACTGCCCTCCATTTTTCCGGAGTATTGCCGGTTTCTTCCGCTTCCTTCCAAGTTGCATTTTCCACGGAAAAACATGTTTCATAGTCTTTGGAATCAAAATAAATCTGTATCCACTCCTCTTTTTGAAACTGTAGGGCGCACATGGGGAAGAGAATATTTTCCTCCTTATAAATCATCTCCTCCATACGGTTCCGTACGGCAAGATAATTCTTTAGGAAAAAGCTGTTTAGGTTACTTTCCGCAATCTCTGCTTTGCTTCTAATGTACTCTTCTTCCTCATCATCCAGATCTTCTCCGGTGTTCTTGAGTGCTCTCACTCCCTTGCTCTTCTCGCTAAGCTCCCTTTTCAGCTCTCCCAGAGTATCCCGAATCTCATCATCCACTGTCCACATGACCTGAGAAGGACCGGAAATGTCGTATTTCACTTTTAAAAGCGGATAGAGAAGGTCTCCCTTCTTCGCATAGTGCACGGTAAAGGAACGGAGTTTTGCAAGCTCCTCTGAAAATGCAGCCAGCAAAGCTTCCCAATCCGGTGCGCCTAGTGCGTCTTCTACTCCTTCTGCGCCTTGTACTCCTTTTGCGCCTTGTACTCCTTTTGATTTTTCTGCTATTTCTGCTTTATTTTTTCCGCCGGCTTTTCCGGAAAGGCTCTCTACCAAGCTTTCCCATCTTGCCTTCGTGTTTTCCAAATACTTCCCAAGAGCCTCATTTTCCTTGGTAAATGTTGCAAGAGGATGTCCGGGAATCTGAATCAAGGCATCTGCCTCTTCACTTTTATTGATGTAATTTTTCTCCTCTTTCCCTGGCTGATTCTTTAAAGAAGCCTGTACAGCTCTTTCCGCATTGGCAATCTGCTCTTCTCTAGTATCTCCATGGAAGAGGGCCGAATGCACATCACAAAGCTTCTGTACTTTCGAAAGAGGCATGCCGGACTCCATGAGCCCTTGCTCCGCCCTCATGATTTCCGCAGGATCCACATCCTTAAAATCCCGTACAAAATCTGCACGCACAGACTCCAGATCCTCCCCCTCGGACAGACGATCCAAAAGCGAACGCAGGACTTCTGCACGATCTACCGGAGCTTTAGTTGCCTCAAATGCATCAGCTATCTTAGTCTCCTCAGATACCTTAGATGCCTTAGCTATCTTGGCTTCATCAGTTGCATCTACAGACTCAGTAGGAAAGGGCTTCCCTCCATCCGTTATCTCAAATCCCTTTTCCCGGAATGCGCGAATAATCTCCTCCATAGGAATCTTCTTCATCTGAGATCCTTTCTTCAGATTCATAATCCGACCTACAGAAGCCAGCATGGCAGGATTTTTAATTTCCGTGAATCCTAATTCAACCATGATGTCGGCAACTTCCGGATACTCCTTTACAAGGGATGCAACACTTTTATCCAAATCCAAAATCTTATCCATTTTCTTCTCCTTCTCATTCCACTGATTTCTTATGATAATCTATAAGGCAGGTTTAGTTATTTCACTTGCCGGATAAAATCAGCTCGATTTTTACGATAATAGTCTGCTAAGTATACTATGATTCTTGTTAGCATAATCTAATTATCATTTAAAAAGAAAATGAATTTGTTGCTTATGCAACAAATGAAGTGATAATATCTTTTTTCATCAGAAAATTTCATTAGAAATCGATAATGAGTCCAGCTTAATTCAGGATTCAGTGCGTCCTGAATTATAATTGTAGAATAAACACTGTGCATATTTCGTAAATTACTCTTGTCGTAACTTTTTCCAAATTCACTTGTCATTTTTCAAAAGAGAAAGTGAAGAATCTCCATCTCTAAAAAATACTTTTATATCTTCGATATCACGAATCAAACGTCTTAAATCTCTAATCTCTGGATTCAAAATGTCCGTAATCCCCATAGAAAAGACGAAAATCATCATTACCATACTGAGACAGAAAAGCATTAATACAATAGCTCTAGTAATAAGTATTGGCCATGCAACATCTTTAAAATACTCAGCTAATAAAATAGAGATTATAGGAAGCAAGATGTATGTTGACATCCCTTTAAATAATCCCCTAAATCCTTTCCATGTATCATACAATTCTTCCTCCTTTCTAGCCATTACGATAATCTCGTCCAACTGCTTTTTATTATGTACATCAATATGAAAAGACCTTAATAAATTAACCATCTCATTCATTCTTTTCTCAGCAGCAGGCCCGATTTTTTCATTTAATATTCTCTTTTGTTCCAATTTATTACTTCCACCGATAATCAAAATCAAAAAAGCAATAATAAGTATTGCAGAAGATCCAAATATACCTATCATATATCCCAATAAAGCAAACGCAAGTATGAGCATTGAACCAATAATCCACATTGCTAAAAAAATTTTTTCATATAGCTGCATATCCTTAAAAGAGAATGTGCTATCCTTTTGTAATATATCTACTTGGTATCTCTTGTATAAATAAAAAAACATGTTCTACTCTCTTTTTTCTTCAATTCTTTTCTCTTTTTTTCTGATATTGCTTGACACCATCTTTTTTTTGAATTAGATTAAAGGAGTTCAATGAATGTAATGCGCTATATTAGTAAGGTGTCTGCATGCAGATGCTGATATGATTGGTGTATCAATTCAAAAGGGTCCTCTGAACGGTGTCTGTTTACAGGTGCTTTAGTCAGACGGCTCTTTTCTTTTTCCCCATTTTAAATAATCGTAAATCAATATCAAGCGTCTTATATTTGTTTTTACTGGTGTTGTTGCATCATGGAGAATATTTCTATTTTGCTCAAACAATTCTTTTAGAATCGTTTCCAGCTCGTCGATTGAAATCTTATCCTCAGGAAGGTGAGCCACTAGCCTAGTTTTTTTCTCAATCGTAGCAGACTTTAAATTCCAGATGTCCATGACAGAGTGATACTTTTCTACTATATGTCGTTGATTCCGTATAGTTTTAGAAATTATCTTATCAAAAGTATACTTAAGTGCAAGTTCCTCAGCCTCCGGATAACTATCTTTTGCACTTACTAACAGCTTGTTAACCGGAAGCTTGTTTGAGTTCTGTTTAAGTAACTTAGGAAAAGCGTATCGCAAGAGTTCATCTGCGCTAAAATTCAAGTCTCCAAGGACTATATTTCTATACCACTCACTTGCATCAAGACCACTTAATCCTTTCAATCCAAATTCTGAAGCTCTGCCGATGGCTAATACTAAATCCTCATCTTTAACCCTCGTATCATCAATTGAAGCCACCCGCATTGTTGCAGTCGGGCTATTTGTAATAACAAAATTATATATTTCCTCTTTAAAATGCCTTAGCAATCTAACCGGCATTTTTGCTTTTTTCATTTCTAACGCACGATATAATTGAGAAAAGTCGCTAAGACCAATCTTTGTCATCTGCAAAGGTTCTGATTCAATCATGACCGCATAAGAAGATATCTCTATTCCGCTATTATTAGGTTGGTATTCGACGAAAATAAAACGATCAGACAGTTTGTGTAACTGTTGTGTATCGAGACAGCTTACTATCGATCGAATAATCTGCTGAATATTCCAGTCACTTATAGAATAACCAAGAAAAATAATTGGATATTCCATAAAAATAGTCATCAGTTTTGCCGCAAGATACTTTTCCTTTTCGTCAAAAATCTGATAATCTTTTTCATTTATAACGATACTTTCCGGCGAATCAACTGAACCATGTATTTTATATATCTCTGCAATTCCCTGCAATGGAGAAAATATCAACTCACTCTGTCCAATATAAGTTTTATATCCATCAAAATGATCCTCTAAAAACGTATCGTAATTTGTTGTAATAACTCCTGATATGCTGTTTGAGGAGATTTTTTCCAATAATTCTATTTCTTTTTGATATTGTGGATTTATAGAAAAAGAGCGTTTAATGTAGGCAGCAACTTCCGCTTTAAATGGAGAGATATCTTTAGCTACACTTTCTAATTCCTTTTCATTAAGATTACGCTTTGCAGGATTGCTAAACCACTCTTCATTGAAATCACTTTCTATTAACGATGCAACTCTTGGCAGAATCATAGAGGAATTCCCAACAGATGCCTTATTTACATAGTATTGATAAGCAAATTTATCATTTCTAATTTGTTCGGCAAAATGCTTTAATAAACTTTCCCAGTTGGGTAGTTCTAAGTATCTTCTTGACATTCCAGAACCGATAAATAGAAATGGTATAGTGTTAAATCCGTTTACAATTTCAGTCAATGTCATATTTACCATTCCTCCCTAATAATTCAATGGTGTACTATTCCTGTAACCAAATTATACCACCTTCAATATTTCTTATCCAAAACTTATTTCCAATAATTCCTGTGCTGCATCCTTACTTTTTACACGCATTAGATTGTCATCCACCTTCGCTCGTGATAGAAAATTCATACTTCCATACCATACTATCTCTTCATCTATGATAGCGAAATGTTCATGCATATGCTCCTGAAGCTTAATTCTGACACCACAATTTTTAAGTATCTCTACAAGTCTTTTTGTATCCTCAATCTTTTCTTCCGGATATCCCTCCGGATTAAGGGTTATTACCGTAAGCTTAACTCCATCTTCCTGTCTCTGTCTTATAAGCTTTACGAAAGCATCAACCTTGGCGTGATTTAATCCGGGACTGGAAATAATAATTTCCTTATTGGCCTCCAGTAAATCTTTTTCATATACTTTTTCATAACTTTCTATATCAAAAATAGTATTGACATTCTGTTTTTCGACAATAATATTATTGCAAATTTCATATCCGATTTTCTTGTAAGTCCTTAGGCGCTTATGATACATCTTCTCCAGCACACGTATATGAGAATCCACATAATCGTATATGATTACTTCTGCCTTCGTGTCATAATCCCGATGCAAGCGCCCGGCAAACTGCTCAATATTTCCTTCTGCGGCTGCAGGCATTGTAAGCATCATTGTATCAAGACGAGGAAAATTAAAGCCTTCGCCAATATATTTATCAATAGCAACAAGGACGATAGACTCCGCATCCGGAACTGCTCTCATTTGAATTCTCATCTCATCCTTAGCTTTTCTGCTACCCCCTCCTTGCAAAAGATAAACATGATCTGCCTTCCCCTGCAATCGTTGATATAAAAGCTCAGCGTGTTCCTTATATTTGGTTAGGACGAGAGGCGTTCTACCATTTTGAATGCAATTTACAACATCCGAAATAATCTGTTCATTTCTGGATTCACATTCAATAACTGCCCTGTTTGCCTCCGTAACTTTTAAATTCGATGCACTGACCAACCTTGTAAATCTTGGATAAACAAAGTGATCAATCCCTTGTTTTACCGCTCTTTCCTTTGCCATATAGCGGAATCTTATGGGACCAAACTGCATAAAAACTTTCTTTTCCAATCCATCTTCCCGTTTCGGAGTTGCCGTTAAGCCATAAACATATTTCGCTTTTGCAGAACCAACAATATCTTCCACCGTCTGAGCCGCTCCGTGATGACATTCATCCATGATTACCATTCCGTACTGCGCAAGCATGGGATTGATTTCATCCCCCCTTCCCAAGGAGGAAAATATTGCAACGTCGATAATACCGGTCATCGAATTATGACCGGCATGTAGCTTTCCAATGATATTCTTTCTCTTTTTTACTCTTCCTGTTTTTGTCTTATATTCTGGTAACTCAGCGTTTATATCCAGAAACTTGTTTAAATCCTCAATCCAATTCTTCTGGATTTCCGTATTATGAACAAGTATCAGAGTATTGGTTTTCCTTTCTGCAATCATATACGCGCCAACAACGGTTTTACCAAAAGAAGTGGTTGCCGCAAGAACACCATTATCATGTTCTAAAATAGCCTTGGCCGCTCTCATCTGTTCATCGTACAAAGTGCCGTTAAAAGTAATATCCAATGCATTTCCGACAGTCCTATGATCAGTCAGTGTAATTGGGATGTCTGCTTCTTGGAATCTATCCACTATCGATTCCAGTAAGGCTCGTGGAATACAGATATAGCCGGCCTCATCATAACCGCAGAAAATGATTCTCGGAATTCCTTTTGTTGATAATCCCATAGCAGATTTCTTATAAAAATCAGGATTACTAAATGCCGCCATACGTCGTAAAGCATTTTGCATTCTCGGTTTCATGCTTTTTGTGCTAATGTATACTTTATCAGCAATAACGATTTCCACTGTAGCGGAAACATCTTCTTTACGAAAAGCTATTTTCCCTTTTTTCCAAGGCTTAGTCTCCTTTTCATCCGCTATACTATCAGTGTCTACTGTATCCGTATTGAAATCATTATTGAGTACACCTAGGATTCCGGACAAAGACCATTCTTGTATCTTTTTTTCGACTGTTTCAGTAGCAATTTTCTTGATTTCCCTTGAGCAATCCCATTGATTGGGATAAGCATTCCAATTCTCATCCACAAAGGCACTATTTCCGTACTTAAGAGCCTGCCCCTGTAACGGTAAGGCAATTAGATTTCCAAGCCCCGGCTTACCTGTTTTTGTATTAATAGGCAAATGATCCTGAGCCGGAAGCATTCTATCATAGTACTTAAAACTTCGCATATTTACAGATTCAGCACCTTGGGTTAAAAGTGCTGTTCCAAATCGACGCGCAGTACTTGCCAGAATAGGCTTTTCAAAAAATATCCAGATATGGGCGCCTTTTCCGGAGCGAGAACGTTCAACCAGAACGGGAACTTCATTATTTTCACAAATCTTTCTGAAAGCATTAACTTCCGCTACCCATTCCGAATCAATATTCGCACCATCATCCCCACCGTTTAACTCATCATGGCAATCAAAGTCGAATACCAAAAAATTAATCGTCTCATCCGGAAACATCGGGTATAGTCCTATAACATCCGAAGCATCTTCTTTTACTCCAAGTAAGTGCTCATATAATGCTTGCCCGGTCAGCTCCTTGTATCTTTGATTCCGACATTCTCCACAATGGAACTGTGGATTATCCTTCTTTAGGCAAATTCCATCCTTCCAAAAGTTCCAGCATTGCGTATAATAACCATGTTTTCCGGTCTTCTTATTTGCTTTTCCGGACCTCTTACTAAACACATCATTTCTACCCTTAAACAAATGATAGAAATATTGAACGTGCTGCTTTGTGAGCTTAACAGGAAGGATGCGTGCTCCTTGATCCTCCTCAAAAGCCGGATTCCTATCCGGAGAGAAGTCATCTGACTCTTTGACTTCTAATTCATAAGAAACCCCGGCATCATTAAGAAGGCTATGCAGATATTCGATTTCCTCTTCCAGTTGTCTGATTCTTGATAAATACTGTTCCTCATTCATAAAATCTGCCTTTGTTTGGAATTTTATTGTATTTAATAGGATTCACAAAGAATTCTGTATCAGATTGATATCTTAGTTTAAAAAGTGTGAAAAGTTTAAACACTTTTTAAACTTTACTCCATTTTTTATGGAGAGTGATTTATAAAATCATTAAACTTTCTATCAGGCTCTTCCCGTTTTTTTCTTAGATGATTCGATTTCAACTTTACGCAACGTTCTCTCTTTTATCAAACTGTTTCAGGTCCGTATACTCCATCTCCAATTCATCTAAAAGATATTTGCACACTTCTTCTCATCATCCTGACACATATCAAGTTCATACAACATATCATTAATCTGATTTTCCTCTAACTCTATCACTGCCATATGTACACCTCTCTATCTCACATGCTCTGTGATGCTTCCATACTCATGGGCGTCCATAAAATATTTCGTAAACTCTTCATTTTCTATGTATCTGCAAATTTCCTCTTATCCTCATACCAAAACACAAGTTTTCCGGTATCCCCGATAAACTCTTCATTCAGACGATTAATAATCTGTTTTAGATTCAATTCTGCCATTTACTTAATCACCTTCCAATTTCCAGAACGACGGTTTCCTTCTCTTATAAGAACGCCTTTTTCCTGTAGCCTAGGCAGAATACGCTTGATAGTTCCTATCGTGATTCCAGTCTGATTATGCAAGGCCTGCTGCGTAATACTCGGATTTTGTTTTACCGCAACGATTATCAGCTTCTCGTCTTCTGTTAGTTCAGTCGCATTGGTTGCAATTTCAGTCGCATCAGTCGCATTATTAGTCGCATCAGTCGCAGTTCTATCTTCGCTCGGGCCAATTCCCTTGCGATAAATGTTTACAACAAGGTCTACCTCTCCACCTTCAAATACAGGAACAGCAAGTCCTTCATCACATACTTCTCGAACAACTCTCGGAATTCCGCTTCCCCACTTTTCCATCAGTTTCATATAGGAAAATGCCTTTGCCAATGCTTCATTTCTAATTTTGGATCTACCTTTTTTCATTCCTGCAAAAGTCTGCGTTTTCGGCAACTTACCAGGGGATAAAATCTCCAATCGATCATCATAGACTGCAATCTGAATATTCCCACGATCCACATAACTACGATGAACAACCGCATTTACGATCAATTCACGGATTGCAAATGGCGGTATTTCATAAACGTCTTGACGGTAAACGCCTTTGAAGGTTGCCCCCATACGGATATTTCGCAGAACATACTGGAATGCTTCTTCTACAAGTTCCCATGCCGGGCCGGTGTATTCTTTGCGATCCACAAAAATTGCCTTTGTAGAACCTTTGAATACGCCACACTGAATGGTATTCGGCACACGATAGTCTCCGGTCAAGATGGCATAAGCATTATTTGGATAATACTTTCCGTTTCTTTCACCAATGACTCTCCATGAAAGTAGCTGCTCCACTGTAACATCTCTGATTACTTTCTTTTCCTCTTCGTTCAAGGTATTATAAACAGCCTCTTCCTTCATGCGCTTGCAAAGATCAGCAATATCATCCTCTGTAATTTCCACCCCAATGCAAGGCATCTCATCATACGAGCATCTGCTGCCTTCCAGTCGAAGTTCCTGAATCATATACTCGTCTGCCGGTCTTGTGGTTCCTGCAACACGAATATAGGTACCATCATCAATACCTTCACTCTTAATGTAGTATGGTTTCTGCGCCCCTTCTACGATATCCACCACAATAACCGTCTTATCTTCTATCGTTTGCATATAGATATCCGGTACAATCATTGGTTCACACTGATCAGAAATTACATTGGCGATAGCGTCCATTTCTGAGAATAGGATATTATCAGGCACACCAAGAACTTTCAGCGTTTTATCCTCGATGCCAAATACGATTTTTCCACCAACACCATTACTAAAAGCCACTACTGACTTCATATATGACTTGCTTTTGGCAGGGCGTTCACCCTTGTATTCTAGGTTTTTTGATTCTCCACCGAGAATTTCTTCAATCGTCATTGTTCTGCCTCCTCTCCATCTTATTTTTCTTTCACCATGATATTTTTAGAATCTGCAAGCACCTCATAGAATTTGCCATCACTTGCTGTCTGGACTTTTCGGTAATTTTTCGAGATTTTTTCTCTTTCGGCTGCATCAATCTCTACAACAGTATATCCTATAATATTGATAAGATTGCCCTCTTCTCGAACATAGAGTAAGTCTTTTATCTGCCCTACTTCCTTAAATCCTCAATCATATGGTCAAATTCCTCATTTAGCAAATTAAGGCTATCATTATCCATATAAGCGTCATAGAGCTTGTCCAAAGCACCTTCATCGTTTATGCCTTTTTCTATACTAATAATTGCCTTAACAAAGTCCCTATGGTTATCATTTACCATATCTTCAATTCGGTCTCTCATCGCTTTGAAATCCATGTTTTTAGCACCTTTCAACTATTCAGTACAATTACCGTAAATTCAAGTAAATTCAATGTAGGATATGGCTCTGAACATCGGAAAGATATTTAATTCCGCATGACTCCGACACTCGGATTTGGTGGCTCTGAGCATCGGATTCATTGGCTCTCAAACGCCAGAATAATCAAGCTGTTTTGCCGAATGCTTAGAGCAAGAGAATCTTGCATTTTACGCCACTCTAGCATTCTCATTAATCCTCTCAATCACCTTCCTGATTCCCATCCATACGCTAAGATCTGTAAATATCTCCACTACACTCCCCTGATCGGTAAAAGGTGATTCCTGAAGTACAGATAAGTCCTTCATCATTCCATTATGCACAATATACTCAACAATCTGGTTTACAAAATAAATCTGTCTACTATCCAGATTATTGCTTTCCAGATACTCTGAAAAGGCAGCCTTTGCAGCATTCATATCCAAGCCAACAATCTCACGGACAAATTCCCCAAGGGGCTTTGCACCATACTCTGACTCATAATCTTTTTTACTGCCCAATTCAGACCAAAGGATCTCTTCTAAACCTTCAACATCTTTCTTCGTTAAAGGTACATTTGACTTTAATTTCTTGATTATCTCATTTTCCTGATGCGCTCGAATGTAGTATTCTGCCTTTGCCTTATAATTCTTTAAATTATCATTTTCTAGCTGTGATTCTTTCTTAACTGTTTCCAGAACGTTATCTGTAAAATTCGTGTCATAACGAAGACTTGATTTTTGAACATACTTCATAAGACCGCGTAGTTTTTCTCTGATTTCCTCAAAGTCATGAACATTGCAGCGATCTATGTAATCCGTATGCAGTATTTTATTAATCAGATCTTTTTGTGCCTGTATTTCAGGAATATTGCCAACACTAGCAATATCATTCACTCTATTGAAGAGGTCACTACGCGCTTTTCCGTATTTGTCCCTTGAGAGACATGCAAGCTCAATGCCGTATATAAGGGCATCAAAACGTACTGCGCTAGCTTCGTCCTCATTAGGAAGAATTAATGGTGCCAATTCCTCTCGAATAATCTTCGTATCTTCATAGGGTATACTTTGGTAATTTGCTTCTGTAGAATACTGATCTACATATTTCAAATGCTGTCTTACCGAAAAGTGTTCCCTTGGAAGTTCCTGCACTTTCTTACTCATTCTTTCTACCAGATCTTTACGGTAGTCGATGAGCTTATCCTCTTGGTATTCTATGCCCTGTAATTTGTAAGCAAGATTAAAATGAAGGTTAAAGATAGCTCCTTGGAGAGCAAGTGTATTGCCCGTTGCCTTGCCCTTACTTATTCTAAAGAATTCAAAATTTCCGCAAAAATCAAATATATAGAACTTGCGTTTATCTTCACCATCAATAAGCCCCGGACAAAGTCTTGTACCACGGCCTATCATCTGCCAAAACTTGGCATAGCTCATTACCTTTTTAAAAAATACTAAATTCAATACTTCCGGTACATCGATACCGGTATCCAGCATATCCACAGAGATTGCAATCTGTGGCATCTTATCGGCCTTAGAAAATTCATCAATCAGACTTTGCGCATAGTTAATTCTATTATCAATGACCTGTGCAAAGTTATTTAAATAGGGATAATCTTTATTAAAGACTTCCAGTATCTTTTCTGCATGGTCATGATTTTTAGCAAAGATTATAGTCTTTCCAATCTTCTGTCCATAGTCAATTTTTAAGCCTTCCGTCATAAGGATATGAAGAACTTGTCGAATGGTATCTTCATTGAAAATCCACGAATTTAGAGCAGAGGAACTAATGGACTCCGGAAGTTCTCCATCTTCCATCTCAAAGGTACTTTCATATCTTTCCTTATCTTCTTCAGAAAGATCTGCATAGACAATGCCCTCTTCTATGAATTTTAGTTTCGTTTCTACCGATAGAAAATCTACAAGATATCCATCTTTTACTGCCTGAGCCAATTCATAGCCATAAGTAGGAACTCCCGGTTCCAAGTCAAAGACTTCATAAGTATTCTTTATGTCATCTTTTGGTGTTGCAGTAAGCCCTACCAGCAGAGAATCAAAGTAAGTAAAGATATCCTTGTATTTGTTATAAACCGATCTGTGCGCTTCATCACAAATTAACAAATCAAAATGTCCACAGGTAAAAAGCTTCTGGTCTTCCTGCTTTACAGAATCAATACAACTCATCATTGTCTGATAGGTGGAAAATACACAATGGGCATTATAATTCCCTTTGTCTTCACACAAATTCGTTACCGAAAGGGACGGATAAAGGTTCACAAAGGCTCTTTTAGCTTGTAATACCAAAGATGTTCTGTCAGCCAAAAATAGGATATTTTTTACCCATCCGGCATCAAGAAGAACATGACATAATTCCAGTACTGTTCTCGTTTTACCGGAACCTGTAGCCATTACAAGGAGAGCCTTACGGCGATTTTTCTTATCAAAACTATGACAAACTGCTTTAATAGCCGCTTCCTGATAGTATCTTCCTGCAATATTTTTATCTATGGTGATGTGGTCTAAGGAAGTCCGTATTCTTCTTAAATTAAACATTTTTTCTAAGTCTGCTTTAGAATAAATGTTGGAGACCTTTCTTTCCGGATACTGTCCATCAATGATTCTGGTTTCAAAACCATTAGTCAAAAATATACAAGGCCTTCTTTTATATTTCTTTTCTAAAATATCTGCATAGAGCTTGGCTTGCTGTCTCCCCTGAGAAACATCCACACAAGTTTTCTTGGCCTCAATGATTGCCAGAGGCACATGTGCATTGTCATAAAGAACATAGTCTGCATAGCCTAGTTCAGATTTATTAGGCATTCCCGGAAGCTCTACTTCATTTATCCAATCAGAACCTTCCTTCCAGCCAGCATCCATCAGCATGGTATCAATATAAATCTTTCGGGTTTTGTATTCGGACAGTTCCAAAGGTTTTGGCACATAGCTTTCTACCTGCTCTTTTCTTCGTGATGTAAGCTCTTCCTTTAAAGCTGCATTTTCAGCAAGTAAGGCCTCCATATCCACATCTGGAAATTTCTTCTTAGGTAGTTCTTCCTCTTTCTTCGTGAGCAATGATTTATCAAAACTATGTTCTTCGTAATTGTCCGAGTAACAATATGAGATAAAGTCAAAAAAGATATGAAGATTTTCAAGGCAAAGCGCTGCATCATCTTCTGTCAGTTTATTCGTTGTGTGAGCTGCATTATTCCCCATTTTCCGAATCAAAACCAGACGAGTAATAAGATCCTCGCCCAAAATATCCTTAAACTCTTCCGTACTCATAAGACTCACCAGTGTGTCTTGGTACGGCATCTTAAGCTCCTTATCTACTGAATAGAGCCACTTGATTGCAAACTCCATAGCCCTACGGCAGTTCAGAATGCAGGAGGTAGGATCAATATATAATATTTTCTCCGCCGTAATTGCCACATCGGAAAATGTGTCAAATTTCGGCTCTTTTTTTAAGTAATCGAAATTAGTCAAATGACTACCTCCTTTAGTTTGAATGGGGTACAAATTTTGATTTGT
>NZ_CAUVME010000024.1:0-38561 GCF_963553175.1 Oribacterium sinus | reverse complement strand
AGAAGTAAAATCTACTGGGGGATAGATGAGTAGAATTTACTTTTTCATTTTTGGACCGGAATAAGCTTGTATTTCACTCTTGCCATGGAGAAAGAAGCTGTGCTATACTGCGGGAGATGCCACAATAGCACAGTCGGTAGTGCATCTGATTCGTAATCAGAAGGTCACCAGTTCAAGTCTGGTTTGTGGCCTCTCTTCAGCAGGGAAGTGCTCTTGGCTTCCCTGCTTTTTTGTTTCGGTGGATGCTATTTTTGGAAAAAGCGGTCGATAGATAGAATAGGGAGTTTGAAGGATATGGAAGAGCAGGGGAAGGAAGAGAAGAAATCAAGCATAGAGCTGAAGAATGAGGAAAAGGAAAGGCAGGATTTTTCGTATAGGAATAGTCCTGGGGATGGAGAGAAGAAAAAGGAACAAAAGCGAGTTGCTATCATCCTGTTTTTGGTATTCCTGATGGCAGCTTTATCTTTTTTTCTTCCAAAGGCCTTTAGCAAAAAGGATGGAAGAAAAGTACAGATTTTAAAAAACGGCATTGTTTTGATTGAAAAAAATCTCTCGGAAAACAGCAAAATCTTGATTATGGATAACGAAGCCAGAGAAGTGGACTTTAAGGAAAATCTGGCATCCCTTTCCGATGATGAGGTGAATCCCGCAAAACATGAGGTGAACTTTATAGAAATTAAGGACGGAAAGGTGCTTTGTACGGAATCCAACTGTAATAATCAAATCTGTGTACATACTCCTGCCATCAGTGAGGAAAATCAGGACTTACCCATTGTTTGCCTACCCCACGGATTAATTATTCAAATTATTACAAAATCCTAACATTTCCCGAGATTAGCTTACAAATCTCATTTCGAACTTGCGAAAAGAGAAGCTATGCTTTATCATGCAGAGGTATCGTTTTATTAAAAAAGGAAAAGAAAATGAAGAAGAATTGGAAAATTTTAGTAGTGAATTCAATTTGCCTGCTTTCACTTTTTTCCGCCATTCCGGCTTATGCAGGTCGTTGGCAGAAGGGAAACGGCAAGAACAGCAATAAATGGTGGTACAATCATCAGGATGGAACCTATCCTAAGTCTACCTGGGCTTGGATTGACGGTAACGGCGACGGCATCGCAGAGTGCTATTATTTTGATGCCAACGGATGGCTAAAGTCCAATACCACTGTGGAAGGCTATAAGGTAGATACTACCGGCGCCTGGCTTAAGGATGGCGTTGTGCAGGTGAAGGCAATCGGAGAAGCGGGAGTTTATACCAACGGTAAGAGTGAGTCCAGCTCCGGAACTATTGATGTAATGGGATCGGATTTGGATTTAGGAACAGCCGTTTCCGATCAGGAGAACCAGAAGCCTTCTGTGGAGAAGAAGAGCTCCGCTTCCAAGAAGGCAAGTGCAAAGGAAGAAAAGAAGAGCGGACAGGATGTTCTTGACTTTTCCGGCTCTTATTCCGGCCCTGAAGTAGAAGGAGACAGCAACCTTGCAACGGAAAAAACCGTTAAGAACAAGGCTGAGAATTTCAGCGGAAATGTTGGAAACAGTGCACAGGATTTGAAGAAGTCCGAGGCTACGGAGCTGATCAGCTATGCCCGTTCCTTTATTGCGGTGCTTCCTTATAAGGTGGCAGGAACTTCTCTTACAACCGGTGCGGATTGTTCCGGATTTACCCAGGAGGTATTTAAGAAGTTTGGCATTTCCATTCCCAGAGATTCTCGTTCCCAGTATGCTTCCGCGCAGAAGATTTCCGCGGAAGAGTTACAGCCCGGTGATTTAGTATTTTACGGCTCCTCTCCAAGCACCATTTATCATGTGGGAATTTATTCCGGAAACGGAACCATTATCCACTGTACCAGAACCGGTGACTTCGTTCGGGAGCATGATGTTTTCTACAAGAAGCCATACGGATACGGAAGATACACAAAATAATTTTCTTTTCTTTAATTTCATAGATAAAAAATCAGCAAAAGATCGATAAATTCGGCTCATACCGATTTATCGGTCTTTTTTCATGTTCTTAACGAGTATCGCACGCGTAGTGTGCGATATCTCGTTTGAAACTTTCTGAAATTTTTTCAGTTTCATTTCAGCAAAGCTTTCTATACTGGGGCTATCTCAAAAAGAAAGGAGATGTTGGAATTGAAAAAGCAGAACATATTCAAAAGATTTGAGAAAAAATATTTACTGACAAAAAATCAATATGAAAGACTTTTAGAAAAGCTTCAGGGGAAAATACTGGAAGACGCTTATCCTCACTACAGTATTTACAGTCTGTACTTTGATAACGATAGCTTCTCCTCAGTCAGAAAATCCATAGAAAAGCCAAAGTATAAAGAAAAGCTGAGACTTCGGTCCTATGGCTTGCCCAATCAAGATAAGGAATTGTTTTTGGAACTGAAGAAAAAATATCAAGGAGTAGTGTATAAAAGAAGAATTTCTCTTTCTTATCAGGAAGCGGAGGATTATCTCTTCCGTAAGATTCATCCCAAGGAGGAGAGCCAAATATTCCGGGAAATTGATTACAGCAGAAAGAAGGAGGGGCTGGAGCCGAAGGTCATGATTCGTTACGACCGGGATGCTTATATGGGAAAGGAAGACTCGGAATTTCGAATCACTTTTGATCGAAACATTCTAGGCTACGCCTTACAGGGAAGCTTAGACAGAGAAGAAGAGGGCTTTAAGCTTCTACAAAACGGAGAGGTTCTGATGGAAGTAAAAAGCAGCGGTGTTCTTCCCCTATGGTTTAGTCAAATCCTATCCGAGGAATCCATTTTTATGGGAAATTTTTCAAAATACGGAAATTATTATAAAAGCGTTATCTTCCCGAATTTGCGATTCGGAATGGAAGAAAAACAAAAGGAGATTTATACACTAAGATTCTCCGATTCGGAGATATGGAAGAAGCAGCCTTTAGCACAAAAAGCTTTAGGCAGAATGGAGGCAGTATGTTAGAGAGCATTTTCACAGGAAGCTTAAGTCCCGAGGTATTCCTGATTTGTTTGGGGGCATCCATAGTTTATGGCCTGGTGATAGCCTTTTGCCACAGCTTTAAAAATAAAAGTTCCTCCAATCTATTTGTGGCCTTGGCTTTACTCCCGGCCATGGTACAAACCGTCATAATGCTGGTAAACGGAAATGTAGGAACGGGAGTTGCGGTGGCAGGAGCATTTTCTCTGGTGAGATTCCGATCCGCACCGGGAAATGCCAAGGAAATTACAGCTATCTTCCTGGCTATGGCGGTAGGACTGGCCTGCGGTATAGGATACATTGCCTTAGGAGGCATTTTAGCAGTCAGCTTAAGTTTACTGTCTATTCTGTTCCAAAACGGTATCTTCCAAAACTGGGGAAAGAAAGACCGATACTTAAAGATTACCATGCCGGAAAACCTGGATTATGAAGAGGTTTTTCAAGACATTTTCAAAGAATATACCGGTGTTTCGGAATTATTGCAGGTTAAAACCGTAAACCTGGGTTCTTTATTTGAACTGCAGTATAAGGTACAGCTGAAATCCGATAAAAAAGAAAAAGATTTCTTAGATGCCTTGAGAGTTCGTAACGGTAATCTGGAGCTCTATCTGGCGCGCAGTATGGATGAGCGGGCAAGTTTATAAAATGGGATTCTAAAGCTTTAGTTGCCCTTTTTGGGAACAAGAAAAGGATGAAAAAGGGAAGCTATGAAAAAATAAAGAAGGATTATTTTACAGAGAATTATTTAACTAAAGAGTACAGAAAGGAAAAGAAAAAATGAAGAAGAAAATGAAGGTAAATTACAATAAGCTTGCAGCCTTGGCTTTAGGTCTGGAATTAAGTAGCATTATGGTGGCCTGCGGAAGTACAGCCAATGCGGCACAGAATAAAACAGTGAGCAATAATACACAGGCTACAAGCCAAAAGCCGGCGGAAAAGTCTACGGGAAGTGAAACGAAGATTACCGTGGAAAATGGAGAGATTAAAACAAACGGAAATGGCGTTTCTGTAGAGGGAAAAACCATTACCATTTCCACTGCAGGAACTTATAGACTTTCCGGAAATTTGGAGGATGGACAGGTCGTTATTGCGGCGGGAGATACCCATAAGGTCAATTTGATTTTGGATAACTTTAGCATCAGCAATAAGGAAACAGCTCCAATCTATGTGAAGACCTCCGGAGATTTCACCCTAACTCTGGCGGAGAATTCCAAGAACTCCGTACAGGATCTTAGAGCGGCCAATACCACAGAAGACAGCAATTCCAATTCTTCCAATAGTAAGACGGAGGATATTCCCGATGCGGCAATTTACAGTAAATCCGATTTGATTCTAAGCGGAAGCGGCAGTCTGGAAGTGAAAGGAAATTACGAGGACGGTATCCATGGAAAGGACAGCTTAACGATTGAAGGCGGAAACTATACTGTTGAAGCGACAAAGCACGGCATTAACGGTAAATATAATCTGACCATCAATGACGGAAGCTTTACGATAACTGCCGGACAGGATGGCTTTAACACCAATGGAGATATGACGGTATCCAAGGGAAGCTATACTCTTTCCGTTTCCGACGACGGTATGCATGCAGACGGTAAGCTGGTGGTAAATGAAGGAAACGTAAATATCGAGAACTCCAATGAGGGACTGGAGGGCGCTTCTATTGATATTCATGGAGGTACGATTACCGTAAAGTCTCAGGACGACGGTTTAAATGCGGCCAGCGATAACAGTTCCGGAAACGAATTTGCGGCACAGGAAGGGGTATATATCAACATCAATGGCGGTACCCTTCGGGTAAATGCAGGAGGTGACGGTCTGGATTCCAACGGAGACTTAAGCATTAGCGGCGGAACTCTTATAGTAGATGGCGCCGGACACGGAAACGGACCCTTAGATTACGACGGAACAGGCACCATTACCGGCGGTACGGTTTTGGTAGCCGGAAACAACGAAATGTTCCAGACCTTTGACGGAAACAGCTCTACCCAGGCCTTTGTAGTAGATTATCTCAGCAATAATCAAAATGCGGGAAGCACAATTAAAATTACAGACAGCAACGGAAAAGATATCTTTAATGTTTCCGATTTGCAAAACAGCTACGGCGTAGTACTGTTCTCCTCACCAGAGCTTAGCAATAATCAGAGCTATAAGCTTTCCGCAGGAGAAAATACAGAGGAATTTACGGTAAGCGCTATTGCCAATACCTTAGGAAACGGTAATGCTATGGGCGGCGGAATGGGCCATGGCGGCCCACAGGGAGGTGCTCCAAACGGAGGCTTTAACGGCGGACAAAATGGAGGACAGAATGGTGGCGGTCCGCAGGGCGGCCCTCCAAATGGAGGATTCCAAGGTGGCATGAACGGCGACCAAGGAAGACAAGGGGGCAGAGGGCAAGGTCATCAGAATGGCAACCAAGGAATGCCCGGAGACAGAGGTCAAGGAATGCCCGGCGAGATGGGCGGATTCCCCGGTGGGGATGGCAACAACTTTCCCGGC
The DNA here is from genome assembly GCF_963553175.1 of Oribacterium sinus. Classification (GTDB taxonomy): domain Bacteria; phylum Bacillota; class Clostridia; order Lachnospirales; family Lachnospiraceae; genus Oribacterium; species Oribacterium sinus_B. The sequence continues at coordinate 33,105 of NZ_CAUVME010000024.1, read as the reverse complement.
AATCCACCCAGCGACAATGGCATGGGAATGCCTCCAATGAATAACGGTCAGGGCATGGAACGAGGCGGTATGAACGGTGACCAGGGAATGCCCGGCGGCAGAGAACAGGGTGGCATGAATGGAAATCCGGGAATGCCCGGCGATAGAGCTCAGGGCGGCATGAATAATGGTCAGGGCATGGAAAGAGGAAACAGACCGGATGGACAGGGAAGTAAGAAGAATAAGCAGAAGAATTCCAAATCTTCCAATAGTCAATCTCAAAAGGATTCCCAAAAGAATTCGAACTCCCATTCTAATTCGGAGAAATCTTCCCGGAATAATTCCAAGGGAAGTTCTTCTCGGAGTAAGTCACAGACACAGGACAAGCAGTCCGCTCAGAACTCAGAGAGGAATCGGAATCAGCAAGAACCCCAGGGGAATTAGACTGAATAAAAATTGAATAGTCTAGGGAAGAGATTCATTTTTCCTTTACAAGCTTTCCTGAATTGGATATGATGTTATGGATTATATCAAGATTTTTCAGAGCGAAAAGGAAAGGAAAGCTATGAATTTATTCTCTCAAAAGAAACAGCAAAAAAAGACTAAGATGGTACTTACCGGTATCCTAATCCTTAGTCTTTTTTGTCTGTCTATGATATTTACCGCCTTTGCAGGACCGGGGGAGCTTTATCAGAAAAAACTGGAATCCCAAAGTTCTACATCCAGTAACGATACGGAGATTCGGATTGGCAAAAAACTATTCCAAACAGAGGTAGGAAAAAAGGAAGATCAGCTTCTTGTAATGTTGGACCATGAATTGAGCCTTTGGAACAAGGGAGAGGATCGGTTTTATTTACAATGGAAGACCTATAGCGGATATGGCAGAAACGGTCTAAAGGAAGGGACGGAAAGAAAGGAAGGAGACGGAACCACGCCTTTAGGTGCTTATCCTATTTCCTTTGCCTTTGGCTTTCCAAGCTCTGTAAATACCAAGCTTTCTTATAAGCAGATTCAAAAGACTTCCTATTGGTCCGGAGAGAAAAATACTTACAACACCTGGGTGGAAAGTCCTACAAAGATTGCCGGTGAAAGATTGTATTCCTATAAGATTTGCTATGAAAAGGCTTTGGCTATCGGATTTAATCAAAATCCCGTGGTATTTGGTAGAGGCTCCGCTATTTTCTTACATATCAAAGCGCCGGATACCTGGGAGAGCTCCGGCTGTATCACTATTGAAAAGCAGGCGATGGAAGAGTTGTTGCCCCTTCTGAAGGAAAAGCTGAGTATTATTACCTTACAAAAAGAGGATGAACTTCAAAAGTATTAAAATATTCGGAAGCATCTAAAGAGCTTTAAAAAGTATGATAGTTTTTGAAGAGCATTTAAGCTTTTAAAGCGTTTTAAGGCATTTTTATAAAATGTTGCAAGGAACTATGGAATGGAATCCACAGTATTGAAGGAGGAGAAATGGATAACAAGAAAAAACGTTTGATTCGGGACTATTGTTATATGATTATAGGCTCCCTATTAATTTCCATTGCCTCCAAAAATATTTATGATCCGGCAGGATTAATTATCGGAGGAGTTTCGGGTATATCCATTATCCTTCGACACCTATTCGGTTTGCCCTTGTGGTTAAGTAATACCGTTATCAATATTCCCCTTTTTGCTCTGGGCTATCTCACTAAGGGATGGAAATTCATTGCCAGAACTATTTTTGCTACCATGCTTTGCTCCTTTATTTTGTATGTACTTCCGGATTACACTCTGATTCCTGCAGATGATTTATTTTTAGACTCTGTGATTGGTGCCATTCTTATGGGAATTGGCTGCGGCTTGGTCTTTGCGGCATCCAGCACTACCGGTGGAACGGATTTGATGGCTGCGATTATTCAAACTCGCTTTAAGCATATATCCATTGCGAAGCTTTTACAGTTCTGCGACGGTGCTGTAGTGCTTTGGGGATTACAGCTCTTTGGGGTAACCAAGGCCTGCTATGCCATTGTATCCGTATATATTTTCACCAAACTTTGTGATTCCTTTATTGACGGTATGCACTTTGCCAAGGCGGTTACTATTATTTCCAATAAGGGAGAGGAGATTTCCCAATGGATTATGAAAGAGCTGGAACGAGGCGTTACCGGTATTGATGCGAAGGGAATGTATACCAGACAGGGAATTACCATGCTGTACTGTGTGCTGAGTCCCAGAGAGGTGACCAGAGTGAAGGATCAGGTTTACAGTATGGATGACAAGGCGTTCTTTATCATTTCCGATGTAAGAGAAGTACACGGAGAGGGTTTTATCAATCAGAATGAAGATTAAAAGCATTACCATTCGTAAATCCAAAAATATTGTATTGCTTATCTTGGCAGGATTGGTGCTTCTATCCTGCCTTTTTCAGTATCCGGATTTTTCTTATATAATGAGTTTTCCTGTAGAGAAGTATTTTTCCATGCTTTCCATTCTGCTTCTGTCCGTGTATTTGATAGAAAGCCAATATTTGCATCATTTGGTGTACAAGCAGTTAAACCGCAGTAAAACAAGAAAAGGCTTATCCCGCAGATTGATTTTATTTAGCTTTCTATTTTCTACCTTTTTTGGAGATACTTTGAGTCTGTTTGTGATGATTCCCATCACATTGGATAGTCTGGGAAAAGAAAAGAACTGTAAATATCTTTTGGTGCATACTCTGGTTTTACAGCTTTTAGCCGGAGAGATCGGAAGCTTTCTCTTTCCCTACACCAGCCTCTCTTCTCTATATTTGTTTTTGGAATATGGCTATAGCTTTCTGTCCTTCTTACGGATTAGCTTTATCTTCTTCCTTTTTGGAGGAATTTTTTTGCTTCCCTATGTTCTGATTTTTAAAGAGGAAGAAAATGCCGTATTTCAGGGGAATTTCAGGGAAAGCAAGCTGGATACCAATGCTCTGATTCATTTTTCCCTGTTTTCCCTTTTAATATTCTTGTCTTATCCTCGGATTATTCCGATTCTTTTACTTTTTCCCGTCCTTATCTTTTATACGCTTATTTTTCGAAGAAGAATATTTTTAAAGCTGGATGGCTTTCTATTTCTTTTTCTCTTTTTGATTTTGTTGTTAAAGGAAAGTACCTATCATAGTGCAATGCTTAGTCGTTTATTTGGAGAATGGATTCTTGCTCATGAGACTAGCCGAGGCTTTATCCTATCGGAAATTTTCACAAGACTTCCTGCCTCTGTACTGTTGTCCTCCTTCAGTACCAAGGGAAGACAGCTGATTGTGGCTTCCATATTATCTACGATTCATCCCTTGGCGTTAAACTATAGCAGTATTATGGCTATTGTTTTCTTGCGAAGAGCGAAGCTTGTAAACCTGAAGCTTTTTCTTTTGCATTATCTGATGGTGCATGGGCAAATGCTGATTATTCTGTTGTTTTTGGCATTTTTCACCGGTAATTTTTAGGAGAGATCATGAAGTATTATTTTGCTCCATTGGAATCCATTACAGGCTATCCTCTTAGGAATGCCCATAGAGCTTTGTTTCCGGAAACGGACGCTTATTTTAGTCCCTTTATTTCTTCCAATGAGGAAGGGCATTATACCGGAAGAATTGAACGGGATTGTGCAGTAGAGAACAATAATGGCTTAGTGCTGATTCCCCAAATTATGGGAAATCGTCCGGAGTTTGTCCATGCGACTATGGAATATCTGGAGAGTTTGGGATATCTAGAGTGTAATTTAAATCTGGGCTGTCCCAGCGGAACCGTGGTGGCTAAGGGGAAAGGCTCCGGCATGCTTAGAAATCCGATGTTATTGGAAGACTTCTTTCAAGAGCTTTTTTCCTTGTTGAAGGATTCAAAAATGAGAGTCTCCATAAAGACAAGGATAGGTTTAAATACAGAAGGCGAATGGGAAGAGCTTTTTGCGGTATTCAATCATTTTCCTTTTTCGGAAATCATCGTTCATCCCAGAACCCAAAAGCAGTATTATTCCGGCCGAGTGAATTTACATTGTTTTCAAAATATTTGTAAATGCTCTAAGCTTCCCCTTGTATATAATGGAGATGTGGAAACAAAGGAGGATATTTTGTTCCTACAGGAACATTTCCCCGGGATACAGGGAATTATGTGCGGTCGAGGGCTCCTGTCCAATCCGGCTCTTTTTCGGGAAGTTCGAGGCGGAAAGGTATTGGAGGAAGAAGAGTTTAAGCATTTTCTCAGTTTGGTGGAAGAGAATTTTGACAAAGAAATTCAAGGAGAAAGAAATATATTGGCAAAGTACAAAGAATTTTGGAGCTATTTTGCCAAGTCCTATCAAGGCGGTGAAAAAGGCTTAAAGGAGGTTCGAAAGGCTAAAAATTTGGCGGAATACAAGGCGGCCAAATATCGCTTTTTTGCAGAAAGCCATTTTCAAGTAAGGGAGGGATTAAGCCTATGCTTTTAGAGTATCCTCTTTTTTATCCGGATTTTGCCTGTATTGGGCAAGCTTGTAAGGACAGCTGTTGCAGAGATTGGCTAATTGACATTGATTTTGAGACCGCGGAAAAGTATCAAAATATGGGCGGCGCTTTAGGAGAGAAGCTGAGAAGAAAGCTTCATAAGAAGGACGGCGAATTCTATTTTGATGTGGAGAAGGATGGAAGATGTCCATTTCTTCAGGAGGATGGTCTTTGTGAAATCCAAAGATGCAGGGGGGAAGAAGAGCTTTCCAAGGTCTGCGATGCTTATCCCAGAAGAGAATCCATGGTTTATCCCTATATGCAGCTGGACCTGCATTTATCCTGTGAAGAGGCTGCTAAGGCTATCCTGTCCTGGAAGGGGGAACTGATTCGGGAAGAGCTGGAGGATGAAAGGCTTTCTGAAAAGGAGAATATTTCGGAAAACAGCACTGGGGAAAGCGGGCAGAATGAGCTTTTGGTTTCTCTTTTGGCTTTTCGCCAAGGTCTTTGGGAGGCCTTACCCGACTTTCCTAAGGATATTCATGGATTTTTTGCGGAGCTGAAAACGGTATTTTTACAGGGAGAAGAGCTTTTGTTTTATGAAAATACAGCTTTTCCATATTGTAAAGAACTGGAAGCCTTGGAAAACGGATTAACGGAGCCGTTTTTTTCAGAGGAAAGCTTTAGAGAATATTGTAAAATGAATGAGGAAATTCAAGGGAGAGGCGAATTGTGGAAGAGTTTTCTGACAATTTTTCATAGGGCGGAAAAGGATTTGCAGAATAAAATGCAAAGCTTTTACAGAGAAAGAGAAAAGCTATATTTGGAAGAGTTTTGCAGATATTACACGTTTCGCTACTTAATGACAGGATTAAAGAAAAAATCCATTTTGCCTTTATTTCATCTTATCAGAAAGTGTATTCTTTGGATGGTTTATACGGATTCGCTCTTACAATATTATGCAAAGGAAGAGGAAAAAAAGCTTTTCTTCTTTGGGGAGGAAAAGGCCTTTTTCAGGGTAGCGGTATTCTTTTCCAAAGAGGTGGAACACCAAAAAAAGAATATGGATTTATTTCTGGAATAAAGAATAAAAAAACAGATGCAAATATTTCAAAAAGCAGTATAATAACTTTTTTGTTGTAGGGGATTTGGAGTGGATTTCATGCATAATGAATCTTCCGAAAAGAGCTTTTTTAAAAATGTGGCAGTTTAGTAAAAAAATAGGAGGGAAAGATGGACAAGATCGGTTTTGATAATGAGCAGTATTTAAAAACCCAGTCAGAGCATATCAAGGAAAGAATTGCGAAGTTCGGCGGGAAGCTATATCTGGAATTTGGCGGAAAACTCTTTGACGACTATCATGCCAGCAGAGTATTGCCCGGATTCCATCCGGACAGTAAGATTCGGATGCTGGGAGAGCTTAAGGATGATGCGGAAATCGTGATTGCTATCCATGCCGGTGATATAGAGAAGAATAAGGTCAGAGGTGATTTGGGCATTACCTATGATATGGATGTGCTTCGTTTAATTGACGCCTTCCGGGGATATGGCCTTTATGTGGGTTCCGTGGTTTTAACTCGTTTTACCGGACAGGAAAGCGCTATTGCTTATCAGCGTAAGCTTGAGTCCCTGGGAATAAAGGTCTATCGCCACTATTCCATTCCTTCCTATCCCTCCAATGTTCCCCTGATTATCAGTGACGAGGGCTTCGGAAAAAATGATTATATTGAAACCTCCCGCTCCTTGATTGTGGTAACAGCACCGGGACCGGGTTCAGGAAAGATGGCAGTTTGTCTTTCTCAGCTTTATCAAGAGCATAAGCATGGGGTAAATGCAGGATATGCCAAGTTTGAGACCTTCCCGATTTGGAATATTCCCTTGCAGCACCCGGTCAACCTGGCCTATGAAGCGGCTACAGCAGATTTAAATGATATCAATATGATTGACCCGTATCATTTGGAGGCTTACGGTGTAAGCACCGTAAACTATAATCGTGATGTGGAGGTCTTTCCGGTCTTAAAGGCCATGTTTAATAAAATTTACGGAAGCTCTCCCTACCAGTCACCTACGGATATGGGAGTCAATATGGCCGGAAACTGTATTATCGATGAGGACGCGGTTTGTAAGGCCTCTCAACAGGAAATTATCCGAAGATATTATGCGGCTTTGGTAGAAAAAAGAAAGGGAAGCATTTCTTCTGATATAGTGGAGAAGGAAGAGCTTTTAATGGAGAAAGCCAATATCAGTATTGCGGACCGTCCCGTTGTTGCTGCTGCAAAACAAAAGGCGGAACTGACCAACGGCCCCGCTGCCGCAATTTCTCTTCCGGATGGCAGTATTGTTACCGGAAAGACCACTCCTTTATTGGGAGCTTGTGCAGCCATGCTGCTTAATGCATTGAAAAAATGTGCGGGACTTCCGGATGATTTAAAGGTGATTTCTCCGGAAATCATTGAGCCTATTCAGCATTTAAAGGTGGAGCATCTGGGAAATCATAATCCAAGACTTCATACCGATGAGATTTTGATTGCTTTAACAATTTCCGCCAATACGGATGAAAATGCGGAGAAGTGTATGGAGCAGCTGGCACAGCTCAATCAGTGTGAAATGCATTCCACGGTGATTCTTTCTCAGATTGATGAAAAAACCCTTGGAAAATTGGGAATTCGTTTAAGCTGTGAGCCACAGTATCAAAATAAGAAATTATTCCATTCCTAAACGTCGGATACGTAAAGGAAATTAGTACAATAGAGCTATCCTATATTGTTTATCGGATACATAATTTAGAAAAAACTGTCGGGAAAATACTTATTGAAAGCTGAAATAAATCCTTGACGGTTTTTTCTTTTTTTATAATTGTTAGTGTATACTAACAAAAAAACGACCTGTTAATTTTTTGTCTATTATGCACTCTGCACAAAAAATTAATTCTTTTTTTAAACAGAAAGAAAAAGTTTTTTGTGTTATACTGCAAGTATGAACCCTAAGCTAGGGATGGAAGAGTCTATAGCAAGACGCAATAGCGTCTTGGCAAAGGAGAAAAAATGAGCAGGTTAATAATTGTAACTGAAAATGAAGCCCAAAAAACCGTAGAAGGCCTTTACCGAGACATAGAGCGAAGAATTCAGGCGTCCCAGCCTGGTCTTTGTCCTGTTGACTTGGCAGAGGCTTTTGTTCATGTATGTCATTCCCAATCCTGTGGAAAGTGTACTCCCTGTAGAGTGGGACTTGGACAGTTGGAAGGTCTGATTGAATCCGTATTGGACGGTTCTGCGGATATGGATACTTTAAAGACCATCGAGAAAACTGCAGAAGGAATCTATAACTCTGCAGATTGCGCCATTGGATTTGAAGCGGCGAAGATGGTGCTTAGAGGAATCCGCGGTTTCTACGAGGACTATGCGGAGCATGTACAGCATGGACGTTGTTTTGCCAAGCTAAGCCAGCCGGTTCCTTGCGTATCCCTTTGTCCTGCCCATGTAGACGTTCCCGGATATGTTTCTTTGATTCATGAAGGTCGTTACGGAGATGCGGTACAGTTGATTCGAAAGGATAATCCCTTCCCTGCTGCCTGCGGTTTAATCTGCGAGCATCCCTGTGAGCTTCGTTGCAGAAGAACCATGGTGGATAAGGCGATTAATATTCGTGGACTTAAGCGCTATGCGGTAGAGCATGAGGGAGAGATTCCCGCACCGAAGATTATGGATAAGACCGGAAAGAAGATTGCTATCGTAGGTGGCGGTCCCTCCGGCTTAAGTGCTGCTTATTACCTTAGCATTATGGGACATGATGTTATGGTATATGAGCAGAGAAAGCAGCTGGGAGGAATGCTCCGTTATGGAATTCCGGCTTATAGACTTCCCAGAGAAATCCTGGATCACGAAATTGACGGCTTAAAGAAGGCCGGCTTCCAGGTTAAGACGGATGTCTCCATTGGACATGATATCAGCTTAAAGGATTTAAGAAAGCAGTATGATGCGGTTTACGTATCTATCGGTGCCCACACAGATAAGAAGCTTGGTATTCCGGGAGAAGATGCTCAGGGCGTAATTTCCGCTGTAGAGATGCTTAGAAATATTGGAGATGATGATTATCCCGATTTTAGCGGCTTGAATGTCATTGTAGTGGGCGGAGGAAACGTGGCTATGGACGTGGCGCGTTCCGCAATTCGTCTGGGAGCAAAGACCGTAAAGATTGCCTACAGAAGACGTAGAGTAGATATGACCGCTCTACCGGAAGAGGTAGAGGGCGCAATTGCAGACGGTTGCGATATCGTAGAGCTTCATTCCCCGGTTCGCATTGAGAAGGATGAGAATGGACATTGTAAGGGTCTGGTGCTTAAGCCACAGATTATTGGAGGAGTACGTTATGGAAGACCTTCCCCCAAGGATTCTCAGGCACCTGAAGTAGAGCTTAAGGCAGATCTGGTTCTGGTAGCCATCGGTCAGGGTATCGACTTCCGTAAGTTTGAGGAATATCAGGAAATTCCTATTGAATCCGGAAGAATTAATGCCTTAGATACTTCTGCACTGAGGGATGTTGACGGCATTTTTGCAGGAGGAGACTGTGTAACCGGTCCTGCAACCGTAATTCGTGCGATTGCTGCAGGAAAGACTGCTGCGGCTAACATCGATGAGTACCTTGGCTACTGCCATGAGATTACCTCTGAAATCGAACTTCCACCGGTTCGTTTCGATGACAATGCACCTACCGGCCGTGTCAATATGAAAGAGCGTCCTGCCGATGAGCGGGTTAAGGACTTTAAGCTTATGGAGTACGGCATGACAGATGAAGAGGCTTGCCAAGAGTCGGGCAGATGTCTTCACTGTGATCACTTTGGTTATGGTATCTTTAAGGGAGGCAGAGAATGCAAATGGTAAATTGTACAATCGATGGAAAAAAAGTATGTGTTCCGGAGCATACCACCATCCTGGAAGCGGCTAAGGAAATTGGCGTTTATATCCCTACCCTCTGCTACTTCAAGGGCTTAAACGAAATTGGTGCCTGCCGTGTCTGCGTTGTAGAGGTGGAAGGAGACCAGAGACTTCATGCCGCTTGTAACAGCCCTGTGCTGGAGGGAATGGTAGTGCATACCAATTCCAAAAAGGCAAGAGAAGCCAGAAAATGTAACGTAGAGCTGATTTTATCTCAGCACAATGTTACCTGCACCACCTGTGTTCGTTCCGGGAACTGTGCGTTACAGCACGTTGCCAATGACTTGAATATTATGGGAGAAAGCTTTCCTAAGGATCTGCCTAAGCAAAAGGGATCCAAAAGCTTCCCCTTGATTCGAGAATATGACAAATGTATTAAGTGTATGCGTTGTATTCAGGTCTGCGATAAGATTCAGGCTACCCATGTTTGGGATGTTATCAACAGTGGCGGAAAGAGTACGGTAGATGTTCGAGATTTCTATCGTTTGGAGGATTCCCCCTGTTCTCTTTGCGGACAGTGTATTACCCATTGTCCTGTAGGTGCTCTTAGAGAAAGAGATGATACGGATAAGGTTTTGGATGCTTTAGATGATCCGGAGACCATTGTACTGGCACAGATTGCCCCATCCATTCGTACGGCATGGGGAGAGGAATTCGGCTTGGATGCGGAAGAAGCCTCTGTGCAGAGACTGGCCAGCTGCTTAAAGGAAATGGGCTTTGACTATGTATTCGATACCGACTTTGCAGCGGATTTAACCATTATGGAGGAAGCTTCCGAGTTCTTACATAAGTTAACCCATCAGGAAGGGGACTTCCCTATGTTTACCAGCTGCTGTCCCGGTTGGGTTAGATTTATTAAGAGTCATTATCCCGAGTATATTCCGCAGGTTTCTACCTCCAAGTCTCCCCAGCAGATGTTCGGTGCTATTGCCAAGAGCTATTATGCGGATATTTTAAAGGTAAGCCCTAAGAAAATCTTCTCTGTCAGCATCATGCCTTGTCTTGCGAAAAAAGCGGAATGCTCCTATCCCAATATGACAGACAGCGAAGGTAATTTTGATGTAGATGTAGCCTTAACCACAAGAGAGGTGAATCGCTTGATTCGGGCTATGCATATTTCACCCAAGAAGATGAAGGATATAGAGCTGGATATGCCTTTAGGACTGGGCTCCGGTGCAGGTAATATTTTCGGTGCAACCGGCGGTGTTATGGAGGCGGCTTTACGTTCCGCATATTATCTGGCAACAGGAGAGAATCCGGATCCGGATGCTTTCAAGGATGTAAGAGGAATGGACGGCTGGAAAGAATCTTCCTTTGATATTGCCGGCAATAAGCTAAAGATTGCCGTAGTTAACGGATTGGCTAATGCAGATCGCCTTTTAACAGCTCTAAAGAAGGGACAGGTGCATTATGACTTTGTAGAAGTCATGGCCTGCCCGGGAGGTTGTGTAGGCGGTGGTGGCCAGCCGATTCATGATCAGAAGGAAATGGCTGCCCATCGTGCACCGGTTCTCTATAAGCAGGATCGGGAAGGAACCCTTCGTTTCTGTCATGAGAATCCTTCTATCAAGCTGGTTTACCAGGATTATCTGGAGAAACCCCTATCTGAAAGAGCGGAAGAGCTTCTGCATACCAGTCAAAAGGGCTGGCTGATGCCGGGAGAAAGTGAATAAGATATTTTTCTACCATAGAGTTTTCTATTCTATACGGAGAAGGGACTGTAAAAATCAAAATAGTTTTCTTGTTTTGATTTTTTACAGTCCCTTCTCTTTTTTTGCTCTAAAGCAGATATTGCACACCGGGCGGGTGATACTCGTTCAGATTATAAATTCATTTTTATTCATTAGTGTGAATAAAAATGATGAGTTTATGCGATATTAAAGACACAAAATAGAGTCTTTATTTGGTTGTGTCTTTTGATAAAATTAAAAAATTTATTGATAAAAAGAAAGATTTCAAGGATTGTCTAAAAAAAATGCAATCTGATGCCAAAAATTCATTTTATTGTGTCTTGAAAGTCCGGGGCATATCGTGTATATTTCTCTGTAAATTCATTAAAGAAGGAGGGCGCTATGCCAAAGTATATTTTAAAAAGGGCGATTATGTCCTTAATTACAGCCTTTTTGGTAGCAACATTAACATTTTTTGTTATGAACATGGTTCCGGGAGGGCCGTTCTTGTCCGAGAAGGCAGTAACGCCTCAGGCCCAGGCTGCTATGGAGGCGAAATATGGTTTGGATAAGCCCTTGTTTCAGCAATACACCACCTATATGACCGGAATTTTAAAGGGAGACTTCGGTTTATCCATTAAGAAGAGGGGAAGAACGGTATCCCAGATTATCGGGACAAAGTTTCCGGTTTCCGCAAAGGTGGGAGGACTTGCACTAATCCTTGCAGTTTGCACCGGAATTCCTTTAGGGGCCGTAGCTGCATTTAACAGAGGAAAGTTTATTGATAACCTTTTGGTGGTTTTATCCACTGCAGGAATAGCCATTCCTTCCTTTCTGTCCTCTACGATTTTAATTTATATCTTCACCACGAAGTTAAAATGGCTACCTTCTCTTGGCTTAAAGGATGCCCAAAGCTATATTATGCCGGTGGTGGCCTTGGCTTTATATCCCACCTTCTATATGGCACGATTGATGCGTTCTTCCATGCTGGATGTTATGGGGCAGGATTATATGAGAACCGCAAAGGCCAAGGGGGTTACAACTTTTAAAGCAATTTTCAAGCATGCCTTACGAAATGCAATCTTACCGGTAATTACTTATCTTGGACCCTTGCTTGCCGCTTTAATGACCGGTTCTTTCATCATTGAAAAGATTTTCAATATTCCGGGACTTGGTTCGGAGTTCGTAAGCTCTATTACCAGCCGAGATTATCCCATGATTATGGGAACCACCATTTTCCTGGCGGTATTTATTATTATCATGAACCTTTTCGTGGATATTGCTTATGCGATTGTGGATCCGAGAATTAAATTAAAGTAAGGAGAATAAAATGGAAGAAATAAAGAATAATCCCTTGAGCCTTCAGTGGAGCTTGGAAGATTTTACTCCGGCTTCTGTGGAGGATAAGGAGTCTCTGGTCTTTATGAGAGAATCCGTAAGCTTCTGGAAGGACGGCTTGCATCGTTTCCGGAAAAATAAAATTGCCATGAGTGCCCTGTTTATTGTTTTTTTGATTACTATTTGCTGCTTTCTGGTACCCAGCTTTTATCCCTATAAGTATGAACAGCAGATGAAGGGCTCGGAGCGTTTGGCTCCCATGCAGTACTCAAAGACGGAGCAGAAGCAAATTGATGCAGGGGAAAAGGTTTTTCCGCATCTTTTGGGAACGGATCAAAATGGTCGTGACTATATGATTCGTGTACTGGTAGGAGGAAGAGTCTCCATGACGGTAGGTCTTGTGGCTTCCGTTTTGATCCTGGTCATTGGCTCCATATTTGGGGCAATCGCCGGATACTTCGGCGGATTAGTGGATATGATCATGATGCGAATCGTGGATATTATCTACACGGTTCCCGACGTACTGATTATTATTCTCTTGGCTCAGACCTTGAAGTTCCCTCTGGAAGCATTGGCCAGCAAACCGGGCTTTGCCTGGATGCAAAAGCTTGGCTCCAATATGATTTCCATGTTTATCGTATTTGCTTTGCTCTACTGGGTGGGAATGGCCAGAATCGTCCGTTCTCAGATTATGGTTTTAAAGCAGAGTGAGTATGTTACCGCGGCAAAGGCTTTGGGTGCAGGATCCGGTCGTATTATCTTTAAACATTTGATTGTAAACTGTATCGGTACCCTGATTGTAACCACTACCTTACAGATTCCCAGTTCCATTTTTACCGAGTCCTTCCTTTCCTTTTTAGGATTGGGTGTACAGGCACCGATGCCATCTTTGGGATCTTTGGCCAGTGCCGCTTTAAACGGATTTCAAACCTATCCGGAAAAACTTTTTGCCCCGGCTTTCTTGATTTTTATTATCATTTTAAGCTTTAACCTTTTGGGAGATGGCCTGCGTGATGCCTTTGACCCGAAATTGAAACAGCAGTAAGGAGGAAAATATGTCCGGTCAATATCTTGTGGATATTCAAGAAGAGCGTTTATCCTTCTTTACTCCGGCGGGAGAGGTAAAGGCTTTAAATAACGTTACCCTGCAAATGCGAGAGGGAGAAGTTTTAGGAATTGTTGGAGAATCCGGTTCCGGAAAATCCGTTACCGCTTACTCCATTATGGGACTTACCGCCCAGAATGGTAAGATTGTGGGAGGCTCGGTAGAGTTTAATGGTCATAAAATCCATGAAATGAGTGAAAAGGAGCTTCGGAAGATTCGGGGAAATGAGGTCAGCATTATTTTCCAGGATCCCATGACTTCTTTGAATCCGGTATGGACCGTGGGAAATCAGATTGCGGAAGCGGTTTCTCTTCATACGGATAAAAAGGGAAGAGCGGCTATGGAGAGAGCCAAGGAGCTTTTGGAATTGGTTGGCATTAATGAGCCGGAGAAGCGATTAAAGCAGTATCCCCATGAGCTTTCAGGAGGTATGCGGCAAAGAGTAATGATTGCCATCGCCTTAGCCTGTGAACCCAAGCTTTTAATTGCGGATGAGCCTACTACGGCCTTGGACGTAACCATCCAGGCACAGATTTTAGAGCTGATGCAGGAATTAAAAAGAAAATTAGGTATGGGCATCATTATGATTACCCATGACCTGGGTGTGGTTGCCTCCATGTGCGACTATATTGCGGTTATGTATGCCGGAGAAATCGTGGAATACGGAACAACGGATGATATTTTCTATAATCCAAAGCATGAATACACCAAGGGACTGCTGCGTTCCATTCCCAAGTTCCATGAGCATGATTATTCCAAACTGGTACCTATCGAAGGACAGCCGGTGGATCTTCTGAATCCCCCAAAGGGTTGCGGCTTTGCGCCAAGATGCAGTAACTGTATGAAGCTTTGTCTATCCCATAAGCCGGAGAAGAATCAGTATGAGGGTGTGCATTATGCCAGATGCTTTATGCAACAGAAGGAAGACTTTTTGAAGGAAAGGGGGGAAGCGTAAATGCCGGAGCGTTTATTAGAGGTAAGTCACTTAAAGCAGTATTTTCCTGTGGCAGGAAGCAATAAGGTGGTTAAGGCTGTGGATGATGTTTCCTTCTTTATCAATAAGGGAGAAACCTTCGGTCTGGTAGGAGAGTCCGGCTGCGGAAAAACTACAACAGGCCGTTCTATCCTTCGTTTAACAGAGCCTACCGGCGGCAGTATCACTTATGGCGGAGAAGTCATCTTTGATGCGGAAAAGAAAATCAAGAAGAATATGCTTCCCTACAGAAGGAAGATGCAGATTGTTTTCCAAGACCCTTACGCATCTTTGGATCCCAGAATGACTGTAGAGGATATTGTTGGAGAAGCTATTGATATTCACAAGCTTTGTGCTTCCAAGGCGGAGAGAAGAGAGAAGATTTTATCTTTATTGTCAAAGGTAGGACTGAATTCGGAGCATGCCAACCGTTATCCCCATGAGTTCTCCGGCGGACAGCGGCAAAGAATCGGGATTGCAAGAGCTTTAGCAGTGGATCCTGAATTTATCGTTTGTGATGAGCCGGTTTCTGCTTTGGACGTATCTATCCAGGCTCAGGTGGTGAATATGTTTGAGGATTTGCAAGAGGAGCTGGGATTGACCTATCTCTTCATCGCCCATGATTTATCTATCGTAAATCATATTTCCTCCAGAATCGGGGTAATGTATCTGGGGCATTTGGTGGAGCTGGCGGATAGTGATACCATCACTTTCCATTCACTGCATCCTTATACCAAGTCCTTAATTTCTGCAGTTCCCATTGCCGATCCAAAGGTGGCCAGAGCATCCCATAGAATTATCTTATCCGGAGATGTCCCCTCCCCGGTAAATCCGCCATCAGGTTGTCCCTTCCGCACCCGTTGTCCCTATGCAGACGGTTTATGTGCGGAGAAGAAGCCGGAATTTAAAGAGGTGGAAAGCGGACATTTTGCAGCCTGTCATCATTTGGACAGGGTGAATTAAGAGATAAAGCCATACTGTCATAATAGGAATAACAGTAAGGTGGGGTGTTTAATCCTGTTGCAATACATGAGGTTTAGGAGTGATTCAAAAGCTTATGAGCAACGAATAGGCTCCTTCCTATAGAAGCACCATGACCATTATTTTAGAAGGGAGAAATTTATGAGAAAAGCAAAGTACCTACTTCCCATTGCGGCCTTGAGTTTGGCCTTTTTGGTTTCCTGTGGTGGAGCCGATAAGAGCAAACAGGAATCTGCAAAGGGAGAGAGCGGCAGTCAGGCTGCTGAGGCTTCTGATGCTTCCGCAGGTGGAGAACTTAATGTTCAGGTTGGTTCCTCTCCGGAAACCATGGATCCTGCTTTAAACTCTGCATCTGATGGAGCCACCTATATTCTGCATGCTTTTACCGGATTACTCAGCATTGACAAGAATTCCGATGTTGTGCCCGGACTTGCGGAAAAATGGGAACATTCCGATGACGGACTTACTTGGACTTTTCATCTTCGTCCCGACTTAAAGTGGTCTGACGGAACGGATTTAACGGCAGAGGACTTCGTATATAGCTGGAAGCGCTTGGCAGATCCCGCCTTGGCAGCTCCCTACGGATATGATTTACTAAGTGTGGTGGCAGGTTATGAAGAGGCTTCCAACGGGAATCTGGATGCTTTACAGGTTTCCGCTCCGGATAAAGATACCTTTGTGGTAAAGCTAAGTAGCCCCTGCACCTTCTTTGACCAGATTGCAGCATTTGTTTCTACAGCTCCTGTACAGAAGAAGACCGTAGAGGAAAATGGAGATGCCTGGGCAACAAAGCCGGAAACTTATGTCAGCAGTGGACCTTATCGCATGACGGAATATGTGGATGGGGATAGAATCGTTTATGAGAAGAATCCATATTATTATGACAAGGATAATATCACCTTTGATAAGATTGTTTGGCATCTGATTGAAGATGGAAACTCTGTTTATACCGCTTACAATCAGGGAGAATTGGATTTGGCAAAAACCCTTCCTTCCGAGGAGATTCCAAGCCTTAAGGGAAATGAGGAATTTCACTTGGATCCGATGATGGGTACCTATTATATCAGCTTTAATACCCAGAAGGCTCCCTTTAACGATCCTAAGGTAAGAGAGGCTCTTTCCTTAGCGGTGGATAGAGACTATGTGGCCAATACCATTATGCAGGGAACCTATACTCCTGCAAACAATCTGGTTGGTCCCGGAATCAGTGATGCAGCGGAGAACTCCTCCTTTGAAGAGGTGACCAAAGAAAAGTACGGTAATTTCTTTGATAACAGTAAATACGAAGAGAACCTTGTAAAAGCCAAGGAATTACTGGCTGAAGCAGGCTATCCAAACGGACAGGGCTTCCCTGCATTTTCCTACCTGACCAATGATGCCAGCTACCATAAGCCTGTAGCAGAGTATCTGCAAAATGCTTGGGGGCAGTTGGGACTGACCATGAACATCGATATCCAGGAGTGGAAGACTGTAACCGCAAATCGCCGTTCTGGAAACTATGATGTGGCAAGAAACGGTTGGGTAATGGATTACAACGATCCTTCCAATATGATTAACCTCTTTGAAACCGGAAACGGTAACAATGACGGTAAGTACAGCAATCCGGATTTTGATGCTTTGGTGGACAAGGCGAGAAAGACTGCAAATGTAGAGGAGCACTATGATTATCTGCATCAGGCGGAGCAGGTTCTGTTAAAGGACTATGGCGCTTGCCCTGTGGCTTACTACACGGAGTTTTATCTGGAGAAGCCAAACTTAAGCAATGTTTGGCATACCCCAACGGGATATTTCCTGTTTATGTATGGTAAAAAAGCTTAAAAGAAATTTAAAAAGTATATAAAAGAAAAACGGTCGGGCATTGTCCTGACCGTTTTTCTATGGTAGAATCTCAAAGGTTTTTAACTTAACGATTGTTTCGAGTTTTTCGAAACGCTTCGTTTCATTGAAGAGGAGGAGTAATGAAGAAAAAAATTTTTCTGGGACTTTCCATGGCTGTAGCTGTATCCTTGGCGGCTTGCGGAGGACAAAAATCAGCAGACAACGGAAAGCAGGGAAGTGATGCAACAAAGGCGGAGGGAGCAGAGGCTTCCGATAATTCCGTATTAAACGTGGAAATCGGACCACCCCAAGAGACAATTGATCCTGCATTAAACAATGCCAGAGAAGCGGCAAACATGATTAACCACACCTTTGAAGGACTTTTACGCTATGATAAGGACGGAAACATCGTTCCCGCTCAGGCGGAAAGCTATGAGAAGAGTGATGACGGATTAACTTATACCTTCCATTTACGGGATGGCTTAAAGTGGTCTGACGGTACTGATTTAACCGCTAAGGATTTTCTTTATTCTTGGAAGAGAGTAGCCGATCCTGCCACTGCAGCGCCCTATGCGGAAGAGCTTTTGGGCATGGTGAAGGGCTATAAGGAGGCCTCTGCAGGCAATCTGGATGCTTTGGGAATAGAAGCACCGGATGATAAGACCTTTGTTATCCATCTTGCCTATCCCTGTAGCTATTTCGAGCAAATCTGTGCTTTTGCGGTAATGGTTCCGGTACAGGAGGCTACCATTGAAGCAAACGGAGACGCTTGGACCAACACTGCCGAGACTTACGTTTCCAACGGTCCATACTATGTATCCGCCTATACCCAGGATGAGCAGTATGTTTTGACTAAGAACCCGAATTACTGGGATAAAGATAACGTTACCTTTGAAACCATTAACTGGCTTTTGGTAAAGGACTCCAATGCAGCTTATACCGCTTACAATCAGGGAGACTTGGATTTCTCCAGAGATTTCCCCAAGGAGGAGTTAGAGAGTGTTCAAAAGACAGCGGATTATCATATTGATCCCCTGCGCGGAACCTATTTTATGATTTTCAACTGCAATAAGGAGCCTTTCAACAATCCTAAGGTGAGAGCAGCATTATCCTTGGCATTGGATCGTGAGTATATTGCCAACAGCATTATGCAGGGGCTTTACAGTCCGGCAACCAACTTCGTGGGAACCGGTGTTTCCGATGCGGAGGAAGGAAGTTCCTTTGAGAAGGTTACTGAGGAAAAGTATGGCAATGCTTTTGATTTAAAGGGTTATGATGCACAGCTTGCAAAGGCAAAGGAGCTTTTGGCTGAGGCAGGTTACCCCAACGGAGAGGGCTTCCCTGCATTTACCTATTCCACCAATGATACGGATTATCATAAGCCGGTAGCGGAGTATGCTCAGGATGTATGGAAAAAGGAGCTTGGATTAAATTGCTCTATCAGCATTTTGGAGTGGGCAAGCTTTACGGCAGACCGTCGTTCCGGAAACTTTGATATTGCAAGACAGGGATGGCTTTATGACTGGGATGATCCTGCCAATATGTTAAATCTTTTGGTAACAAGCAACGGAAACAACGACGGTAAGTATTCCAGCACGGAATATGACTCCATTATGGATAAGGCAAAGACCCTTACCGATAAGGCAGCTTACTATGATGCTATGCATGAGGCAGAGCAGTTAGCTCTTAAGGATGCCGCTATTGCTCCTATTGCCTACTACAATGATACCTGGTTACAGAAAGAGAATTTAAAGAATGTATGGCATCATCCAAACGGTTTCTGGTATTTCATGCATGCTACAAAGGAATAATTAAGGAATCATTCGTAAAGTTTATTTTTACAGGAAAAAGCCTCGGAAGAATTGCCGAGGCTTTTTTTGTATGGTAAACTAGGGAAAGTCAAAAGGGAGGTTAGTATGCCAAATAGAAGAGTGATGTTAAAGCTTTCCGGAGAAGCCCTGGCAGGGGAAAAGCACTTCGGATTTTCCGATGATGTGATTTTTGCCGTTGCCAAGCAGGTGAAGGAAGCCGTAAGCCAAGGGGTGGAAGTTGCCATTGTGATTGGCGGAGGCAATTTCTGGAGAGGAAGACAGTCGGAGCAGGTGGACCGCTACAAAGCAGATCAGGTGGGAATTTTAGCCACCATGATGAACTGTATTTATGTCTCTGAAATTTTCCGCATCAGCGGATTGAAAACAAAGATTATGTCCTCCATTGCCGTAGGAGATATGGCGGAGCTTTTTTCCAAAGATAAGGCGGTGAAGGCTTTGAAAAAAGGACAGGTGGTATTTTGCGCCGGAGGTACGGGACATCCCTTCTTTTCTACGGATACCGGAGTAGTTCTTCGGGCATTGGAATTGGAATGTAAGGAGATTCTTTTGGCTAAGGCCATTGACGGCGTTTATGATAAGGATCCCAAGAAGTTTCCGGATGCAAAGAAATATGAAAGCTTAAGCATTGATGAGGTAGTGGAGAAAAAACTGCAGGTAATTGACCTGTCCGCATCCATTCTTTGCTTGGAAAACAGACTTCCCTTGTCCGTATTTTCTTTAGAAGAGGAAGACGGTATTGCCAAGGCTCTTTTGGGAGAGCATAGAGGAACCAGAGTTACAGCGGATTGATATTCAAAAAGAATCATTGTCCTATAAACGAGATATCGCACGCTTTGCGAGCGATACTCGTTATGAATAAAGCTTTGTTCCATGAAATAAAGCTTTAGTATACAAGATAAGAAGAGCCGGAGGAAAGAAAGATGGATGATCAATTTACCATTTACATTGAGAAGATGCACAAGACTCACGATAACCTGATGAGTGAGCTGGGAACTATTCGTGCAGGAAGAGCCAACCCCCACGTTTTAGACCGTATTATGGTGGATTACTATGGTACACCCACCCCGATTCAGCAGGTAGGAAACGTATCTGTACCGGAGGCGAGAATTCTTCAGATTCAGCCTTGGGATAAGTCTGTTATGAAGGAAATTGAAAAAGCAATCAATATGTCTGAACTGGGAATCAATCCTACTAATGACGGACAGGTGATTCGTCTGGTTTTTCCGGAGCTTACCGAGGAGAGACGTAAAGAATTAACCAAGGATGTAAAGAAAAAGGGAGAGGCCGCTAAGATTGCCATTCGAAATATTCGTAGAGATGCTATGGATTTAGCGAAGAAGCTGGAAAAGAATGCGGAAATCACCGAGGATGACTTGAGCAGACAGACCAAGGATATTCAGGAGCTTACAGACCATATGATTGAGAAAATTGACAAGTCTGTTGAGGCTAAGAATAAGGAATTAATGACTGTATGATTTTTCAAAATAATCAAGAGCAAAGAAGCCTTCCAAGGCACATTGCCATCATCTTGGATGGCAATGGTCGTTGGGCGGCTTCTCATGCGTTACCAAGGGCTTTAGGACATAAAAAGGGTTGTGAGACTCTGGAACAAACCGTGGAAGATTGTGCCAGGCTTGGCATAGAGTATTTAACAGTTTACGGCTTTTCCACGGAAAACTGGAAACGTTCCGAGGAAGAGGTGGGAGCTTTGATGCAGCTCTTTCGTTTCTATATGAAAAAGTTAATTACTGTAGCCAATGCCAATAATGTTCGAGCGAAAATGATAGGAGAAAGAAGCCGTTTTCCGGAAGACATTCAAAAGGGAATTGCCGAGCTGGAAGAGAGTACCAAGGCAAATACCGGTATGCTCTTCAGCTTCGCCGTAAATTATGGGGGAAGAGATGAGATAATCAGGGCGATTCACAGAATAGTGTTGGAAAGCCCTCCTTCAGAGCTCACAGAAAAGCTTTCTCACCTTACGGAAGAAGAGTTTTCGAAGTATCTGGATACTGCAGGAACGCCGGATCCGGATTTAGTGATTCGCACATCCGGAGAGTTTCGTACCTCCAACTTCCTCCTATGGCAGTCCGCCTATGCGGAGTATTATATCAGCTCGGTATACTGGCCGGACTTCAACCTGGAAGAGCTTCAGAAGGCCATAGAATCCTATCAGAAGAGAGAACGACGCTTTGGGGGACGAAAGGCATAAATAATTTGTTTTTCTTTTACTGGAACTTTTATTCTATGAAGCTAGGAATGTAAGGAAGAATAATTTTGAAAATTGTTTAGGAAGTGTAAGGAAGAATAACTTTGAAAATTGTTTAGGGATTATAGAAATTATAGTAAAGGGTAGTATATGGTAGAACAAAAGGAAAATAGGACGGAACAAAGTAAGGGACAAAATGAACACAAGTTGAGTTCTTTTCTGACAAGGCTGATTAGCGGTATTGCTCTGCTTTTACTGTTATTTGGAATTCTTCCGCTAGGAGGTTTACCGGTCTTGTTTTTTTGCCTGTTTTTATCCCTCTTTGCCACTTATGAATTATTGCATTGCTTTTCCTTAGATAAGAAGGGGATTTCTTTCTTGTCTTATTTTTTTGTTGTTCTTTACTATTCAGCCTTATTTTTGCACCTTCCTATTTCTTTCTTTTTGCTTCTTTCTTATCTTTTTCTTTTGGGATTCTATTATGTATTAAGCTATCCCAAGGCGGATATTCGGGAGATTGCACTGTTCTTTTTGGTTTTTCCCTATGCGGGAATTCTTTTATCCTATATTTATCAGTGTAGAACACTACCCCATGGAAAGGTTTTGGTTTGGCTGGTATTTTTATCCAGTTGGGGAGCGGATACCTGTGCCTATTGCGCCGGTCTTCTTTTTGGAAAACATAAGATGACGCCGGTTTTAAGTCCGAAAAAAACTTGGGAAGGTGCTGTGGGAGGGATTCTGGGATCCGGAATTTTAGCTTTTATTTTTGCTCTTTTCTTTAAGGGAAGAGGTCTACCTTTACATCTGTCTCCATTTCTTTTGGCGCTGGCAGTATCCCTTGCCGCCTTATTTTCTATCGGAGGAGATTTGATGGCATCCGGAATGAAAAGGGATTTTCAAATTAAGGACTACAGCCATTTGATTCCGGGACATGGAGGAATTTTGGATCGTTTTGATTCTGTTCTGTTTACGGCGCCCATTATTTACTATGGCATAACAGTTTTAGATTATTTTAAAAAGATTTAATACAAAAGAAGGAAAAACAATCGTCCCTCACTTTATAATAAGCAAGAAAAACATAGATAAGAACTGATGAGATCAAAAACTCATGAAATAAAGAATAACGACATATTTAATAATGTCGTAATTTTAAATCATCATGTAAGACTTATCCTTGATATATTTTAATAAAGTAAGTCTTCACTGTAATTTGGGGAAGGTAAAGAATGAATATCGTTATTTTAGGGAGTAGCGGTTCCATCGGAACCCAGTGTCTATCCCTTTTAAAGGAACATCCAGAGCATAAGGTAATTGGACTTTCGGTGAAATCCAAAATAGAGCTTTTGAAGGAGCAGGCTGGAGAATGGCAGGTTCCCAGGCTTTGTGTATATGAAGAAGCTTTGGCAGAAAAGCTTTCCGCCGATTTGGATATGCCGGTGTCTTCCGGAATGGAGGGCTTGATAGAGCTGGCCACACTTCCGGAGGCGGATATGGTAGTGATCGCTTTAGTGGGAATGATTGGGATTCTCCCCACAATTTCCGCGATCAAAGCAGGGAAAAAAATTGCATTAGCCAATAAAGAAACGCTGGTTTGTGCAGGGCATTTGATTATGCCTATGCTTTCGGAATACCGGGCGAAGCTCTTTCCCATTGACTCGGAGCATTCCGCCATCTGGCAATGCCTTCGGGGGGAAGAAGAAAAATCTGTGGAATCCCTCTTGTTAACCGCATCCGGCGGTCCTTTTTTCAGACTAAAAAAGGAAGAGATGGAAGGGAAAACCAAGGCGGATGCCTTAAAGCACCCTAACTGGTCCATGGGACAAAAAATCACCATTGATTCCGCTACCATGGTGAATAAGGGTTTGGAAATGATGGAAGCCCACTGGCTCTTTAATATTCCCATGGAGAAGATTCAGGTAGTGATTCAGCGGGAAAGCATTTTACATTCTGCGGTGGTCTTTCAGGATGGCGCAGTAAAGGGACAGATGGGGGTACCGGATATGCGTCTGCCCATTGCCTATGCCCTCTTCCAAGAGGAAAGGGAGTGCTATAGGGAGCAAAGGATAGACTTTTCCAAGGCTTTTTCCCTGCATTTCTATCCCCCTTCCTTGGAGGATTTTCCGGGGCTTGCTTTGGGAATGGAGGCCGGTGCCAAAGGAGGCAGTATGCCTACAGTATATAATGCAGCTAACGAAGAATCGGTTCGCTTGTTCTTAGAGGATAAAATTCGTTTCATGGAGATTCCAAGAAGCATTGCCCATTGTATGAAGGAACACGAAAAAACTTGGATAGAATTTCCTTCTGTAGAGGAAATTTTCGAAACGGAACAGTGGGCTAGAGAAGAAGTAAGAAGATTACATAAGGAGGATAAGAATTGAGTATAGTTTTGGCCATACTTGCCCTGTCATTTTTAGTTTTTTTTCATGAACTGGGGCATTTTCTTGCGGCTAAGTTTTTTCATGTAGGGGTAAATGAGTTTTCTATTGGGATGGGACCCAGACTCCTATCCTTTTTATATAAAAATACCCGATACAGCTTAAAGTTACTTCCCTTGGGCGGAAGCTGTGCCATGCTGGGAGAGGATGCGGCAGGCTCCGGTGATTTTCTGGCTCCAAAGCAGGAGGATAATGCGGAAAATGTCTATGATTTTGATGGAGTAATTTATAGCGAAGAAGAATTAAAGACGAAGAGCTTTGAAGGAAAGCCGGCTTGGCAGCGTTTTATTATCTGTATTGCCGGCGTTTTCAACAACTTCCTTTTAGGCTTTTTGATTGCCCTTTTCCTAACCGGAACGATTGGGGTACAGCTTCCGAAAATTGCCTCCTCCAATGTATCTACTCCTGCCATGGAAAGCGGTTTACAGGAGGGAGATGAGATTCGCTTCATTAAAATCGGAAATGCCAAAGGAAGAACTGTTCATAGCTACTCCGAGCTTGCCATGTATTTAGAGCTTCATAAGGAGGAGGTGCAGGAAGGAGAAGTCAGTCTTACGGTTCTTCGAGATGGGGAAAAGCTTAGTTTTCAGTTCCCTGCCTATAAGGATCCTTCCACAGGACTTTATCGTATGGGCGTGGCTCTTTCCTCTGAGCGCGTGAAGTTTCAAAACCCTTTAAAGACTATAGAATACAGCTTTTATGAACTGGCCTTTAATGCCAGAGTGGTGATTGACAGTCTGGCGTTGATTAGTAAAGGAAAGGTCAGCAGACAGGAAGTCATGGGGCCGGTTGGAACGGTTGCGGTTATCGGAGAAAGTGTTTCCAGCTCCAGCCAATACGGATTTTTCGTAATGCTACTGGTTTTACTAAACTTAAGTATGATGTTGAGCGTAAATTTGGCGGTAATGAACCTTTTGCCTATTCCCGCCCTGGATGGAGGACGACTTCTGTTCATTCTTTTGGAAATGCTGGCAAGAAAGAAACTGAATCCCAAGTGGGAGGAGCGAATCAATACCGCAGGGATGGTTTTTCTACTAGCCCTTATGGTATTGATTGTCGGAAATGATGTGTTTAATTTGTTGACCGGAGCCTATTCGAAATATTTTAGCTCATAAGTTTATTGTATAAAGGAATACTATGTTCAAAAGAGAAGATACTAGGGTAGTAGAAGTAGGAAAACTTAAAATCGGCGGTGGAAATCCGGTGGTTTTACAGTCCATGTGTAATACCAAGACGGAGGATATAGAGGGAAGTATAGCTCAAATTCTTAGACTGGCAGAGGCCGGCTGTGAACTCATTCGTCTTACTGTACCTACAAAAGAAGCGGCATTTGCCTTAAAGGAGATAAAGGCGGCTTCTCCCATTCCTATCGTTGCGGATATCCATTTCGACTACCGCATGGCGATTCTTGCCATGGAAAACGGCGCGGATAAAATCCGTATTAATCCGGGAAACATCGGCTCTTCGGAAAGGCTACGGGCTGTGGTGGACTGCGCCAAGGAAAGAAAGATTCCCATTCGAATCGGGGTAAATTCCGGTTCCCTGGAAAAGGAAGTTTTGGAAAAATATCAGGGTAGAGTTACTGCACAGGGACTTGCTGAGTCTGCCTTGGCGAATTTGCGTTTGGTCGAGGAAATGGGCTATCAGAATTTGGTGCTTTCCATGAAGTCCTCCGATGTTTTGATGGCGGTGGAAGCCCATAAAATTGTAGCAGAATCCTGCCCCTATCCTTTGCATGTAGGCATCACAGAGTCCGGAACGGTTTGGTCCGGTAATATCAAATCCGCCATGGGGCTGGCAATGATTTTGGGTGAAGGAATCGGGGATACGATTCGTGTAAGTCTTTCTGCGGATCCTGTGGAGGAAATAAAAACCGGTCGACTGATTTTGGAAACCCTGGGACTGAAAAAGGGTGGTATCCATGTGGTTTCCTGTCCTACCTGCGGAAGAACCGACATTGATCTGATTTCTCTGGCTAATGCTGTGGAAAAGCTGGTCCAGTCCTATCCGGATAAATCCTTAAAGCTTGCTGTAATGGGCTGTGTGGTAAACGGTCCGGGAGAAGCCAAGGAGGCGGATCTGGCCATTGCCGGGGGCAAGGGTGTAGGACTTTTGATGAAGCGCGGTGAAGTGATTCGGAAGGTGGAAGAGAAGGCTTTGCTCTCCGCCCTCAAGGAGGAAATAGAAAAATACCCTGATTAAATAAACAGAAAGGATAGGCATGAAGCAGTTTTTTCAAGTATTTCAGGAATTAACGGTATCGGAGCATTTAAGGGGAATGTTTTTGAATACCACCATAAGTAGAATCACCTTGAAAAAAGACAGGTCGAAGCTGAGTATTTATTTGCATAGCGATCATTTACTGGAGCGAAGTGATATTCGGGAAATGGAAGAGGCTATCTATAAGCAGCTCTTTATCGGGAAGAAAATCAACATTTGCATCCGGGAAAGCTTTCATCTATCCAGCCAATATACGGCAAAAGTACTTTATGAGTTTTATGAAAAGTCTCTTTTTGAGGAATTAAAGGAAAGAAACATTCTCCTGTATCAGATGATGAAGCAGGGAGAACTGGAATGGAGAGAAGACAATCGTCTCTCTCTTATTTTAGAGGAACAAATTCTTTTTCAAAAGGAAGAAAAGGAATGTGTTAGGGTCATTCAAAAGATTTTTGAAGAGCGTTGCGGTGTTCCTATCCATTTTACCATCCGGTTTGTGCCGGCAAAGAAAAAGGCTGAGGAGGAAGAGGATAAGGCGATTGCCTCTCTGTATTCTTCTTCCGGGAATCCGGGATATTCAGAAGATGGATTGTCCGATGCTTATGCGAGTGCAGAGGGAAGTGCAGCTTATCCCGGAACAGCAGATAGGGCAATACAGGATGGGGAAGCAGCTTCACTAAGTCAAGAGAGTTCCGCACTTTCTGATGGAAACAGCTCCTCAGAGAAATTTGCAGGACAAGGCCAAGACTTTGAGGCTGAGAAAAATGCAGGAAATACTCATGTCGGTTTAGCAAAAAATAGTGCTAACAATACTTTAGAGAAGAAATCCACAGAAGATTCTCTTAAACAGAAGACAAGCTCCGGGGAAAAATCCTTTGAAAAGAAGGGCTTTGAGAAAAAAAGCTTTAGCAAAGGAAAGTTCCAGTTTAAGCGTTCCGACCATAGTGACGTGTACTATGGCAGAGACTTTAGCGATACCCCCATTCCTTTAAAGGATATTTCGGAGGATGGCGGTTTGGTAACGGTGGAAGGCTTGATTATTCAGGTGGATGAACGAAGCACCCGTTCCGGAAAAACCATTTTCAGCTTCTCCTTTACGGATGATACGGATTCTTTAGCCTCCAAGATTTTTGTGGAGGAAGAGAATCTGGAGGAAGCCAGATCCTTTCTCAAAAAGGATAATGCCATTTGCATTAAGGGAACTATGGAGTATGACAGCTACGACCAGGAGATGGAGCTGGCCCATGTGCAAGGAATCAAGAAATCTTCCTTCACCCGGAAAAAGAGAGAAGATTTAGAGAAAGAAAAGCGGGTAGAACTGCATTTACATAGTAAGATGTCGGATATGGACGGGGTTTCGGATATTGAAAAATATATCGACAGAGCCCTGGATTTTGGCATGCCTGCCATGGCTATCACGGATCATGGTGTGGTACAGGCCTTTCCGGATGCCATGGCTTATTTGAAAAAGATAGGAAGACAGAAGGATTTACAGCTGATTTACGGCATGGAAGGCTACCTTGTCAATGATTTGGATTCCATTGTAAAAAATGCTTGCAAGAGAGATCTAAGCAGTACCACCGTGGTTTTTGACCTGGAAACCACCGGTTTTGATCCGAAAGTGAATCACATCATAGAAATCGGTGCGGTAAAGATTGAAGACGGAAAAATCATTGACCGGATGGATGTTTTTGTAAATCCGGGTGTGCCGATACCCTTTCGAATTACCCAATTAACTTCCATTGATGACTCCATGGTAATGGATGCCAAGGGCATCGAAGAGGTGCTTCCACAATTTCTGGACTTTGCCAAGGATGCGATTTTGGTTGCCCATAATGCGGACTTTGACTACCACTTTGTCAGCACTAAGGCAAAGGCTTTAAATCTTCCTTTTTCAGCACCGGTGATTGACACGGTGGCCTTGTCCCGCCTGCTTTTACCAAGACTAAGTCGTTTTAAGCTGGATACTGTGGCAAAGGAATTGAAGATTGAGCTTTTGCATCACCATAGAGCAGTAGATGATGCGGAGGCTACCGCAAGAATTTACCTAAAGGAACTGGAGCTTTTAGAGCAAAGAGGCGTAAGTTCCTTAGAGGAAATCGACCGGTTGGAGGTGGATCAGGTAGGGAAGGTGCGAAAGCTCCCCAGCTACCATATTATCCTGCTGGCAAAAAATGATATTGGAAGAATTAACCTCTATCGTCTGGTTTCTCTGTCCCATTTGCAGTATTTCCGAATGAAGCCGAGAATTCCCAAGTCTTTGCTGAAAAAATATCGGGAAGGACTGATTATCGGCTCAGCCTGTTCCAGCGGAGAGCTTTTTCAGGCCATGGTGCGAGGGGCGGATGACCAGCAGCTTTTGGAGATTGCCTCCTTCTATGATTATCTGGAAATTCAACCTTTAGGGAATAATGCCTATATGCTGGAATCAGATCGTTTTTCCGCAGAAACGGAAGAGGATTTGATTGCCTATAATAAGAAGATTATTG
Source organism: Oribacterium sinus (assembly GCF_963553175.1). Classification (GTDB taxonomy): domain Bacteria; phylum Bacillota; class Clostridia; order Lachnospirales; family Lachnospiraceae; genus Oribacterium; species Oribacterium sinus_B. The sequence continues at coordinate 4,711 of NZ_CAUVME010000024.1, read as the reverse complement.
CCTTGGGAGAACAGTTGAAAAAGCCGGTATGTGCTACCTGTGATGCCCATTATGCGGATGAGGAAAATGATGTTCTTCGAAGAATCGTTTTGGCTACAAAGGGAATGACAGATGAGGAAGGAGAGGCAAGACTCTTTTTTAGAAGTACCACGGAGATGCTGGAGGAATTTTCCTATCTGGACAGCAATACCCAAAAGCAGGTGGTTATTGACAATCCCTTGAAAATCATGAAAATGTGTGAGCCGATAAAGCCGGTCCGGCCCGACAAGTGTCCTCCGATTATTGAACATTCAGACGAAACTTTACGGCAGATTTGCTACGAAACCGCCCATAAAATCTATGGCCCAAACTTGCCTTCCATGGTAGAAAACCGCTTGGAAACGGAATTAAATTCTATTATCTCTAACGGTTATTCCGTGATGTATATTATTGCCCAAAAGCTGGTGGATAAGTCCAATGAGGACGGCTATCTGGTAGGTTCTCGAGGTTCTGTAGGATCTTCCTTTGCCGCTACCATGGCCCATATTACCGAGGTAAATCCCTTACCTCCCCACTATGTCTGCCCCAACTGCTACTACACGGACTTTGACTCGGAGGAGGTAAAGTCCTATTCCGGTATGGCAGGTTATGATATGCCAAGTAAAAACTGTCCCCACTGCGGTACGGTTTTAAACCGTCTGGGTTTTGATATTCCCTTTGAAACCTTTCTGGGCTTTGACGGAGATAAGGAGCCGGATATTGACTTAAACTTCTCCGGAGAATATCAGGCCAGGGCCCATGCCTATACCGGAGCCATTTTCGGAGAGGAAAATACCTACAAGGCAGGAACTATCGGTACTTTAGCTGAAAAAACCGCCTATGGTATGATTAAGAAATTTTATGAAGAGCGGGGAGAGAAGAAGAGAACTGCAGAACTGAATCGTCTGGTAGCGGGAATCACCGGAATCAGAAGAACCACCGGACAGCATCCGGGAGGAATTGTAGTGCTTCCCCACGGAGAGGATATCAATACCTTTACCCCGGTACAGCATCCTGCCAACGACACGGAAAGCCCCATTATCACTACCCACTTTGACTACCATAAAATCGACCATAATCTATTGAAGCTTGATATTCTGGGACATGATGATCCTACCATGATTCGAAAGTTACAGGATTTAACGGGCTTGGATCCGGTAAAGGACATTCCCTTGGATTCTCCCGAGGTGATGTCTTTATTCCAATCCACGGAAGCTTTAGGCATTTCCCCGGCGGATATCCAGGGGGTGGAATTGGGTTGCCTGGGGATTCCGGAGTTTGGTACTCAGTTTGCTATGCAAATGGTGCAGGATACCAAACCGAAATACCTTTCCGACCTGATTCGTATCTCCGGTCTTTCCCATGGAACGGATGTCTATCTGAACAATGCCCAGGATCTTATCCTAAGCGGGGTAACCACCCTTCGTGAAGCTATTTGCTGTCGTGACGATATCATGGTGTATTTGATGCACATGGGCTTGGAGCCGGGAGAAAGCTTTAACATTATGGAGGCTACCAGAAAGCATAAGCCCTTAAAGGATGAGTGGTGCGAGCATATGCTGGAGCATGGGGTACCCCAGTGGTACATTGATGCCTGTAAAAAAATTAAATATATGTTCCCTAAGGCCCATGCGGCAGCCTATGTTATGATGGCTTATCGTGTAGCTTACTGTAAGGTCTTCTACCCTAAGGAATACTATACCGCCTATTATACGGTTAGAGCGGACGGATTTGATTTTGACAAGATGTGCTTCGGTGTGGAGAAGCTTCGTTTTCATATTAAGGAGTATTCCGCCAGAGAGAAGCTTTCCGCAACAGATCAGCTCTGTCTTAGGGATATGAAGATTTGTGAGGAAATGTATGCCAGAGGAATTCAGTTCGCTCCCTTAGACATCTACAAGGCAAAGGCCAAGGACTTCCAAATCACGGAAAAGGGAGAGATTATGCCTTCCTTCAGTTGTATTGCCGGTTTGGGAGAAGCGGTGGCCCAGGGATTGGAAGAGGGAGCAAAATACGGAAAATACCTCTCCAAGGATGATTTTATTCAAAGAACCCACTGTCCCAAGGCTTTTGCAGACAAATTCCATGAATTGGGGCTTCTAGGTGACATTCCCCTATCCAATCAGATGTCCCTCTTTGACTTATAATACAAAACAACGGATTTTCTTGTAATATTGCCTTTTTTCATATACAATACAACTATATATCTTGTGACATGCATTAGACTGCATTGTTAGAAATAGGAGGAAGGATCTATGAAAGTTTATGAAACCGGCAGTATTCGTAACGTAGTTCTTTTAGGTCATGGAGGTGCCGGAAAAACCACCATTGCAGAAGCATTAGCTTATGTAACTTCTGGAATTAATAGAATGGGCAGTGTTGATGACGGGAACACCCTGTCTGACTTTGATAAAGAAGAAAAGAAGCGGAAGTTTTCCATTTCCACTTCCTTGATTCCTATCGAGTATAAGGGAGAGTCCGGAGAGCTGAAGATAAATATTTTGGATACTCCCGGATACTTCGACTTTGTAGGAGAGGTGGAAGAGGCTGTTTCTGCGGCGGATGCGGCGATTATCGTGGTAAACGGTAAGGCGGGGATTGAGCCGGGAACGGTACGGGCCTGGGAGCTTTGTGAAGCCAATGCTCTTCCCAGACTGTTCTTTGTCAGCAATATGGATGATGACAAGGCTTCCTTCAGACAGCTGGTTTTGGATCTGGAAAAGCAGTTCGGTAAGTCTGTAGCACCTTTCCAGCTTCCTATCCGTGAAAATGAGAAATTCGTGGGCTTTGTAAACGTGGTAAAGATGGCCGGAAGACGCTTTACAAAGATGAATGAATATGAGGCTTGTCCTATTCCCGACTATGTGGAGAAGCACTTAACCATTGCCCGTTCCGCCTTGCTGGAGGCAGTAGCGGAAAGCTCCGATGAACTGATGGAGAAGTATTTTGCAGGAGAAGAGTTTACGGTAGAAGAGATTCAGGCGGCTTTACGGGAGAATGTAGAAGCCTGCAAGATTGCTCCGGTGCTTATGGGTTCCGGCCCCAATGTTCAGGGCTTTAATGTATTGCTTCAGGTTTTGGAGAAATATTTCCCCTCTCCCGAGTCCTTGGAATCCATCGGTGTGGATGCTTCTACCGGAGAACACTTCAGAGCGAAGTATCAATCCGATAAGAGCCTCAGTGCAAAGATTTGGAAGACTATTGCAGATCCTTTCCTTGGAAAATACAGTCTATTTAAGATTTGTACCGGTGTATTAAAGGCTAATTCCGAGATTTACAATGTGAATAAAGAAAGCATGGAAAAGGTGGGAAAGCTCTATCTCCTTCGGGGAAATACCCCTATCGAAGTGCCTGAGCTAAAGAGTGGAGACATCGGTGCGGTAGCGAAGTTAAATATCAGTGAAACAGGAGACAGTATCTCCGTTCGTAATGCACCTATTTTGTATCATGGACCCAAGCTTTCCGAGCCCTTTACCTTTATGGCTTATCGTGCAGAACAGAAGGCGGATGAGGATAAGCTTTCCACTGCTTTACAGAAGATGATGGACGAGGATAGAACCATCAGATTACAGGCTGACCCTGAAAACAGACAGAGCTTAATTTATGCTATCGGAGAACAGCAGTTAGAAGTTTTGGCTTCCCGATTAAAGGATAGATACAATGTTTCCATTAACTTGGAAAAGCCACGTTTTGCTTATCGTGAGACCATTAAGAAGACGGTAAAGGTTCAAGGTAAATATAAGAAGCAGTCCGGCGGACACGGACAGTACGGAGATGTAGTTATGGAATTCTCTCCAAGCTTTGACTATGACCAGGCCTATAGTTTTAAAGAGCAGGTATTCGGCGGTGCTGTACCGAAGAATTATTTCCCGGCTGTTGAAAAGGGAATTGCAGAGTCCTGTAAGAAGGGACCTTTGGCAGGATATCCTGTTGTAGGTGTCAATGCCACCTTACTGGACGGCTCCTACCACCCGGTAGACTCCTCCGAGCAGGCCTTTAAGACAGCGGCTTCCATGGCTTTTAAGGATGCTTTCCTTCAGGCAAGTCCCATACTCTTAGAGCCGATTGCACACCTGAATGTTACTGTTCCGGACGCCTTTACCGGAGATATTATGGGAGATCTGAATAAGCGTAGAGGAAAGATTTTGGGTATGACCGCCCTTAGAGACGGAAAGCAGCTGGTTGAGGCTGAGCTTCCCATGAGTAACCTCTATCTTTATAACACCGACCTTCGCTCCATGACCGGAGGAGCAGGAAGCTTTTCCTTCTACTTCGTTCGCTATGAGCAGGCTCCCGGAGATATCCAGAATCGTGTAGTGGAAGAGTCCAAGAAGATGATGGAAGAGTAAAAAGAAATGCTTACAATACTTAAGATAATATATCCCATTATAGTCGTAGTGGTAGGGTTTGCTCTTTCTTATGTATTTTCTGTTTGGAAACAAAGAGGAGTACTTGGGTTTTTTGTGTATACTCTTATTATTCTTTTGATGATTATAGTAGGCAAAAAAATATACCATAAGAGTTAGAATAGCACTTCAAACCAAATATCAAACTTAAAGGTAGCTATAGTTTTGGCTACCTTTTTTTATATTTACAAGGAAGAAATGAGCGTTATAGGACAAAACGTGTGTAAAAAAATATTTCAAAATTTAGCAGTAAATACTTGAAAATAAACTACAATAATGATAAACTT
>NZ_CAUVME010000023.1:0-41085 GCF_963553175.1 Oribacterium sinus | reverse complement strand
AAATCCATTTTCATTATCTTGGAGGGTTCCAAACCTCTCGACAAATCGGGCTTTAATAAGTTCATTAAGTCTATCAAGTTCCATTTCTCTATTACGTATAACGTTCTGTAACAAATCTAAGGCCTTAATAACTTTGTCTTGATGATTAAAAGGTGGAATTCTATCAATTTTTATGCCTGAAATATAAGCTTTGTTTGTATGCTTTAATCCCGCGCCCTTAAATCCTGCTTCAAGAATATTTATATTGGCTTTTAAAAAGTAATACAAATACTTACATCTTATTTTACTATTTGTTTGTAAAACAACACAGTCAGTAGACGTGCTAAATTTACCAGAATAATAGTGTATAGTAGCTCGTCCACCAGTCCCCATTATTATTCCTTCTCCATCTATTTGATAGTCATCATATTTTTTATCTACTTCCATACTGGATGTGAAAAACATGTATTTTGCATTCTCTTTCGCCTCACCTGCTTTAATCTGCGATTTTGGCGCGTAGCTACAAATATCTCCTATTTTCATACATTATCCTTTTAAATCTAAATATTTCTATTGATTCTAAAAATACTACAATTATAAGTTTAACAATCTTTCCAACTCATCCATTTCCATTGCTATCTGCTTTTCTATCTCTCTAATATCCGCCATAATCTCCGAAGTTGGGGGATACTCCACTGCCTTATATTCCACCTCTTTATATTTATTAATAGAGAGATCGTAATCATTTTCTTCTATCTCTTTTTTGGAAACCATAAAGGATTTATCCGTACGTTTTCTATTCTTCTCCTGTTCCAAGTTTTTAAATCTACTAATTATATCCGGAATATCATTATCTTTGATAGCACTTCGTTTATCATCAAGGCTAAATCCATCCGCAGTCATATCATAGAACCAAACATTATCTGTTCCACCATGATTTGTTTTTGTAAAGATCAAAATTCCGGTGGAAACTCCTGCATAAGGCTTAAATACTCCGGAAGGCATGGAAATCACTGCTTCCAGTCTTTGGTTCTCTACTATTTCTTTTCTAATGGCCTTATGTGCATTGGAAGATCCAAAAAGCACTCCATCCGGTACGATACAGGCACATCTACCACCTATTTTCAGCATCCGAACAAACAATGCTATAAACAATAGTTCCGTTTTCTTTGTTTTGCACATTTTTTGAAGGTCTGTAGAGATTGTATCTGCATCCAGATTCCCCTTAAAAGGCGGATTTGCAAGAATCAGAGAATAGAGTTCTTTGTCCGGATTTTGATCCGATAAACTATCACGATATTCTATAGATGGATTTTCCACACCATGGGTCATCATATTCATGGCGCCAATGCGAAGCATAGTTCTGTCCATGTCATAGCCATGGAACATATCATTCATAAAATGATTTCTGTTCTGCTTATCAAGAAGAACTTCCTTCTTATATCTTTCTCTAAGATAGTCTCCGCTGGCAACCAAAAATCCGGAGGTACCACACGCAGGATCACAAATACTGTCCTTGGGATTCGGATCCATGAGCTCCACCATCATTCGAATAATGTGACGAGGAGTTCTAAACTGTCCATTTACGCCGGATTGCGCAATTTTAGAAAGAAGGTACTCATAGACATCTCCACGAATATCTGTCTGATGTAATTCTTCCATCATGGAATAAATCTCATCCATGGCATCTACAATCTTGGACAACATTAATGGCGTATTGATCTTAAAAATAGCATCATCCATATATTTGCTATAGGCAGAGTTCTTATCGCCATGGAGATTTTTGATAAAAGGAAAAACCCATTCCTGTACAATGGAGTACATTTTATCGGCAGGAAAATCATGGAATGTAGACCACTTAAGTTGTGATCCATCAACCACTCGACCTCCAATATCTACATCTTCTGAAAATATACTCTGAAAAGGAAGCCCCAGCATTGCTGCTTCCTTGGCTCTCAGGTTATCTGTATCATCCAAGTCCTTGATAAACATCAAATAGGTCATCTGCTCAATTACATCGAGCGGATTGGTAATCCCCCCATTCCAAAAGATTTCCCATAAGCCATCTATCTTGTTGCCAAGCTCACCTGTCATAATAAGTATTCTCCTTATTGTCTTGCTTTTTTTAATTGAATCCTATATTCCTATGTTAAATCGATTCATTCTCTTTTTCAGCATGTATTTTTTCAAACTTATTCTTAATTATATAAAATCTTCATCAATTAATCTATTCAACAATTCTATGAAATTAGACTTTGTAATTTTAACTTCGCTGTTACTGCTTAATACTTCGACTCGGGGATATCCTTCATGACTTTTCATTTCAGCAATAACACTACTACTTTCATTTTTCCCTGTACTACTATGTGGTACAGCGCCGAAAATGACAAGCCTATAATTAGGGTTATATTGCAGCTTTTTATAAGTGTAAGTTTTGGCCTTTGTGTAATCGAGACAGAACTCAAATCGTTCCTGATTCAATCCACAGCTTTTAATAATTCCATTCAAAATGTTTTCTTTAACCTCTGAAGCACCAATAACAACTATTTTTCCGTTTTTATCTGTTTCATAAATAGATGAGCTAGGTAGGAATTTTTCTAATCCCCATTGTTTAAGTAAAATTTCCAAGCTACCGGTACGATTAGCAAGTGTAATTCTCGATGTAACTTCTTCTATAATTTCATCTAATTCTTCATAATTAAGCAAGACTACACCTCCTCATCATAGATTTGCTTCATCTTAACTAGAATTTTCTCCATTCTTCTTCTAGTTATAATTAGCTCATCCATAGAAGCGGAGTACTTATCCGCAATAGTTTTTTGTTCTTCTAATGGAGGCAGGGGAATTATGAGTTCATTCAGCTTACTCAATGATATTGTAGGCAAGATGCTACCAGTACAAATACTTTTCAGTGAAAGTTGGCCTGTTTCACTTGCAAAAAAAGCCTGCAAGTAATACGGATTGACTTTAAATTCATCGAGCTCAATTATGAATAAATTTCCAGTTACTAATACGTTAGTATTATCTCCCATTGACATAACTGCTGATTTTATTTCTGGAGTTCCTGTCTTAGTAATAATTATCGAATTGTTTTTGGCACAAAACTTTGTAAAATTCTGTGGAACTTCTTTCAAATACTGTTCATCTATAGAGATTATTCCATCACTAACATTAGATATAGTTAAATACTTATTTAAAGTTGGCTCGCTACTTCTGATTCCTTCTAATTCGCTTGCTTTTATTTGAGCTCCCCTGCTGATAAATTTCGCCACAGAACCTAGCTGAACACCATGCTTCACCTCTGGAATAATCTCAAGATAGCTAGCCGCATTTAGTACATAGTCATTTTTCGCTAAGTCTTCAGTTTTTTTTGTTATAGAATTATCACCATCTCTCTTAAGATAGTCTAGAATATATAAAATACATTCTTTTGTTAGAATATTCTGTTTATGCTCTCTGACAAAACATTTTCTCGCATCTACTAATTTAACATCTTTATTATTATGACTAAATACAACTAATGTAGTTGAAATATTAGTGCTGCTAAATATTTTTTCAGGTAATGTGATGGCAGCCTCAACAAGTCCTTTTTCGATAAAAAACTTGCGCATATTCCTATCTAAAGAATTCCAAGTAGCCCCGGTAGTCATTATTGCAACAGCTTTACCTGTATCCTTCATTTGTTCAATAAGAGTCGCATTAAATATCCAATCAGATGAAGCACGTTGAATAATGTCTATAGGGCAATCCAGTGAATTACTTAATTGTTCTTTATATGTACTCATATATGAGCTTTTTAGCATAAAGGGATAGTTGGAAAATAGTTTATCCATTTTCACTTTACTTCTATATTCAAGTGCATCATTTAGTATAAGCTTAATGTTGCCCTGCAGTAACGAAGCGCGAATATCTGCTATTTGATTACTTTTATAATTTAGCTCTATACCTAAATATTCAAAATGATCATTTATCAAAGATAATTCAGTAAAAAAATTGCCTTTACCGGAACATAACTCTAAGACATTCTCATTTTCCTGAATATTTAGGATGGAAATTACCAGTTGAATTAATCCACTGGGTGTTGAACATTCAGCAGAGTTTATATCTTCCAAATCATTATTAAACAAAATAAATGATAATAATTGATCAGAGGTAAATTTATCCATTAATGCAATAGCAATATCCCATACCTCGTCAATATTTTCTTTAACTATTTGATTGACGTTATCTGGAGTAATTTTGATTCTTTTAAAATCATCAATGCTACTTAATCCCACTTTTTCTGTAGAAGCTACATATAAAATATAAGCAATAATTACTCCTTTTAGATGTAAGTTATTAATAATACGATTTCTTGTTAATTCACTTGCAATTGACGTCGCAACATCACTTGAGTCTAAACTTCTCAATTTATTCAAACTATTCTTATCCAAATTAATACCTCCTGTAATAACAGCCAATCTTGTTTTAAGGTTATTATAAACCTTTTATTTTGGAAATCAAGTGTTGTTTTAGGTTTTTTGAAACCTTTCAAAAAGTATTAATCTATGTGCAATCCCTTTATTCTATTTAATGTTATTAAAATAAGTATCGTATTATTATTTATTACACTACAAATAAAACCTCCTGATACTTAAAACCATAGGTATTTATCATTAATGATTCGGAATATGTTTTTGTACCTAACCCCTCTGCATACACAGAAATAATCTTTCGGTCACTATCAGAAATATCTTTTTGACGTTTTTTTACTACTTGAGGTTCAAACTCAGATAAACAAGCCTGTGGAACTTCAATATCCATGCTGCCAAAGCTGGAATTAACTTGCTTGGTCTTATAGCCATATCGGTAGTCTCATACCTCGTCCGTTGAATCAGTACGTTCAGATTTTTCATATCCAATATGGTGATCCATTTCCGCTTCCATCATTTCTTTGATGGTTCCACCCAATAAATCCTTTAATGCATCCTGAATATCGTATTCTTGCAAAAGTTATTGGATGATTACACGTTTACCATCAGTCATTTGAACGTGATGTACCGGTTTTCTTTCTCTTTTTGCCATAATTAAAGGCCATCCATGATTTTTCATTGTATCATAGAAGACCTTATGATTACTTACAGACTTTTATCATACCCTCGACCTAAAGTTTGCTTATACAAACTACAGGAAATTAATTAATACTTAGGTCTTTTAACTTTCTTTTTTGACAGAAAGATAAAATTTCTTTAGATGTTATAGGAAATTCAACTAATAACTCATAAACACTATTTATCCATTCAGCCTGTTTAGAAAAATCATATTCTTTTACAATTGATAATAGAACTGGTAACATTTTATCATATAAACATAAAATATCATTTGAATTTACATAATAACAATCATCTGAAATTTGATTTTTAGTATCGTAATCTTGTATAATATCAACATTACTAATAAATACTTTATATACATTACATTCAGAGAATAATTCTAAATCATAGCTGTTATTTTTTACATAATCATTATGTGTGTTAATTTGTCTAAAATCTTTTAATTTGATTTTTTGGTTCTCATTTTTAATTTTACACTCAGTAACAATGCAGTTCATACGATCAATAGTTAATATTGGATCCGGAGCTCCTGTGCTTCTAAAATTATAAACATCATGACCGAGCCATGTACCAAATTGAACTAGAAAGTCTTCAAATTCTGTACCTCTTTTTGAATCATCAATATTCATTAATTCAATAAATTTGTTTTTCATGTTTTTCAGTTCATTTATCAAAATAGTTTTATCGTTATTATTTTTTAACAAATTATCTTCAATTTTCGCTTTGATTTTATGAATTTGCGGCAATAAAACATCAAATTTATTTGCTTGCACCTGAGCTTGAGGTATTTTATTAAACCAATTTACTGTTTTAGAGTATTGGGCAGCTTTCTTTAATTTAATAATATATAAATCATTACTATCGCATCGTAAATATTCTGCGTAAGCAGATAAATAATACCAAAAGGCTAAGTATCCATTCATTTGAGTTTCAGTTTTCAATAGCTCAATCGCTTCTTCTGACTCCGTTATAGCCAAACACCAATCATTTTTCCACAAGGCATTGCTAAAATTAATTTCATATTTAGATACTTCCTCCAATATTTTATTTGTTTGAAATACTGTCGTTTTTTCTTTTTTATACTTCTCAGAAAGTGTTTGTATAAAATGATCTGCTTTTTTCCAATCATCATTTTTTGCCAAAAATGATTTAACCATTTCAATCATAGCAGAAGCACAATTTTCAGAGTTATTTTTACGTTGATGATTAGAAAATTCTAATTCTGCTCTCAATTCTGGTACAAAATCACACAAAATATTGGGTTGTAAAACAAATCTACTTAAATTATCATCCAAAATACAGATAACTGCATAATCGGTATAGCTTCTTGTACACCGACCAATTGCTTGTATGAATTTTATTTTTTTACTTTCTAAAAATAGAACATCTGCAAGCATCCTATAGCTAATAAAAAACTCTTGTAAATCTGTATTTTCTTGTAATCCATCTAAAAAAAGTATTCTACATTCATCATCCGGAAAATTTAAACCGTCTGTTCTATTGGATATAATAGCTATAGCATTTTCATCAACAATAAACTTACTTTTATCTAATTCTAAATCTCTTCCACTATAAACAATTTTTTTTAAGTTTCGCCAATATTCTGTATATTGTTTTTCAACTTTATTATTTTCAACCAATAGTAAGCTTCGTTTATCTAAATCCATTAATTGTTTAATAAAATCTAAACCTAACTCACTATCATTAATAAAAAGAGACGGAAATAAAAAAAAACGTCTTCCAATAGTATTATTTTGAAATTTATCATTTGTAACTTTAACAATTGATTCTACTCCAAATATTCTATTTAATTCACCACTTATTCCCGAAGTAGCTGACATATATATTCTTTGCTTTGCATTTTCAAATGGCTTGAAAAATTTAGTTGGAGCCACTAGAGGCTTTATCAAAAATTGATTTTCAGACAAAAAAACATTGCATGCTAATAGTTTATTCTTAATTAACTCCCAAGCAAATAGAAAATCAATATTTTTATCTTTGTTTTCTTCTATATATAAATCAATAGTTTCTTTAAATACTTTAATGATTTGAATAAATAAAATATTTGGAATTTTGTCAGCATCTTTAAATCTTGAAGACCGTTCAACGCACGTTTCATAAGTCTCACTATTGATATGAGGTCTCGATATATCTAACAACCTATTATACAAATCACTATGCTCTTCTCTATCAATGTTTACAGACCAATTTCCATCAACATAACTTTTTGCTGAATGAGCGTCATCAAATATTATAACATCAGGATCTTGAAAATATGGGTTCGAATTAAAAAATGCACTGTAGGATGTAATAGCAATGCCTTCTCGATCTTCATAACAATTCTTATCATGTAAACTATAGGATTTTTTGGAACCAATAAATTTATTAGCACTAATTCCATACTTAGATATTGCTAATTCATAAGTTTGTTCTACTAATTGATTAGTTAAGCAAAGGTATAAAACTTTTAATTTTTTTTCCTTTCTTAAAAAGTCTGCTATTAATATTCCAACTAGGCTCTTTCCAGAACCTGTTGGCAGTTCGATTAGTACATCTTTTTTATCTATTTTATCCATAAATTTATTTATTACATCACTTTGATAATCATACAAGCTTGTTATTGTTTTATTCTTATAACTATCAAATAAATTAATTGGTGAATCAAAAGATATTTCTTCATCCATGTCTAAATTAAACAAATTCATAAAAATTCCTTTCATACATTGCATTTTTTATAAAAGAATGCATAAATTAATTAAACAATTTCTCTATAATAATATAATAATAGAGAATCTCTAACCTTTATTATTCCATCTCAATAGTTCCTGGTGGCTTAGAAGTCAGATCATAGAACACCCTATTCACTCCCTTTACCTCATTCACGATTCGATTCATTACTCTCTGAAGTACTCTAAAGGGGATATCCGCACATTCTGCGGTCATAAAGTCATCCGTAATCACCGCACGAAGAGCCACCGCATAGTCATAGGTACGGAAGTCTCCCATAACCCCTACGGAGCGCATATTGGTGAGGGCGGCAAAGTACTGGCTGTAGGAACGGGAAAGTCCCGCCTTCTCGATTTCTTCTCGGTAAATGAAGTCCGCATCCTGTACCATGCGAACCTTCTCGGGAGTCACTTCTCCGATAATTCTTACTCCAAGTCCCGGTCCCGGGAAGGGCTGACGATAAACCAAATGCTCCGGAAGCCCAAGCTCCAGTCCGACCTTACGCACCTCGTCCTTAAAGAGCAGGCGCAGAGGCTCTACGATTTCCTTAAAAGAAATGTTCTTCGGAAGTCCGCCTACATTGTGGTGGGACTTGATCACTGCGCCCTTTCCAAGGCCGGATTCCACCACGTCTGCGTAAATGGTTCCCTGAGCAAGAAAGTCCACTGCCCCGATTTTATTTGCCTCACGCTCAAAGATACGGATAAACTGCTCTCCGATAATCTTTCTCTTCTTCTCCGGATCTTCCACTCCGGCTAATTTCTCAAAATACTCCTCTCCAGCATTGACACGGACGAAGTTTAACTCGAAATCTCCCTTGTCTCCGAAGATTTCCTCCACCTGATCACCTTCATTTTTCCGAAGAAGACCGTGATCTACGAATACACAGTATAGCTGCTTTCCGATGGCTCTGGAAAGAAGCCCTGCTGCAACAGAACTGTCCACACCGCCGGAAAGGGCTAAAAGCACCTTGCCGGAACCAATTTTATTTTTCAAAAGGGAAACCTGCTCCTCCACGAAGGACGCCATTTTCCAGTCTCCGGTACATTTGCAAACGTCATAGAGAAAATGATGAATCATCTTCTGACCTTCCACGCTATGCTGTACCTCCGGATGGAACTGCACCGCATAAATCTGTCTCTTGATGTCTTCCATTCCTGCAACAGGACAATGCTCGGTATGGGCAGTAATTGTAAAGCCCTCCGGCACCTTAGCAATATAGTCGGTGTGGGACATGAAAACGGTGGTCTCTTCCGAAACATCTGAGAAAAGCACGGAGGACTTCTCCACATGGGTTTCCGTCTTTCCATATTCGCTGACAGGGGCGGTAGCCACCTCTCCTCCAAGCTCATAGGCAATCAGCTGTGCTCCATAGCAGAAGCCGAAAATGGGGATACCCAGCTCGAAAATTTCCTTTCCGATATGCTGGCTTTCCTCCTTGTACACGGACTGAGGTCCCCCGGTAAAAATGATTCCCTTGGGACTTAATTCTTTAATCTTCTCTATGCCAATGTCGGAACTGTAAACCTCTGCATAAACCCCTTCGTCTCTTACTCTCCGGGCAATCAACTGGTTGTACTGTCCACCAAAATCCAATACGAGAATCCGCTCATGATTCATTTTTCTTTCCCCTTTTCTTCAGTTCGTCCAATGGCAACAAGATAGATAAACCGCCTTTTTTAAAGGCTCACACAGTTACTCATTATAGTGCCTAGGAAAAGACTTATGCAAGTCCTTCTTTGGTAAGCTTTATAAGTCTGCTTTAACAAGCTTTTTTGCTTTGCTTCGGCAAGTTTTTTAAGACACCTTGATACTCCTTACAAGTCCACTTCTTCTCCTAAGGAGAAGGAATAAAGGACTCTTCGCCTTACTTTTTTTCCTAAAATCTGTTCCAAGGCTTCGCTATATAAGTCGATTTGCTTTTGGTAGCGATTCCTTAGCTCTTCCCCGTCCTTTACCCGGTCGGTCTTATAGTCCACAAGGATAATGCCATCTTCCTCCATAATAAAGGCATCGATGATACCTTGAAGGATTACCTTTTCAACATTATCCCCCCCATCCTCCGGAAATAGTTTCTCATACTCCACTTCCTGCATAAAATGTTGTTCCCGATAAAGGGTATTTTCCTGATGGGCCTTGGCAAATATCTGTCCTAAGGGAGAGTCCAAGAACTTCTTAAGCTTCTCTTGATTCAGTAAGCCATATTCCTCCGGAGAGAGAAAGTCGGATAGCTGGGAAATGTCCTTGGAATAATCGTAAAAGGCTAAGGCATGGTGATAGCTGTCGCCTATTGCCGCTCCGATATTTTTCCCCTCAGCTTTCATTTTCTGAATCAGTGGGCTGTCGTGGTTTTCTTTGGCCTGCTGCTTTTCTTCAGCATTAGCATTAGCCTCATCCCATTCCGGTGCAACCGCCCTTCCTTCCTGTCCGGTTTCCGAAAGCTGTTCTCCATGCTCCTCCATGGCCTTCATTTTTAGTAAAGATACAGAGTACTTGGGACTTCTATGGGTGCTTTTCTCAAAGGGATAGACATAGGAAAAATGCTCTTCCATAAGCTTTTCCGCCTCTGTCTTTTCCCGCCCTGTTCCCAAGAACTCGTAGAGTTTTTTCTCAAGGGAAATGGCTTCTCCCATGGCTTTTCCTTCATTTTCCTCTAAATCCTCTTTGGAAATAAAGCGAAGGGCGATTTCTTCGGTCTTGGTACTTTCAAAGAAGCTCCGGGAATAAGCCATTAAAATCCAGGCAAGATAGGAGGTCGCTCCTCGGATGTCCTCCAAGGACAGCCGTTCTTGCACCGGGAATTTCTTGATTAAATCCTCTTCATTTTTGCAAACGCCGGTGAGAATCAGCTTTTCCTCTGCTCTGGTCATGGCAACATACAGTACCCGAAGCTCTTCCCCAAGACTCTCCCGCTCCCCCTTTTCCTTGATAGCGATTTTGTGGAGAGAAGGATACTTTATTCTTGTTTCCAAATCTAAGTAATCTGCGGCAAGCCCCAGCTCTGAATCCATAAGCATTTTCGCCTTGGAATCCATCTTGTTAAAGCTCTTATGCAGCTGGGAAAGAAAGACCACCTTAAACTGTAGTCCCTTGGAGTGGTGGATGGACATAATCCGAAGCAGGTCGTCCTTTTCCGAGAACACCGTTGCCTCTCCCTGATCCTGCTCCTGCTTTTTCACCTTTTCAATATAGCGGATAAAATGGAATAAGCCGCTGTAGCTTCCCTTTTCAAACTGCTTGGCATCCTCTAGGAGCTGGTCCAGATTCGCCTGCCGCTTCTCTCCCAAGGGCAGTGCCCGCACATAGTTATAGTAATCCGTTTCCTCGTAAATAAGAGTCAGTAAGGAATGAAGCCGTAAGGAACGGGATAGCCTACGGTAGCGTTCCAGCTTATTTTGGAAATTCTGCCATTTTTCTTGTAAAGCAGGGGACAATGCTTTTTCTGCCTGTAAGGATAGATTTACTACATTTTCCTTGCTCTTATCATAGGGCTTTTCGTATAGACTGCCCTTAGCCAGCACAATCTGTCCCAGCTCTTCGTCCGTAAAGGAAAATAAGGGAGAGCGTAAGACTGCTGCCATGGGGATGTCCTGTCTTGGATTGTCAATGATGGCAAGGAAGGATAGAATGGTTTCCACCTCTACCGCAGAATAATAGCCGGTTTTTAGCTCCGCGTAGGCAGGGATTCCTTCCTTTCCGAAGATGTCCACCATTTCTCTGGAAACACTGTGGGGAGAGCGAAGTAGAATCACCATGTCCTTATAGGCATAGCCCTTTTCCAAAAGCTCCCGAACCTTAGCGGCAATCATCTTACATTCCAGCTCTAACTTGCTGAGGAATTTTCCAGAGGAACTATTGGAGGTGCCATCGGAGGGGCTACTGGAGGAACTATTGCTCTCTTCTTTACTGTCTTCTCCTATACCGTCTTCTCCTACGTCCCCCTCTTCCCCTGTAGAGACAGTTTTTTCCAACTCTAAGAGAAGCAGTTCCGTTTGATCCCGCCTCTGCTTGACTGTAATTGGAGCCTCGCCCTCTGACTTTTCTTTATGCTCTTCGCCACTTTGCGCTTTATCTTCTTCGCCTTGATTCTCTCCTGAACTCTCTTCCTGCTTTGCTTCTTCCGTTCTTATCTTTCCCAGGAATAGACTATTCTCCAAATCATATTCGATTCCCCCGAAGTCCTTTTTCATAATCTTAAAGAACAGGGCATTTACCGCGGAAAGCACCCCTTCATCGGAACGGAAGTTCTTCCGAAGGAAGATCTTTGGATAGCTTTCATCATGGTATTTTTCCAAGAATAGCTCCGGTCTTGCCATACGGAAACGATAAATGCTTTGCTTTACATCCCCCACCTGAAAGACATTGGGCTTTCCGAAGCGCTCCTGAGAAAGGGCACGAACAATATATTCCTGCACAAGGTTTGAGTCCTGATACTCATCCACCAG
Organism: Oribacterium sinus; assembly: GCF_963553175.1. Taxonomy (GTDB): domain Bacteria; phylum Bacillota; class Clostridia; order Lachnospirales; family Lachnospiraceae; genus Oribacterium; species Oribacterium sinus_B. The sequence continues at coordinate 28,841 of NZ_CAUVME010000023.1, read as the reverse complement.
GATTTCCCGATAGGACTTGGCCAGCTCATCCGCCAATGCACTATAACGGACTTCATCCTCTCCATCCTGATACAAAAGCTTCAAGGCAAAATGCTCCAAGTCCGAAAAGTCCAGCACCGCCCTTTCTTCCTTTTCCTTTTGATAGCGCTCTAAAAAGAGAAGGCAAAGTCGCACAAGTTCCAGGATGCGCTTCTGTCCCTTTTCCTCCACTTCCTCTTCCAGCTCTTCCGGAAGCAACCTATAGTTCTCCTGCCAGGTCTTTAGAGTCTTCTTTCCTCTTTCCCGAAGGGACTTTACCAGCTCCTTTCCCTCTGCCTTAGTGCTTTTCAGTCTGCCAAAGGAAAGATTTTCCAGTCCTCTGACCAGCTCTTCCAGCGAATCGGTATGCACAAGGGCTAGGCACTGCTCTTTTTCTTCTAAAATGCGCTCTTCATACTCTATAGGGCCGTTAGGCTCCCGGCATAGGTCTAAGGCTTCTTCATAAAGGAGAGAAAGATTTTCCAAACGACTCTTCATATCGATGTAGAGGTCCTTTTCCCATTTCTCCCTGCGAGAATTGGAGTCTTCCTCTAAAAGTCCCTGCAGATAGGCCTTGGGAAAGGGCATGGCGCTGGCCAGATTATAAAGCTTTAGAATCAACTCCTCTATCCCCTTGTCCTTCTTTCCCATGGAGAACTGGTCTACAAAGGCCAGAAAGGACTCTTCCTTCCTTTCGTACTCCTCCTCCAAAAGCTCTTCTAAAATATCCGATTGGAGCAGGGACATTTCCCCGGTATCCCCAATCCGAAAATGGGCGTCTATGGAAAGACCTGCATAATTTTCCTCGATCAGTCGTTTACAAAAGGCGTGGATGGTGCTGATATTTGCGGTAGGGAGCAGGGCAATTTCCCGAAGAATCCGCTTGTCATAGCCCTTTTGTAAATGCTCTTCCAGCCGTTTTTTGATTCTTTCCTTCATTTCCTCCGCTGCAGCCTCGGTAAAGGTCATCAAAACCAAAGAGGAAAGGGAAGCATTTTCCTCTAAAATCAGGGACAGCACGTGTTCCACCAGCACTGCCGTCTTTCCGGAACCTGCCGCCGCGGAGACCAGCAGATTTCCTTCTCTATGGGCGATTACCGCCTTTTGCTCTTCCGTCCACAATGCCATTTTACTGCCCTTTCTTCTGATACTTTTATCTGCAATGCCATCTGTTTGCCCTTTTTCCAATACTGCTGACTGCACTGTTATTGTACGATTGTCTCTTTTGAAACTTCCATACACACTACTGCTTTACGACTCTTTCTTCTGATACTTCTCTATCCACTCATCCCAAATCGCTTCTTCCTCGCCTTTTTCCAAGCTTCTATAGGAAAATCCGGGGAGGTCCGGGTCAAAGCCGCAGATGCTGTGATAGGGGCAGTAGGTGCAGGCCGTCTTATCCAGGCTCTCTCGAATAGGGGAAATATCCTTCTCTCCCTCCAGGATTCTCTTACAGTCCTCCTCCACCCTTTCCCGCACATAGGAAAGCATGGCCAGAATCTTTTCTTCTTTGGCAACAGAGCCCTTTTCCTCTACAGCGCCGTTTTTCTCCTTTACCGGAAGCAGAAGGCTGTCTCCCTTTAGCTCCCTGTCCATGCGGAAAATAATGTCCTTATCCCCGTTGATTAAGCCCTTGGGTCTTGAGGCCTTCAGCTTTTCCTGAAAAAGCTCCTCCTCAGTCTGCCCCTTAAAGCTTAGGCTTGGGTTATCCATGGTGAAATAAAACAGCCCTGCAGGATGTAATTTGTAGTCCGGATGTCTCTTTCTCTCCTCCTCCAGCAAGATGGATAGGTAGAGGGGAAGCTGAATCTGTAGTCCCGCCTTTAAAAGATCCAAGGAAAAATCCGTATTTCCGCTTTTATAGTCCAAAACCTTTAGGTAATAATTCTTCTCCTCATCCAGGTAGCTGTCCACCCGGTCCACCCTTCCCCTAAAGGACAGGGTATCGTTTTCATAGTGAAAATCCCGTTCCAGGGCTTCCACCTGAAAATCCCCGCCGGAAAGTTGCCGTTCCAGCGCCCAAAGGATGGTTTTTGCATTTTCCTTAAACTTATGGAGAAAATACTGGTTCCGACCCCCCTCTAAGAAGGGAGCAAATTCCGGATCCTCCTCACTTTCCGCTATGGCGTAATTAAGATACTCCTGAAAATGCTGGGTAAGCTCCTCTCCCTTCAGCTTTTCTTCCTTTAGCTTCTTAAAAAAGCTTTCCACCAGCTTATGGTAAAGATTTCCCAAATCAAAAGCCTGAATCTCCGCCTCTTTTCTTTCCTGCAAATGTAAGCCGTAGCGAAGGAAATGGAAAAAGGCACAACGATTCAGCCCTTCCAGTCGGCTTACGGAGCCTCTGATTTTTTCTCCGTAAAGTTCCTTAGACAGTTCTTTGCTTAGAGGCAAATGTCGATTCTCCCAAAAGATGGCTTCCAAAAGCTTTTCCAAATCCTTTTTGTACTCTTCCTTTTGCCAGAGGCTATGAAGAAGCTGAAAGGATTCCAGCTGAAAATAAGGAAGGACTTCTTCCTCCGAACGGAACAGGGCTTCCTTTTTGCATAGTTTCGGTAATTCCTTGGATAGACTGTCCTTTGCCTGGGAAAAGCTCTGCATTTCCTGTATTTCTCTTTCTAGCTTTCGAATCTTAAGCTTGGGAAAGAGTCGTAGGACTTCCTGTAAGATAGGAGAAATGCCGCCCCTGCCTTTTGGTATTCTTAAGGGATAGGACAGATACAGCTCTTCTTTTGGGCTTAGGAAGGCGTGATATAAGTAAAACTCCTGAATATAGCTTTCCTCCCATGCCAGGGGAGACAGGGTACAGTGCTCCTGCCGTAAAAAGCTTTTTTCCTCCTCGGTAAAGAGGGACTTCTTCTTAGGAGGAAGCGGAATCAGCCCTGCATTTAAGCCTAGGAACAAAAAGGCCTTGGGATTATGGAAACGGGAGCGGGTTAGGTCGCCTACCAGTACCTGATCGTTTGTGGCGGGAATCTGTCGCAATTTTTCCAAAGATAAAGCCATATCGAAAAAAGCGGAAAATTCTTTTTTGTTTACTGGAATTTCTCCCAAGCCTTCCTTCATTTTGGAAAGAAGAAGCTGAATCTGGCTAACACTTCTTTCCAAGCTTTGGGAGAGGGAGTCCATACCCTCATTTTTAAGGAATATAGCTTCCTCTTCCAGCTGAAACAGCCCCATAAGCTTTTCCGTAAAGCTTTCCAAGCTTTCAATTCTTTCCTTAAGGCTGTGGCTTCCTTCATTTTCCTCTAAAAGACTGAAGAGGACATCTGCTTCTAGTAAGCTTTCCTCTTGAAAAAGGCTTCTAAAGGCGGATTTCCCTTTAAGGCCCTTGGCTCTTGCTTCATTTTCCAAGGCATCAATCCTGTCCTCTTCCTCCATACCCCGGTAGGGAAAGGCTCGAAGATAACGAAAGAAGGAGTCGTAAAGCAGGCCCTTCTCCATCACCTCTAAGGCAGAGCGAAGAACCTTACTGAAAGGGGAGTCAAAAAGCTTAATGTCCTCCTCCAAAAAGAGGGGAATGGCGAATTTCCGCCCCTGCTGAAAAAAGGCATCCCTATACAGCTCCACATCCGGAAGCACCACCCCGATCTCCTGATAGCGATAGCCTCTTTCCTCTACCAAGTAGCGGATATGGCTACAGGCCTCCTCCACCTCTCTAGAAATATTGGCGGCTTCAATGACGGAAATGCCATGGGGGACGGAAGGATAGACTCCTCCGGTATAGGAATTACTCTTATTAAAGCTTCCTGTATGCGGGCTTTGCTCTTCTTTCGTCTCCGGTTCTTGATTTTCTCCTTGTAAAAATCCATCCACAAGGGTCTGCAAGGCAGGAATTTTTTCAAATCGGGGAAGTAGGGCACCCTCAGGCCTCGCTTCTCCGGTTCTACTGTCTATTTCATTTAGGGAAAGGGGAGCAAGAATTTCCACCCCAAGCTTCTCCCCTCTATGATAAAGCTCTTTTATCGCTTCTTCTGTAAGATAAAATAGGGATTCCCGCTTTTTCCCGTTTCCAAGGGCAGAGATATTTTTCCCGGAAAACTCCAGGGAAAAATACAGCTCTCCCGCCCTTTCCATCAAAACCTCTATGCAAAGAAGCTGGATGGGGGTAAAGCCGGTAAAGCCGTCAAAAATAAGGATGCTGTCCTTTAAAGTATTGTCCTTCCAAAGGGCGGATATTCCCTGATCCGCTAAGCCTTCCTCTGTGATTCTGCCGGTCTTGGAAAGGTAGAGCAGGAACTCTTCATAAATATAGGCCAGGTCCAAAAACTTGGCTCTTGTTATGGACCTTTTGGATTTTTCCGCGCATTTTCGTAAATCCTCCGGGCTTACCTTGTACTGCATACATTCGGAGATCTGGGACTTACATTCTTCAACAAAAGAAAGGCTTTCCGCCTCCCTTTGGTAATAGCTTAGCTGCTTTTTCTTCTTGCCCAAAATCATGCGAAGAATCATCATTTTCCCCATCTCATCCAAGGAAAGGGGGCTCTTTTGATTGGTATTCTCAAAGGCACGGTAATAGAGCCTTTGGAAGCTTAAAACATCCACATTCAAAATGCCCTTCCCTTGATTCTCCTCATGGGAAACGATTCTTTTTTGCATGGCAAGGGTATCCTGCTCCGGAACAAGATAATAAATCTGCCTATGATAATCCTTCCCGGCCTCCTGCAAAGCCTTTCGAATCAAATATTCCGTTTTTCCGGAACCGCCGGCTCCGAGGATGATTTGCAGCTTGGACATCAAAGCCTCCTTATTACGCTAAGCCTTCAAACATTTTTTCCACAAAAGCTTTACTATCCTTTAATTTGGGCAAATGAATCTGATTCCCCTCTCCTTCATTTCCCTCTATTAAATATCCCTCCTGTAAATCCGTATCCATTAGGCGAATCCAATGCAGGGAGTCTTCAAAAAGCTCCGGATAAAAATAATACAAAAGGGTGGTCATATCCCAGTTGTAAAAGCCGGGAATGCCATAGACTCTATCATTATAATGCATCCAGTCCTTTGCCTTCCCTAAAATATACTGCCCCAGGGAAGATTTTTCCAGTCTACGCTGACATTCTTCATAGGATAGGAGGAAGGCCAGACAGGCATTTCCGGTAAGGGTGTGGAGGTTCTTGCCGTTTTTTAGCACAAGCTCCGTAGCCTTATAATCAATGGAAAAGTTTAACTCCTTCATTTCTTTCTTGGCAAAAATCAGAGGCTCCGTAATTCCTCCCATAAAGTAAATGCCTTTCACATAGGAGAAAAACTCCGGGTCCAGCATATAGGCTCCGGCGATATTGGTGGTGGAGCCGGTTACCAAAATATCCACCTCTCTGGGATACTTTTTTACCACTTCTAAAATTTTTCGGGAGGCTTCGTTCTCCCACTGTCTTGGCGCATCCGCCCCGTACCAAAGAGGGATATCCTCTCTTCCTCTCTCCTTTAGCATTTTTTTCGTGTTTTCATAGACCACCACGGTTTTGTTATTGCCAAAGGAAGAGGATACTCCCAAAAGTTCAATGTCCTTTCGTCCTAAAAGATAGAGAAGGCAAAGGCCGTCATCAATATCACAGTCCGGAATTCCCATGGTGTTGTCACAGTCAAAAAGAAGCTTTCTTTTTTCCATCCTACTTTCCCTCCTTATCCATCCTACTCTCCCTCCTTAAGCAAAAACAAAATCTTTTCTTCCCCTTCTTTAAAGCAAAGGGTAGGGAATCCCCTTTCCGGAAGTTCCTCTCCCCTTTCGATTAGGCAGCTAAGGACTTGACCCTCAGGGTTCTTATAGAAGGCACGGGAAAACTCCCCTAAGTATTCTTTTTCGATAAGCTTAAAGGGGCTTAATGCTTCTGTTGTTCCGATTGTTCCGGCTACTTCCTCTTTCGATTTGCTATATCCAACCATACTATCTCCAGCTTCATCATCACCCGCTTTTTGCTCTTCGATACTTCCTTCCTTCTCTTGTAGAAGACTTTCTCCCTGCTTTTCTGCTATCTGCCTTTCCGCTATATCTTCTCTTACAAAGCTAAGCTGTCTCTCCCGAAAAAAGAAGCTGTAGTTTCCCTCTTCTTTCTCTACCGGAAAGGAAAAGTAGGGACAGGAAAATACGCCATTTTCCACTCTTCCCAAAATACTGTTTCCCTTTCCCATAAATCTTGCCACATATTCATTCACAGGAGCATAGTAGAGTTTTTCTCCCTCATCCACTTGAAGAATCTCCCCATCCTTCATAAGGGCTATACGGTGGGCAAGCCTTAGAGCCTCCTCCTGGTCATGGGTAACCAAGACCACGGTTAAATTCTCTTTCTTCTGAAGCTCTAAGAGAAAGTCTCCCATCTCTCTCCGAAGATTAGGGTCCAGAGCGGAAAAGGGCTCATCCAAAAATAAGAGTTTTTCATTCATAGCAAGAGCTCTGGCAATGGCTACTCTTTGCATTTGCCCTCCGGAAAGACTGTCAATCCGTCTTTCCGAATAGCCCTCCAGCTGCACAAGCTTTAGAAGCTCCTCCACTCTTTTTTTACGCTCTGCTTTGGGAACCTTCTGTAATTCCAGAGAAAAACCCACATTTTCCCCAACATTTAAATGCGGAAAAAGCCTTAGATCCTGAAAGACCACGGAAATACCCCGCTTATGGCTGGGGAGATTTTGAATCTCCTTTCCCTGAAAGAAGATTTTTCCTTTGGCTAGGGGATATAAGCCAAGCATTGCCTTTAGGAGACTGCTTTTTCCACAACCGCTTTCCCCAAGAAGCGCCAATATTTCTCCGGAGCGAACCTCCAGGGAAATATCCTTTAAAATCTTTTTCTTCTCCAGCTCCAGCTCTACCTTTTCACAAGATAAACGAATTTCCACCCTTAACTCCTTTTACAAAATGCTCTGTACACCCTCTTCTTACAAAGCTTAACCTTGTCTTTATGCTAGTCCAAGCCCCCACTGTTCCAACTTCGCTCTGTTCTTACTTCGCTCTGTTCCAACTTCGTTCTGTTCAGACATCACTTTTGTTAGCCCCTTTCCCTCTGTATGCCCTTCTCTAAAAAGTCCAAGAGGAAAAATAAAAGAAAGCTGCTAGATAGAAAAATCAGTCCGTAAGCACTGGCCAGATTCCTTTCTCCACTTTGGATATAGGGAACCATAATCAGGCTTAAACTTTTCACCTTTCCCCCGCCTAAAATCAAGGTCAAAATATACTGGCTCATGGACAAGATATAGGACATCATAAAAGCCGGAAAAATGTAGGGATAAAGTAAGGGCAGGCTAATCTTCCAAAAGAGTTTCCCCCCTACGGCTCCCATAACCCTTCCCTGCTCTTCATAAAGCTTCATTTTTCTACTCATTCCCTCTTGCAAAAAACTGACCGCATAGGGCAAGGCATAAAGGACATGAGCCAAAAACACGGTAAGAAATGGATTTAAAATCTTTATCTTCAAAAATAGGATCTGAGCACCCATGGCAAAAACCGTTGCGGGAATCATAATGGGGAAATTCACCAAAAAAGCAACGAGCCCCTTTCCCTTAAGCCCCTCTTCATTCTGATACTTAGCTGTACAAAAAGCCACCAGTACCGTACAGAGGGAAACCAATAAGGAAAAGACCATACTGAAAAGTGTATCCTGAAAAAGAGCCTTTCTTTGAAAAAGAATGCTTTTAAAGCTTCGAAGGGAAAAGCTTGTGGGGAAAAGCTCCGGCCAGGCATAGCGTTCCGTAAAGCTAAACAGCAACAAAAAGAAAAGGGGCAGAACTAAGCTTAGGAAAAAAAGATTCCGAAAAAGAAGATAAAAAATACCGCCAGCCCTTCCTTTTGATTTTATAGGATTCATTCTATACCCTCCTTTCTTTAGACTTTATACAGTTCATGCTGTCTCCTTACTGTGAGACTTTTTAAATTCATCCCACTCTCCATCCTCTGAGCCTTTTTAAATTCATCCCACTCTCCATCCTTTGAGCTTATTCAATTTATAGCTCGCCCCATTCTTTAGGTCTTCTTTTTCGGTAGGAATTTAAAATAAAAGTAGCTTAAGAACAGAGAAAACAAGAGAATAATCCCGTTATAGGCTAAAGCCACCGGCCGCTGTAAAAAGCCTCTTTGTAGCTCCTGGTAGGATAAAACCGATAAAGCCTTGGGACTGGTAGCTCCTAATAGATAGGGAAGATCAAAGGCTCCAAAGGAGAAGGAGAAAATGATGAAAAAGGCCGCTAAGTACTGCCGTATGGATAGGGGCAGGGTGATTTTCCAAAAGGCTTGAAAGGGAGTTGCCCCAAGGCATCTTGCCGCCTCTCCCGCCTTTTCATCCACCTGATAAGCTAGAGGCAGGGAGAAAAACAGGACAAAAGGCAGTTCCTTCCATAGGTAGGAAAGAATAATGCCTATGCCTTTCTCATCATACACCAGCGCCGGAAAGTCTGTTTGGGATGAAATCCATGAAAAGGAATAGAAAAGCCTTGCCAAAAAGCCATTGGAAGAGAGTAAAAAGAGGAAAAATAAGGCTACCAGGCTATGAGGCATCATAATGGCGATTCTGAAAAAAGCTTCCAATCTTTTCCATTTTTCCCCCATTTGCAAAAGAAAGAAGGAAAAGAGAATCGCCAGCGCCAAAGAGAGGAAGGAGGAAAGCAAGGATAAACGGAGAGTATAGAAAATAGAGGGGACAGTATCCCCTCTATGCATGATTTCCTGATAATGCTCTAAGCTTAAGCCATTTTCTCCCAAAAAACTTTTGATAAATCCATAGGAAACTCCCAAAAGGAAGATCGTGGACAATAGCAGCTGGGGTAGAATCCACAAATAGGAAATCTTCTTTTTCATCTTATTTTCCGGCCACTTCTTCCTGCCAGATTTCCTCAATGATGGGAACCAGACCTGCAGGCATTTCCGGTAAACGCTTCTCTAAAAGAACGCTCTGCTCTAAAACACCCTCTCCCAGGTCTACCTTGGCAAAGGCATCCTGTACTTCCTTGGAAAGTTTACTGTTATCCAAAACAGGAATGGTCTTTAAAGTCTCATAACGGTTTAACTGCACATCCTCGGAAAGCATGGCATTGATGGCAACTTGCGCTGCCGCATTGTGCTTTGCATTCTTGGAAATGGCAATATAGTTGGTGTTTCCGATGGTTCCCTTATCCCAGATAAAGGTCTGCATATTGTTGGAAAAAGATCCGTCTGCAATGCTGTTGGATACAAGGTAGGCAGAGTAAGTCATACCCATAATCAGCTCTCCGTCAGCCACCATATTTCTCATGGTAGGCTCCTTCTCCGGATAGGTCTTTCCTGCCTTCCAAAGATAGGGATTTAACTCCTTTAAGTATTCCATAGCAGGCTTAACCAGCTCTCTTACCGCTTCCTTATCTTCCTTTACGGTCTGGAAGGGCTCCACGCCTACAATGTCATAAATGACATTTCTGACAAAGGCGGAACCGGTAAAGTCCGGAAGGGCAGGATACGTAATCTGTCCCGGATGCTCCTTGGCATAAGCCAAGAGCTCTTCGGTATTCTTCGGGAAATCTCCCTTAGTCTTATCTCCGTAGAAAACCATCTGGGCCTTTCCATAAGGAGCTTCATAGCCCTCGATAGGATAAGCAAAGTCCTTGTTGGTCTCCGGATCCTCCTGACTTACCAAGTTGTTAAAGTTAGGAAGATTCTGTGTAAAGGGACCATAGAGAAAATCACTTTCCTTTGCTGTTTTAAAGTTCTCTCCGTTAATCCAAATCATGTCGATGTCAGACTCTTTGGCTCCCGCTTCCTTCTCTGCGGAAAGCTGGGCTAAAATATCTTCGATTCCCATGGGAACACGATTCAAAGTAATATCATAGTTTTTCTTTAAATACTCTGCATAGTAGCCGTCTAACCACTGATTTAGGCGGTCATCTCCGCCCCAGCCGTAGAAATTTACGGTCTGTCCCTTGGCTTCCGCTACCAGTGCATCAAAGTCAGCGGAACCTTCCGCCTTACTTTCCTCTGCCGCCGTATCTTTTGCTGTTGTGCTTTCCGTCTTGCTTTCTGCAGCTGTTGTCTCTGTACTTGCCTTTTGACCGCCACAAGCCAGAAGCGCCATACTCATAGACAGCGCCAGTGCTAAAAATCTTTTTTTCATACCTTCTCCTCTAATTCCTTACTATTCTTTTTACTTTGCAATATCCTAATATTCTTATTTACTTTCCAAAATCATGGAAAGAATTTTATGCTTCGTCCTCTGCTTTTACAGTTTCCCCTTTTGCCTGTTCTTTCTTTTTAGAACGCTCCTCATAAAGCTGTTTTCCAAGGGCAATCATAAAGCCAAGGGCAAACAAAATCAAAAGTCCTGTGACCAGCCATTTGGCTCCTCCGGTTAAAAAGCCTCCCACATAGGAATAGACCAAGGTTGCCGGAGTCTGCCCAAGACCTGTAGCAATAAAAAAGCCCCAGAAGGACATTCCACTCAGTCCTGCCGCATAACTCACAATGTCAAAGGAGACAAAGGGCAGGAGTCTTGCAATCAGGATACTTTGCTTCCCGTGCCGTTTAAAAAAGGCATCAATCTGATTCAAGGCACCCTTGGAGCTAAGCTTCTCCACGAACTCTCTTCCGAAGGCTCTGGCAATAAAAAAGCTTAAGGCCGCTCCTGTCATGGCGCTGGACCAGGAAAGTAAGGCTCCCTTCCAAAAGCCAAAAAGTGCAGCATTGGCAAAGGTAATCAAAAAGGCAGGCAGTGGTGCAATGATGGACTGTAATACCATCAAAAGAAAGGAAATGACCGCTGCATAGGCGCCATAGGAAGCCACAAATTCCTTTAGCTTTTGAAAGTCTCCCGTGGCAAAAACACGGAAGACTTCCTGTATAAAGCTTTGAAATGGGCTATAAAGAAAATAAGCCCCTATAAGAACAAGTCCAAGGACTATGATGAAAATTCTTTCTTTCAGAAAGGATTTTTTCTCCATTACTTATCTCCCTTAGAAAAATCATATCTGATTTCCTTGGTTCCGTCCAAGCAGTTCCAAACATTGGTATAGCCCTTGCTTGCGATATACTCGGCAGCCTTTGCGGAACGGTTTCCGGAATAGCAATGGGTAAGGATTAAGGTGTTCTTATCATCCGGAAGGATAGCATCAATAGTCTTTGTATCTTCAGGATTTACATTCACAGCGGTGGCAAAATGCCCCTTCTCAAAATCCTTCGCTTCTCTTGCATCTACCACCAAGGCATCCTTTGCCTTCTCCATCAGCTCATCCCCTCTGATATTTCCATAGGTGGTTAATTCATAGGAATGCTTCTTTACGCCCTCTGCGTTATAAACCTTGGTAAAGCCGTCATTCACCAGAATATCCGCAGCCTCTCCGGACATCTTTCCGGAATTGCAGTACAGAACAACGTCCTTATCCTTCCAATCTTTAATCTTTGATACTTCATCCTTAAAGGTATCGAGAGGCATGTTGAGGGCAAATTTGATATGCCCCTTGGCATAGTCTTCAGCGCTGCGAACATCGATCACAAGATACTTTTCCTTCTCGTCCTTATCTGAAACGATTTTAGCCAGGGCATCCCCCTTCATCTCCTTAACTTCAGCCTTCTCTGTAGCGGCAGCTGTTGTTTCCCCGGCAGCCTTGCTCTCTCCTGCCGCTTCACTTCCTGCTACGGTAGTTTCCGGCTTTTTGGCAGTCTCCGTCTTGCTTCCCTGTCCGCAAGCGGAAAGAGAAAGGGCAAATAACACTACGCCTAATCCAAATAAGTTCTTCTTCATTACTTTGCCTCCTCAAAATGTGTAATTGTCTGTGATTCCCGGTGTTTTCCTATCTTTCCTTATTTTTGCAAAAAAAATAAAGTGCTGTGCTCCGGTAAACAGAGCTTGCTCCGGTATTTTTCATAAAAAACAGTGAAAATGGAAAGCCACTCGGGGATTTTCTTAGCCATTTTATCATAGATATACAAAATTTTATATTGTAATTTCTGATAGTATAATCTTAGTTATTTTATAACTCTATATCGTAAAGCCCAAAATGAATTGTAAAACCGGATTGTTTTCTTCTTCCATTTTCGTAGTGTCAGGTCAATCTATGATATCGGAATATCCGCTATCTAAAACAGCTTCTTGCAACATTCCTCCACCTTTGTCAGGAAGGGATCCTGCAAATAGGCCTTGATTTTTTGGAAGGTATCATCATTTTGTAAATCTCTTCCCTTCTTGTATTCCGTATAGGCCATGGCACACCAGGAAAGTCCCCGGATGCAGTTATACAAGATAAAAAGAGCCGTTTGCTCCTGTAGGGCAGGAAGCTCTTTTCCTCTGCACCTTTGATAATGCTCTAAGAAATCTATTATTTCCTTTTCCGAAAGGATGTAGTCCGTCTTCCAAAAAGTGGTGGTAGGACTAAGAAAATGTCCTAAATCCTGGGCAAAATGTCCGTAAAGGGGCTTTTCCCAATCCACCAGATAATTCTTCTTTCCTTCCCCGTTAATCAGGAAGTTTCCGGAGTTTAGTTCCGTATTGATAATGCAAAACTCCTCCTGCCTTAAAAGCTTTTCTCCCCGTTCCTTTTCCTCCACCCCCTTCTTCCAAAGAGCATGAAGGCGGGAATATACGGAATCCTCCATAAAGGGGCTTAGTTCATACACCCTTTGCAGTCTTGCAGACTCGGAAAGCATTTCTTGTAAAGGATCTTTAGCAAAATACAACTTATCTTTCCCTATGTCCTCTTCTCTATTGTACGGAAGACCGTGAATATCCGCCAGAATTTCCGATCCAATCTTTAAGTCCTTGGCATAATCAAGGGCTACCCCTTCCAGAAAGTCCATCACAAGAATTCCCGGCTCCCCCGACTTTTCCCGGCAGTAATAAAGCTTGGGGGTTCTTCCGCTGGCTTCCAATAGTTTTAAAGCGTGGGCTTCATAGGAAATCTGCCTTTCCAACTGCATTTGAGAGCCATGGTTCACCCGAAGCACATATTTTTTCCCGGTATCAGGGTGGGTAAATACAAAGTTTTCGTTATACTCTCCCCTGGCCAGAAAATGATATTCCTCCCGTACTTCCTCCCCCAAGGCCAAAGCCTCCCGATAGCCGAGCTCTGCAATACGTTGTAAAAGCGCCGGTTCCTTAGCGAATGTCTCTATATTCCTTTGCCAACTGTTCAATATCTTCTCCTTTACGATACCTTGCCCGAAGCCGGTTCATTTTCCACATTAATGAGAGCTTTTGGATAAAATTTCCCTGAAAGCGTCTATCACTGGTAATGATTCGCTTCTTGGCCAAATAAGGACTAATTCCCTGCTTCTTTAGATTCAAAGAAAACTGATAGTCCTCCATTAAGGGAAGGATTGGGAATGCCCCCATGGCGAAGAAGCAGTTTCTATCCACAAAGATGCCCTGATCCCCAAACATGACTTTTCTATCCAGCACCCTGTGATTACTGATAAGGCTGCAAATGCCCATTAGAGGGGAGGGATTTTTAAAACGAATGCCAAGACAGCCTGCCAAAGAATGCTTGATTCCCTCCCGGATTTCTTTGACAAAGCCCTTGGGAAGGATGGAGTCACAGTGCAGGAAGAAAAGAATATCTCCGGAGCTTTCCTCCGCTCCAAGATTCATCTGGATTGCCCTTCCCTTTTTACTTGGAATTACCCGATACTCTCCGGAAAAATGATTTTCTCCTCCGTCCACAAACAAAATCTCCAATTCCTTTTTATAAGGACGAAGCTGTTTTTCCATCCTCCGAACCAGCCTTCCTTCCTTGTAGCAGGGGATAATGACGGAGATTTTCGCATTTTCCGCCAAAGCCTCTCCGAAGGAGGATTTCCGAAGAGCCTTATCATAAGGAAGCATGCTTCTGTATGCATTAAGGTCTTGTCCCTCATCCACATCTCTCTTCTTTTCCAAAAGGCTAAGGGGGATTTTGGACTTTTCTAAGATTTTCCGGGTATAGGAAAAGGGACTTTCTTTTGGAATAGGTCTTCTTGCTTTACCCTTAGGCATAGACCGGCTGTTCCGAAGGGAAGAAGCTGACAGTATAGTTCTGTTTTCCTGCACCGCCTGATAAGAAAAACAGGCATGAAGCAGCTCCGGCTCTATTCTTCTTTGTAAGCCAATGCCGTAATAGCCTTCGTCAAGACTTCCTCCTAAGACCTGCCTTCCCTTTCTTCCCAAAGCGAATACTCGATGAAAATGCGCTTCCTCCATAAAGGGAATATCCGCTCCCACAAGATAAGAAAACTGACTCCCCTTGGAAAAACTGTAGCGAAAGGCATTTTCCATCTTATCGAAAATATCCTTTCCCTCCTGTCTTTGAAAGCTTGCCTTGGGAAAAAGTGTTTTCAGGCAGTTTAAGGCTGTTTCCCGCTGCTCCTTTGCAATGCCCTTGGGCACATCATAAAATACGCATAGGGAAATGCTTTTTTCCTTTCTTTCCAGCTTCTTCCATAGTGCGGAAAAGTCCTTTATCATTGCCCAATGGATTTGCAGAGCTCCTTCCTCTCCGATTCTTGGAACAAGCCTTGTCTTCGTTTTTCCTAAGATGGGAAGTCTGGTAAAGAGAATCAAACTTTGTCGATCTTTGTCCTTTTCTTTTTCGATTTTGCTTTCTCTTGTCTTTTCATTATGTCTTAACTTTTCACTTTGCCTCGTAAGCTTACAGAGCTTTTTTCGATGAAACAGACCATGGGCAGCTTCCATTTCCCCTCCTCTTAATAAAACTTATGCTTAAAGCGATTCCAGAAGGAATGGCTGTAGTCCGCCTTTTCTCCCGTCTCCAAGATCAAGGGCAGGAAATGCTCCGCCTCCTGATTTCCTTCCTTGCTAAACTGTCCGATACAGGTGGAGCAATAGCTGATTAAAGGCTTCTCCCCTCCCTGGGTACTTTTTGCCATTTCCCTGGAAAGCTCAGCCTCCTGCACGAAGGCACAGCCTCCCATGCCGCAGCATTGCAGGTTCTTCTTTTCGGAAATCTCTCCGGAGATAAAGTGAGACAATCCCTCCATCCAAACCTTGTCCTCCCGATCCGGACAGGGATAGAAACAACTATACGCTCCCTCCACCTTCTTTCCCACACCCAGTTCCTTCAGCTTCTCGTAAACCGTGGTGATTTTTACATTCAGTTGATTGCCGAAATGATAATAGCAGTTGGGGCAGGCCAGCACAATCTCCTCAATACCGAATTCCTGAAAGCGTTGATTCAGTCTCCGAAAAATGGCATTGGCCTCCGCTTCCAAGCCCAGCTCCAGCACCGGCTTTCCGCAGCAATCATAGAAGGGAGGAATCCCTGCCTTTTTAAAGATGGAAAGAAGCTTCTCCAGTGTCTTAGGATAATAGGCAGGAAAATTACAGCCCGGAAAAAATACGGTCTTTGCCCCTTTTGCCTTCCTATGGTTTTTAAAGAGATAATTTTTCTTCTCCAGCAAAATCCCGCTGTAGCCCCTTTGCTTTAAGCCATATTTTCCTTCCTTCACCTGCTCCTTTCGGAAATCCAGGATAATCTCCCTTCCGTCAATGCCCTTGGGACAGACTCTGGTACATTCTCCGCAAAGATAGCAATGATAAGCCAGTTCTCTAAGCTTCTCCGTATCTCCGATGCAAATATCATACTTGGTTAAAAACTTACATTTTCTCTTGCAGGCATTACAGTGAATGCACTCCTCCACCCGCTTATGAATTTCCCGTTTTTTCTTTTCCGCCATAAACTCCCCTGAAATATACTCTAGTTAAATTGTGCTCAAACTTAGCTTCACATTCATTGCCAAAGCTTCGGAGAACGCTTGGGAAAGTCCTGAAATTTCCTAAGCCTTCTCTTCTTTCTCCATAGCCTTCTCTCTTTTTTTGAAAAAATACAGCATTCCCATCAAAAGACAAAATAAAACTCCTGCAGTCAAGAAATAAATCCAAGGATTTTTCTTTTCCTGCAAGCCGGCAAAGGCAATGGTATACATGGCTGTTCCCGGAATCATGAAGAGGAAACTGCAAACAAAGTACAAGGAAAAAGAAATGTCCGTAATCCCGTAGGCATAGTTTTGTAAATTAAAAGGAAAGACCGGAATGGTTCTTGTGATAAACAAAAGTACAAGAAGATTCTTTTTTTCCTCTCCCATGAAATACCTGGCAATGTATGGATTTTGCATAAGCTTCGGCTTGATGCTGTCCTGCAAGAAATACCTTCCCATAAGGAAGGAGATTCCTGCGGAAATGCTGGCTGCCAGAGTGCAAAGAACGGTTCCCCAAAAAGCATGAAAAACCATACCTGCCAGAAGGGCATAGCTGATTCCGGGAAGAGCCAAAAAGGCTCCCGCCAAGGCACAGAGCAAAACATAGACCAAGGCCGCCAGGAGAAAATTCTCTTCCACCAGACTTTGTAAATACCGAAGCAATTCTCCCTGAAAAATATCCTTTACCGGTACCTTCCAAAGAAGGACGAGCACTAAGATCAAGAAAATCAAAAAGCCCACTAATTTTTTCTTAGCCATACCGTCCTCCACAGATATGTTCCATAGCATAAAACGACCATAGCATTTTGCAAAAGCAGAAGCAATATACTTAGCTCATATTCCCGCATTTTCAGGGTCATGGCGATAAAGAAATAAGCATAGGAAAAGAGGAAGGAGCAAATGCTGTAAAGTATTAAGAGCTTGTATGAAAGCTTAGGTAAAAGCTCGGAAAAACCATTCTTTTTTTCCTTCTCTCTGAAGGCTTTCTTTGTGAAAGTAAGAAATAAAAGGCTTAGAACAATCATTCCCGACAGCACCTTCCATTGGTGCAAGAAAAGGGGACCGATTTGAGGTCCCCTCCATTTGCTTCGTAAATATACCATGTGTCTTGCCATGCCCATCTTATTCTCCGTGAAATAATGGACAATATACAGTCCCACAAGGGCTAAGAGACTGATAAGGCCGGATAAAACCGTAATTCCTTGAAGCAATATTCTTTTCATTATTTCTTTGCCTTATCTGTGCTTAAGTCTTTTACCAAAACTTCCTTATAGTCGCTGCTTCCCGGCTCTCCCAGCTGCACCTTGTTCTCACCATCCATCTGCCATACATACCAACCGCCGTCATAAAGGTAAGCGTTCTTATAACCATTTTCATGAGCAATCAGGAAGGGCACGGAAGCTCTCCAACCGGTTCCACAGTAGAATGCCACATCATTTTTCTCTAAGGAAACACCGCTTTCTCCTAAATAAGACTCCAGCTTATCCAAGGAAACAATGCTTCCGTCCGGATTGTTGTAGGAACCGTCATCCGTATCATGTCCCCAAACTGCACCTAAGGGCTCTCCTGCACGGTCAATATAGGAGTAGCCGGAGGTCTTTCCTAAGAACTCATCCTTGGAACGGATACTTACCAGCTTGAACTTCGGATCATCCTTCTGCTTTTCCTTCACTTCATCAATGCTTAAAATATATTCCGGATGAGCAGGAATCTTTACGCCGAAATCCTTATCGGTAGCTACAGGCTGGTTAACCTTCGTTTCCGTCTCATATCCCGCCTTGGTCCAGGCATCAATTCCGCCGCTTAAGTTCTTTACATCCTCTACACCGGCCCAAAGAAGAACTGTAGCCAGGCGATCATCCGCTGCATTTTCAGGGCTGTTTCCATAGCATACTACCTTGGTATCCTTGGTAATGCCATAGGACTTTAAAAGCTTTCCGATTTCTTCCGGAGTCCGGAAATTCCAGGTCTCCTCCTCCTCAATATCATCGGTATTGACATGGAAGGCTCCGGGAATATGTGCCTTGTTATAGGCTTCATCCTGCTCTATCTTACCCCAGGCAGCTTCCAAAACCACTACATCCTTTCCGGAATCCATTAGTTCTTTCACATACTCAGGACCAACATAAACGGTTTCGGTCTTTACTTCCGCTAAATCCTTCGCCTCTTCCTTCTTCTCTTCCGCCTTCTCGGAAGCTGCTTCAGAAGCTTTTTCGCTCTGCTTCTCGCTTTCCTTCACACTCTCCTGGGCTGTGCTTGTCTTAGTGTCTGCCGCTTTATTGCCGCAAGCTGCCAATACGGACAGCATGGAACCGCAAAGTACCAGTCTCATAAGATTCTTTTTCATTTGTTCTACTCCTTCAAGTCAACATGATAGCAACTATTGGAGTATAGCATTTCTGTAAATAAGTACAAGGAAATTGACATTTTAATATATTATAAATAAAAGTCATTTATAAGCTTTTCTGATAATTTATTGGCTTGCCGGAGAGTACCTGCTTTCATCAATAAAGATCTCACCAATAGTTTAATGATACAAAAAAATACCGCTCCAACTCAGCTTACTCCCCATGTCGGAACGGTATCTATTATTCTATCGCTAATTCGATATTTTTTTCTTAAGCTAACTTAGCCTTAGCTGCATCGCAAAGAGCCTTGAATCCATCCGGATCTGCAATAGCTACTTCGGATAACATCTTTCTGTTCATATCGATGCCTGCAGACTTTAATCCGAACATCAACTTGGAATAAGAAAGACCGTTTAATCTTGCAGCTGCATTGATTCTGGCAATCCAGAGCTGTCTGAACTGTCTCTTTCTTTCCTTACGTCCTTTATAGGACTCGGTAAGAGCACGCATAACGCTCTGCTTAGCCACTCTGTACTGCTTGGATCTGGCGCCTCTATATCCCTTAGCTAACTTTAAAACTCTATTGTGTTTCTTCTTTGCGTTCACTCCGCCTTTAATTCTCATCTTATCCTCCTATCATTCCCTTAGCCTATTACAGATAAGGAAGAATCTTCTTCATTACCTTCTCGTTAGTGTGGTCAACCACAGTATCTTTTCTCAAAGTTCTCTTTCTCTTTGTGGTCTTCTTGGTAAGGATGTGAGATTTGTTTGCCTTGTTTCTAACTAACTTTCCTGTACCGGTGAGCTTGAAACGCTTTGCTGCTGCTCTCTTCGTTTTTAGCTTTAACTTTGCCATATTTGCCTCCTGTGAATTTACTTTTTCGGGCTTAAAACCACTGCCATATTTCTACCTTCAACCTTTGCCGCCTTATCCAGTACGGCAATGTCGGAAAGCTTCTCTCCGAACTCATCCAGAATATACTTGGACTGATTCATACGAGACATTTCTCTTCCTCTGAAACGTAAGGCAATCTTTACCTTGTTCCCCTTCTCCAAGAACTTTCTCGCTGCGGAAAGCTTCGTATTCAAATCATTGGTATCAATGTTTGGCGTCATACGAATTTCTTTCAGTTCTGTTGTGTGCTGGTTCTTTCTGGCTTCCTTTTCTTTACGCAACAGTTCATAACGATATTTTCCGTAATCCGCAATACGAACTACAGGTGGCTGAGCCGTTGCTGCAATCTTAATCAGATCCAACTCCGCTTCTCTCGCCTTTTGTTGAGCTTCCTGAATGGACATAACCCCCAGCTGCTCTCCTTCTGCTCCGATGACTCTTACTTCTTTGTCCCGAATCTGCTCGTTAATTTCCAGTTCCGCATTTTTTTTAATGGCCATAAGCTCCTCTCTGCACAAACCCAATGTATCCCTTACTTTTCCGGAGATACTCGTGAAAAATAAAAATATGGTGGATTGTAAGCCAATCCACCATTGAAAATACACAAAGGTAATAATCAATATTAACCCGGGTCAGTGAACTGCCAAGGTGAGGTGGATACCTACTTTCCTGTCATAAGACTAAAGAATCTTAACACTCTAGTCTTCCTTTGTCAACAAAATCTTCTCAATTAAATCCAAACATTCTTCTCTTCCTGCCTTGGAAGTGGCGGAGAAGGGAATCATAACACATTCCGGACTGGCAGACAGGGCTTTTCGAATATCCTTTACTGCCTGCTGTTGCTGAGAACGCTTTAACTTATCCATCTTTGTGATAATCACAATGGGTTCATAGCCTGTTGCGGAACAAATCCATTGGAACATCTGTAAATCCTTCTCACCGGGAATTCTTCTACAGTCCAGAAGAAGCACCACCTCTTCGATATCCTCCCCCTGCTCCAGATAGCGACGAATCATACGATCCCATTTTTCCTGCTCTACAGGGCCTGTGGCCGCATAGCCATAACCCGGAAGATCCACCAGATAGAAGCTGTCATTTACAGAATAGAAGTTAATGGTTCTGGTTTTTCCCGGTGTGGAGGAGGTTCTGGCAAAGGACTTCCTTTGCAATAAGGTATTGATAAAGGAGGACTTTCCCACATTGGAACGGCCTGCTAAGACAAATTCCGGCTTTCCTGTCCTTGGTAAAGTAGACTTTACTCCGCAAACATAGGGAAGATCTACAGAACGAATGACCATATTATCCTCTTTTCTTAAGCTGTTTTCTCTCTTTTACATTGTCCTCTTTGTTCTGCTGAAATTCCAGCCAGCGCTCCTGTCTCTTTTCAGGATTTCTTTCCACTCTGGGCTTTGCCTGATTCTCTACCACATCCTTGGTAATCTCTACCTCGGCAATATCTTCATCGGAGGGAATCTCATACATGATTTCTGTCATCATCCCTTCCATAATGGAACGAAGTCCTCTAGCTCCGGTCTTTCTCTGTACTGCCTTCTCCGCAATGGCGGTTACCGCATCATCGCTGAAGGAAAGGCCTACACCGTCCATCTCAAAGAGCTTCTGGTACTGCTTCACAAGAGCGTTCTTCGGAGTGGTCAGAATACGCTTTAGGCTGTCCACATCATGACTGCTTAGCTCCACATCCACCGGTACTCTACCGATAAACTCGGGAATCAATCCGAACTTTGTTAAGTCCTCAGGCTGTACCTGCTTCAAAACATCATCATAGTTATCCTTATTCTTCTCTACGATTTCTGCACCAAAGCCAATGGAGCCGGAAGCAATTCTCTTCTCAATAATGTGCTCCAAGCCGTCAAAGGCTCCCCCGCAGATAAAGAGAATATTGGTGGTATCAATCTGAATCAGCTCCTGTTGAGGATGCTTTCTTCCTCCCTGAGGAGGAACGGAAGCAACGGTTCCTTCTAAAATCTTTAAAAGAGCCTGCTGTACACCCTCTCCGGAAACATCTCTGGTGATGGAAACATTTTCCGACTTCTTGGTAATCTTATCAATCTCATCGATATAGATAATACCGATCTCCGCCTTGGAAATGTCATAATCCGCTGCCTGAATCAGCTTTAAAAGAATGTTCTCCACATCCTCTCCCACATAGCCGGCTTCGGTGAGGGCTGTAGCATCCGCAATGGCAAAGGGCACGCCCAAAATCTTAGCCAGTGTCTGGGCAAGGTAGGTCTTTCCGGTTCCGGTAGGTCCGATCATCAAAATGTTGGACTTCTGCACATCAATATCTCTTACCTTGGAAGTAATTCTCTTGTAATGATTATATACCGCAACGGAAAGCACCTTCTTCGCTTCGTCCTGTCCGATGACATATTCATCCAGGAAATCTTTAATTTCCTTAGGCTTCAATAAATGGATATCGGAAACCTCGCCTCCTGCATTTTCTCCGCCCATTTCTTCATCGAAAATCTCCTGGCAAAGCTCCACACACTCATCACAGATGTAGGTGTTATTCAGGCCGGCAATCATTTTCCTAACCTGCTTTGCTGATTTTCCGCAAAAGGAACATCTTACTTTATCATCCGGTTTCATAGGCATATTTCTTCCTGCTTTCCTTATTTTTTATTTCTTTTCTAAATCTGTTCTTTTCTGGAAAATGTGGTCAACCAGACCGTAGTCCAGAGCCTGCTCAGCAGACATCCAGTAATCTCTCTCCGTATCCGCCATCACCTTCTCAAAGGGCTGATTACAATTTTCCGCCAAAATCTTGGCTAAGTTCTTCTTGGTACGGAGAATCCATTCTGCCGTAATCTGAATCTCTGTAGCCTGTCCCTGGGCACCGCCTGAAGGCTGGTGAATCATAACCTCCGCATTGGGAAGAATCATTCTCTTTCCCTTGGCTCCCCCTGCCAGTAAGAAGGCTCCCATGGATGCCGCCATACCTACACAGATGGTGGAAACGTCACACTTAATGTACTGCATGGTATCATAAATTCCCATTCCTGCGGTTACAGAGCCTCCCGGAGAATTGATATAAAGGGAAATGTCCTTGTCCGGATCCTCAGACTCCAAGAAAAGCAGCTGGGCAATAACCAGAGATGCGGTATCGCTGTTTACCTCGTCTCCCAGGAAAACGATTCTTTCGTTTAAGAGTCTGGAAAAAATGTCATAGGAACGCTCTCCCCTACTGGTAGACTGGATAACATAGGGAATGGTTGTTATATTTTGTGGATAGGAAAAATTCTTCATGGTATACCTCCTCTATTATGGATTCTTCTATAGAATACCATAGGGCAATCCTTTCCCCTATAAACCCATGGTTTAAGAAAGAAAAGGACCGGGAAGCCGAAACAGGCTTCTCAGTCCTCAGTATTCTTTATTTCGGAAGCTTTACTTCTCAGCAGCTTCTTCCTTCTCTTCCTTCTTGCTCTTCTTCTCAGGCTTTACAAGCTTAGCTTCGCTTACCAGCTTATCAATGGTAGCCTGAATATCCAGCTCTCTCTTAATGGAAAGCTTCTGAGAATCGCTGATGGTCTTTGCCAGATCTTCCTTCTTCATGCGGTACTGCTCTGCAATTCTCTCCAGTTCCTTCTCGATAGCTTCTTCAGTAACCTCAATGCCTTCCTTCTTCTGGATAGCATCCAAAACCAAAGAGGTCTTGATATTCTGAACTGCGGTCTCTCTCATCTGGCTCTTTAAGCCCTCTTCTGTAAGACCGGTAATCTGCATATACTGATCCATGGGGATGCCCTGTGCTTCCATACGTCTAGCGTAATCATAGAACATCTGATCCAGTTGCATCTCCACCATCGGCTCAGGAAGCTCTACGGAAGCATTTTCCACAACCTTTGCCACTACGTTGTTCTCTACCTGAGAAGTAGCTCTCTTCTCCTTCTCTTCCTTAATCTGCTTCTTTAAGTCTTCCTTATACTCTTTAAGAGTCTCAAACTCGGAAACTTCGGAGGCAAACTCGTCATCAGCCTTAGGAACCTGCTTCTCCTTAACAGCCTTAATATTTACCTTGAATAAAGCTTCTTTTCCTGCTAAATCCTTAGCGCCGTAGTTCTCCGGGAAGGTAACATGAACATCTACCTCTTCTCCGGCCTTTGCTCCGATCAGCTGATCCTCAAATCCGGGAATAAAGGTTCCGGAACCGATGGTAAGAGGATAATCCTCTCCTCTTCCGCCGGGGAATTCCTTACCGTCTACAGAACCTACAAAGTCGATGGTAGCGATGTCGTTCTTCTTAATGGCACGATCCACATCCACCATTCTGGAATTCTTCTCCAGTTCCTTATTCAAACGCTCGGTTACTTCCTTCGCGCTTACAGATACATCAGCCTTCTCTGCGGTAACACCGAAGTACTCTCCAAGAGTAACCTCAGGACGTACAGCAACGGTAGCGGTGAAGATGAAGTCCTTTCCCTCTCCAATCTGCTCAACGCCGATTTCAGGACGGGAAACGATGTCTAATCCGGATTCCTTGGCAGCTGCAGGATAATGAGTATCCAAAATGTTGTTAATCGCTGCATCGTAGAAAACCTGTGGGCCATAATGCTGCTCAATCATCTTCTTTGTAGCTTTTCCTTTACGGAAGCCGGGAATGTTGTAACGTGTCTTAGTCTTCTGGTAAGCCTGTTCTACAGCCTGAGCAAAGTCCTCTGCGGATACATCTACTGTAATCTTTGCCATATTCTTTTCTAGATTTTCTACCTTTACGCTCATTGCGCATACCTCCAAAACTTTTCTCTTATAATTTAAAAACCGCCTTTGCTGGGCTTTCGAGGGTAAAGTATAGCATTGAACGGACATTTCTGCAATAAAAAGAAGAAAAAGCCTGCTTTAATCCTTTAATTTAAGATTGGAAAGCTCCTTTGCAAAACTGAGTTCTGCATTGGAATAACCTCTTTCCCCGGTAAGTTCCTCGGAAAACCAGTCTAAGGGCTGAAAAGAAAGCGCCTCCTCTTCGGAAGAAAACTCCACTTCCGCATAACAAAGTCCCTCCAGCTCTCCCTGAAATATATCCAATTCTACGGTATAAGCTCCATGGGGTATGGCATACCTAAACTTTCGTATC
The DNA here is from genome assembly GCF_963553175.1 of Oribacterium sinus. GTDB lineage: Bacteria > Bacillota > Clostridia > Lachnospirales > Lachnospiraceae > Oribacterium > Oribacterium sinus_B. Next base: position 4,848 of record NZ_CAUVME010000023.1, on the reverse strand, counting down.
ACCCTTCCCTCTGTCTTTCCAATCAGAGTCTCATAGGCTTCCTCTGTTAAGGGCAGGTTATACTCCTCTCTGGAAAGTCTACCCTTTCCCTTGTAGCAAAAAATATACTCCTCCTGATCCTTTCCTTCGGAAATACCGGCTTTCTCATTCTTGTCAGAAATGCTGCTTCCCTCTTTTTCGCCGGAAATACTGTCCTCCTCTTCTCCACCGAAAATACTGCTTTCCTTCCGAATACGAAGGGTAGGATTTTGGCATAGATAGGCTTGTTCCAGAAGTTTACAAGGAAAATGCTTATAGTCCTTTGGAAGTTTTCGAATCCTCCATTTTCTTTCGATTTCCTGTCCCATATTACTCCTCTTCCTGTATTCATCGTCATATAACCGCTTGTTCCATACTGTATGGATTCCACATAAAGCATAGCTTTCCATCAAAAAAGCCGGGCCTAAAGCCCGGCTTTAAAGTCTTATTCTTCAGATGCCGCCTCTACATCTACGTCAGCTACATCCCCTTCTTCTTCCGGAAGAAGAGCCTTGATGGAAAGAGAAATCTTATGGTTGTCTACGTCTAAATCAACCACTCTTGCTTCGATTTCCTGTCCGGGCTCAAGAACATCGGATGGCTTGTTCACATGATCCTTAGAAATCTGAGAAACATGTAATAAAGCATCGATTCCCTTGTCTAACTCGATGAATGCACCGAAATCGGTCATTCTTGCAACTCTACCGGTAACGATTTCGCCTACGGCATACTTGCTCTCTGCATCCTTCCATGGGTTCTCGTTCGGGAACTTTCTGGTTAATGCAATTCTCTCTCCGCTAATTTCCTTAACCAGAACTTCTACTTCCTGTCCCGGCTTAAAGAGCTTCTTCGGATTCTCGATTCTTCCCCAGCTCATCTCGGAGATATGAAGAAGTCCGTCTGCACCGCCAAGGTCGATGAATGCACCGAAGTCGGTAAGATTCTTAACCACACCGGTACGGATATCGCCTTCCTTTAACTCAGAGAAGAGCTTGTCATGCTGCTCTTTCTTCATAGCAGACATAATCTGCTTTCTGTCTCCAATAATTCTTCTCTTGGCCGGATTGAACTCGGTAATAACAAACTGAATGTCCTGTCCCTGATACTTGTTTAAATCTCTCTCAAAGCTATCGGATACTAAGGAAGCGGGAACGAAAATTCTTGCTCCGTCCACTTCTACATTCAATCCGCCCTTAACAACCTGTACTACCTTACCGGTAAGAATAGCATTCTCTTCAAATGCCTTTCTTAACTCCTCGGAAGCCTTAGACTGAAGAGCATCTCTGTGGGAAAGAACGACCTGACCTTCACCGTCATTGACCTTCTTAACCTTACACTCAATCTCGTCTCCTACAGATACTACTGTAGTTAAGTCTAATTGGTTGTCTGCACTGTAATCACTTCTGGTCATAATTCCATCGGACTTGTATCCGATGTTCAGTGCGATCTCATCCGGCTTCACACTGATAACAGTTCCTGTAACGATTTCCCCCGCATGAACCGACTTTAATGATTCCTCAAGCATTTGTTCAAAACTCATTTCTGACATAAGTTAGAACCTCCTCTATTATTTCTTTTGGGGTGCTTGCCCCTGCTGTGATACCTACGTTGCGAATCGCTTCATCCGAGTTGAATTTAAGATCTTTCACCGTTTGTATCAGCTGGGTATTAGGGCATATCGCCCGGCATATCTCAAATAACTTCTTTGTGTTAGATGAACTGCTTCCACCAATCACCACCATGGCGTCGGATCGTCCAGCTAATTCCTTTGCTTCTGACTGCCTTTCGAAAGTTGCGTTGCAAATCGTATTGATAACAGAAACATGATACCCCTTTTTTTTAAAAAGCGCAAGAACTAGTTTGAATTTATCAATATGAAAAGTAGTTTGAGCCACTACAAAGATTTCCTGCCCCTCTCCATCCGGCAGTGCCTCCACCTCTTCTATGCCTTTTAGAGCCGTCACGTCTCCCTTTCCCCAGCCCAGGATTCCCTGCACTTCGGGATGCTCCGGGTCACCCATTACAATGACTCTTTCGCCCTTTTCACTGTGCTCCCGCACAAGACGCTGAATCTTTCGTACATAGGGACAGGAGCTGTCCACAATTTCGATATCTTTTCCCTGAAGCAGTTTGTAAATCTCTTCCCCTACCCCATGGGCGCGAATCACCAAAATTCCTTTTTCCAAACGGGACAGCTCTTCCTTTGTCTTTAAAAGCATAACCCCTCTGTCCTCCAGGGCTTTTACCACCTGCTCGTTATGCACTATGGCTCCATAGGTATAAATCGGTCGTCTCTCCGACTCATCCTTCTTCTCTTCCTCGGAAAGAACGCGATAGACTGCATCCACCGCCCGTTCCACACCAAAGCAAAAGCCTGCACTTTTCGCCAGGACCGCCTCCATTTTATTCCTCACTTCCCACACAATAGCTTAACATCTTATCCACAACTTCAGAAATAGACAAAGTACTGCTATCGATTTCAATGGCATCCTCCGCCTTTTTCAAGGGGGCAATGGCCCTGGTGCTGTCTCTGTGATCTCTTTCCTTTACTTCCGTAAGCACCTGTTCAAGGCTGATTTTTTCCCCCTTTTCCAAAAGCTCCTTCCAACGTCTTTCTGCCCGAATTTCGGGAGAAGCGGTTAAATAGAACTTTTTATTTGCCTTCGGCAAAACCACCGTACCGATATCTCTTCCATCCATTACACAGGAATGCTCTTTGGCTACATTTCTCTGTAAATCCAGCAGTTTTTCCCGAACACAGCCGTATTGAGAAATCATGGAGGCTCCCTGTCCCATCTCCGGAGTACGGATGTAGTCCGTACAATCCTCTTGGTTGCAAAAAACCTTTTGCTTTTCCCCTTCGTATGCCAAATCCACCTGTAGGGCGGGAAGAGCTTCTTCTATGCTTTTCTCCGATGTAAAGGGAATTCCCTTTTCCGCTATTCCATAAGCAAGGCCACGATACAGTGCCCCGGTATCTACATAATAAAAGCCCAGGCTTTTCGATAGTAATTTGGCAATGGTGGATTTGCCCGCCCCTGCCGGTCCGTCTATGGCTATTGTGTATGGCATGTATTCTTCCTTTCTAAAATCCTTTTGCTATCTTTCCTTGGGTATTTCCTTTAGGAATCTTTTTAACGAAGCTTTTCTTAACAAAGCTTTTCTTAACGAAGCTGCCCTTAACTCTTATCGCTCCTCTTTTAAAGCTCTTCCTGCGGACTGTCCCGCTAAAACACCGGTGGAAATGGCAATCTGCATATTAAAGCCTCCGGTATAGGCATCCAGATCCACCACCTCTCCCGCAAAGTAAAGTCCCGGAACCTTCTTGGCCTCCAGACTTTTCTTGGAAAGCTCCGTAGTTTCCACGCCCCCCTTGGTGACTATAGCTTCCGGAAAGCCCCCCAAGCCCTGTACGGTAAAGGGGAAGCTGTGAAAAAGATTTAAAATCTTCCTTCGTTCCTCTTTCTTCAGCTCCGAGCTTTTTTTCTCTAAAGATACGCCCTGCTTTTCCAAGCGTTTCAGGAAAATGGGATAGAGCTGTGCAGGAAGATAGGATTTTAAAAGCTGATAAAGCTTTTCCTTTCCCTTGCTTTCACAGTCCCTCAGGAAAAAGCTGTCAAACTGCTCCTGTCCCATCTCCGCCTTTAGGTCTATAGCGATTTGGTAGCTTCCCATAGGGGCTTCGGAAATCTCCGGACTTAAGGCTGCACTTGCGGATAAAACCACCGGTCCCAAAAGGCTGTTCTTTTGAAAATATAATTCTCCCGTCTTTTCGTACAGGCACTTTCCCTTTTCATTTAAAATCTTCAAGCCGATATGCTTTAGCTTCAGGCCGGAAAGAGGATACACATCCTCCTCCAAAACCTCCATTTTCACTAAGGAAGGATAGGTCTTTGTGACTCCTATGGAAAAATCTTTGGCAAAATCGTAACCGTCTCCCGTGGAGCCCGTAGAGGGATAGCTTAGTCCTCCGGTGGCGATAATAACTTTCTTCGCTTCCACTTCCGGAAAATTTCCCTTAATCAAAAAGACATCTCCCTTTTTCCGGATAAAGTCCACCTTTTTATTCAGGCAGACCTTTACCCCTTCCTTCTGTAAAGCCTTCTTCATGCCGTCCGTTAAGGAAAAGGCCTTATTGCTCTCCGGGAAAATGCGGCCTCCCCGCTCTTCCTTAAGAGCACAGCCATTTTTCTCCATAAAGGCAATGGCATCCTGATTGTTAAAGTTCCGAAAGGCCCCCATGAAAAAACGGGGATTTCGAAGGATTTTCTCCATAAAAACACTTTCCTCACAGGAGTTGGTCCAGTTTCCCCTTCCTTTTCCCGTGATAAAGAGCTTCTTTCCCAGCTTTTCATTTTTTTCGAAAAGAACCACCTCTCGATTTCCAGCCTCTTTTTTCGCATAGATGGCCGCCATCATCCCCGCCGGTCCTCCGCCTATGACAAGAATGTCCATAGCCCTCACTTTCTCTTTCCGGATTTAGGAAAGGAAGGCATTTTCCTCCCTTTCCCCTCTAAACCGGCCTTCCTGTTCCAAGAATGCTTTCCGGCTAAAACGTCTCTTATACCGATAAAACAAACATATTGTAAATCGCCTTAATCGCCGCATTGAAGTCTTCGTTTTTCACACCGATAATGATGTTGTACTCGGAAGAGCCCTGGTCGATCATCTTTATATTAATGTACTCATGAGCAAGGGCAGAGAAAATACGTCCTGCCACACCCCGAGAGGACTTCATTCCTCGTCCTACAACCGCAATCAGGGACAAATCCGCCTCCAATTCAATCAGGTCCGGATTAACTGCCCTCTGGATTCCCTGTAAAACCTTCT
>NZ_CAUVME010000022.1:0-43005 GCF_963553175.1 Oribacterium sinus | reverse complement strand
CGGAAAGCTTTGAGCCGCTTCGGGAACTGGTGGAAAATATCTACACGAATGAATATCTGGCTTGTCTGCTCCCAGCCTGGAATGTTGGAATCCAGCAGGATGCCGCATTTTCGGCAATTCCGTTGCAGCGGGAGTTTTACAATGCCAACCTGCGCTATACCAAAGAACGTACCGTGGTCATTATTTCGGATGCCATGCGTTACGAGGTAGGACAGGAGTTGTTTTCCAGAATGCAGGATGACCCGAAATGCACGGCAAAACTTTCTGTACAGTTGGGTGTTCTTCCGTCTTATACGAGGCTCGGTATGGCAGCACTTTTGCCGCATAAAACACTGGAGATGACGGATGACTTCCAGGTGCTGGTAGATGGTATCCTTTGCGATAATCTGGCAGGTCGGCAGCAGGTGCTGCAAAGCTATAACCCGGATAGTGTCTGTGTACAGTTCGATGATATCAAAAATCTGAAAGTGGCAGAGCTGCGAGATGTGCTGACAAAACGTCAGATTATCTATGTATACCATAATCAGATCGACGCGCGTGGAGACAAGGCTAATACCGAGGATGAGGTGTTTCATGCGTGTGAGGAAGCCGTTCAGGAAATTATGGATTTGATTCATCGAATCTCCGTCAGCGGCAACACCTATCATTTTATCGTTACTGCCGACCATGGCTTTATTTACAAGCGTGATAAGTTGACAGAAAGTGATAAGATTTCCGGGAAAAGCGAGGACAAAGCATTTGTCAATCGCAGATTTATAGTTTCCAAGGCGGCACTGGAAAATGACGGCATCGATCATATGAGCATGGGACGCGTTCTGGGGAACGAGGACAGCAAGGTAGTGTCCTATCCAGTCAGCAGCAATGTCTTTAAGGTGGCCGGAGGCGGTGCTAACTATGTGCATGGCGGTTCCTCACCACAGGAAATGCTGGTGCCGGTGCTGGAGTTTAAGATGGAACGCGGTCACATGGAAACAAAGAATGCAGAGATTGCTCTGGTCAGCATCGTCCATAAGATTACGAACCTGATCACTTCCATGGACTTTATCCAGTCGGATGCCGTCAGTGATACTGTAAAAGCGGCAAAGTACCGCATTTTCTTCCTCTCGGAAGACAATGAGAAAATCTCGAACGAAAACAGTTATGTGGCGGACAGTCGTGAGGAAAATGCGCAGAAGCGTATCTTCCGGATGCGGTTCACATTCAAAAATAAGAAATACGACAAGGACAAGCAATATTACCTTGTGGTTTATGACGAAGAAAGCGGTCTGGAGCAGTGGAGGCAGCCTGTTATCATGGACATTGCCTTTGCGGATGACTTTGGATTCGGATTCTGATACAGAGGAGGCAGGAATTCCGTATGGAAATGATGGATATGGCGGTAGACGATACCCGTGAAGAACTGCGTCGAAAGCTGCGCAGCAACTTTGACGGTCGGATCGTCCGCAAAGACCTGACAAAGAAAATAAAAGAAGGAGCAAATGTTCCGGTCTATGTGCTGGAGTTCCTGCTGGGTCAGTATTGTAGTTCAGACGATGAGGCAATCATTGAGCAGGGCGTTCAGAATGTGAAACGTATTCTGGCAGACAACTTTGTCCGCCCGGATGAGGCTCAAAAAATTCTCTCACAACTGCGCAAGAACGGGAGCCATACCATTATTGATATGGTGACAGTGCATCTGGATATCAAAAAGGATTGCTTTTTTGCAGAGTTCTCTAACCTTGGCCTCATCAATGTGCCGATTACAGATGATTACCCGGAAAAATATGACCGGCTGCTTTGCGGCGGTATCTGGTGCATCGTGCAGCTGGAATATGAGTCTGAGGGAGACAGCAACTTTGGCATTATCAATGCCGATGGCGATCCATTGCGCTCTAAACAGAAGAATCAGAAGGACATTTCGCCCATCAGCATCCGCAAGCTAACGCCGATTCAGATGCCACACATTGACATTGACGAGCTGAAGCAGGGACGCAAGGCATTTACAAAGGATGAATGGCTGGATGTGCTGCTGCGCTCCATCGGTATGGAGCCAGACGAGTTTACTTATCGTGAAAAATGGCTGTTGCTGACCCGTATGATTCCGTTGGTTGAGAACAACTTCAACCTGTCTGAGCTGGGGCCGAGAAGCACCGGTAAATCGCATCTGTACAAAGAAATCTCGCCAAACAGTATTCTGATCTCCGGTGGGCAGACGACGGTGGCAAACCTGTTTTATAACATGGGCCGCAAGACAGTTGGTCTGGTTGGCCTATGGGATTGTGTTGCCTTCGATGAGGTGGCCGGTATTCGCTTCAAGGATAAAGACGGCGTGCAGATCATGAAGGACTACATGGCCTCCGGTTCTTTCGCTCGTGGCAAAGAAGAAAAGGCTGCAACGGCCTCGATGGTCTTTGTCGGTAACATCAATCAGAGCGTGGACGTGCTGCTGAAAACGTCCAGCCTGTTTGACCCGTTCCCGCCAGAAATGGGTACCGACACGGCGTTTCTCGACCGGATGCACTGCTATCTCCCCGGCTGGGAGATTCCGAAGTTCCGCCCGGAGCATTTCACGAATGACTATGGCTTTATCAGCGATTATCTGGCAGAGTTCATCCGGGAACTGCGCAAGGAACAGTACGGCGATGCGCTCGACCATTACTTCCGTTTGGGCAAGAACCTGAACCAACGTGATACCATCGCCGTGCGCCGTATGGTAGATGGCTATCTGAAGCTGCTCTATCCTGATGGGGAGTTTACCAAGGAAGAACTGGAGGAAGTCATCCAGATTTCGCTCGAAATGCGCCGTCGTGTGAAGGAGCAGCTGAAAAAGCTAGGCGGCATGGAGTTCTACGATGTGAACTTCTCCTACATAGACAATGAGACCTTTGAGGAGCATTACGTTTCCGTTCCGGAACAGGGTGGCGGCAAGCTGATTCCGGAAGGGATGTGCAATCCGGGTCAGGTCTATACCGTTTCGCAGGGCAAGTCCGGCATGATCGGCGTGTTCCGTCTCGAAAGCCAGATGCTGCCTGGAAACGGCAAGTTTGAACGTACTGGTATCGGTTCTGAACGTGACTGCAAGGAAGCTGCGAATACAGCGTTCAATTTTCTCAAGGCCAACGGCAACCGCATCAGCGGTTCCATCAGCACCACGACAAAGGATTATATCATCAACTATCAGGATTTGCAGGGCATCGGGATGACCGGGAAACTAGCGCTGCCGACTCTGATTGCGCTGTGCTCCATCGCGCTGGGCAAGCCCGTACTTAGCAGTATGGCTGTCCTGGGGGAGATCAGCATCAGCGGAACAATGATAAAAGCCGATGAACTGGCGAATTCCTTGCAGGTATGCCTGGACAGCGGTGCGAAGAAAGTGCTGTTGCCGATTACCAGTGCAGCAGACCTTGGCACCGTGCCGCCGGAGCTGGTGGGCAGTTTTAATCTGATTTTCTACAGCAGCGCGGAAGATGCAGTGTTTAAGGCATTGGGGGTGGAATGATGATTGAATCGGTTTGTAAAATAAAGTTTACTGGGGGTTCTTTTACATCTGCAACGGAATTGTCCATTTTTCAGAATCAAAATCAACGGATGGCTCTTGTGTATGGTAGAAACGGAAGTGGAAAAACTACAATAGCAAAGGCTTTTATAAAAGTTAACGGTGGAGATGTAAGCGATATTGATAGTGCAGCATTGCTCGACGAAAACGGCAATCCTGTGGTGCGGGGAACAGATGACACTACGCGGCGAGTTTATGTTTTTAATGAGGAGTATATACAAAGAAATGTTCGCTTAAAAGAAGATGGTTTAAGTACTATAATTATGCTTGGCGCACAAGCAGAGTTAGAGGAAAAAATTATTGCAGCACAGAGCGCATTGACGGCTAGCGAAAATGCGAGAAAGCAGCAGGAAGAAGTATGCAACACATATTCAGATAAATCGTCTGTTCTTGCGCCCGCATATTACCTCGCTCAAATGAATAATGCTTTATCTGGAGATACTCACTGGGCTGGCAGAGAAAGAGTTATTAAAGAAGATCGTCGTAACGCCGCTGTTAATGATAGCACTTATAATACGATTATCTCATCAGCCCCAGCACTATCTGAAGCTGATGTAGAATGTGAATATCGTAAAAAATTTGATATGCTTTCTGCTGCGAAAAGCGGAAGTGCAACGATTTCGCAAAGCGTTCAGGTTCATATTCCTGAGTTTAGAGATGATGATATTATCATGATCCTGGCAGAAAGAATAGAAAAGCCTGAATTGACACCACGAGAAGAATTTCTACTCACTCTGGTTGAGTCCGGTCAACTTCAGAGAATAGAGGAAACTTTCTCTAATGAAGCTGTGAAACAATGCCCTTTCTGCTTACAGCCAGTTACGGAGGAATATAAGAATAATTTAATTGAAAGTATAAAAAAGGTACTATCCAGGCAAGTTGAGGATCACAAGGAATGCTTATCGAAGCTAATAATCCAACAGATAAGTTTTGATATTACTCCATTTAGTAAACTGAATCAATCGACGGTAAATAACGTAATAAATGCGGCTGCTGCATTAAATGATGCAATAGAAAAGTGCAATACGGAAATCAAGAAGAAAATTGCCAATCCTTTTGAACCGATATTAGGCGTAGAATTTGGTCTCCGAGAAAAGCGGGCTGCGTTAGTGAGTGCAATTAGTGACTTGGAAGTCGCAAGAGTAGAACACAATAAACCTTTTCTTGATATTAGCAAGATCAAATCCGAATTGCAGGTGTTAAATAAGCAAAAGGCCTATTATGAGATTTTGCCAATCCATGAGACCTATTTAAAACAGCTCAAAGAAAAGGAATATGCTGATTCCCAGTTCAAGCAATTAAAGGAAGATGCGCTGACCAAGAAGAAGACTCTTGATGAATTACTTGCGCAGAAGAAGAACATTATGATTGCAGTTGATGTAATCAATAGTAATCTTCGCTATATCTTTTTTGCTAATGACAGATTGGCAATAAAAGTGAAAGACGGTGTATATCTGCTCCAGTCAAATAAAGCAGACGTAAAACCAAACGAAATATCGCTCGGGGAACGTAATATAATTGCACTCTGTTATTTCTTCGCAGAAATGCTTTCTGGCTGTGCTATAGAAGATGCGTATACAAATGAGGTGTTGGTAGTCATCGACGACCCAGTTTCAAGCTTTGATTTTGAAAACAAAATCGGTATCATATCTTTTTTGAGATCGCAAATGCGAAAAATTATGTGTGGAAATCGCAATTCAAAATTATTGGTCATGACGCATGATCTACCCGCTGTATTTGACTTGGAAAAAGCCTTTAATGAGATAAGAGTTACCGCAAAGGATGAAATCGGTACTGAATGTAACTACCTCCTTCTGGAATTGGAAAATCGGCAGCTTGTTGATTTCAGGTACAAAAAAAGGCACGAATATAGCGAGCTTTTAAAAACAATTTATGATTTTGCAGTTAATGGTACTCCTGAAAATGATATGATAATTGGGAATACAATGCGCCGTGCATTGGAGACTTTTTCGACTTTTGTTTATAAAAAGCCCATCGATGCAATATCATGTGACAAGGATATCTTATCTTTACTTGGTGAAAAATGCTATGTAACATATTTTGAAAACTTGATGTACCGCCTGGTTCTTAATGGAGAAAGCCATATGGAGGAACGAGCTAAAACTCTTGAAGATGCCGATTTTGTTGCAGTCCTCTCTCCGGATGAAAAGAAAAGAACGGCTCGGGATATTTTGTGTTTTATGTATTTGCTGAATCCGGTTCATGTAAAGGCACATTTGTCTGATATAAATGATGCAGAATGTCAAATTCAGGGCTGGTGCAGCAATATAAAAGAATTCGCATAAAATCATGAAATGAACCAGCACATAAATGATAGAAACTGCCCCTTCACTGCAAATTGTGCAGACGGCATCTGCACAATTTGCAACAAAAAAGAGGAGCCAGTCCAGGCTCCTCGAAGGTACATTATTTCAAAAAGTTGCTCTTATATTCCAGTGCGTGCAGATTATAGCCAAGTGTTGCCAGGTGCGCGACCTTCAGCGTAACTAGGCTGTTGTCAGTGGACATCGCACTGGCAATCTGTTCGGCAGTGTATCCATATTCATAAATGTAGCGAAGGACTTCATCGCTGTCCATCAGGATTTCTGCTGCTACGATGTTGGCTTCATATTCAGGTTTGGATTTCATATCGCAGAGCATGAACTCATGAATCGGGGTGGTTTTCGCCATATTCCGGTGAAACTGGTCATGCCCTAATCCATGTACACACACAATGCGCAGCATATTTTCATCCAGACTGTTCTTCAGGAAAATAAAGCGATTTCGCTTAATCACCCGGTACATTCCCTTCAGGGAACCGAAATTACATTAATACCAAGCTGCCTTGCAATTTCAAAAGGGTCTCTGGAACTGCAGCGTTTTACCAGTTTCTCACCGACCCGTGAAAGTTGTTCAAAAATGTTTACTCCATCTTTTTTCAAAAATTTGTTGACAAGAATGCATCCATGTTGTAATATACCATTCGTGCCTTGAAAATTTTAAAGGATATATGCGGGTGTAGTTCAATGGTAGAATGTCAGCCTTCCAAGCTGAACACGTGGGTTCGATTCCCATCACCCGCTTTTTTTGCCCAGATAGCTCAGTCGGTAGAGCAGAGGACTGAAAATCCTCGTGTCACTGGTTCGATTCCGGTTCTGGGCATTTGACCAATATGCGCGAGTGGTAGAGTGGTACTATGTCTCCTTGCCAAGGAGAAGGTCGCGGGTTCGATTCCCGTCTCGCGCTCTCTAAGAAAAGAAAGAAGCCTGATTTGCAGGCTTCTTTTGTTTTACGATGACCTTTTGGCTAACTGGGATTTATTGGAGAAGGGCGAAAAAACTTTTACTATTGAGCCTTTAAAATAGGGGGGGATATGTTACAGCCTGAATTATTGAGCGTTTCTCCTAAGGACGACTATAAGCTTTTGCTTTTATACGAAAACGGGGAAAAGAAAATCTTTGATGTCTCGCCATACATAAGCGGGGCGTGGTACGGGGAATTAAAAGACCTTGAAACATTTAAAAAAGTAAGGGTTGCAAACCATACCGTAGAGTGGGAAGGCGGCCAGGATATCGCACCGTATGAATTGTATAATAATTCCATCAGTGTATAGAAATGTTTTGCTTTCTATAACTATCTGTATCACAAGCAATAAAGTTTTGAAATTCGCCGTCTTCTAAACTTAGCTTTTTAGAGGGAGTCGGAATGGGAGTGCTATTGTTCTCATAGCTTACTAATGTCATAGCGAGAACATCCTCAGCCATATCAAGAGCATCTACTAAATCATCCCCACAGGTGTAACAGCTTTCTAAGTCAGGAAAGTTTACGGAAATTTGTCCATTTTCTTCAGGTGTAAAAACTGCAGGATAAACGTATTTCATTTTCTTTCTCCTCTTTTTATTGCGCTATCAAGTATCTTTGCTTTTCTCTGTGCCAACATAGTTCGATAGAAATCTTTTTGAATACCTGAAATATATGGGGTGCTCTCAATAATAGCATTAATTTTATCCATATTGATTCTAGGATAAATTCGTTTAAGCGCCTTTAAACAGGCAATATTATCGGTAGTATTTAGAAATTCAAAATAATTAATTTTTCTATCTTTATACTGAATTGCTGAATTTGGAAAGACATAAATTCTATCGTTCATTTCCCTTTCCGAGGAAAGGATATTTTTCATGCCGGCTTCAGTGAGACTAGGATATAAGGAAGAGCCACAGTCATACACGGGAGCTAAGTGTATGCTCCCTTTTGCCCTATTAATAAGAAATCCCCAATTCCCATTATGTCTGTCAACATTTCTAATGAAAGCATCTACAACGAACATATCCCAAAAACGTTCTTCAAGCAGTTTGCAGGATATGACTTCTTGTGTTTGTATAGTTTCTAAAATACCATCCAATTCAGTACTATATCCACTCTCTGAATTACAAAGAATCGAATTTTTGAGGGAAGCAAAATCCTTTAATGCAGAGCCATCCTCGGTAAAATCCTTGCAGGCTACGGCAAGCGTATCTTTATATGTTCCAAGAATGGTTTTCTGGGTATCTATCCCTAAGCTTTCATAGATATGGCAGGAAAGATATTCATTGATAGAACTATTATCATTATCCTGCTTCAAGCTGTTTCTAACGAAGGAAGGGATCTTCAGCATATAGGTTTCATTATTATATTGAATGCCTATTTTCTTCCCATTTGCACCTCCATACCAAAGAAGTTTATTCACCGGACAATTCGTAAAGTCAATCGACATGTTCGTCGTCCTCCAAAATGATGCCTAAGTACTTTTTTCGTAAAAACCTTGCCTGTTCATCAGATATTACGTAACTGTATAGGGCAGAATTTATGGATCCGTAGACTTCTCCCCAAAGACAATCCAGGAGACTTGAATTTTCTTCTACTCCTTTTACGTATGCTTCTATATCATTTCGCAAGTATCTTGGAAGGGTCATTTCCCAAATTTCTTCTTTTGTCATTCAGCCTCCTTTCAAACAATCTTTCCCTATAGCGAAAATGGAAATTATAGAGCATAACTTCTATAATTCCCATTTTTTAAGTTTTAACGAGATATCCATTCCATCCCGCGATTGAACCAAGGAATATCATATTCCTTAATCTGTAAATGCTTGTTGTTTAGATTGGCAACTTTTTTGTATCTGACGGTATTATCAAAAAAAGCTACAGAGTCGCATAGGGGTGCTACGTCTTTTAGCATTTTCAGAGAGGCTTCATAGCGCCTTCTGATGTCTTCCTCTTTGATGCCGTGGCCGCCTTCCGTGACTCTTTTTGCCACCCGATCAATAGCCAGTTCGGGACTTTCCAAACCGATGTAACACATTTTCACGAAAAATCCCTGCTCCTTCGCAGCTTGGATGGTCTTTACAATGGAAATACCGGAGAGAGTAGTTTCCTGGTTGAAGGAAGTGCCGGATTGAATACAGCGATTGATTTTATCTACGGCAATGCGCATGGATTTAAACTGTGCTTTTTCGTCTCGCCAGTCCCAGCCGTTGCTAAACAAGATTTCGTCCGCATTGATCCGCTCTCCGAGCTCTGCCTGCTTCAGCAAGGTGTATAATGTGGACTTTCCGGCGCCGTTAACGCCTGCAAAGATTGTATATCTCTTATTGTTTTCCATTGGCCTGTTCTTTCCTTTTCAGTAGCTCTTCCTGTTGTTCCTGAAGAAATAATTCAGATAGGGTCATATAGAGCTTGAACTCCTCGGCATTTTCAAAATCGATTTCGTCAAACAAAATCATATTTTCCGGAGATAGTGTTTCCCGACACTGCCGGTATAAATGCTGCAGCTTGTCCTTCAAATCGCTATGCTTTTCGGGCATCGTTTATCCTCCTCCCTATAAAGTAAAGTGGATGACTTACAATAATTCCTTCACCATCCTTTGCAATAGCGGCACATTCCTCTCCATAAACCAGGGATTTTTCTTAATCCATCCATAGTTTAGAGGGCTGGGATGTACCAAAGGAAAATTCAAGATTTCCGAAGAAGTCTGTCCAGACAAAAGAGAATTTGTCCCATTGTCCTTTTCCCATGCTTCTCCGTAAGGATACAGCAAGTCCTTTAAGGGGAGCTTTGCTCCCTTCGAATCATAGTGGGCAATGGCGTATTTTCCAATCAAAATTCGAAGCTTCACCTTAGGGAGGAGAGAGGCTACCGCGTCATGGTATTTTCGCATAAAGGGGCGGGGAGGCAAGTCACCACCCTTTCCTTTTCCCGGATAGTAAAAGTCTATAGGGATAATGGAGATGGATTTCCCATAAAAGATTTCTTCGGAAATGCCCATCCACTCCATCAGGCGTTTTCCGGAAAGGTCGTGGAAGGGAATACCGGATTCCTCCACCTTCCTGCCGGGAGCCTGTCCCACCAGAAGAATCTTAGATTCTTCATGGAATTGGAAAATGGGAGGGACGTCCCGTTCTGTATAGCTTTGATTTTCCGGAAGAGCTTTGATTTCCTCAACAAGCGCTTTCAGTGCTTTATTATTCTGTGCCATAAGCTAAGCATCCTCCAATTCTCAAAAAATAAGCCAAGCCCATTTTTCTTATGCAATCCCGTTTAAATCATAGTCCGCAAGATATTTCGCCGCGGTATCGCAGATTCCTCTAAGGCAGCTCTCCTGGAATGGACTTTCCAGACCGGCGTTCTTTAGGAGCTTTGTGAAAACCACGGAACCGCCCTGCTTGGTGTACGCCATGTAGTGCTGCCAAGCTTCCTTTTGATCCTTCTGAATCATGTTCCAGAACTGGAGAGCCACGGTTTGTGCCAGGCAGTAGTCAATGTAGTAGAAGGGAGAAGAGTAGATATGGTGCTGTCTCTGCCAGCCCTCTCCCTCACTATAGAAAGGAATTTCTCCATCCAGCTTGAACCAGGGCTGATAAATCTGTACCAGCTCCTTCCATTTGGCGTGTCGCTCTGCAGGGCTGAGATTCGGGTTTTCATACACGATATGCTGAAAATGATCCACCATGGTGCCATAAGGAATAAAGCATAAGGCGTCTGCCAAGTGGGAGTAATTGTATTTTCCGGCATCCTCCCCGAAGAACTCTTCGGAAAATGCCTCTGCAAAGAATTCCATGGACATGGAGTGGACTTCACAGGCCTCAAGGCTTGGCCAAATGCACTCATAGGGTACCCGATTTCGGTTCAGGTAAGCGGCAAAGGCGTGGCCTGCCTCATGGGTGATGACCTCAATATCATGCTGGGTGCCGTTAAAGTTGGCAAAGATGAAGGGCGTCTTGTAGTCCTGGAAGGAGGTACAATATCCCCCACCCTGCTTGCCCTTGGTGGAGAGCAGATCCATTAACTCATCATCAATCATGTGATTGAAAAATTCTGACGTTTCCGGAGAAAGCCAGTCATAGAACTTCTTTCCGGAAGCTACGATTTCGTCCGGATTTCCCTTCGGCTTCGGATTTCCGGAGCGGAATTCAATGGCCGCATCCGCATAGCTTAGGGGATAGGATTTTCCAAGCCGCTCAGCCTGTCTTTCGTAAATCTTTGCGGCAACGGGCACCACATACTTCTGCACAGCCTCACGGAACTTTTGCACATCTTGCTTGTCGTAGCAGTTTCTTCTCATCCGGTAGTAGCCAAGCTCGGTAAAGTCGGTATAGCCCAGCTTCTTCCCCATTTGATCCCGAAGATGCACAAGCTTGTCATACAAACGGTCCAGCTCTCCCTGATTGTCCTTATACCACTGTCCTTCCGCCTTCCAAGCGGCCAGTCTTCTGGCATCGTCTTTGTCATTTTTAAAGGGAGACATCTGGGAAATGGTGTAGATTTTTCCTTCAAAGGGAATCTGCGCACTTGCCAGAAGCTTTTCATAGGCGGTGGTCAGCTCATTTTCCTCCTGCATCATGGGGATGATTTCCGGGGAAAATGTCTTTAAGTCGATTTCTGCATTCAAGAAGAGAATGTTTCCGTATTTTCTGGCAAAATCATCTTTAAAGGGAGACTCTAAAAGGGCCTTGGTCCATTCCTGATTAAATTCCTGAATCTGAGGATAGGCATTGTTCCAATAGTTTTGTTCCTCATCGTAGAATTTATCTTCCGTATTAATGGAGTGGCGAACCAGGGCAAGGTTGCACATGGTAAATACATGGCCTTGCAGCTTTTCATTTTCTAAGAAAAGAGCCTCCGCCTCTTCGAAATCCTTGGCTTTCTTCAGCTTTTGAATCAGCGCCTTCATTTCCTCTTTAATGCTTTCCACGGAAATGCGCTCATAGGGCATATCTTTAAATTTCATTTTTTATCCTCCAATACTCAGACCGACATCATAAACACCTTGATAATAAGACGATTTTTTTGGTAGGTCAATGGGAAGGGAATTTCATCGGGGCTGATGGAGAAGCCCGGAAGAATTGTGGCGGGCAGAGGAGTGCATGTTTGGAAAGCGTTAGTCAGTGTATAGACAAGGAGATATCGCACACTTTGCGAGGGATAATCGATATAAGCAAAAAAATCACCCGGACCCGAAGGCCCGAGCGATTGGAGGGATAGCATAATGAAATCTATAGTTTCCTGAATTGCTTTTATATTTAGCTTTGTAAGTGCAGTATGCAATTTGATTTTAGGAAAAGCCTTATAACTTGAACTTTGCCAAAAGCTCTTCCATGGTCTGCACTTGATCAAAAAGCTTGGCGCTGCTGGCAGCGGACTCTTCCGCAGTAGCGGAGTTATGCTGTACCACAGCGGACACCTGTTCCAGACCCTGAGCAATTTCTTCCACTGACTTGGACTGGCTTTGAGAAAGGCTTGCAATTTCCGTAATCTTTTCGTGCATTTCCTGAGAGCGCTTTACAATCTGTGCCAGAGACTTTGCGGCTTCCTCGGTCATCTGAGAACCGGTTTCGATGGAACGCACGGTATTTTCAATGAGAGCGGTGGTGTTCTTTGCCGCCTCTGCGGACTTTCCGGCAAGATTTCTAACTTCATCCGCAACCACAGCAAAGCCTCGGCCGAACTCTCCGGCTCTTGCCGCCTCAACGGCTGCATTTAAGGCTAAGACATTGGTCTGGAAGGCAATGTCGTCAATGGTGTGAATGATATTGCTGATTTCCTGAGCGGTATGGTTCATTTCGCTCATGGAGTCATTTAAGGCATTCATTTGTGTACTGCTGGACTCCAGCTCCGTCTCTGTGGTTTTGGAAAGGAGAGCGGCATTTTCCGCATTGTCTGCATTGTTTCGTACCTGATCGGATACGGCCTGAATGGTAGCGGAAAGCTCTTCCAAGGAGCTGGCCTGTTCAGCGGCTCCTTGAGAAAGCACATCGCTGCCATGGGAAACTTCCTTGGCGGAGGCATTGACCTCTTTAGAGGCATTTTCAATTTCCAATAAGGTGCTCTTCAGCATGGACTGGATAGTCTTCAAGGAATCGCAGATGGCGGAATAATCTCCCTTGTACATCTTCGGGCAAGCGGCTTCATCCTGGAAATTTCCGGCAGCCATATTGCCTAAACGGCTTACGATATCCGCAATAACGGACTTTAAGTGGGCATTCATATCCTTAATGGCCTTTACGGTGCTTCCCACCTCGGTTTCATCTACGGGAAGAGCCAAATGGGTATTCATCAGCTCACCCTGAGAAAGTCCCAGCATACAATTTTTGATAGCAAGGAGAGGCTTCATCAGCTCTGTCCGAACGAAGAACACGGTTATGAGTACGAAAATAATGGTGGGAATCAGGAGGAAAAGGCTGAGAAATTGGGTCAGGGCCGCCATTTGTTCTGCAGCATGACTCTCTCCCTGGGTTCTTTCCGCTACCTCATCATAAAGAGTGTCATAGTCATCGGAAACCGCCTGCTCCTTCTCCTGATAGTCCTTACTGTAGAGTAAGTCCAAGGCTCCCTTAAGATCTCCCTGTTCCACCATGGTAAAGGACTGCGCCTCTAAACCGGCAAGATAGGTAGAGGCATCGGACATTCCCTTTAAGGCGGCCTCTTCGGACTCGCTTAAACCGTATTTATGCATGACCTCCACGGCATTTTCCCGGTTTTTATCCACGGTCAGTTCCTTGTTGTAGGCATCCAAATAAGCCTTATCGCCTGTTGCGGCATAGGCTCTGGAGGTTTTACTCAGGGTAACACTACCATCGGAATAGTCTCCGGCAGCCACGGTTAATTCAAACTGCTCCTTTATAAGTTCTGTAGCTTTTTTGCTTTGCACCTTATTTACTACACCGGCAAATGCGGTAAGGAGCAAAAGCAGAATACTCCCAATCGAAAAAAAGGCTAATTTAGTGGACTGGTTCCATCTCTTTTTCATAATCCCCTCCTAGGATGAGTCCAATATCTTGGTCTTCATTGTTTTTGCATACTATTCTGCATACTAACAGTTTAAGATAATGGTATTTTGCTTACGGTTCTGTGTAAGTATTAGATTATCGGCAAGATACAAAATTAATTAAGCTCTAAACTAAGACAAAGGGTAAATAAGAACAAATATTATTTTTTAGAGCTTTGTTTAAAATATACAAATAGATGAAAAGGGAAAGAATCTTTCCGTCTATAGAAAAGCCCTTAGGAATGGGGTATACTAAAAAACAGAACAAATAGAGGTTAAAGGCAGAAAGCAATGTCACAAACCCTCAGCAGAACAAAAGGATAAGACATAAAGGAGGCAGAAGATGGCTTGTACAACGATTTTGGTAGGAAGAGAGGCATCCTACGACGGGTCCACTATGATTGCAAGAAATGAGGATTCCGGCTCAGGATCATTTTCCCCTAAGAAGTTTATAGTGGTGGAACCCAAGGACCAGGGCGAGACTTATACCTCGGTACTGTCCCATGTGACCATTCCCCTTCCCAAGAATCCCCTTCGCTATACCTGCATGCCCAATGCGGTGGCAGGAGAAGGCATCTGGGGAGCAGCAGGGGTAAACAGTGAAAATGTTTCCATGACCGCAACGGAAACCATTACCAGTAATGAGCGGGTGCTTTCCGGAGACCCTCTGGTAGTGTATAAAAAGGCGGAAGATGGAGAAGAGGAGCAAATCGGCGGAATCGGTGAAGAGGATTTAGTTACTTTGGTGCTTCCTTACATTCACTCCGCTAGAGAGGGTGTGCTTCGTTTAGGAGAATTACTGGATCAGTACGGAACCTATGAGATGAACGGCATTGCCTTTTCCGATTCTGAGGAAATCTGGTGGATGGAAACCATTGGCGGACATCACTACATTGCCAGAAGAGTGCCGGACAATGCCTATGTGATGATGCCAAACCAGCTGGGTATCGACTACTTTGACTTTGAAGATGCCTTTGGGCAGCAGGAGGAATACATCTGTTCCAAGGATTTAAAGGAATTTATCAAAAAGAATCATTTGGATCTGCGCTTTGAAGACGAAATCGAAAAGACCGGGGGAGACTGGATTAATCCAAGAGAGTGCTTCGGCTCCCATTCCGATGCGGACCATGTGTATAACACCCCAAGAGCCTGGTATATGGCAAGATATTTTAACCGCAATACCTTCCGTTTCGAAGGGGAAAATGCGGAGTTTACCCCGGAATCCGATGATATTCCCTGGTGCTTATGCCCGGAATTAAAGATTACGCCGGAGGATGTAAAATATATTCTTTCCGCACATTTCCAGGGAACTCCCTATGACTGCTACGGAAAATACGGGGAGGAAAAGGAAAGAGGAAAGTACCGCCCCATCGGTATCAGCAGAAATAATTTCCTAAGCCTCACCCAGATTCGTCCGAATGTGCCCAAGGAATATGCGGTTTTGGAATGGGTTTGCTTCGGCTCCAATACCTTCAACGCCTTTGTGCCCTTCTATGCCAATATCGATAAGACTCCGGAATACTTTGCCAATACGGAAAAACGGGTAACCACGGAAAGCTTCTACTGGGCAAATCGCATTATCGGCGCTTTGGCAGACAGCCAGTACAGCCACTGCCGCTCCCATATTGAACGCTACCAAAGCAAAGTACCCACCAAGGCTTATACGATTATGAAGGCCTTTGAAGAAGAGCTGGAAAAGCACGGAAAGAAGAAAAAAGGAATTTCCTCTTTATTAGAAGAATGCAATGCAAAGATAGCGGACATGGTAAAGAAAGAAACCGAAGACGTACTGGATAAAGTACTCTATGAAGTCAGCTGCCAGATGAAGAACGGCTACGGCAGGTCGGATGCTTAAAAGCCTATTAACAAAGAACTTTTTTGGGGAAAAGCCCTACTCCCCTTGCCAGTTCTTCGGCTTTCCCCTTATAATAGGTGGGAAAAAGCCATTTTATAGTAAAGTTCCGAAATATCGGAAGCAGAGAGGGGAAAAATGATTGCAGCAAGTAATGTAACCTATCGTGTAGGGAAGAAGGCCCTTTTTGAAGAGGTCAACATCAAGTTTACGGAGGGGAACTGTTATGGGGTAATCGGTGCCAACGGTGCCGGTAAGTCCACCTTGTTAAAGATTTTATCCGGAGCCTTGGAGCCCACTTCCGGTGAAGTCATCATTACCCCGGGACAGCGTTTGTCCGTATTGGAACAGGATCAGTTTAAATATGATGCTTACCCTGTGCTTAGTACCGTAATCATGGGAAATAAGCGCCTGTATGAAGTGATGCAGGAAAAGGATGCGCTTTACGCAAAGGCGGATTTCTCCGACGAGGACGGTATCCGTGCAGCAGAGCTGGAGGGAGAATTTGCCCTGATGGACGGCTGGAATGCGGAGTCCGATGCGGAGACCATGTTAAACGGCCTGGGAATCGGCCCGGAGCTTCACCACAAGATGATGAACGAGCTAAAGGGTTCCGAGAAGGTGAAGGTACTTTTGGCTAAGGCACTTTTCGGAAATCCGGACATCCTGCTTTTGGACGAGCCGACCAACCACCTGGACTTGGGCTCCATCGAATGGCTGGAGGACTTCCTGATTAACTTTGAAAATACCGTGATTGTAGTCAGCCATGACCGTTACTTCTTGAATAAGGTTTGTACCAATATTGCGGATATCGACTACGGAAAGATTACACTCTTTGCCGGAAACTATGATTTCTGGTTTGAGTCTTCTCAGTTGATTGTTCGTCAGCAGAAGGAAGCCAACCGAAAGAAGGAAGAGAAGATCAAGGAATTGCAGGAATTTATCCAGCGTTTCTCGGCAAATGCTTCCAAGTCCAAGCAGGCGACTTCCAGAAAGCGTGCTTTGGAGAAGATTGAGTTAGATGACATTAAGCCATCCTCCAGACAGTATCCCTATATCCAGTTTAAGCCAAACCGTGAAATCGGAAATGACGTTTTGGAAGTGAACAACCTGACCAAGACCATTAATGGTGTAAAGGTTTTGGACAATATCAGCTTTATCTTAAATCGTACCGATAAGGTAGCTTTGGTTGGTCCTAACGAGCTGGCAAAGACCGTACTGATGCAGATTCTTTCCGGAGAAATGGAGCCGGATTCCGGAGACTATAAGTGGGGATTAACCACCAGCCAGTCCTATTTCCCGAAGGACAATACCAAGGAATTTGATTCCGAGGACACCATTGTGGAATGGCTTACCCAGTATTCTCCGGACAAGGATACCCAGTTTGTAAGAGGGTATCTAGGAAGAATGCTCTTTAAGGGAGATGACGGCGTAAAGAAGGTCAACGTCCTTTCCGGAGGAGAAAAGGTTCGTTGTATGCTTTCCAAGATGATGATTTCCGGATCCAATGTCCTGATTTTGGATGAGCCTACAGACCACCTGGATATGGAAGCGATTTCCGCCTTGAACGACGGTTTAAAGAACTTCCCCGGCGTTATCATTTTTGCTTCCCGTGACCATCAGGTTGTGGAAACCACTGCAAACCGTATCATGGAAATCATTGACGGAAAGCTTATTGATAAGCTCACCACCTATGATGAGTACCTGGCATCCGATGAGGAAATCAAGAAGAGATTTACCTTTACTCTCTCCGAGGAAGATGCAGGGGATAACTAAAACAGGCTTAAAAAGATGTCATAGAAAAAAGCTCAGACCATATGGCCTGAGCTTTTTGAATAACCATCTTGGTTCTATAATCAACAGGTTTTGCCTTATGAGTCGATTCTCTTTTATAGGACTCGTTTTGTCCTATAAGTATGCTTTTCTAAATATTTTTCATTCCTTCGTCACTTTCAGCTTTTGCACGGTTAAATGTCCGAAAATACTATGGGGATTTTCCTCTGCAACGATGCGGTAAGAGTACTTTCTGGCTCCCCCCTCAATGAAGACGAAAGCGAATTTTCCTTTTACAATCCATTTTCCATCTTCGAAAATAATGCTTTCTGTATTAAAGTAAGGCTCTTCCGCTCCAAAGTCCCCTACTCCGAAAATAGCAGTATCTTTATTGATGAGATTGTAATTTTCGCCACCTTTGATAGTGGACTCCCAGGCTTTATCACTAACATCTAATCCCAATAAGTCTTCCAGCACTTGCCTATAGCTATCCCAATCCAAAGCAATCGCTTTCTCTCCATCAGAACGGACTGTTCTAAAATATTTTGCCGCAAAGTCCGGAAAATTGCTTTCCACATAATAGGGGCTGGATAGAACCGTTAAAATTAGATTTGTCTGTTCGGTAGTTGGCTGTTTTTCTGTAAAATCAACTGAGAAACTATTTTTCTCGTTAAAGGGATCAAACATTCCATAGTGGATGGAAGCAGCTAAATAAGGTAAGACATTGGCATCCACGTTAGGAGTATTTACAAGCTTTGTTGCCGGAAAATAAAGCTCATCAAAAATCCATTCTCCACTGGAGCTTACCAGATATCCATCTGGTGTTTTTTGATTTAGCAGGCAATAACCCTCTGCATCAAAGTAGTAGCAGTAGGCAATGTGATTGCCATCCGCATCAATCCATTGCCAGGTATTTTTGGGGTAGCTTCCGTCATCATTTTGATACCAATAACCTTTGGCATCCTGCTTCCAACTTCCTGCAAAGCAAACAAAGGATAATGTAAGAGTAAAGAGGACAGAGCAAAGCAAGAGGGGAAAGAATTTTTTGGATTGTTCCATAACGATATTCTCCTTTTGAAAAATATTTAACTGTAGCAAGAACGATTCTGTGGAAAACCTAAGAGCGGATAAATGTTGGAGATTTTACGTCAGGATTTTCCGAACAGAATTATATTGTAATGATTATAAAGAAAATAAAGCATTAGTGCAATAAGGTATATAAGTTTAAAAATGAAGCAAAATTTACTTTTGCAATAGTATTTGGCATAGAATGTATATATGCTAATATACAGCTATAGCTAGGGAATGAGTAGAGGTAATGTGATGAAAGAATCGGTAGAAAACAAACTGAATAACATTCATGAACTGGAATTTACCCTATTTTGTATTGAAAGTTTAGCAGAAGCTTTGCATAAGGATGGAGCAAGTGTTTATCAGGGGCTTAGCAGTGGAAAAAACTTTTTGCAGAACTATATCATACCGGAATATGAGGTGCTTCATACGCAAGGAAAAGAATATATCCTTCAGGAGCTTTTGTCTGTGATGAAAGAATGGGGGGTGAAGCTATGATTCTCTATCATGGTTCCAATTTGGCTATTCCCCAACCGGATATTTTACATTCCAGACCCTATGTGGATTTTGGCAGGGGATTTTATGCGACTCCGTTGAAAGAGCAAGCAGAACAATGGTGTAAGCGTTATAAACGGCAGGGGAAAGAAGCTGTATTGTCCATATATTCTATGGATGAAAGGAAAATGGCCGAAAGAAAGCTTTTGTCTTTCGATACCTATTCTTTGGATTGGCTGGATTTTGTAGTGAAGTGCAGGAGTGGACAGGATAAAAGTGACTACGATATTGTGATTGGCGGAATTGCAAATGACAAGGTGTTTAATACAGTAGAGCTTTATTTTGACCATTTGATTGATGAAGAAGAGGCAATAAAAAGGCTTCGTTATGAAAAGCCTAACATCCAGTATTGCTTTCGTACAGAAGAGGCTCTTTCTGTATTGCATTATGAAGGGAGTGAAATCCTATGAATGCCCATCCCGTTCTTTTACAAAAAAAATACGCCCGCATTATAGCAGGCTTTGCAGAGAAAGAAAAAATGTCTTTAGAAAATGCCTTGGATTTTTTTTATAAATCTGAGCTGTATCAACTCATTAGCCAAGGCATTTCCGATATGCATTGCAGAAGTGACTTATATCTGATTGATGAGTTGGAAGAAGAATATAAGGATTCTCAAAGAAAGTAGTAACGCTATTCCTTCCACTGCAAATGATGTAATGCCCCTTCCTTACTTAAGAAAGGAAAATCCTGCTGCCGGAGGGCTTCATATAAAATGATGGCTACAGAATTGGAAAGATTTAAGGAGCGAGCCTCCTCCAACATGGGAATGCGGATACACTGTTCTTCGTTGTCCACCAGAATTTCCTCCGGAATGCCTGCGGATTCCTTTCCGAAGACAATGTAATCATTGGGAGAAAAGGAGACCTCCGTATGGGTTTTATGAGCCTTGGTGGTGGCGTACCAAACCTTGGGAAGAGCAATACTTGTCTTGGGAGCGTTTTCAGAGGCGACATTTTCAGAAAGAGTATTTTCCGAGGAAGTTTCTCCCATCGCTTTTTCCATTTCCTTTCTTTCCTCCTCCACACCTGCCATAAATTCCTCATAGGAAATATATTCCCGAAGCTTTAACAAAGGCCAGTAATCCATGCCGGCTTTTTTGATATTTTTATCATTCAAAATAAAACCGTAGGGCTTAATCAGGTGCAGGGTACTTTTGGTTGCCACGCAGGTTCTGCCGATGGCTCCGGTATTAAAAGGAATTTCCGGTTCATGTAAAACGATATTCATAAAGTCTCTCCGATTCTATCCATTATCTTTATGGTTCAGCGTATAATATTCTTGGTGATTTGCAGTTCACAGGACTTAGGAACCAATCTTTGCCGCCACTTTTTTGGCAATGGAATCCGCCAGGATTTTCTTTTTCTTTGCGGCATCCTCTTCCTTTTCGGAAGCAGAACCTGCCGAGTGCGCACCCTCAATAGCCAAATGTCCGATAGCCTGATATTTTACGGTCTGGTATTCATTTTCATTGCTTTTCCAGTTGGGGCAGTGAGAACGGCTACCCTCCTGCCACATCTTGGCAATTTCATCTTCATCAAATTCGGCCATGCACTCATAGTCTTCCTCTTCATCGTCAAAAGCCAAATTTCTGCATAATTCACATTCACACATGGACTAAACCTCCAAACTTTTCTTCATCGTTGCTTTCTTTGCAGCAGTCTTTTTCTTTCCCACTGTCTTTCTTTCGCCTACAGGCCGCCAGGTCTCCGGATCCTTCTTGCTGGAAGGGCAGAGGTCCTGCAAATAACATTCGCCGCACTTGGGATTCTGAGAAGTACAAAGGGTCCTTCCCAAGGCAATGATGTGGGTGTTCCAACGAATCCAAAACTCCTCCGGAAGATGCTCCATGAGCTGAAACTCTACCTTGGTGGGATCCGGGGAATCCGCCAGTCCCAAACGGTTGGAAATGCGCTTCACATGGGTGTCCACCACGATAGATGGAATATGGTAAATGTTTCCTAAAATCAGATTTCCGGTTTTCCGTCCCACACCGGGAAGGCCGGTTAAGGCTTCGATATTCCGGGGAACTTCTCCTCCATATTCTTCCACCAGCGCTTTGGCGCAGGCCTTCATATTTTTGGCCTTGTTATGATAGAAGCCGGTGGAATGGATATCCTCTTCCAGCTCCTTTAAATCACAATCGACAAAGGCCTGCAAATCTTTATATTTCACAAAAAGTTTTTCCGTCACCATATTTACCCGGGCATCGGTGCATTGGGCACTTAAAATGGTGGCAAAAAGCAACTGCCAGGCATTTTCCGCCTCTAAAAAAATCATGGGCCGGTCCCCATAATGGGCATCCAGCCTCTTCATGATTTCTCGAACTCTCATTTCTCTTTTTTTCTTTGATTCAGAACGAATAAACATTATTTCCTGTATTTCTTTCTATTGATATTTTTTTTAAAATGTACCCGAAGATACCGAAGGGAGAAGCTTAAAATTCAATGGTGATGCTTCTTCCGGTAGGTTGATAGGGGTAATAGCGTACACCGGCAGCGTCCAACATTCTCTTGGAAGCCTTTACCGCAGGAGTATCCGCATACTTATCTTCCCAGTATACCAAAGTCTTGATGCCGGATTGGATAATGGCCTTTGCACACTCATTGCAGGGGAAGAGGGTAACATAGATGGTAGCCCCCTCTAAAGAACCGCCCCTATAATTTAAAATGGCATTCAATTCCGCATGGGTTACATAAAAATACTTGGCGTTATAGGGATCCTGCTCTGCCTTCATTTTCGCCCAAGGAAAAATGTCGTCTGAGCAACCCTTTGGGAAGCCGTTGTAGCCCATGGAGAGAATCTTATGATCCGGGGAAACGATGCAGGCTCCTACCTGGGTGGAGGGGTCCTTGGAACGGTGGGCGGATAGCGTACAGATTCCCATAAAATACTCATCCCAGGAAATCGCGTCCTGCCGCTTTTCATTTTCACTCATAGAAAACCCTCCTTTTCATCGAAAAAACATGTATTCTTTAGGCTCTAATGATAGCAAAAGGCAGGGGGAATGGAAAGAGCGAATTCAAAAAAGAAAATAAGAAAAAGATTAAAAAAGATGTAATGATAAACACTATATATTTTAAGTTCTGTCCGATAGGATAAATGCTAATAATTAGGGAAGCCTTATGCAGAAAGAGGAAAATGACCAAAAGGAAGGCTTCTGCGGAAAATGATGCTGCGAACAGGGACAGTGAGGAGGTCATAGATGAATCCATACGAAAACAAAAGCTTAAAGACTAAGGGCATAAAGCTACTGCTGTTCTTGCTATTTCCCCTTCTTTTCAGTCTGCAAAGCTACGCCTCTCCCATAAAAGGAGACAGGAGAACCGCCTTAAGCTTCGGAGAAAATGGAGAATATCTGGATGCGGAGCAATATGCCAAGGATAATCCGGATGTGCTGGAGGCCTACGGAATGAATCCCTCCGCCTTTTGGAGTCATTACCTGCATTTCGGAATTAAGGAAGGACGGCGTGCTTATGGTCTGGATGCCTCTTCTCCCGAGGCAGTGGCAAAGCTTAAGGTCTTCACCGTGGCGGAGCAGATTTGCAATGACGCCATGAGCGACAGGGAGAAGGTGAAGGCGGTTCATGACTGGATTATTCAGCAGACCAAGTACGATATTGAGAACCAGAGAAGACGAACCATTCCGGAGGATTCTTACCATATCGAAGGCGTGATGCTGAAGGGAGTTGCAGTATGCAACGGCTATGTGGAAGCCTTTGATTATTTTATGGAGGTTCTGGGCATTCCCCATGAGGTTGTGGTAGGAAAGTCCGTTGGCAGAAGCGGTGCAGTAGGCAGCCATGCCTGGAACAGGGTTTGGATTGACGGAAAATGGCTTTCTGTGGATTGTACCTGGGATGATCCGGTGACGGAGGATGGAGAAAATCAGATTATCGACAAATATTTTCTTCGAACAGAGGAGGAAATTGCCGGCAACCATATCACAGAAAAAATTTTCAAAAATTATCAAAATAGAAAAGTTAAATCCTAAAGTATTTCTGACGAATTTAATAACATTTTGGAGAAATATTGAGAATGCCGATGGATTATGTTAAGATTTCTCTCGGAAAAGAACTTTTTAAGAAATAATACAAACAAGTGAATTTCTAAGGAAGAGTACTGAGAAAGTAAGTACGGAAGTAAAGGAGAGAAAGATGAAAAGAATGGGAAGAAAAGGAAGTCTTTTGGCATTGGGATTGGGAGCAGCTTTACTGGTATCTGCCATTCCCGCAGTAGCGGCACCATTAAACACAGAAGGAAGCTGGAAGCAGGAAGCGGGACAGTGGTCTTTCGTAAAGCCTGACGGAAGCAAGTATCAGGGTTGGATTTATACTGACGGAAGCTGGTTCTTCTTAAAGGAGGACGGCACTTTATTCTCCGGTTGGCAGAAGAATGATGCCGGAAAATGGTTCTTTATGAGTACTTTACACGACGGTACCTTCGGAAAGCTTCTTCAGGGCTGGCAGTGGGTAGGAGGATATTCCTACTATTTGCAGGAGGAAGAAGGCCCTAAGTTCGGAGAGCTTTTGGTTTCTTCCGAGAAGGACGGCTATAAGGTAGATGCTGAGGGACATTGGGTAAATGCTGACGGCACTCCCGTATATGAGGCCGGAAAGGGATATCCTTCCGTAGAGCAGAAGCAGAGCGCAGAGGCGGCAGCAAGCACCACTCCCACAAAGACCATTATCAGCTTCTCCGGCGGCGGAAGCAGTTCCGGATCAGGAGGGGCAGGAGGCGCAAGCGGCAAGAAAAATGGCGCTAAGGCCAGCAGCTCCAACCTTCCAAAGCCTGTAGCTTCCGGTTCCAACCTGGTAGCCAGCGGTTCCAATATGGGACATTAAAAAAGGTTTTTCAGAAGAAAAATTTCCCGGAATAGTAGTTTTTAGAAAGGACAGGGATGTCTTTTCACGGGGAGATGGCTCGCAGACAGAAGAGCCCTTGCAAAAGGGATTTATATCATGGACGATGAGAAGCAGAGCATAACATCTCCTCGCATTTAAAAGAGGCTATATAAAAATCAAAATAGTTTTTTTACGCAATATAGGTCTGAAGCCGGGGCACGCTCCCGCTAGCTTAAACCTGTCATATTGAAGGACTGTATTTATTATAAAGATAAGCTCTAATGCAGTATGGGTCTATAATCAGGGCACGCTCCCGCTAACCTCGCCTTCGTAGCAGTACTAACTTCAAGCTTCGCTTTGCTCGCTTTCAGTAAGTACTGACGGGCTCAGATTGCCCCTATTATAGACCCATACTGCATTATTCGCTTCAATTACTGATTTTTACAGTCCTTCACATCGCCGGATTTTCGCAAGTACCGTTGGGCTCAGACTACCCCATTTTAGACCCATATTGCTGAAAACATTCATTTATTTTGATTTTGTAGCCTCTTTTTTTGTGTAAAAAAAGACTACTCCAACTATTTATTGCAATTTTCTTCTGTGTAGAAAATTGAGAAGGAATGGCTAAAATCCACTGTTTTTTTCTCCTTACACCAAACTTACACCGACCTTGGTGTAAGAAAATGTAAGTGAATGAGCTATACCTTCATGTTAAAGTCCAAGAGAATAAATAGCTTTTACTTTTGAGTAAGCTATGTAAAGATGTTCTATTCATGAAAACAAAAAAAGGAAGGTAGAAGATGAGGAGACAGGATGTAAAAAAAGCCATGAAAGTTTTAGCGGCAACCATGCTATGCACAGGAGCATTTGCTCTTACAAGCTTTGCGGGCAACTGGATTAATGATGCAAATGGCTGGTGGTACAACTATGGTAACGGCAATTGGCCCTCCAGCAGCTGGCAGTGGATTGACGGAAACAACGACGGCATTGCAGAGTGTTACTACTTTGATCGCATGGGCTATTGCATGATGAATGCGACTACACCGGACGGATATCAGGTGAATGGCAGTGGTGCATGGGTAGTGAATGGGGTGGTTCAGACCAGAAATATGGGAAGTGGGCAGGCTGGAAATCCTGTGAAAAATACTTCCCAAGGTAGTAGCCAAGACGATGAAAAAAGCGAAGGAAGAAGCGGCAAACAGGGCGGATTGACCTTGTATAATGCTACCCCACTTTTGAATCACGCCGAGAAAAAGGATAGTTTAGTAAGTAATCGGGAGAATAAATCCTATACCAAGTGCTTTAGATTTTGGGATGGAGAATATATAGAGTTTGATAACTCTGCCGGATATACCCATCTTAAGGCAACTGTTTTTCCGGTAAAAAGATGGGATGGTTGGTATGGGGACGATCGCATGCTTTTACAGGTGCTGTCCGGAGAGGATGAAGAGTTTTATGCAACGGATGACATCTATTATGACACCAAAGCCTTTGATATCGATGTGGATATTTCCGGCTACGAAAAGGTAAGAATTAAGGCAATTTCAGTAAATGACGGAGATTACATCGGTTTAGCCAACGCTCGTTTTGAATAAGATAGTTAATGGAATGGGAAGAGAAGATTTTTTATGGAAAATAGATGAAAAGACAGGATATTTGTAAAGTAAGGAAATACCTGCTTAGTACTCTGATTTTGACCGGATCCTTCTTGACTAAGCAATGACGCACAAAGACAATATTTACTAAGAACTGTTAAAACCAAAACAATCCCTTTTCCGATCTGAAAATTCATATCGGAAGAGGGACTATTATTTTATAGACATTGGTTGGAATCATCGGTAACATTTGAAAATGTTAGCGATGGTTCTTAATGGGTATCGCCCGGAAACTGCGCGATATTTTGTTTACATTTCTTTCCGTATTGCTCTGAAAATTGCCTTGGCAATCTCCACGAACACAATAATGCTTACGGAAACACCTAAAACCATAGCCCACTGTACAAGGCTTGGAGGGGTTACATCAAAGAACTGATTGATTCCCGGAGTAACGATTACGCCTAAAAGCAGGAAGGCGGAAAGCAGTGCTGCACCGTTTAAGTAAATATTGTCCAAAGGATTTCCATTGAATAGGGAGCGGAAAACGGACTTTACGTTAAAGGCATGGAAGAGCTGTAACAGTCCCAAGGTGGCAAAGGCCATGGTCTCGGAGAGGTTTTCCTCGTGGAAATACTGTCCTGCCATCCAATAGATGAAGAGCGTCAGTCCACCCTCTAAAACACCCTGATAAAGAATGCTTTCCAGTACGCCGTTAGAAAGGAAGCTGGAGCTCTTTTCTCTGGGCTTTCTCTGCATTACATCCGGCTCAGCCTTTTCCATTCCTAAAGCGATAGCCGGGAAAACGTCCGTTACCAAGTTAATCCAAAGGATATGTACCGGCTGTAAGATGGTCCAGCCCAAAAGGGTTGCCACAAAGAGGGTAATCACTTCTCCAAAGTTTGCGGAAAGCAGGTACTGTACCGCCTTTTGAATATTGGAGAATACCTTTCTTCCTTCTTCAATGGCTACCACAATGGTTTCAAAGTTATCATCCGCCAGCACCATGTCGGAAGCACCCTTGGAAACTTCCGTACCGGTGATTCCCATACCTACACCGATATCCGCCTGCTTCAAGGCAGGAGCATCATTTACCCCGTCACCGGTCATGGAAACAATCTTGCCGTTCTTCTGCCATGCTCTCACAATTCGAACCTTATGCTCCGGAGAAACCCTGGCGTAAACGGAAATCTCCGGCACCTTTTTCTCCAGCTCCTTATCGGACATCATTTCCAGCTCGGCACCGGTTAAAACATGCCCACGATTATCCTCTCCCATAGGAAGAATGCCTAAACGCTCGGCAATGGCCTGGGCGGTTTCCGCATGGTCGCCGGTAATCATTACGGTACGAACGCCGGCGCCCTTGGCTACGGAAATCGCTGCCGCCGCTTCCTTACGCTCCGGGTCAATCATGCCCACAAGACCGGCAAAAATCAGGTTTTGCTCCACTTCCTCGGAACGGGGAGAGTCCGGTACGGAATGACAAATCTGATAAGCTCCCGCCAGAACACGAAGGGCCTCTCTTGCCATTTTGGTATTTTCGGAGAGAATGGTTTTTCTATCCTCCTCTGTTAAGGGGCGAACTTCTCCATTTTCCACGATATGACTGCAACGCTGTAAAAGCTGGTCAGGTGCACCCTTGGTGCAAAGCAGGAATTCTCCGCCCATGGGGTGGAAGGTACTCATCAGCTTTCTGCTTGAATCAAAGGGCAGCTCCTGCACACGAGGGTACTTGCTCTCATTTTCCTGAAGAGGAAAATGTTGATCTAACGCAAACTGTACCATAGCGGTTTCCGTAGGATCGCCAATCAGCTTTCCCTCTGCATCCAGCTTGGTGTCATTTGCCAAAACAAGACTGCGAAGGAGGGGATTATCCACAGGAATTTCCGCGTTGCGGTCCTGTGATTTTCCGTCAAAATACACTTTCTCAATGGTCATCTGGTTCAGAGTCAGGGTTCCGGTTTTATCGGAGCAGATTACCTGGGTGCCTCCCAGAGTCTCCACCGCCGGAAGAGTACGCACCAGAGCCTTTCTCTCCGCCATAGAACGGGTTCCCAGAGAGAGGATGATGGTGGAAATGGCAGGTAAGCCCTCGGGAATAGCAGCTACTGCCAGGGAAATGGATACCAAAAGCATATCGGTAATGGCTCTTCCCCGAAGCAGACCCACCACAAAGGTTACTGCGGCAATAATCAGAATCATAATGGTTAAGCTCTTTCCCAAACGGTCCTGATCCCTTTGTAAAGGGGTCTTGGTCTTTTCCGCATGGGCCAGCATGTTGGCGATATGTCCCACCTCCGTATCCATACCGATGGCGGTAACCACTGCCACGGCACGGCCATAGGTTACATTGGTACCGGAATAAACCATGTTTTTCCGGTCGCCGATTCCTGCATCCTCTAAAGTAATGGGGGCAATGTCCTTATCCACGGGAACGGATTCTCCGGTAAGAGCCGCTTCCTCCACCTTCAGGGAGTTGGCTTCCAAGAGACGCATATCTGCAGGAACAATATCTCCTGCCTCCAAAAGCACGATATCTCCCGGCACCAGCTCATGGGATTTGATGGTTTCCACATTGCCGTTTCTGCGAACTCTGGCATCCGGAGAAGCCATTTCCTTTAAGGCATCGATAGCCTCCTCCGCCTTTGCCTCCTGAATCACCCCCATAATGGCATTTAAAACCACCACCAAAAGGATAATCACCGCATCATGCCATTCATGGCTGGCAAAAAGAGAAACAGCGGCAGCAGCCAAAAGGATGATAATCATAAAATCTTTAAATTGCTCTATAAATTTTTCTAATAGAGAAGAGTGCTTCTCCACTTCCAGAGCATTACTGCCGTACTCTGCCTGTCTTTTGGCTACATCGGCAGAGGAAAGTCCTGTTTCCACCGGACTTTCTACGGCTCTCAGCAGCTGGGCTATCTCCATTTGATAAGCCTTGTCCTGCCATACTTTTCTTGTGCTTTTCTGTTCCATGTTTTGATCCTTCATTTTCCTTTACCCTTTCTCCCTAGGTTTTCATAAGAGGCAAGTACCTGATTGCTTCTAAAAATGAGATAGCCTACTCTGCGTCGGTGCTCTTCATAGAATAAAAAGAGACCTATGCCACTCAGAAAAACTGGGTTGCATAAGTCTCACATTTTCAGTAGATACCAGCAGTTTCCTGCATGCAATGTTGATATCCACGAGCTAGGCTCTTGTTACTCCCTTATGAAATATATAACGGGAGTAAGTATAGCGGGAGATTTCAAAAAAAGCAAGTGAAATTTTAACAATATCATTTCACAAAAAAATCACAAAAGAATTAGCACTCATCACTTGACAGTGCTAACAACGCGTGTATAATGGAGCTATCTTAAGGAAAATAAAGGAGGTACTCCTATGAACATTAATCGTTTTACCCAAAAATCCGTTGAAAGTATCAACAACAGCCAAAAGATTGCTATGGACCACGGCAATCAAGCCATTGAACAGCTTCATATTTTATATAGTTTGTTAGACATTGAAGACAGCCTGATTGAAAAGCTTCTGGAAAAGATGGAAGTTCCGGTAGGAGACTTTAAGAGAGCGCTGGAAGAGAAGATTAACAGCCTGCCTAAAGTTTCCGGGGGACAGCAGTATTTTTCCCAGGACGCCAATAAGGTTATGATGAATGCGGAAGACCATGCCAAAGCCATGGGAGACGAATATATTTCCGTAGAGCATCTTTTCCTGGCTCTCCTAAAGGATGGAGATAAGAAGATTCAGGAGCTTTTCAAAGAATTTCATATTACCAAGGACGGCTTCTTACAGGCTCTGTCCTCCGTTCGAGGAAATCAGAAGGTAGTTACGGACAACCCGGAAGGCACCTATGATTCTTTGAACAAATATGGCTATGAAATGGTGGAAAGAGCCAGACAGCAGAAGTTTGACCCCATTATCGGAAGAGATGACGAAATACGTAACATCATCCGTATCCTTTCCAGAAAGCAGAAGAATAACCCCTGCTTAATCGGAGAACCCGGGGTTGGTAAAACCGCTGCGGTAGAGGGCCTGGCCCAAAGAATTGCCAAGGAAGACGTGCCGGATTCCTTGAAAAAGAAGAAGATTTTCGCCCTGGATATGGGTGCATTGATTGCCGGCGCTAAATATAGAGGAGAGTTTGAAGAAAGATTAAAGGCAGTTTTGGACGAGGTGAAGAAGTCCGAGGGAGAAATCCTGCTCTTCATCGATGAGATTCACAACATTGTAGGAGCCGGAAAAACCGAAGGCTCCATGGATGCCGGAAATCTCTTAAAACCCATGCTGGCCAGAGGAGAGCTTCATTGTATCGGAGCCACCACTCTGGATGAATATAGAAAATATATTGAAAAAGACCCTGCTTTGGAAAGACGTTTTCAGCCTGTCATGGTGGACGAGCCGGATGTGGAAGACACCATTTCCATCCTAAGAGGTATTAAGGAGCGTTATGAGGTTTACCACGGGGTAAAGATTACCGACTCCGCACTGGTTGCGGCAGCTACCCTTTCCGACCGTTACATTTCCGACAGGTTCCTGCCGGATAAGGCCATTGACCTTGTGGATGAAGCCTGCGCCATGATTAAGACCGAGATGGACTCCATGCCGGAGGAAATGGACGAAATGCAAAGAAGGATTTTGCAGCTCCAGATTGAGGAATTGGCTTTAAAGAAGGAAGAGGATCAGCTTTCCAAAGAAAGACTGGCCACCCTTCAGAAGGAGCTCTCCGAGCTTAGGGATCAGTTTAATGTGCAGAAGGCCCAGTGGGAAAATGAAAAGAACGCCGTATCCAAACTTCAGACTCTTCGTGAAAAGAAGAATCAGTTGCAGGCGGAGATAAACATTGCGGTTCAAAAAGGAGAGTATGAGCAGGCTTCGAAGTTGCAATATCAGGATCTTCCGCAGATTGAGAAAGAGCTTGTGGAGGCGGAGGAACTTGCGCAGTCTAAGGAAGCCCAGGGCTTGGTACACGACAAGGTGACAGAGGAAGAAATCGCCAAAATTATCAGCCGTTGGACCGGCATTCCGGTAACCAAGTTAAACGAATCCGAGCGTTCCAAGGTGCTTCATCTGGACGATGAAATCCATAAGAGACTGATTGGACAGGAAGAGGCGGTGACCAAGGTAACAGAGGCTATTCTTCGTTCCAAGGCCGGAATCAAAGACCCCACAAAGCCTATCGGTTCCTTCCTCTTCTTAGGACCTACCGGTGTAGGTAAGACGGAGCTTGCCAAGTCCCTTGCCCAGAACCTCTTTGATGATGAAAATGCCATGGTACGTATCGATATGTCCGAGTACATGGAAAAATATTCCGTGTCCCGTTTGATTGGTGCGGCTCCCGGCTATGTAGGTTACGAAGAGGGAGGACAGCTGACCGAGGCGGTTCGAAGAAAGCCCTATGCGGTAGTGCTCTTTGACGAAATCGAGAAGGCCCATCCGGATGTGTTCAACATCCTCTTACAGGTGCTGGATGACGGACGAATCACCGATTCTCAGGGACGGACGGTGGACTTTAAGAACACCATCATTATCCTGACCTCCAATATCGGTGCCCAGACGCTTCTGGACGGTATCTCTGAAAATGGAGACATTCCGGAGGATGTACGGAAGGAAGTTATGGAAGCCCTTCACGGTCATTTCCGCCCGGAGTTCCTGAACCGTTTGGATGAAATCATTCTCTTCAAGCCTTTGGTACAGAAGGATATGGAAAGAATCGCCGATTTGATTCTGAAGGACATCAATAAGCGTTTGCAGGAGCGTCGTTTGCACATCCATCTTCAGAAGGAAGCCTTAGACTTCATCTTGGAAAATGCCTATGAGCCCGGCTTCGGTGCAAGACCGCTGAAGCGTTATATGCAAAAGCATGTGGAAACATTGGTGGCTAAGGAAATTCTGGAAGACAGGGTAAAAGAAGGTGACAATATAGAAATCCGTTTGCAGGACGGAAAACTAACTGCGGCGGTGGTTTAAAAAAGATGGCTTGTGTTTCATAAGAGGCGCTTGTTAAGATAAGGAAAAATGAAGATAGCAGAAGGGGAACTTACAGTCCTTTCTGCTATTTTTTTGATTATGCGCAGGTATAGAGATGCCCTATTCTTTGATTATACGCAGGTATAGGAATTTTTCTGACAAGCAGTTTAGGTGAATCAAATAATTTTGTATTTTTACTTGTAATTTCCACGGATTAAAAATATAATAAAAGTGTGATTTATAAGCACAAAAATATAATAAAAATGTGAGGATTGTTTTTGTGGAACGATTTATCTTAAAAAAATTGCTGGATTGGAAGAATTCTCCCTATCGCAAGCCATTAATCTTGAAAGGCGTACGTCAGGTGGGTAAGACTTGGATTCTGAAAGAGTTCGGCAGGCGCTATTATGAAAATACAGCTTACTTTAACTTCGACGAAAATGAAGAATATAAGCAATTTTTTGAAACGACTAAGGATGTGAATCGGATTCTACAAAACCTTATGCTGGCAAGTGGTCAAAAAATTGTGCCTGAAAAAACCCTTATTATTTTTGATGAGGTACAGGATTGCCCGAAGGTCATCAACTCCATGAAGTATTTTTGCGAGAACGCACCGCAGTATCACCTTGCCTGCGCCGGTTCTCTGTTGGGTATTGCGCTAGCGAAACCCTCCTCTTTTCCGGTGGGTAAGGTCAACTTTATGCAGATTGACCCGATGACCTTTAAGGAATTCCTACTTGCCAACGGTGATGAAAATCTGGCACAGTATCTGGAACAGGTGGACAGTCTTGAACCCATCCCTGATGCCTTCTTTAATCCACTGTATGAGAAGCTGAAAATGTACTATGTCACCGGGGGGATGCCGGAGTCGGTATTGATGTGGACGGAGGCGCGGGATGTTTCTGCCATGCAGGAAGCATTGTCCGGAATCATCGGAGCCTATGAGCGAGATTTTGCAAAACATCCTAATCTCAGCGAGTTCCCGAAAATCTCCATGATCTGGAAATCTATTCCTTCCCAACTAGCAAAAGAGAACAAGAAGTTCATCTATAAAGCGGTCAAGGAAGGAGCCCGAGCCCGTGAGTACGAGGATGCCTTGCAATGGCTGGTAGATGCCCGTTTAGTGCATAAAATTTATCGCAGCTCAGCTCCCGGTCTGCCAATTGCAGCTTACGATGACTTGTCTGCCTTCAAGATTTATCTGGTGGATGTGGGACTGCTCCGCCGTCTGGCACAGTTGGCTCCCACTGCCTTTGGCGAAGGTAACCGCCTTTTTACTGAATTCAAAGGCGCATTAAGTGAAAACTTTGTGTTGCAGACTTTAATTACTCAGTTTGAAGTTATGCCCCGGTATTGGAGCCAAAACAACCCGCCTTACGAAGTGGACTTCCTCATTCAGCGGGAGAATGACATCTTTCCCGTGGAGGTCAAATCCGAAACCAACACAAGCAGCAAGAGTATGAAGAAGTTCAAGGAACTCTTCCCTGATAAGGTCAAGCTCCGCATCCGTTTCTCATTGGACAATCTGAAACTGGACGATGATGTGCTGAATATCCCGCTGTTTATGGCAGACCAGGCGGATCAATTGATTGGGTTGGCATTGGAAAAGATGGAGCACTGATTTATATAGCTTACCGGAAGGGAGAAGACAACTATGGTGAAAACGGAATCAATCACAATACAAGTTCCGGTAGAAATGCGTAAGTATCTGGAAGAGCTTTCACCGGAGTTGGAACTACGAAGAAATGCACTTTTACTATATCCCTATATTTTAAATCAAAGTATTTCTCATGGAAGAGCAGCAGAAATACTGGGAATTGGGAAGTCAGAGCTCCTTGATATCTATGATAAGCTAGGGTATTCCTATTTGGGTTTGATTCAAGATGAATTGGAAGAAGACTTAGAAACATTTCGTCAAATTAAAGAAAAATGCAAAAAACTATAGAAAATTTATAGAGATAGGAGTGATGATATTGAACAAAAAAGATTTAACTATCATAAGTGATAAAGAGTATATACAAATGCTTGAAAAAATAAAACAATCATATCAAGACGGGCAACTTAAAGCAGCAGTTTCCGTTAATTCTGAAATGCTAAGGTTCTATTATAGTTTGGGAGAAGAAATCATCAGCTTAAAGGCAGAAAGTAGATGGGGAAGCGGGTTTTATAAAAAGCTAAGTTCGGATTTACAAAAGGAAATTCCAAATGTTAAAGGGCTTTCTGTTACTAATTTAAAATATATGAAAAAATTTTATGAAATGTATTCCCCATTAAATCGTCCACAGCTTGTGGACGATTTACGAATATCACAAAGCAGTGGAAATTTTGATAAGATTTTTAGTATCCCTTGGGGGCATCAAAGATATATTATGGATAGATGTGAAGGAGATTTGAATAAAGCATTTTTCTTTATATCGAAAACATTAGAAAATAGCTGGAGCAGAGCTGTGCTCTTAAATTTCTTGGATACAGACCTGTTTGATAGACAAGGAAAAGCGATAACAAATTTTACAAATAATTTGCCTGCTTTACAAAGCGATTTGGCCAATGAAATGACAAGAGATCCCTATAATTTTGACTTTATAGCTATCAGACAAAATTATGATGAAAAAGAATTGAAAGACGCTTTAATGGATAATATTCAGAAATTCTTATTAGAGCTGGGGACAGGATTTTCGTTCGTGGGTAGAGAATATAGGCTTGTAGTTGGAAATTCAGAAGAATTTATTGATATGTTATTCTACAACATTAAGTTGCATTGCTATGTAGTTGTGGAGGTTAAGATTTCTGCATTTAAACCTGCGGATATAGGGCAACTTGGAACCTATGTGACATCTGTAAATCATATATTAAAGGGAGATGGAGACAATCAAACAATAGGCCTTTTAATCTGTAAGACAAAGGACAATGTATTGGCAAAATATGCTTCTGAAAGTTCAAGAGCACCTATTGGAATTTCAGAATATCAACTACAAAACTTAATTCCTGAAAGTTTAAAAGGAGCATTACCAAGCATAGAAGAAATCGAAAATGAACTAAAATAAATTTTCACAAGACGGTAGATTAAAAAAATCTGTCGTCTTTTTTATTTGAAGCAAGATGTTCATAAATTTGTATGAGAGAATTGCTAATGATTTCTTGATAGATTTAACAGTGATGTAAATGCGGTTTATAGAGAAAAGATTCTGATTTTATGTTATACTTTTCGTTTAGAGCACTGCCTTTCTAAGGATGGGCAGGAGGATTTTCCCATGTGCTAAGGAAGAGCGAAGCGGAAAGAACGGCGAGGGACAGACCAGGCCGAAAAACAGAGTGAAACAACAGAATTAGAATAAGCTGAATAATCAGAATAAAAATCAGAACAAAGTAAAATTAGAAACATTAGAGCAAAATCAGAACAAAGCAAAACCAGAAACATTAAGCAATAGATTTTAAGGGGGACTATGGAAGAAGCAGAGAAAATCATTTCGGTGGATCAGGTAAGCAAGGTCTATCGTTTATACGATAAGCCCATAGACCGGCTACTGGAAAGCATTAGCCTTCGGAAAAAATCTTACCATAAGGATTTCTATGCCCTGCGAGACATTTCCTTTTCCGTAGGAAGGGGAGAGGCAGTGGGGATTATCGGCACCAACGGCTCCGGTAAGTCCACCATGCTGAAGATTATTACCGGGGTACTCAGTGCCACCACGGGAAAGGTGGAAAGCCGGGGAAGCATATGCGCTCTTTTGGAGCTGGGAGCCGGCTTTAACCAGGACTATACCGGTATTGAAAATATCTATATGAACGGCACCATGATGGGCTTTAGCAAGGCAGAGATGGATGAGAAGCTCCCTGCCATTTTGGAGTTTGCGGATATTGGAGACTTCGTGTACCAGCCCGTAAAGTCCTATTCCAGCGGTATGTTTGTCCGTCTGGCCTTTGCCCTGTATATCTCCATTGACCCGGAGGTTTTGATTGTGGACGAGGCCCTGTCCGTGGGAGATGTGTTCTTTCAGGCCAAATGTTATCACCGCATGGATGAATTAAAGCGGAAGGGTACCACCATTTTGATGGTAACCCACGACTTAGGCTCGGTAATGAAGTACTGCGACAGGGTGGTGCTTTTCCACAAGGGAGAAAAGGTTGGGGAAGGCCTTCCCGGACAAATGGTGGATAAGTACAAGAAGATTTTGGCAGGAAAGGATCCCCATGCCGAGCAGTTTATGGAGGAGCAGAACTTCCTTGGCAATGTGGACGGAGAGCGTAGGGGAAATGCCGGAAGCGGCGGAGCTAATAGCAAAGTCGGTAAAACCGGAGCCGATGGCAGCGGAATAGCCGATACAGCCGGAAATACGGAATCTGACGGGATCGGCCAAGAAGGCGTATCCGGAGCCGGCACTGCCAAAACCACCGGAGCCGCCACCGCCGGTACAGTCGGAACCACCGAAAAAAACGTCGGCACAGGCATAGCCTCAGGAACCGCCGAACCCGCATCCCCCGAAGCCGGCCAATTTTCCCAAAAACCTACAGGCTTTATGAAAGACCATTTGACCATAAACCCCTCCAGCCAGCAGTACGGCAACGGTAAGGCGGAGATTCTGGACTTCGGCGTGCTGGATAAGGACGGGCGCCCAAGCAATGTGCTACTAAAGGGCGAGGAATTTTCCATCAAAGAACGGATTGTCTTCCATGATGATATCGCCGCCCCCATTTTCACCTTCACCATCAAGGACAAGCGAGGCATGGACCTAAGCGGCACCAACACCCTTTTTGAAGGCAAGGAAATTCCGGCGGTAAAGAAGGGGGACGAATACTACTGCACCTTTACCCAGAGAATGAATCTGCAAGGGGGGGAGTACCTTCTGTCCATTTCCTGCACCGGCTTCGAAGAGGGGGAGCACACGGTTTACGACAGAAAATACGACATTACCAGTATCACTGTTTTATCTAATAAAAACACCGTAGGAATTTATGATATGGAGTCGGAAGTGACTCTGGAAAGGCATGAGGCATGAGTTTTTCGAAGGTGCAATCCAACTTAATCGAATGGATTTCGTTTTTCCCCGGAGAAGGGGGGCTGGAGAAGGACAGCAAGGTCCTGCTTTTGGCAGAAAAGGACAGCCAGGAGCTTTTTGAAAAGCTACTACGAAAAAGAGTAAAAAGCATCAGTCTCCGTTTGGAGGAAGACCGCTTTGACTATATCATCATTCCGCTTCTGACCAAGCGGCATTTGATGCTCTTCCAGGGTTCCCTGGAGGAGATGCTTCGCACCTTTTTGGAGAAGTGGTTGCTTCCCGGGGGCGAAGTGATTTTGGGGATGGAAAATGAGAATGCTCTGGAGCGCATTTCCACCGGCTATTACGAGAAGGAGCCGGCTTACCAAAGCTATGATGCTTTGAAAATGCTGGAAGAGAGCC
Source organism: Oribacterium sinus (assembly GCF_963553175.1). Taxonomy (GTDB): domain Bacteria; phylum Bacillota; class Clostridia; order Lachnospirales; family Lachnospiraceae; genus Oribacterium; species Oribacterium sinus_B. The sequence continues at coordinate 6,116 of NZ_CAUVME010000022.1, read as the reverse complement.
TGAAAAAGGACTACCCAAAGGCTAGGGCAAGTCTTTATTTTCCCATGCCTTCTCTGGACTATCCCATTCATTTTTATACAGAAAAAAGACTTCCCAAGGAGGGAGAGGAGAGCTACGGCTATGTGGCCCTGGGAAAGAAAGGGGTTTTCCCCCAGTTTGCCCCCAGCTTTCTCTACCGCTTCCGGGGAGATGCCACGGCTATCCTTTCCATGAAGGATGTGCACAGCGAGGAAGTGGAGTACATCAAATACAATTCCGGCAGAAAGCCGGAGTATGCCCTGAAAACCGAGATTCTTCGGGATAAAGAGGGCGTTAAAAAGGTCTTAAAGGAAGGCATCGGGGCGGAGGCCAATGCCCACATTGATTCCTTACCCAAGAAGCGGAAGCTCCTTAGCGAAAGCTTTGCCCGGCGGAAGATTCAGGTTTTGGAGGAAGAAGGCTTTTGGCGGGCCTATGCCGGTTCCCAGTCCCCCTCCAGCATTTTGTACCCCTTTGTAAAGGGAAAGAGCATCGGAGAAATTCTGGGAGACTTGATATCCCAAGGAAAGGCGCCGGTAAAGGAAATCCAGGAAGCTCTTCATCTTCTTTTGGGAGAGGAAAGTTTCATAAAGCCTGCCAACTTGGATTTACTTTTTGAAAATGTCATCATGGACGGAGATCAGGCGGTGCTCATTGACTGCGAGTGGGTGAAGGAAGAGGGAGAGGAACGGCTTTTCCTCCTGTATCGCATTCTCCATTACTGGTACGAAGAATATAAGGACAAATTAAAATACAAGGACGAAGAAAGCTTCTTCCGCCTGTTTTCCATCAACAAGCCGGAGCTTCTTTCCTGCGAGCGCAAAGAGGCCATTTTCCAGGAAGAGGTTCATGGAGAGGGACAGGAGGAAAATGTTTGGGCTTACCAGCAAAGTCGTATGAGCCCGGAAAATTTCCAAAAGCAGAAGGAAGAAATTGCCCTTCGGAGAGAGCAGATCCAATATTTGCAGGAAGAGCTGAAGGAAAAGGAAATTTCCGTAAAGAAAGAGCGGGAGGTCAATCGCCTTACCAATGTGCATGTGGGCAATCTGGAAAATGTGATTCGTGCCCATGAGCGGGACATTGCCCAGCTTCAGGAGGAGCGGAACTATTTTGAACGGCACCAAAGCCTGCCTTCCAAGATCAGAAGACGGCTTTCCGCCGCCTTTAACCGTCGTTTTCCAAAGGACAGTAAGAGAAGACTGATTCTTCACTACATGGGACGGAGTTTGCTTCACCCCTTTAAAACCCTGCCTTTATATTTCACGGCAGAGGGAAGAAATCGGATTTCCGGACATTTTAAAATCGGACAGGCCTATTTTGACGGGGGAAAGGTTTGCCTTCCCAAGGTGGACAATCCCAAGGTCAGTATCGTGATTCCTTGTTATAACCAGATTCACTACACCTACCGCTGTTTACAGTCCATTCTCCGTTTCACAGACCCTGCGGAAACACCCTACGAGGTAATTATTGCGGATGATGTGTCCACGGATGCCACCAGAGATTTACGGCTCTTTTCGGAAAATCTGGTGATTGCCCGGAACAAGGAAAATATGGGCTTTTTGAAAAACTGCAATCAGGCCGCCGCTTTAGCCAAGGGAGAATACATTTTCTTCCTGAACAATGATACGGAAGTGACGGAGGGCTGGTTGTCCTCCTTGGTGGAGCTGATGGAAAGACGGCCGGATGCGGGAATCGTAGGCTCCAAGCTGGTGTACCCGGACGGAAGATTGCAGGAGGCAGGCGGCATTATCTGGTCCGATGCTTCCGGCTGGAACTACGGCAGACTGCAAGACCCGGAGGATCCGGAGTACAACTATGTGAAGGAAGTGGACTACATTTCCGGTGCCGCCATTTTGGTGCGGACAAGCATTTGGAAGGAACTGGGAGGCTTTGACGAGCTCTTTGCTCCCGCCTACTGCGAAGACTCCGACCTGGCATTTTCCGTACGGAAAATGGGTAAAAAGGTGCTGTACCAGCCCAAGTCCAAGGTCATCCACTATGAAGGCATTTCCAACGGCACGGATGTGGAAGGAAGTGGCCTGAAGCGTTACCAGAAGGTCAATCAGGAAAAATTTAAGGAAAAATGGAAGGAAGAGCTGAAAAAGCAGTGCGTCAATATCGGAAGCCCCAACCCCTTCCAGGCCAGAGAACGGGGCATGGGCAAGCGCTATGTGCTCTTCGTAGACCACTATGTGCCCACCTTTGACAAGGACGCAGGCTCCAAAACCACCTACCAGTACCTGAAAATGCTGGCGGAAAAGGGCGTGCAGATAAAGTTCTTAGGAGACAATTTCCTAAAGGAAGAGCCCTACACGGAAGCTTTGGAGCAAATGGGCATCGAAGTCCTTTACGGCAGTAAGATGCAGGGTGGCATTTGGAAGTGGATGGAAGACAATAAGCAGATGATTCAGATTGTTTATCTGAACCGCCCCCATATCGCCTCCAAGTACATTGACTACATCAAGGAAAATACGGACTGGAAGATTATTTTCTACGGTCATGACCTGCATTTCCTTCGCCTGCAAAGGGAGTATGCCCTGAAGCCAAGACCGGAGCTTTTAGAGGAAATCGCCTACTTTAAGAGCATGGAGCTTTCCGTCCTGCAAAAGGCGGACATCAGTTATTACCCCTCCAACTTAGAGGTGGAGGAAATCCACAAGATTGACGACAGTATTCCGGTAAAGGCCATTACCGCTTATGTGTTCTCCGACTCCGTACAGGTGGAGAAAATGACAGAGGGCCGGGAAGGAATGCTCTTTGTGGGAGGCTTTGCTCACCCGCCAAATGAGGACGGCGTGCTTTGGTTTGCCAAGGAAATCTTCCCCTTAATGAGAAGACAGCTTCCGAACATTTCCTTCCGCATCGTGGGCAGTAAGCCTACAGAGAAGGTTCTGGCTCTGGGAAAGCAGGAGGGTATAGAGGTGCTGGGCTTTGTCAGTGACGAAAAGCTTCATAGCCTCTATCAGGAAAGCCGAATGGTGATTGTGCCCCTGCGCTACGGAGCAGGCGTGAAGGGAAAAGTGGTGGAAGCCCTCCACGAAGGAGCCGCCATCCTGACCACCCCCTGCGGAGCGGAAGGCATCCCGGGCATTGAAGAAGTAGTAGCTATCGAGGGAGAAGAAAGAGAATTTGCGAAAACCGGAGCGCTGCTGTACCAAAACATACCCAAGCTTCGGGAAATGGGACAGAAGTCCCTGGAATTTGTGGAAAAAGCATTCTCCACAGAGGCGGTATTTGATGGCATTCGGGAAGACTTCGGTCTTGGAAAAGATGGAGAAGTGCTGGACTGGAAGAAATAGAAGCAAAGTTATAGCAGTCATCTTATAGAAGTAAAGTAGTCGAAACGATTAAAGTAAAGTGGTAGAAACCAAGCCATTTGTACCAAGCAATCAAGTAAGGCAGTGAAAATCAAGCTATCGGCGCAGAGAGTTTTGATAACTCGATAGAATTCTGTGCCGGTAGCAATCATTTTATAGGGAGGGAAAATGCAAGCAATCTTATTATGTGGAGGAATGGGCACCAGACTTCGTTCCGTGGTTTCGGACCGTCCCAAGCCCATGGCGGATATTTGCGGAAAGCCCTTTTTACAGTACCTTCTGGAAATGCTCCGGGACAAGGGTATTACGGAAGTGATTTTTGCCCTGGGCTATATGGGGGAGATGATTGAAGAGTATTTTCAGGACGGCTCCGCCTTCGGCCTAAAGATTGCCTATTCCTATGAGGAAGAGCCACTAGGCACCGGGGGCGCCATCCGAAATGCCCTGCCGAAGATTTTGGAGGAAGAGGTACTGGTGCTGAATGCGGACACTTATTTTCCCATGGATTATCAGGGACTTCTCCGTTTTCATCAGGAAAATGACGGAGACTTTAGCCTTGCCACCCGAGCTGTACCGGATATTTCCCGCTACGGCGCAGTGCGAAGAGATGCAGCAGGCCGGATTTTGGCATGGAATGAGAAGCTGGAAGATGGTGGGCAGCCCTTAGCCGGAGAAATCAACGGAGGCATCTATGTGATGAAGAAGAGCCTGATTGCGGAAATCCCTGAAGGAAAGCAAAGTCTGGAGCAGGACTGCGTCCCCAAATGGCTCTCCGAAGGAAAACGAATCTTCGGTCTTCCCTTCGATGGCTATTTCATGGATATCGGCATTCCTAAGGACTATCAGCAGTTTATTACGGATGTGGAGCAGGGAAAGCATGGAAAATAAGGCATTGAGAAAAACCGTATTTCTGGATCGGGACGGCACCATCAATGAGGAGATTTCCTACCTGCATAAAGTAGAGGACTTTCGTTTTCTGCCCCATGTTTTAGAGGGCTTATCCATCTTGGTAAAAGCCGGCTTTCAGCTGGTGGTGGTCACGAACCAAGCCGGAATCGGAAGAGGCTATTACGGAGAAAAGGATGCAGAGGTACTCCATAGTTATCTTCGGGAAGAGCTTCGGAAGAGAGACATTTTCCTGAAAGGCATCTATTACTGTCCTCACCATCCGAAAGGAATAGGAGCTTATCAGAGGGAATGCGATTGCCGAAAGCCAAATCCGGGAATGCTCTATCAGGCGGAGTGGGATTTATTGCGGGGAAATGAAGCAGAGTTTCCCATTCAAAGCCCTTACCGCTTAAGCCGGGAAGAACGGGAAGCATTGGAGCAGGAGCACAAGCAAGCAGAGCGAAAGGCTTGGCTTTCTCATTCCTATATGATTGGCGATAAAATCTTAGACTGTGAAGCCGGAGAAAACTTCGGCGTACAGCCTATCCTTCTGGCTACCGGCTACGGGAAAGAGGAGAAAAAGAAGCTGGAAGAGGAAGGGAAGCCTTGCCCTCCATACTTTGAAAATTTAGAAGAAGCCGCAAGATGGATTGTGGAGAGGGAGCTGTATTCATCATAGGAGTTCGCTTCAAGGTAATATAGGCATGAAATCGGGCACGCTCCCGCTAGCTTCGCCTTCGCAGTGAAGGACTGGACTGTATTCATCGAAGGAGTTCGCTCCGATGCGGTATAGGCATGAAATCGGGCACGCTCCCGCTAACCTCGCCCTGCAGCGGTACTAAGCGAAAAACTGCAGTACCTTTGTTTTTCGCAAGTACCGGCGGGCTCATATTGCCCTCTTTCATGCCTATACTGCATCGGTCGCTCTCACTTATTGTTTATACAGCCCTTCACTTCGCCGGCTTTTGGTAAGTATCGGCGAGCTCAGATTGCCTCTCTTTTAGCCCTATATTGCATACAACATAATTTTTATATTTACAGCTTCTTTTGTTAGAAGGGAGTATCGCAAGCCTGCGGTACTCCCTAGTACTTTGTTAAACCGACATTCAAACCGACATTCAAACCGACATTCAAACCGACATTTTGATGTCGCTTACTAGCCTCGATTGATCCATAACTCCGATAGAAAGATTAATTTTTTTGAGATATTGACGATGCTCTCGGCTTTAGAGCTGGCGGATTTTTTGAATGGACAAGTTATTTACCATTTACATTCATCATTACTACCATTAAACTCTTTCAAAAGTTCAAATTCTTCACTTGTTTGAAAGCTTTTATGGTTTTATGGTTTGCTCCATCGCAGCATTGACATATACACTTGAAAAAGGAGAAGTTATGGAATTAAATTATATTGAGCCACCAAGCATTGGTGAAATCCTTCGAGAAGAATTTATGGAGCCGATGGATCTGAGCGCATATAGCATTGCACAAGCAATTCATGTTCCTGTTTCCAGAATCCAAGACATTCTGCATAATAGACGAAAAATCACGATTGATACCTCTCTCCGGCTCGCAAAGCTATTCGGTGTTTCGGATGAGTATTTCATCAATATGCAGAATGACATTGATATTCGAATGCAGAAAAGAAAGCTGGATCTCGAACTACAGCAAATTAAAACAATACAATATGCATAATGGTACTATAAAAGAGAATTGTAGCAAGAATGCAGCAGGCTCAGACTACCCCTCTTTCAGCCCTATATTGCATACAACATAATTTTTATATTTACAGTTCCTTTTGTTAGAAGGGAGTATCGCAAGCCTGCGGTACTCCCTTGTTCTTGTGCGCCTAGCGGCGCACGTTTCTAACGGGTTAAAGTCCCGAATCCGCCC
>NZ_CAUVME010000021.1:0-44527 GCF_963553175.1 Oribacterium sinus | reverse complement strand
TATGCCCCATATTGTAAAGAAAATGCACCATATCACAGATAGCCTGCTGATTATCCATATTTACAGAGCTTATTGGAATCTTTAAGCCAAAATCCGGGATATCCTGACAGACATAGATTACAGGCTTATTATTTCTATGTATCCAAAGCATATGTTCCTCAGGTATGTGGACATTTGCCATGATAATACCTTCTACTTGTTTGTTTTTTAAAACATCCAGAAAATGAATTTCTTTTTCAAGTTCTCCATTTGTTTCACATATAACCGTATTATATCCAAGAGGAGTTACAACACTGTTTACACCCTGCAAAATCCTGCCAAAAACATTATTTGATATATCAGGAAAGAGCACACCGATAAGTTTGTTTGATTTTTTATTATACTTTTTTGCGGAGATATTAGGAGTATATCCCAGTTCCCTTATTGCCTCCATAACCTTGTTTTTTGTAGCAAGTGATACGGAATTGCTTTGGTTTATAACTCTGGAGATGGTGGATATGGATACGCCTGCCGCTTTTGCCACTTCATTTATAGTAACCATATAAGCGCCTTTTATGAAAATAATAATGAAAATAAAAAATAATGCTTTGAAAATCTATGAAAACAATATCATATTTGCATGAAAAATGCAAGAAAATACATACTTGCATAATCATTTATAAAAACTTTGGAGCATTTGCGAATAGGATTTTTTATTAAATAGTATAGTATAAAAACATAATTCGATAGCGGATAGGAGATGAGCTTATATGAAAAATATTTTCTATAAACCCGGGGATGGCTGGGTAGGGGATACCATTCCTTTTGCGCATGACGGTAAGTTTTATATTTTCTACCTTCATGATGAGAGAAAGGGAAATACAGAGGATGAGTATGGATATCGTACAAGCTGGAATCTTTTAATCACAGAGGACGGAGTAAATATAAAGGACTGTAAAGTAGTGCTTCCGGTAGGAGGGTACGATGATGCTGATTATGCTTGCTATACAGGTTCGGTGATAGAGGGAAATGACTCTAAATTCCATATGTTTTATACAGCACAGAATAATTATAATCCTAAATATCACAGAAACGGAAGACCTCTACAATATGTTGCGCATGCAATAAGTGAGGACCTTATACATTGGGAAAAACTGTCGGAACTGACATTCGGAGCGGATGAGTTAATATATGAACCATTTGACTGGCGTGATCCATTTGTTTTTTACAATGAAGAAGAAGAATGCTTTGATATGCTTCTTGCCGCAAGATTACAAGGGGCAAGCGAGAAAAACGGAGGCTGTGTAGGACTTTGCAGATCATATGATTTGATTCATTGGAAGGCAATGCAGCCGTTTTACAATCCTCAATCATATATGACACATGAATGTCCGGATTTATTTAAAATGGGGGATAAATGGTATCTTATCTATTCCACCTTCTCTGAAAAATTTGTGACACATTACAGGATGGCGGATAAAATAAGCGGACCTTGGACAGCTCCTATAGAAGATACCTTTGATGCCAGAGCATTTTATGCGGCTAAAACAGCACAGGCAAAAGATGTAAGGATGGCATTTGCCTGGGTACCTACAAAGCGTGGTGACAGTGATTTCGGTCAATATGAATGGGGCGGAAATCTTATAGCACATGAAATAAAGCAGGACAAAGACGGCAAACTGAAGGTAAAACCTTCAAACGGTTTAATAAATATTTTTGAAAAAGAAATTACTGCAAATAATATTGAAGATGTTGAAATAAAAAATAATGAGGGAGAAAAGGTATATGTAATTGAAGGAATGAAAGAAACTTGTCTTATAGAGGCGACTATAGAGTTTTACGAAGGTAGCAGGGCATTTGGCATAGGCTTAAGGCAGGATAAGGACTTTGCAAACGGATATTATCTTAGATTTGAACCATTTTATAACAGAATAGTAGCTGATATGTGGCCAAGGCGTATAAGCGGAGTCAATCAATGGTATGTGGATGGGGATAAACCTTTTATGGTGGAACTTGAAAGACCTTTTGACTATAAAGCTTTGGAGGAAAATAAAGTAAATATAAAAGTTTTTGTGGAGGGCAGTATAATTTGTCTGTATGTAAATGATACCGTGGCATTGACAATGAGAGCTTATTCCACAGAAAGAAAATATTGGGGATTTTTTGTAAAAGACGGAAGTATCAGGGTTTGTAATATTCATATGTATGAAACAAAATAAAGGAGAGAGATTATGTATAAGAAAATAGTAACAGTATGCCTCATAGCAGGAATGGTATTGACAGGATGTGCAGGTAAATCAGGGAGTACAACAAATTCATCAGAGGCGAAAAGTAAGGATGGTAATGTAAGAGAGATACATTATTTTTCTTCAAGATCGGCATCGGATGATACCATGGTTACATTGCAGGAGATAACAGATAAGTATAATGAACAGGGTGGAAATATAAAGCTTGTTATCGACAGCAATGCCGACAGATCATCTTATGATCAAAAGCTTCGTACAATGATTGCAGGCGGTCAGATGCCGGATATGTTTGATTTGGATGCAACTCCTTATGCGAGTGAGCTTGGGGAGCAGAATATGCTTACAGATATGGATGCTTTTCTTGAGGAGATAGGTGAAAAAGACAGCTATATTCCACTGGCATTAAATTATGGAAGAACTGCCGAAGGAAAATTATATACTTTGCCTCTTGAATTTTCTACCGAGATGATTTGGTACAATGTTGATATGTTTAAGGATGCAGGTATTGAGGCACCAAAGACATTGGATGAACTTTTAGAGGCATGCAAGGTATTAAAGGAAAAAGGTTATACAGCATTTGGAATAGGTGGAGGAGACGGCTGGCCGCTACTTCGTCTGCTCGCAACATATCCCTTCAGACTGTCGGGAAATGAATATTTAAATCAGCTCTCATCAGGAGAGGCAAAGATGTCGGATGATGCGGGTATGAAGGCTGCAACATTTATGTCAGAGATAGGAAAATATTTTCAACCCGGATTTTCCACAACTGATGTAGCTACAGGATTAAATCTTTTCTTAAGCGGAAAGTGTGCAATGTATCCTACAGGTACATGGGAATTAAATTATTTCACAGATAAAAACAGACCTAAGGGCTTGAATGTAGACTATTTTTATATGCCTACAATAAAGGATGCAAAGACGGAGCCAAATGATTACTGGGCATTTGGCGGTATAGGTCTTTCGGTAAATCCTAAGGTTTTTGATGATGAGTATAAGGATTATCTGACATTTATAGTTAAAAACTACAGTCCTGCTTACTTTGCTCATGAGCATCTTGCACCGCAAAAGGTTGAAATGGGAGATAATAACAGCTTTGATCCTTTATTCTTAAAGGTAATGAAGGATACAAATAATATAGGTTCCACTGCCGCAAGACCTTGGGATGTGGTATTAAGTGAGGATGTAATAGCAACAATCAATGATAATCTTCCGGGGCTTTGCATGGGAGAGGAAACTCCTGATGAATTTGTAGAAGCTGTAGATGAATCTCTAAAAGCAAATAAATAAAAGTATATTTTAAGGGGCAAATATATTTTGCCCCAAATCGCATACATTGGAATATCGGTGATTTTATGAAGATTTTAAGAGATAAAAAAGCAATTGCCATATTTTTGCTACCTGCATTTATTGTTTATTCTATTATAGTTATGATACCTATACTGGTTTCGATTTACTATAGCGCTCTTGAATGGAACGGTATAGGCAAAAAAACTTTTGTAGGATTAAGTAATTATGTAAAGCTGCTTGGTGACGAAGTATTCAGGCAGGCATTTTGGAATAATATCATTTACATTATTATTGTAATGGTATTGCAGCTTGGCTTTGGTTTCATTATAGCTGTTTTGCTTACATATTTAAAAAAGGGAAGAGGGTTTATACAGACAGTATATTATATACCCTCCGTTATAACGGTTATTGCCATATCACAATTATTTACAGGATTTTATTCGTATGAGCCTCTTGGACTTTTTAATATATTCAGAAAATTATTGGGGATGGAACCTATTGCCTTTCTAAGCGAATATAAAACCGTTTTGCCTGCGGTTGCATCCGTAGAGGGATGGCAGTATATAGGTATTTATATGATTATTTTTTATTCCGCATTGGTTTCAGTATCTCCTGATATATTGGAGGCTGCAAGAATAGACGGGGCGAGTGAATTGCAGATTCTTGTAAAAATAAGAATACCTGCAATAGCAAATGTAATTATGCTCTCATGTATATTAAGCCTTGTAGGAGCTTTAAGAGGATTTGCTGCACCTATGAATATGACAAAGGGCGGACCGAATCACAGATCTGAAATACTTGCAACATATATGTATAAGAAGGCATTTACAAGCAGGGATTACGGATATGGCAGTGCAATTGCTGTGGTAATTGTAATACTGAGCATATTGGGAGTTTTATTAATCAGCAAATACATGGACAGTGAAAAAGAATAGGAGGATATATGAAAAGAAGTATTAGAAAAGTCATATATTGGTCCGTTATGATTTTATTTTTAATAATTCAGGGATATCCTATTATTTGGCTGATTATAGCGGGATTTAGACCTAATATTGAGCTTTTGACACAGCCTTTCGGTTTTCCAAAAAGCTTTACAATGGAAAACTTTATTAAAATATTTACCGAGAGCAATATTATTACCTATATGAAAAACAGTGCGATAATTTCTGTAATATCACTGGCATTTATAGTTTTAATAAGTTCAATGGCATCATTTGCCATTGCTAAAATGAACTTTATGGGAAGAAAAAATATATACAGATATTTTCTCATAGGTCTTACCATTCCTTATGCGGTTACATTGATTCCACTGTTTACAATGTTTGCAAGAGTGGGGCTTATAAACACAAGAATCAGCGTTATATTGCCACTTTTGGCATTTCAGCTTCCGGTATCAATAATGCTGTTTGTGAATTTTTATTCCTTTATTCCGGATGAGATTATAGAAGCGGCTGTTATAGACGGAGCAAATATTTACGGTATATATACAAAAATAATTATTCCACTGTCTTTAAATACTATAATGACAGTGCTTGCAATGAATTTTATTACAGTATGGAATGATTATACTTTCAGCCTTGTATTTATAAACAGTACGGAACTAAAAACAATATCAATAGGTCTTACAGATTTTATAGGACCGAGAGGTTTAAAAGACTGGGGCGCCACATATGCAGCCATATCAATGTCAGTATTCCCTACACTACTTATTTATTTTGGATTGAATAAAAAAATGACGGCAGGTATGACTTTGGGAGCGGTGAAATCATGAGTATAAAAGAATGTATTTTCAGACCTAAAAATCATTTTGCCCTAAAAAAAGGCTGGATAAACGATCCCAACGGTCTGGTATGGTTTCAGGGAAAATATCATTTATATTTTCAATGCAATCCATACAGTAATAATTGGGATAAAATGCATTGGGGGCATGCTACAAGCAATGATTTGATACATTGGGATGAATGTCCACCTGTTTTGATTCCTGATGAGGTATATGAAGATTATGATAAAGGAGGATGTTTTTCCGGTTCTGTAGTGGTTTCCGACAATAAAATATATGCTTTTTATACGGCTGTGGCATTGGTGGATGGTGTGGTTTTACAAAGGCAGTGCATGGCATATTCAAATGACGGCTATAATTTTACAAAGTATGAAAAAAATCCTGTTATTGAATCAATAGGTATTGATTTTCGTGATCCTAAGGTAATATTTTATGACGGATATTGGCAAATGGTTGTGGGAGGTTCGGACGGTGCGGCTTGTGATTTAAAAAGTCATGGAAGAATATATTTGTTTCATTCAAAAGACTTATTTAACTGGACATATAGCGGAATACTGTATGAGGCAAAAGACGGAGAGGGGACAATGTTTGAATGTCCGGATATTTTTGAAATAGACGGTAAATGGGTTATCACAGCTTCTCCTATGAATCGCACGGATTTTTTACCGACAATATATATGGTAGGAGATATAAATTTTAAAAACTGTATCTTTTATCATGATTGCACCAAAACACTGGATTTTGGGCCGCATTATTATGCATCACAGGTCTATAAAGATAAGTTTGACCGAGCAGTTTCAATGGCTTGGATAGGGGGATGGGAATGGATGCCCTGGATAAAGGATCACGGTCCTTCTGCGGAAAACGGATATCGTGGTATTATGTCGTACCCAAGGCTTATCAATATGGACGGTAATAATCTGAAAATGCAGCCATACAGGCAGGATTTAGAAGAGAAAAGCATTGAATACAGCCATAAAAGCAAAGTATCCGACAGAGTTATATGTAATCTTTTGGATGAAATGTGTGATTATATTTATATACAGGGAAATATAAAAAGAGATAAAAACAGCACGGAGCTTAATTTTATAATTTTTGACAGTGAAGAAAATAAAATCATTATAAAGCTTGATTTTTTATTTGGGAATATCATCACTGATTTCAGTGAGGCTGATGAGCATATAAAGAGCGGTATAAGAATATATAAGGCTGATATACAGGAAAATCTTGATATAAATTTTGATATTATTAAAGATGGAAATGTTTTGGAAGTTTATCTTTTTGAAGGGAAATATAATTTTACTTCTATGATATATCCCCGTGATGGAAAAATCGGCATAGGTATAAAAGCCAAGGATGCCCTTGTTACATATAAGTTTAATAATATTTCGGAGTAATAAAATCAGAGTGAACTATACAGTGATGTCCGGATACATAAGAAAATATAATGGTAAAAACGATACTCTGATCCTCTCTCTGATTCTTTTAAGAGAAGAATCAGAGTATCGTTTTTTGATTTTAGAAAATATTTTTTAAGGTTCTTTCTTAATTGTAATAAGTTCAAGCTGCGTTTCACTTGCTTTCACTAAGTACAAACGGGCTCAGATTGCCCTTATTTTAAGCCTACACTAATAAAGCTAAGCTTAAATTACTATGTTCCATTATTCGTTTAAAGAAGAATCATTCCGTTTCCGGCACCGATACGGTCTGCACCGGCTTCCAGTAATTCTTCCGCGAAGGCCTTGCTACGGATTCCGCCGCTGGCCTTAATTTGCATTTTGGAAGATACGGAGGCCTTCATCAACTGAATATCCTCCAAAGTGGCTCCTCCGGTGGAAAATCCCGTGGAGGTTTTCACAAAAGCTGCTCCTGCCTGCTCAGAAAGCTGGCAGGCTTTTTTGATTTCCTCTTTTGTCAATAAGCAGGTTTCAAGAATGACCTTTACAAGCGCAGGAGAGGAAGCCTCTACAACGGCACGGATATCCTCCTCTACTGCTTGAAAATCACCATCCTTTAAAGCTCCGATAGGAAGTACCATATCAATTTCATCTGCCCCGTCTTCTACAGCGCATTTAGCTTCAAAGGCTTTTGCTCTCTTGGACATGGCTCCAAGAGGAAATCCCACCACGGAGCAAACCTTAACATCACTTCCTTCTAAAGATTTTTTTACCAAAGGAACATAAACACTGTTCACGCAAACAGAGGCGAAGCCATGCTCTCTAGCCTCTTGACAATAGCGGACTACCACATCCTTCCCCGCCTCCGGCTTTAACACAGTATGATCAATCTTTTGTGCAATATCCATCGAATCCTCCTAAAACGAATTACTTACTTAGCTTCATAATAAACCATAACCATGATTATAACAAAAAATCAGGCAGAATAATCACTGCCTGATAAAAATATGTCTGTCTAAGAATATACACTATGCACTTTCCGCTCTAAGCAGTTTAAATGCAGGGGCAATCTGAGCCCGCGGGTACTTGCGAAAAACAAGAGAAACGCAGTTTTTCGCTTAGTATCCCCTGCCGGGCGAAGTTAGCGAGAGCGTGCCCCTAATTTAAACTGCTTAGAGAGGAAAGTAATATTATTATTGAAGGTAGGGATTATGCCTGCTCTCTGATTTTGTTCTGCGCCACCGTCAGCATCAGCTTGATTCTGTTCAGCTGATTTACCTCGGAAGCTCCTGCATCATAGTCCACCGCAATGATATTGGCACCGGGGTTATGACGCTTTAATTCCTTGATTACACCCTTACCTACGATGTGGTTGGGGAGGCAACCAAAGGGCTGGGTACAAACAATATTGTCCACACCCTCGTCAATCAGCTCCAGCATTTCTCCGGTTAAGAACCATCCTTCACCGGTCTGATTTCCTAAGGAAACATACTGTCTTGCCTTATCCGCCAGTTCTCGAATATCTCCGGGAGCAGTATAGTGCTTGGACTTTTCCAGTTCCTTTCTTGCTGTCTTTCGGAAGGATTCCAAAAGGCTAATCGCAATATTACAGAAGGTCTTTCCTTTCCAGGAAGCCCCCAGATTCTCATACTTAAAGTTCTGGTTATAGAAACAGTAGAGTAGGAAGTCCATAAGATCCGGCATTACCGCCTCAGCCCCTTCCTTTTCCAAAAGCTCTACAATATGGTTATTGGCAAGAGGAGAGAATTTTACCAGAATTTCTCCCACAATACCAACCTTTGGCTTCTTTGAATTTGTGTTCATGGGCAGGGAATCAAAATCTCTAATAATACCCTTTACGTTTTTTCCAAACTCCAGGAAAGGAATATTTTTCTTGGAAAGACTTTCTTGACAGATCTTCTTCCACTTTTGATGTAAAGCCTCTGCGGAACCCTCCTGCAACTCGTAGGGACGGGTGCTGTAAAGAAGACGCATAAAAAGGTCTCCGTAAACAATTCCTTGCATTGCCTTCGTGAGAAGAGGAATGGTCATGGTAAAGCCGGGGGTAGATTCCATTCCGTTGGCATTTAAGGAAATAACCGGAATCTGTCCCATGCCGGCCTTGTCCAAAGCTCTACGGATAAAGCCGATATAGTTGGAGGCACGACAGCCTCCTCCGGTCTGGGACATAATAACCGCTGTCTTTTCCAAATCGTACTTTCCGGAAAGTAGAGCCTCCATAACCTGTCCTACCACGATAATGGAGGGGTAGCAGGAGTCGTTGTTTACATACTGTAGTCCGGTATCGATGGCGGAACGGTTGTCATTGTCCAAAACCACCAGATTATAGCCCTCGGAACGAATGGCCGGCTCAATCAGCTCAAAGTGAAGAGGGGACATCTGAGGACAGAGGATGGTATAGCCCTCCTTCTTCATATCCTTGGTAAAGAGGGTTCTCTTATAGCTTTCGGAACGAAGGGTTCTCTTATAATTCTTTTCAGCTCTCACACGGATAGCCGCAAGGAGAGAACGAATACGGATTCTGGCTGCTCCCAGGTTATTTACCTCGTCAATCTTTAATACGGTGAAAATCTTATCGGAGCCGTTCAAAATATCCTTGGCCTGATCTACCGTCACCGCATCCAATCCGCAACCGAAGGAGTTTAACTGGATAAAGTCCAGATTTTCCTGGGTCTTGACAAAGGCTGCAGCCTTATAGAGACGGGAATGATACATCCACTGGTCCGTAACAATGATGGGACGCTTTACCTCGGCCAAATGGGAGATGGAGTCCTCCGTTAAAACCGCAAAGTTAAAGGAGGTAATCAGCTCAGGAATACCGTGATGAATTTCAGGATCGGCATGGTAGGGACGACCTGCCAGGACAATTCCTCGATTGCCGGTCTTTTCCATCCACATCAGGGTTTCTTCCCCTTTTTCCTCAATGTCCTTTCGGGACTGTAAAAGCTCTTCCCAAGCCAGATGAGCTGCTTCTCGGATTTCTTTCTCCGTAAAGTTCCATTCTTTAAACTTTTCTCCGATTTTTTCCAGAGTCCAGTCTCCGGCAGGCTTGATGGAGTCCTGAATATCCTTGGGATGAACAAAGACCTTGCAAAGCTGGTCTGTTAAAATCTTTTCATTGGTGAAAGCCAGGAAGGGCTTCATAAAGAGAATGCTCTTTTCTTCCAGATTTTCCACGTTGTTCTTGATATTTTCCGCATAGGAGGTGACCATGGGGCAGTTGTAATGATTTCCCGCATCCGGTGTTTCATTTCGCTCATAAGGAATGCAGGGATAGAAAATGAACTTCTGCTCCTTGGCGATTAACCATTCAATATGTCCGTGTACCAGCTTGGCAGGATAACATTCGGACTCGGAAGGAATGGATTCGATACCCATTTCGTAAAGCTTTTTGTTGGAAGAGGGAGAGAGTACGGTTCTAAATCCCAGTTCCTTAAAGAAAATAGCCCAGAAGGGGTAATTTTCATACATATTCAGGACACGGGGGATGCCCACTTCTCCACGCTTAGCTTCTTCGATACTTAATGGCTCATAACCGAAGATTCTCTTAATCTTGTACTTAAAGAGGTTTGGCACTTCGGACTTTGCCTTGGGCTTTCCCGCACCTCTTTCACAACGGTTTCCGGAGATAAAGCTTCTTCCCCCGCCGAAGTTGCTGATGGTCAGTACGCACTTATTGCTGCAAAGCTGGCAACGGCCCATGGTGGTTTCGTATTCCAGGTTCACAATCTTTTCCAGAGGAAGCATAGTGGTCTTTTTATAACCGCTGGCATCCAGAAACTCCTTATCCGCTTCTCCGGCCAGAATTTCATTTTCCAGCTTGTCGGTTTCAATGCTGTAACGCTCTCTGGCAATCAGGGCTGCACCGAAGGCACCCATGATACCGGCAATGTCCGGACGGGTTACATTTTGTCCCAGAATCTGCTCTAAGGCTCTGAGAACGGCATTATTATAGAAGGTTCCACCCTGTACTACGATATGCTTACCAAGCTCCTTGGGATTGGTAACCTTAATAACCTTGTATAAAGCATTCTTTACTACGGAGTAGGCAAGACCTGCGGAAATATCCGCTACGGTAGCGCCTTCCTTCTGGGCCTGCTTTACGTTGGAATTCATAAATACGGTACAACGGGATCCTAAATCTGTAGGCGTCTTCGCGAACAAAGCCTCCTGAGAGAAGTCAATGACGTTATAGCCTAAGGATTTTGCAAAGGTCTCCAGGAAAGAACCGCAACCGGAGGAGCAGGCTTCATTTAACTGCACATTATCCACGGTGCCGTCCTTAATATGAATACACTTCATATCCTGTCCGCCGATATCCAAGATACAGTCTACGTCAGGCTCAAAGAAGGATGCGGCATAGTAGTGGGCAATGGTTTCCACCTCTCCCTCGTCCAGCTGGAAGGCGGACTTTAAGAGAGCTTCTCCGTAACCGGTAGAGCAAGAGTAGCTGATTTCCGCACCCTCCGGAAGTTTTTCTTGAATTTCCTTCATGGCTCTGATGGCAGTGGCAATGGGAGAGCCTTCATTTCCGGAATAAAAAGTATAAAGCAGTTCACCCTCTTCGGAAATCAAGGCCACCTTGGTTGTAGTGGAACCTGCATCAATTCCCAAGAAGATTTTTCCCTTATAGGAAGATAAGTCTCCGGTAGGCACCTTGGCTTTATTGTGACGAGCAATGAAGCTTTGGTAATCCTCTTCTTTTTCGAAGAGACAGTCCATACGCTTGATTTCACTGTCCATTTCAATGCCGGCACGAAGACTCTTGACCAGGCTTGCCAAGGGAACTTCTTTTGCGTTTTCTTCTATACTTAAGGCAGAACCCATGGCGGCAAAGAGGTGAGAATTATCCGGATTGATAATGGCATCTCCCTCCAGCTTTAGAGTACGAATAAAACTGTTTCTTAATTCCGACATAAAGTGGAGTGGGCCTCCTAAGAAGGCAACATTTCCACGGATAGGTTTCCCCTGAGCCAAACCGGAAATAGTCTGATTACATACGGCCTGGAAAATGGAGGCAGCCAAATCTTCTCTGGCAGCGCCTTCATTGATTAGAGGCTGAATATCCGTCTTCGCAAAAACACCGCAGCGGGCTGCGATGGGATAGATCATCTGGAAATTCTTGGCCAATTCATTCAGACCGGAAGCATCCGTATCCAAAAGAGAAGCCATCTGATCGATAAAGGAACCGGTACCTCCGGCACAGATTCCGTTCATTCTTTGGTCAATACCACCCTTGAAGTAGATGATTTTGGCATCCTCTCCTCCAAGCTCGATGGCAACATCTGTTTGGGGATAGAATTCCTTTAAAGAATTTGCTACAGCTACAACCTCCTGACAGAAGGGCTGTCCCATATGCTTGGCCAGACTCAGTCCTCCGGAACCGGTGACCATACAAGAAAGGGTACAATCCCCCAGTTTTTCCTTTGCTTCCTCCAGTAAATCTGCCAATGTTTCCTGTATATTGGCAAAGTGTCTTCGATAGTCTGAAAAGAGAAGGTTCTTCTCTTGATCCATAATGGCGACTTTCACCGTTGTAGAACCGATATCTATTCCCAGTCTATAAGTTCCTGTCATAAATTCACCCATTTCTATACTTTCTAAGCAAGTGTGTAAAAAGCTGCCTTTCTCCCATAGGAAAAAGTTCAAGGACTTACTCTAACACAAAGGAAGGGGGGCAACAATAAAGCCTTTCTAAAAAAATAATAAAAAGAGCTGTGCTTAATAGAATTTTAATAAAAACCATAAGACAATCCTAATTTCATCTTGAAAAAGCCAGGGGAGACAAGTATACTCATGCGGTGCAAGAAGATAGCAAAAGACAACAGTGGGAGAGCGGGGGAAAAGAAATTTACTCAGCTTGAAAGCGAATCAAAGAAAGGTAGTGAGAATGAATATCTTGGACCGTTTAAATAGAAAGTTCGGACGCTTCGCCATTCCGAATTTAATGCAGTATATTTGTGTGATTTACGGAATAGGTTTTATGATTCAGGTGGTGGCACCGGAAATTTACTATTATTATATGGATTTGGATCCGGAAGCAATTCTCCATGGACATATCTGGCGGATTTTTACATTTTTGTTTTACTTTCCGGCAGGGGGAGGATTTTCCGGCGTGTTTTGGGCCATTATCGGTATTATGGTGTATTATAATATCGGAAAAACCTTGGAATTTCTATGGGGAAGCTTCCGCTACACGTTTTTTATTGCCTCCGGTATCATTCTTTATAATGTGGTAGGTATTCTGATTTATCTGTTTACCGGCGTGTCTTTACAGTTAAATCCTACCTACATGAGCTTCAGTATTTTTTTGGCCTATGCTTTAAGTTTGCCGGATACTATGTTTTACATTTACTTCCTTTTTCCGATTAAGGCCAAGTACCTGGCGGGAATAGAAACGGCGTTGTATTTCTTTTTCTTTTTGACCAGTCCAAATATGGGAGAGAGGGTTTCTATTCTCCTGTCTTTTGCCAATGTTTTGTTGTTCTTCCTCTTGCAGAATCAGGGAAACAATAAAAATATCTTTCACATTAATCGTTATCGATAGGCTTACGTTTTTTGCAAAACTTGTCGATGTGATAGAGTAGAGTCTGAAAATGAGTGGAAAATAGTGAGTGAGTAAAGGAGAAAAAAATGAGAAGAACGAAGATTGTATGTACCATGGGACCCAATGAAAATGATTATGAGCTGTTGCTTAAGCTGGCAAAGACCATGGATGTGGCTCGTTTTAACTTTTCCCATGGAAACCATGAGGAGCATTTGAGCAGATTGGAAATGCTTCGGAAGGCCAGAAAAGAAGTGGGAAGACCTATTGCCGCTCTTTTGGATACCAAGGGACCGGAAATCCGTACCGGTGTTTTGGAGGGAGGCAATAAGATTACCCTTCAAGAGGGAGATGAGATTACCCTGACCACCGAGGAAGTCGTTGGCACAAAGCAGAAAATTTATATCAACTACGAGCACCTTCATGAAGATGTAAAGCCCGGAAATGTGATTTTGATCGATGATGGTTTAATCGGGTTAGAGGTACTTTCCGTTAACGGACAGGAAATTCATTGTAAGGTAACCAACGGAGGAGAGCTTGGGGAAAGAAAGGGTGTGAATGTACCTAATGTTCCGATTCAGCTTCCTTCCATCACGGAGAAGGACATCGAGGATATTCGCTTTGGTATTTCCGAAGAGTTTGATTTCATTGCCGCTTCCTTTGTACGTTCCGCAGATGCCATTCGGCAGATTCGTGCATTGCTGGATGAAGCAGGATCTCAGATGAAGATTATCGCTAAGATTGAGTCCCAGGAGGGATTGGATAATCTGGATTCCATCATTGATGAGGCAGACGGAATCATGGTGGCAAGAGGAGACTTGGGCGTAGAAGTGGAAGCTCGCCGTCTTCCTCATTTGCAGAAGGAGATTATCGAAAAATGTAATTTCCATGGAAAGCTGGTTATTACGGCAACCCAGATGCTGGATTCCATGATCAGAAATCCAAGACCTACCAGAGCGGAGGTTACCGACGTAGCCAATGCGGTAAACAACGGTACGGATGCTGTAATGCTCTCCGGAGAAACCGCTAACGGTAAGTACCCTGTAGAGGCTGCGGAGACCATGGCTTCCATCGTGGAATATTCCGAGCAGTTCTTGGATTACAAGCAGTTTAAAACAAGACTTGTGGAAAGAACCGTATATGAAAGCATCGGAAATGCGGTTTGTGCGGCTTCCGTAACCACCGCTCACGAGCTTCATGCCAAGGCTATTGTGGCGCCTACACTTACCGGTATTACCGCTTCCATGATTGCAAAATATCGTCCCAGAACCCATATTTTTGCCCTTTCTCCCAGTCAGGTAACCACCAGACAGATGATGCTGTACTGGGGAGTAACACCGATTTGGGCAAGACGGGCAGAGACCACCGATGAGCTTTTTGAAAGCTCTATTGAAGAATTAAAGAGCATGGGCCATGTAGAGTCCGGAGACATCTGCATTATTACCGCAGGAGTGTTAAACCGTCTGCAAAAGCAGCATGTGGCCAACAGCACCAATATTATGCGTGTTATGGAAGTACCAAAATAGAAGATTTCACAGGATTCTCACTTGAAAAGTCCTTTCCTTATGTTTAAGATAGGAAGGGACTTTTTTTATTCTTAACAAGTGGCGCAGGCGAAGCCAGAGACATCTTGTTTTAAATGAGTATCGCCCCGGAAGAGTGTGATCTACAATTCTTAACGAGTATCCCTCGCGCAGTGTGGGGGATCTCATTTTTCGATATTGGTAAAGTAGGATGTATGGAGTAGGAGATAAGATGAAGAATGCGTATGTGAGTAAGAAACAGGTGGAAGCGATTGCAAGGGAATATCCCAGTCCTTTTTACTTATATGATGAAAAGGGAATCCGGGAAACCGCCAGAAAACTCTATAAAGCCTTTTCCTGGAATCCCGGCTTTAGAGAGTACTTTGCTATTAAAGCAACGCCTAACCCGACGATTTTACGGATTTTAAAGGAAGAGGGCTGCGGAGTGGACTGCTCCTCCAAGGTGGAATTAAGTATGGCGGAGGCCTGCGGTTTTACCGGACAGGAGATTATGTTCTCCTCCAACGACACCCCTGAAGAGGAATATATTTTTGCAAGAGACTTGGGAGGCATCATCAATCTGGATGATTTTTCCAATATAGCGGAAGTGGAAGAAACCCTGGGAACCCTTCCCAAGACCATGAGTCTGCGTTTTAACCCGGGAGGCTATTTTAAAATTGCCAACACCATTATGGATAATCCGGAAGAAGCCAAGTTCGGCATGACGGAAGCCCAGATTCTGGAAGGATATAGAATCTTAAAGGAAAAGGGTGTGGAGCATTTCGGTATTCATGCCTTTCTGGCTTCCAATACGGTAAGCAATGAGTATTACCCGGTTTTGGCAAGACAGCTTTTTCAGCTGGTGGTACGGATTAAGAAGGAGCTGGGGATTTCTCTGGATTTTGTCAATCTTTCCGGAGGAATCGGAATTCCTTATCGTCCGGAGCAGGAGCCCAATGACATTCTCCTGATTGGACAGGGGGTTAAGGAAGTTTATGAAGAAATTTTAGTACCGAACGGTCTTGGGAATATCCGCCTTTGCACGGAGCTTGGTCGTTTCATGCTGGCACCCTACGGAGCTTTGATTACCAAGGTAATTCATTTTAAGGAGACCTACAGACACTATGCAGGGGTGGATGCCTGTGCGGCTAATCTGATGCGTCCCGCCATGTATGATGCCTACCACCACATTACGGTGCTGGGAAAAGAAGATGCAAAAGAGACGAAGACCTATGATGTAGTCGGTTCTCTTTGTGAAAATAATGATAAGTTTGCGAAGAATAGAGAGCTTCCGGTATTGGAAAAGGGAGACTATCTTTTCTTCCATGATGCGGGAGCCCACGGTTTTGCCATGGGATACAATTACAACGGAAAGCTCTGGTGTGCAGAGCTTCTCTTAAAAGAAGACGGCACGGTAAAGTGTATCAGAAGAGCCCAGAGGGATACGGATTATTTTGCTACCCTGGATATTGATGAGGATTTTCAGAAGTATTTGCAGAACAGAAAGTAGGAATTATGGCATTGAAGAAAAAAGCTGTAACAGGAATGAAGGATATTTTACCGGAGGAGATGGCTATCCGGCAGAGAATTCTTTCCGCAATCAGACGGGTTTACGGACGCTTCGGCTTTACGGAGATTGAAACGCCCATCGTAGAGCATTTGGAAAATCTTCTCAGTAAGCAGGGAGGAGATAATGAAAAGCTGATTTTTAAGGTGGAGAAGCGAGGAGAAAAGCTGAAGGAGGCCATTGAAAAGGGGGATTTTGAGGCCCTTTCCGATGCCGGACTTCGTTATGATTTGACTCTGCCTCTTTCCCGTTTTTATGCGGAAAATCAGGCGAAGCTCCCCAATCCCTTTAAGGCCTTACAGATTGGACCGGTATTTCGGGCTGACCGTCCCCAAAAGGGAAGATTCCGGGAGTTTTGGCAGTGTGATATCGATATTTTCGGAGATGCCTCCTTCCTTTCGGAGATAGATTTGCTTTTGGCTATGGGAACCCTCCTACAGGAAATCGGCTTTGGAGAACAGTACCCCTTCTATATCGTGGTAAATGACAGAGAGATTCTGAAAGCGATGCAGCGCTATGCGGGATTTCCGGAGGGGGATTTTGAACAGATTTCCATTATCCTGGATAAGGAAGACAAGATCGGAAGAGACGGGGTAAAGGGAGAACTGGCAGGCCTTGGCTATTCTGAGGAGCAGATTTCCCGTTATACTGAACTTCTGGATCAGGTTTCCGGAAAGAAAGAAGATCTCCTTTCCTTAGGAGAGAAGCTAAAGGATGTTTTAGAGGAAGGCGTTTGCCAAAATCTTTATAAGATTATGGATTTGGTGGAGATTTCCGGTAAGGGAAAGATTCCCCTTCGCTTTGATCCCAGTCTTGTGCGAGGCATGGGCTATTATACCGGACCGATTTTCGAAGTGCGTTCCACACTGTTCTCCGGCTCTATCGGCGGAGGCGGTCGTTACGACAAGATGGTAGGAAAGTTTACCGGCATCGATACCCCTGCGGTGGGATTTTCCATCGGTTTTGAACGAATCATTACCATTCTTATGGAAGGACCGGCTTCGGAAGTTATGGCAGAGAAGAAGGCGATTCTTCTGGAAAAGGATTTGCAGGAAGAGGAATTGAAGAAGGCCTTACTGGATGCTATGGAGAGAAGAGCGAAGGGAGAGGTGGTACTGCTTTCCCAAATGAATAAAAACAAGAAATTCCAGAAGGAGCAGCTGAGCAAGGAAGGCTACAGCGAGTTTATAGAATATTTTTCAAAAGCTTAAAATAGGGAGCCGGAACAAAAAGTCTCCCGGAGATAGGATGTTTTCAGAAACATTTTCGGCAGAGAATCCGGCAGCTGATGCAAGAAAAGATTGAGAGGGTAAAGTTATGGCTGAGTCAATGAGAGGTTTACATAGAACCGCAAGATGCGGAGAATTGGGAGAGGAGTATATCGGAAAAACGGTCTGCATGATGGGCTGGGTACAGAAGTCCAGAAATAAGGGAGGTCTTATTTTTACAGACCTTAGAGACCGTTCCGGAATCCTACAGATTCTTTTTGAGGAAAATGAATGCGGTGCAGAGGTTTTTGAAAAGGCCTCCAAGCTAAGGGCGGAGTTTGTTATTGCGGTAGAAGGAGAGCTTCGAAGCAGAGGAAAGGATGCCAATGCCAGCCTTGCTACAGGAGCTGTGGAGCTGGTAGCAAAAAGCTTGAGAATCCTGGCAGAGGCGGAGACTCCTCCCTTCCCCATTGAAGAAGACAGCAAGACCAAGGAAGACTTACGCTTAAAGTACCGTTATCTGGATTTGAGAAGACCGGATTTGGCGAAGAGAATTATGACAAGAGCCAGACTTTCCCAGCTGATTCGTGCCTTTTTATCTCAGGAAGGATTTTTGGAGATTGAAACACCTACATTGATTAAGTCCACTCCTGAGGGAGCCAGAGACTTCCTGGTACCATCTCGCCTGCATCAGGGTTCCTTCTATGCCCTGCCCCAGTCGCCTCAGCTTTTAAAGCAGCTCTTAATGGTTTCCGGTATGGATCGTTATTTCCAGCTGGCAAGATGCTATCGTGATGAGGATTTAAGAGCGGACCGTCAGCCTGAGTTTACCCAGGTGGATATGGAGCTGTCTTTCGTGGATATGGAAGACGTGTTGGAAGTGAACGAGAGACTTTTACAGTATATTTTCAAGGAAATCTGTCAGGTGGACATTTCTCTTCCTTTACAGAGAATGACCTGGATTGATGCTATGGAAAATTACGGTTCCGATAAGCCGGATCTTCGTTTTGACCTGCCTTTACTGGAGTGTACCGAGGCGGTACGGGGTTGCGGCTTCTCCGTATTCAGCCAGTGCGTGGAAAATGGCGGTAAGGTCAAGGGTATTCTTTTAAAGGGACAGGCCTCCATGCCCAGAAAGAAGATTGACAGTTATGTGGAGCTGGTAAAGGGCTATCAGGCAAAGGGCTTGGCCTGGTTCGGCTACGGGGAAGACGGCTCCGTAAAGTCTTCCTTTGCCAAGTTTATGTCCGAGGAGGATATAAAGAGATTAACAGAGGCTACAGGCTTAGAGCAGGGAGATTTTCTCTTCTTGGTATCCGATGAGAAGAAGCAGGTGGTATGGAACAGCCTTGGAGCTTTACGTCTTGCTTTAGGAAAGGATTTGGACTTGATTCAGAAGGGACAGTGGAAGTTCCTCTGGGTTACCGAGTTCCCCATGTTTGAATATTCCGAGGAATTGGGAAGATATCAGGCCATGCATCACCCCTTCACCATGCCTATGGAAGAAGACCTTCCCTTGGTGGATGAAGAGGATTTGTCCAAGGTTAGAGCCAAGGCCTACGATATTGTTTTGAACGGAACGGAGCTGGGTGGCGGTTCTGTCAGAATTCACCAGTCTCATGTTCAGGAGAAAATGTTGGAAAAGCTGGGCTTTACGAAGGAAAGAGCCACTGAGCAGTTTGGTTTCTTATTGGAAGCCTTTCAGTACGGTGTACCTCCCCATGCAGGTCTTGCCTACGGCTTAGACCGTTTGGCGATGTGGATGGTGGGCGCGGAGAGTATCCGCGATGTCATTGCTTTTCCGAAGGGGAAGGACGGTTCCGATGCTATGATGGATGCACCGGCAGAGGTATTTGATCCCCAGCAGCTAAAGGATTTGCACATTGCCATTACAGAAGAGTAAGTGCAGCTTATAGCTTTACAAATATTTCCGTGTCTTTTGGACTTTAAAAAGGAAAATAAGTTAAGCGAAAAAGAAAGATATGCTCAGCCCGGGATTTGGCTGAGTTTTAGGAGGAATAGGTGAGGAAAGAGGAATTTATTCGGGAACTGGTTTTAGAATTAAAGCAAAATGTTTCGGAACAAGTTATTCTGGAGCAACAACGTTTTTATGAAGAGTATATCCTGACGGAAGTTCGGGGTGGAAAAACCGAGGAAGAAGTTATTGCTTCCCTTTCTGAGCCAAGGCTTTTGGCAAAAAGCATTATTGATGCTGCAGAGGCGGGAGGAGATCATGTAGCCAGAAGCACTCCTTTCCGTTATGCGGAAAGTGAGATTAACTATGCCTCCGACGAAGAGGATTTACAATATAAGGGAGCGGAAGAAGATAGCAGACAGTCTCAATCCTTTAGGGAAAAGACAGGCTATACCCAATATGAAGAAGAGGACATCCGGCAGGATAGACAGTCGGCCTTTGGAAATGCAGGAGGACCCCGTATCATTCCTGTCAGTCCCTTAGGCTGTTTGATTTCTCTCGTGATTTTCTTCCTGATTATCGGGGGAATTATCGCGGTTTTTGCGGGAATCATTTCCGCTTTGGCACCGATTTTACTCCCTGTACTTGCGGTAGCGGTAATCCTTTGGATTTTGGCATACCTTTTTCGATAGGAGGGAAGATGCAAAGAATGGAACTGGTGGTACCCTGCCACTTTGGACTGGAAGCAGTCTGTAAAAAAGAAATTCAGGATTTGGGTTATGATGTGCATACCGTTAGCGACGGAAAGGTGCATTTTATCGGAGATGCGGAGGCTATCGTCCGTGCCAACATTTTCCTGAGAACAGGGGAAAGAGTTTTATTAAAGCTGGGCTCCTTCCATGCGGAATCCTACGAGGATTTGTTTCAGGGTACCAAGGCCCTTCCGTTGGAAGAGTATCTGCCAAAGGATGCCTCCTTCTGGGTGACCAAGGCCAGCTCCGTGAAATCCAAGCTGTTTTCGCCCAGAGATATTCAGTCCGTAATGAAGAAAGCCATGGTTGACAGGATGGCATCCTACTATCATCAGAGTTTTTTTGAGGAGCACGGAGCCAAGTACCCCTTCCGTGTTTCTCTGTATAAGGATGAGGTTTTACTCTGTTTGGACACCAGTGGAGACTCTCTGCATAAAAGAGGGTATCGTTTAAAAATGGGAAAGGCGCCCATTAAGGAAACCTTGGCTGCCTCCCTGATTCTCCTTAGCAAATGGAGAGAGGATGCCCCCTTTGTGGATCCCATGTGCGGTGCAGGAACCTTTCCCATAGAGGCGGCTATGATTGCGGCAAAGATTGCTCCCGGAATGCATAGACATTTTACGGCGGAAGCCTGGGAAAACCTGATTCCTAAAAAGGAATGGGACTATGCTTTGGAGGAGGCAGGGGATGAAATTGACCGTAGCCTATTAGAAACTAAGAAGAATTCCTATGGAAAAATGGTGGATATTCAGGGCTATGATATAGATCCTGCCATGATTCCGGTTTGCCGTGAAAATGCGGAGCGGGCAGGGGTTGGAAAGCTCATCCATTTTCAGGAAAGAGAAGTGGGGAAGATGTCCCACAGTAAGCGAGGGGGCTTGATTTTAACCAATCCTCCCTACGGAGAGCGAATCGAAGATAAGAGAAACCTGCCTCTATTGTATACGGAGCTTAGAGAGGCTTATGAAGATCTGGATGATTGGCGACTTTGCTTAATCACCGCTTATGAGCAGGCGGAGAAATACCTTGGGAAGGCGGATAAAAATAGAAAGCTTTACAACGGTATGATGAAAACCTATTTTTACCAGTACAACGGTAAAGGGAGAAAATAATGCGAATTTTATTTGCCACCCATAATCAACACAAGTTAAGAGAAATTCAGGAGATTCTGTGTAATTTTCCCGGAACCATTCTCTGTGCCAAAGATTTAGGCATGGATCAGGAGGTAGAGGAAAACGGGACAAGTTTTCTGGAAAATGCGGAAATCAAGGCCAGAGCCCTATATAACTTTGCCAAAGCACAGGGACTTTTAGAGGAAGATGACCTGGTTATGGCGGATGATTCCGGCCTGTCCATTGAAGCCCTGTCCTTTGGTCCCGGAATATATTCAGCCCGATTTTTGGGAGTGGATACACCCTATCCCGAAAAGAATCGTCGTATCCTGGCTATGATGGAAGAAAGCAGCAGTAAAAGCAGAATGGCCTACTTTAGCTGCGCCATTGTTGCGATTTTTGCGGATGGAAAGCTTTTGCAAACGGAAGCCAGATGCACGGGAGAAATTGCAAAAGAGCCCGGTGGAGAAGAGGGCTTCGGCTATGACCCCATTTTCTACCTTCCGGAATACAGAAAAACCGCTGCTGAGCTTTCCAGAGAAGAGAAAAACAAGGTTTCCCATAGGGGAAAGGCTCTTCGAAAGATGGAAAGAATGATTCAGGAAGAGCAGGAAAAAAGAGATTCTGCCCGCTTTTCGAAAGCAGGGCAGGAGCAGTCGGGAAAAGGCAAGGAAGCAAAGGCGGAACACAAGGCGGAGAAAGAATCCGGGGAAAAGCCGGAAAAAGAGGAGGATGCCGAAAAGGGACAGAAAGTTGTCGAAAAGGGACAGGAAGCTGCTCGGGAAGCGAAGACTAAGATAGCCGGCAGAATCGATCCTTCTTCAGAGGAAAAGATTTTGGTACTTTCCGATAACCATAGAAGACTGGACTATGTGGAAAAGGTTCTTCGTCTGCATCCGGATATATCCATGTGTATTCATCTGGGGGATTCGGAGGGAGAAGGAGAGGTACAGGCGCTTTTGCCTAAGGGCTGTGAGTCCTATTTTGTACAGGGAAACAATGACTTTTTTTCCTATTTGCCCAAGGACGTGGAAGTTCGTATCGGAAAAGAGCGATGCTTTTTGACCCACGGCCATCTCTATGGGGTAAACTTCGGTTTGGAGCGTCTTTCGGAAGAGGCAAGAGACAGAAATTGCAGTATGGTATTCTTCGGACATACCCATAAGCCCTGTAACAAAGTGGTGAACGGGGTGCATTGTATCAATCCGGGATCCATCAGCTTTCCCAGACAAGAGGATAGAAGACCATGCTATAGCCTGCTGTTTTTGGACCAAAAAGGAAATCTTAGAGTGGAAATGCATAAAATTTAGGAGGATAAAATAATGTACATGGCAGAATTTGTGGAGAGAATGAAGGGAATTCGGATTTGTCCGGTTTTGGTAATTGAGGATAAAAATGACGCCATTCCTCTGGGAAAGGCTTTATTGGAGGGAAAACTGCCGGTGGCGGAGGTCACCTTCCGTACGGCGGCAGCCAAGGAATCCATCGCGCTAATGGTAAAGGAATATCCGGATTTATATGTGGGTGCGGGAACGGTGATTACCCTGCAGCAGTGTAAAGATGCTGTGGAAGCCGGTGCCAAGTTTATTGTAAGTCCTTCCTTTTCCCATGAAGTGGCAGCTTTTTGCAGAGAGAGAGAAATTCCCTATTGTCCCGGCGTTTTGACTCCTACGGAAATCAGCATGGCCATGTCTTATGATATTCCTGTGGTGAAGTTCTTCCCGGCAGGACAGTTTGGCGGCGTACAGACCATCAAGAGCTATGCGGCAGTGTTCCAGAACCTGTATTTTATGCCCACCGGCGGAGTGAACCTTCAGAACATCGGAGAATATCTTTCCTTCTCCAAGGTGCTCTGTGTGGGAGGAACCTGGCTGTGTAAAAAAGAATTTTTGGAGACCAAGGATTTTGCTTTGATTACAAAGAACTGCTTAGAAGCCTATGAATTAAGTCACTAAAGCTTTGCTGTTTTGTAAAGAAAGGAAAGAGGCTATTTTTACGGCCCCTTTTTTGAAATTCAAGCAGAGAATAAGCCTTTGTAAACAGCAAAATTTTTTCTTGACAAAGTATTGGGGATTCGCTAATATATGAGAGTCGCACAAAATGCGAAATGATTCAGTAGCTCAGCTGGATAGAGCAACGGCCTTCTAAGCCGTGGGTCGGGGGTTCGAATCCCTTCTGGATCACTTGCGAGACGGTCCTATCCGTAACATGGTGGCCATAGCGTAGTTGGTTATCGCGCCAGATTGTGGTTCTGGAGGTCCCGGGTTCGACTCCCGGTGGCCACCCTATTTTTCTCGCACGAGGTTCTTATCTCATAGGGCCATCGCCAAGCGGTAAGGCACAGGCCTTTGACGCCTGCAGTCGTTGGTTCGAATCCAACTGGCCCTGCTTATGAGACACTAGCTCAGTCGGTAGAGCACTTGACTTTTAATCAAGTTGTCGCGGGTTCGATTCCCGCGTGTCTCATTCCTGAAAGGGAGATATGCGGATGTGGCGGAATTGGCAGACGCGCCAGATTTAGGTTCTGGTGGGCGACCGTGCAGGTTCAAGTCCTGTCATCCGCAGGCTGAAAACAAGGTTTTCGTGAGGATTGTGATAGAGGAAGTATCCTTTATCACTTTTTTTGTATCCGGAAAGACTGGTCTTTTTTGCAGAAAAGCCTTATGCTATAGAAAATCTATAGACGAAGGAAAGGAAGAGAATCGTTTGGGAACAGAGGATACAAGTACAAAAGAAATTGTAAGTGAAAATATTGCCAAGGCTTTGATTCGGAAGGCGCTTCAGGCCAGAAGAAAAGCCTATAGTCCCTACTCTCATTTTCAGGTGGGCGTAGCGTTGGAAACAGATTCGGGAGAAATATTTTTAGGCTGTAATGTGGAAAATGCTTCCTATGGAGCCAGCAACTGTGGAGAAAGAACCGCTGTGTTTAAGGCGGTCAGTGAGGGCTATAAGCATTTTCAGAGAATCGCCATAGTAGGAGGCATGAAGGATAGTGAGGAGCTTCCCTACTGTATGCCCTGTGGCATTTGTCGTCAGGTGATGGCGGAGTTTGTGGATTTACAAAGCTTTCAGGTTATTTTGGCAAAAAATGAAGAGGAGTATAAGATTTATACGCTTGCTGAGCTCCTTCCCCATGCCTTTTTGCCGGAGGCTCTGGAGGACTAAGCAGTTGCGTTGGGAACAGTCCTTTATCATGGGGATGATTTTTTTCAGTTACAAGATAGAAAAGATTATAAGGATTGAAAAAAGTAGTATGGGAAGCGGTAAATAACGCTTCTTTCAAAGATAATATGATTTAGTCGACAATCAAGGAGGATAGTATGGGAACAGCACACAATGAAGCAGAGTTAGGGCAGATTGCCAAGACTGTTTTAATGCCGGGGGATCCCCTTCGGGCAAAGTTTATTGCAGAGACCTTTTTGACGGATGTCAAGTGTTTTAATACAGTCAGAAATATGTTGGGCTTTACCGGAAAATACAACGGGAAGGAAGTTTCCGTGATGGGAGCGGGAATGGGTATGCCCTCCATCGGTATTTATTCTTACGAGCTTTTTAATCACTACGATGTGGATGCCATTATTCGTATCGGTTCCGCAGGGGCTTTACACGAGGATATTGCGCTAAAGGATGTGGTTATGGCTATGGGAGCCTGCACGGATTCCCGCTACAGCTACCAGTATGAACTGCCGGGAGACTTTGCGCCTATTGCAGACTATTCCTTACTGGAGAAGGCAGTAGGAACAGCCAGAGAATTAAAGATTCCTGTTAAGGTGGGAAATGTGGTTTCCTCCGATGTTTTTTATAACGGCTTTACCAAGGCCAATGAAAAGTGGGCGAGCATGGGTGCCCTTTGCGTGGAAATGGAGGCTGCAGCCCTCTATATGAATGCGGCGAAGGCAGGGAAGAAGGCCTTGGCGATTCTTTCCATTTCCGACCATATCTTAAAGGGAACAGAGCTTTCTCCGGAAGAGAGAAAGGTGGGCTTTAAGGATATGATGGAGATTGCTTTACGTTTGGCATAAAGATTTTGCGTTATGTTTGGCATAAAGATTTTGTGTTATGCTTGACATAAGTATTTGCATAACATTTAGCACAAGGCATTTGCATTGGCTTTAGCATAAGGAGTTTCCATGATTAATTATTCAGAAGATGAACGCTGTTATCATATCGGGGTAAAAAAAGGAGATTTAGGAAAATATGTTCTCCTCCCCGGAGATCCGAAACGCTGTGAAAAGATTGCAAAATATTTTGACAATCCGGAATTGGTGGCGGACAGAAGAGAGTATGTGACCTATACCGGAACCCTTTTGGGAGAAAAGGTCAGTGTCTGCTCCACCGGTATCGGCGGCCCTTCCGCTTCTATTGCTTTGGAAGAGCTTAGTACCTGTGGAGGAGAGGTTTTTATCCGTGTAGGTACAGCGGGAGGAATGGACCTTTCGGTAGAAGCAGGAGATTTGGTGATTGCCCAGTCTGCAATCCGTATGGAGGGAACATCCAAGGAATATGCCCCTATCGAGTGGCCAGCCACAGCGGACTTCGAGCTGACTAAGGTGCTGGAAGAGGCGGGAAAAAAGCTTTCCGCAAAAACCCATGTGGGGGTAGTACAATGTAAGGATGCCTTTTATGGACAGCATAAGCCGGAGGACTTGCCGGTCTCCAAGGAATTGTTGGAGAAGTGGGATGCCTGGTGCAAATTAGGTTGTAAGGCTTCCGAAATGGAAAGTGCCGCTTTATTTACTGTCGGAGCATATCTTAAAAAACAGGTAGGCACCGTTTTATTTGTAGTCTCCAATCAGGAGAGAGTGAAGGCGGGACTTTCCAATGAAATCTTACATGATACGGATTTAGCGATTCGGACTGCCATTGAGGCCGTAAAGCTCCTGATTCAAAGGGAGAAAGAGAGAAAGTAGGGAAGATGAAATTTAAAAGAGTATTTTTAATCGTTTTAGATTCTTTGGGCATCGGAAACGCAAGGGATGCGGCAAAGTTTGGAGATGAAGGAACGGATACCTTCCTCCATATTACGGAAAAGATGCCTTCCTTTTCCATTCCCAACTTGGAAAAGCTGGGCATGGGAAATTTAAAGCATTTAAAAGGGGTATCTCCGGTAGAAAAGCCTTTGGCGAAGTACTATGCCTTAAATGAAGCCAGCAACGGTAAGGACACCATGACCGGACACTGGGAGATGATGGGCATTAAGACGGAAAAGCCCTTTATTACCTTTACCGATACCGGCTTTCCGCCGGAATTTATTCAGGAATTAGAGGAAAAGACCGGAAGAAAGGTGATTGGAAACAAGGCAGCCTCCGGTACGGAAATTATTGAGGAGCTGGGAGAGGAGCAATTAAGGACCGGAAGTATGATTGTTTATACCTCTGCGGACTCCGTTTTGCAGATTGCGGCTCCGGAAGATCCCAAGTATTTTGGCTTGGAGGAACTGTACAAGGACTGTGAAATCGCCAGAGAAATCACCATGAAGGATGAGTGGAGAGTCGGAAGAGTCATTGCCAGACCCTATGTAGGGGAGAGAAGGGGAGAGTTTAAGAGAACCTCCAACCGCCATGATTTGGCTTTAAAGCCACCTACAAAAACCGTGCTGAATTATTTGGAAGAGGCGGGACTTTCCGTGATTTCTATTGGAAAGATTAATGATATTTTCGTGGGAGAGGGAATCAATAAGGCCATCCACTCCCGTTCCTCTGTGGAAGGGATGGAACAGTGTATTGCCGTGGCAAAGGACGAGGATTTTAAAGGACTTTGCTTTGTGAATCTGGTGGACTTTGATGCCCTTTACGGCCACAGAAGAGATCCCATCGGCTACGGAGAAGAAATTCAGCGCTTTGATGAGAAGCTGGGAGAATTGTTGTCCGTATTGAAGGAGGACGATCTTTTGATGCTGACTGCGGACCATGGAAATGATCCTACATTTTCCGGAACGGACCATACCAGAGAACAGGTGCCTCTCCTGGTTTATCATAAGGGAATTGCAGGAGGTCAAGGGGAGGAGCAGGACAGCTTCGGTGTAATCGGTGCCAGTGTTGCGGACAATTTTTCCGTTTCCCTTCCCTCTGAGCTGATTGGAAAGTCTCTCTACAAGGAGTTTTAAAAAGAAATGAAAACAGAGAAAGACTATATGAAGATGGCTCTTTCCCTGGCGAAAAAAGCAGCGTCCCGGGGGGATGTTCCCATCGGGGCGCTGATTGTTTATGACGGGACGAAGCCGGACTCGCCCATGGGAAGACTTTGCCAAGAAAAGGGAATTCTTCCGGGAACGATTTTGGGCAGGGGCTATAACCAGAGAAACCGAAAGAACAATGCCCTTTACCATGGAGAAATTTTAGCCATTGAGAAGGCTTGTAAGAAAATAGGAGACTGGCGATTGGAGGATTGCACCCTCTATGTGAATTTGGAACCCTGTCCCATGTGCGCAGGCGCTATTTTGCAGGCCA
This sequence comes from Oribacterium sinus, assembly GCF_963553175.1. Lineage (GTDB taxonomy): Bacteria > Bacillota > Clostridia > Lachnospirales > Lachnospiraceae > Oribacterium > Oribacterium sinus_B. The sequence continues at coordinate 16,747 of NZ_CAUVME010000021.1, read as the reverse complement.
GAATCCCCCGTCTGGTCTTTTCTCTTCGGAATCCCAAAGCCGGCTTCTGCGGTTCTCTATTAAATGTTTTGCAGATGAAGGAATTAAATCACCGGGTAACGATTCGGGAAAATGTGCTGGAGGGGGAGGCAAGGGACATGCTTTCCTATTTTTTTAGCGCTATGAGAGAGAAGAAAAAAGAAAGTTGATAAAAAAAGCGGGAATGTATTTCCGGAAAAAGTAGTGCTTTATACAAAGACTTAGGATAGAAAAATCTAAAAAGGGAATTATGCAATGAGACAGGAGAAAGTATGGGAAGAAGAGGAATATTAATCTGTGCCGGATATTTTTATGGAATTCCTTTTCCCTTGGAACGAGAGGATCTGATTATTGCGGTGGATGGAGGCTTCCGATACTGTCAAGAGGAAGGTATTAGCCCCTCTTTGATTTTGGGAGATTTGGATTCTTTGAGAGGGAGCTCCTTAGAAAATCCGCCTTCTGCATCCTATAATATCTTTTCTGAAAATCCGAAGGAAAAGGCGGAATTTCTTTCCGAATCTTCCTTTCAGGGGATTCCCCTGAAGCAACTCCCTGTAGTGAAAAATGATACGGATCTTCTGGCGGCCATTAAGCTTTGTCTGGAAGAAGGAATCAGGGAAATCCATATCTTTGGGGCTTTAGAGGGAAGGCGCTTTGACCATAGTCTTGCCGCATTACAAAGTCTGGCCTATCTTACCGAACAAGGGGTTAGGGGATATTTGTACGGAAAAGAAGAGGTCATTACGGCGATACAGGATGGAAGTCTGCATTTTCCGAAAGGAATGGAAGGGGCTTGTTCCGTATTTTCCTATTCCAAGGAGGCTAGAGGAGTAGAGGAAAAGGGGCTCCTCTATCAGGTGCATAAAGGCTGCTTAAAGAATAGTTTTCCTATAGGAGTGAGCAATGCCTTTACGGGAGAAGAGGCGGAGATTTCCGTGGAAAAGGGAATGCTTTTTGTAAGCTATGGAATAGAAAATCTGAAAGCTATGGAATAGAAATTCTTACTTGCAAGCCCAGGTGCCCTTTGCTATAATTTTTTTACAGACTTGGCTGGGGCGTTCGAGTCCACACAATTTGAACCTACAAATATGACATACGGGATTCCGATATTTGCGATTAGGATAGCAAGCCTTCCGTCCTGCGGTTAAGGATCCTTGAGAAATCCGTGAGGTAACCCACCTGGCTTAATGCTAGGAGTCAAACGTGTGGTACGGCGCTTTGGTGAGTCTGATTTTTGTGTTAAGTAAGAAATAAACTGTCCCTGCCGTATTTGTAAAGCATAGAGTCACAGGGAAAGGTGACCGTTTTACAGAAGAAAATGGCAGATGTACAGGGCGATGTATAGATGAACTGTTCTTTTAGGAGTGTAGAGCAATGAAAAGGGAAAACTGGACAGAACAAATCAAGTGGGGAATTACCGCATTTTTGGTATTGGCGGCGACTTCCCTGCTTTTTATTATAGTGAGCCATTTAGAGACCATTAACAAAAACTTTAATCTCTTTATTCAGATTCTGATGCCCATTATTTATGGAGCGGTTTTAGCTTATTTAATGAGCCCGGTATATAACTTTGTGGTAAAGATGACGGATATTCTTTTGGCAAAGCTATTTCGCAAAAAAAGCAAAAAGCAGAGTACCGCAAGCAGTTTTCTGGCCACCATTTGCAGCCTGTTGTTTCTGGTATTTATCGGAGGAAGTCTGGTATCTCTTTTGATTCCGGAGCTGACAAAGTCCATTTATAACCTATATATGACCTTGCCGGATGCCCTTAATCGCTCCTACGAAAGAATCCAAACTCTGCTGACCAATTATCCCGAAGCCAGAGAGTATGTAGAAGATTTATACACGGAAATCAGTGCCTTTTTCAGCAGTAAACCGGAGAGTGCCCAGACGATTTTGGGACATTTGCAAAATATTGCCGCATTTTTCCGTGACGGTATATGGAATACCTTTACGGTGGTCAAGAATATCTTAATCGGCCTGATTGTGATGGTTTACCTTTTAAATCTGAAAAAGACCTTGAAGCTACAGTTCCGAAAGCTCCTGTTTGCCATCTTTTCCAAGGAAAAGGCGAAAGGGATTATTGAAGAGCTGCAATATGTTCACAAGATGTTCGGCGGTTTTATTCTGGGAAAAATCATCGACAGTGTGATTATCGGAATTTTAACCTTCTTTGTTTTAAGCATTATGAAGATGCCCTACACCTTATTGGTTTCCGTAATCATCGGCGTGACCAATGTGGTGCCCTTCTTCGGCCCCTTTGTGGGCGCCATTCCCTGTATCATCTTGATTATGTTAAGCAGTCCTCTCCAGGCTCTGTACTTTGCCATTGCCATTTTGGCTATCCAGCAGCTGGACGGAAATGTCATCGGACCGAAGATTTTGGGAGACTCCACCGGACTTTCCAGCTTCTGGGTACTGTTCTCCATCATTCTATTCGGCGGACTTTTCGGCTTTGTGGGAATGATTATCGCTGTTCCGTTATGGGCTGTTATCCTAAATGGTATCCGCCGTTATGCCAATAAACGCTTGGAAAAGAAACAAATTCCGAATCAAGCGGAGCACTTTGAGGATTTAGGGAAAATTTAGACAGCTAAGAAGGAGATAAATATACGGGCTAAGCAGGTTTTTCTGCATATAGTGCTGAAGAAGGGGCAATCTGAGCCCGCCGGTACTTGCTGAAAGCAAGCGAAGCGAAGCTTGAAGTTAGTACCGCTGCGAAGGCGAGGTTAGCGGGAGCGTGCCCCTGTTCTGCACTATACGCAGAAAAACCGATTTAAGAACTGATGTATTCCTTCTTAGCTGTCAAAATTTATCTGTATATTCTGCGAGGATTTGCACCATATCCTTTGGTTGTAAAAGTTGGGATTTTTGATATAATCATAAAGTTATTGGGGAAATATCCCTAAGAGGAAAGCACTTTGTGAGATTTGCTCGCTTTAAGTCTAAAGAAAAATAAAGAATGGAGATAGTTATGGCAACTTTGTTAGAAAATTGGAGAAATACCGCCTACGGAAACGGAATGAATAAGCAGGAGCAGGAGGCTCTTTGGCAGAAGTATTTTGCTTTGGAGAAGGGATTTTATGAGGAAATCCTGAAGGATCCGAAGAAGGGTTATGAGGGAAGTGTAAAGGAGTTGGCAGAGAAGTTCTCCATCGACCCCTTCATTTTCGTGGGAATTCTGGACGGAATCGATGAGTCTTTAGCAGGCTATCATAATCCTATCGATACTATGGAAGAGGATACTGTTGTTAAGATTCAGATTGATCCGGAAAAGCTGTACTACAACATGGTGGAGGCTAAGGCTTCCTGGCTCTATGAGCTTCCGGCTTGGGATTCCATTTTGACAGAGGAAAAGAGAAAAGAGCTCTATAAGGAGCAGAAGAAGTCCGGAACAGTGAAGAGAGAGAGCAAGAAGATTTATCCCAATGATGCTTGTCCCTGCGGCTCCGGAAAGAAATACAAAAAGTGTTGCATGAGAAAAGACGAAGAAAAAGAGAGAGAATTATTACAAAATGGCTAATACGGACTATTTGGTAAGAGGAACTGCGGCGGAAGGGCAGATTCGCGCCTTTGCCTGCAGCACCAGAAATACGGCAGAGGAGCAAAGACGAATTCATAATACTTCCCCCATTGCCACTGCGGCTATGGGCAGATTGATGAGTGCGGCTCTGATGATGGGAGTGGAGTTAAAGGGAGAGAAAGACCTGATTACCCTATCCATCAAGGGAGACGGCCCGATGAAGAGTCTTGTGGCTACGGCAGACTCCCATGGCAATGTAAAGGGCGTTTGCGGGAATCCCTATGTGATTCTTCCCGCAAGGGAGGATGGTCACTTAAATGTAGGTGGCGCCGTGGGGAACGGTTTCCTTTCCGTAATCCGGGACAATGGCTTGGGAGAGCCCTATGTGGGACAGACTGCCTTAATCAGCGGAGAAATTGCCGAAGATATCAATGCTTACTACAGTATCAGTGAGCAGATACCTTCTTCAGTAGGCCTTGGCGTCCTGATGAATAAGGAAAATACCGTGGCTGAGTCCGGAGGCTTTATTATTCAGCTTCTTCCCTTTGCAGAGGAAAGTCTTCTGGATAAGCTGGAGGAGAAGTTGTCCAAGGTTCATTCCGTTACGGATTTACTGGCAAAGCATACACCGGAGGAGCTGCTGGAGTATTTATTGGGAGATTTCGGACTGGAAATCCATGAGAAGCGGGAGCTTCGCTATCACTGCAACTGCAGCAGAGAAAGGGTGGAGAAAGCTTTGATTTCTTTGGGAAAGAAAGAGATTGAATCTTTACTTTCTGACCATAAGTCCCAGGAAGTCCGTTGTGATTTCTGCAATAAGAAGTATATCTTTTCAGAGAATGATTTAGAAGAATTGCTCAACAGATAATTTTTTCACAAGGCTTCTTTTTTTCGAGTTTTCTAAAAAAGAGGGATAAAATCATTCAGAAAAAAACCAAAATGCTGGGATTCTTCTAAAAATGCAGTTGACGAAGTGCAGGGGATATGGTATTCTTCCATTGTTGTAATCAATTTCGGTTGCAATTGTTTTTTGGAGGATATAGTAATGAAAGGTACAGTAAAGTGGTTTAACAACCAGAAGGGTTATGGATTTATCTCTGATGAGACAGGAAAGGATGTATTCGTACATTATTCCGGATTGTCCGGAGACGGATTCAAGTCTTTGGAAGAAGGTCAGGCCGTTGAGTTCGAAGTAGTTGACGGAGCTAAGGGACCTCAGGCTACTAACGTAGTAAAGCTTTAATTTTTCTCTTCGGGTTTGAATCATTTTGTAATATAGACGACTTCTCGGGACAGACGGTTAAGTAAGACAGCATGAGAAGAAGGACAGCATTGCAGAAGTATCAAGATGAAAGAAAAGCAAAAGCAGGACGGCGCGTGCGCCGTCCTTTTTCATGTTATAAAAGACGGTATAGCATAATAGAAAAGCATAGTTTTTATTAGCATAGAATAGGAGTAAGGAGAATCATGCAGGATAGGGAAAAAAAGAAAAGCTCCCGGGAAAATGAAATTTCCGGGAAAGTTCCCCAAGGAGCAAGGCGTAGAAGCAGCATTCATCTTAGTATTTATGCCATGTTTTTAGCCATTTCCATGATTTTGGGATATGTGGAGGCTCAGCTTCCTACGCCTATTCCCATTCCGGGAGTAAAACTGGGGCTGGCAAATTTAGTGAATATTTTAATGCTGTTTTCCGTAGGTCCAATCCCTACGGCGGTAATCGGCTTTTTAAGAATCATTCTCTTATCCCTTTTATTTGGAAACGCTTTGACCCTTAGTTATTCTTTGAGTGGATTTTTATGCAGTTTTTTGATGATGCTTCTATTTAAAAATCTGCTTCATTTTTCCACAGTCAGTGTCAGTTTGATCGGAGGAATCTTTCATAATATCGGTCAGGTGTTTATGGCGGCTTATCTTCTGAAAAACACGGCGCTATGGTATTATCTCCCGTATTTACTGATTGCAGGTTCTGTTGCAGGTGTTCTAATAGGGATTTTAGGGGGCGTCTTAATGAAACGCCTGAAGCCTTTCTTTCGGCAATATTTCTAGTGGGGGAAGCTCTTTAAAGCAGTAATAGAATTTCTACTTATGCAAATAGAAAAGAAAATATGCAAAAATATTCAAAAAAGTCCTTGACATAACCGAGAATAAAAGTATAATTATGCACATAACAGCTTTGCTTTATACATTGTTCGCCATTTGACAGGACAGTAAGGGGCTGGCTTTAACAGGTTGAACGGTTTTTGAACGGGAAGCTTGTCTGGAAACAGGATGATGAAGATTAGCGTATTGAAGGAGGAGAGAATATGAAAAAGTATTTATTGATTGCGGCATTGGCAGGATTGTCTTTGGTAGCTTGTAGCGGTTCCAAAGGAAGTACAGATGGAACAGCTAAGGGGAGTGAAGCGGGAACAGAACAGGGAAGTCAGGCAGGGACCGATAAGGGGACTGATTCGGCTAAGGCGGAAGCAAAGGGTGGCACCTTGATTATGGCGACCAATGCGGAATTTCCTCCCTATGAGTACCACGAGGGAAAAGATATTGTAGGTATTGATGTGGACATTGCGGAAGCCATTGCGGAAGAGATGGGAATGAAGCTGGAAATTTCCGACCTGGCTTTTGATGCTATTATCCCTGCAGTGCAGTCCGGAAAGGCGGATTTCGGTGCAGCCGGCATGACGGTTAATGAGGATCGTTTAAAGAATGTGGATTTCTCCGATTCTTATGCCACTTCCGTACAGAGCGTAATCGTGACAGAGGATTCCACCATCAGCAGCATTGAGGATTTAAAGGGAAAGAAGGTGGGCGTACAGCAGGGAACCACCGGAGACCTGTATTCTACAGACGATTTAGGCGAAAAAAGCGTAGAGCGTTTTCCGAAGGGAGCAGATGCGGTTCAGGCCTTACAGGCAGGCAAGGTTGATGCGGTGATTATTGACAAGAATCCGGCAGAGGTATTTGTTTCTCAGAATAAGGGCTTAAAGCTTTTGGACAGTGCCTATGCGGAAGAGGATTATGCTATATGTGTCAAGAAGGGAAATACGGAGCTGGTAGAAAAGATTAATGCGGCTTTAAAGAAGCTGAAGGATAACGGTAAGCTGGAGGAAATCACAGCTAAGTATATTCAGGCAAAATAATCACTTGCTTTGTAATCATTTCCGGTGTCCTGCCTAAGTGGCGGGACATCTCGCTGTAGAGGGGAGTAAAATATGTCATTACAGGAACATCTGTATATGAACCTGGTGCAGGATAAGCGCTATCTCTATTTTCTGGAAGGACTGAAAAACACCTTGATTATCACGTTTTTTGCCCTTTTAATCGGTGTGGCTTTAGGCTTTGTCATCGGTGTGATTAGAAGTACTTACGACAGAACAGGAAAAGGAAAGATAGCCAACGGAATTTGTCAGTTTTATTTAACCATTATGCGAGGAACTCCGGCGGTGATTCAGCTGATGATTTTTTATTACTGTATCTTTACTTCCCGTATTTTCTCCGGTGTTTTTGTGGGAATTATTGCTTTCGGCCTAAACTCCGCAGCCTATGTGGCGGAAATCATTCGTTCCGGTATCATGTCCATTCCCAAGGGACAAATGGAGGCAGGCCGTTCTCTCGGCTTTAGCTATGGGGAGACTATGCGCTATATCATTATGCCTCAGGCGGTTCGTAATGTGCTTCCGGCCATCTTCAACGAGTTCATTGTCCTGATTAAGGAAACTGCGGTGGCAGGTTATGTGGCAGTACAGGATTTGACCAAGGCGGGAGACATTGTCCGTTCCAGAACCTATGATGCCTGGACACCATTGCTTACGGTGGCTTTGATTTATCTGATTTTGACCATGTTCTTCTCCTTCCTGGAGAAAAAGATGGAAGAGGCATTCCAAAGGAAAGAAAGGGGATAAAGATGGCAGAGGTCTTGATTAAGGTAGAACATCTCCATAAGCAATTTAAAAATCAAGAGGTTTTACATGATATCTCCGTGGAAATCCATAAGGGAGACGTGATTAGTATTATCGGACCCTCCGGTTCCGGAAAGTCCACCTTTCTTCGCTGCTTAAATGCTTTGGAAAGCCCTACAAAGGGAGATATTTTCTTTGAAGGGCAAAGCGTATTGCATAGCAAGAATGTGGATGCTTTACGGCAGAAGATGGGGATGGTATTTCAGCAGTTTAACCTTTTTCCCCACATGAGTATTTTGGACAATCTGACTCTTGGTCCAAGAAAGCTTCTAAAGAAGTCTAAAGAGGAGGCGGAGGAAAAGGCTATGGCTCTTTTAAAAAGAGTAGGCCTTGAGGATAAGGCCGGGCAATTTCCCCTACAGCTTTCCGGCGGACAGCAGCAGAGAGTGGCCATTGTACGAGCTCTTGCAATGGAGCCGGATGTGATGCTCTTTGACGAACCCACATCGGCCTTGGATCCGGAAATGGTGGGAGAGGTGCTTCAGGTTATGCGGGATTTGGCAGAGGAGAAGATGACCATGGTGGTGGTGACCCATGAAATGGGCTTTGCCAGAGAGGTTTCCAACCGGGTGCTTTTCTTGGAGGATGGATATTTTATTACAGAAGCGGCTCCGGAAGACTTTTTCTATCATTGTGAAAATGAGCGTGTGCAGAGCTTTTTATCCAAGGTGCTTTAAAGCTTGGAAAGGCATTTTCTCTTATAGTGCTAAGGCCTTAAAAAGTCCCGTTATAAGACCATGAGAATAAGCCCTTGAAAAGCCCCTATAGAGGTGTTAAGCTTAGTCGGCAAACAAATGTTTGCCGGCTATTTTTGCTTTATGCGCCTGGGTATTGGCAAGTGAAAAAGTCTGAAAGAAAGATTGCGAAAGAAAAACTGCAAGAGCGACTATAACAGCCGGAATGTAGAGAGAGGTTTGGGAAATACATTGGAAAAGAAGTGGATAAAAATTCGTGGTGCAAATGAGCATAATTTAAAGCATGTGGATCTGGATATCCCCAGAGATTCTTTGGTGGTTCTTACAGGATTATCCGGATCGGGAAAGTCTTCCCTGGCCTTTGATACCATTTATGCCGAAGGGCAAAGAAGATATATGGAGTCCCTGTCCTCCTATGCCAGACAATTCCTGGGACAGATGGAAAAACCGGATGTGGAGCTGATAGAAGGCCTTTCTCCGGCAATTTCCATTGACCAAAAATCCACCAACAGAAATCCCCGTTCCACAGTAGGAACGGTAACGGAAATTTATGATTATCTTAGACTTCTCTATGCCAGAGTGGGAATCCCCCATTGTCCGGAATGTGGAAGAGAAATCAAAAAGCAAACCGTGGATGAGATGGTGGACCTTCTGATGAAGCGGGAAGAGGGCACTAAAATGCAGCTCTTTGCTCCGGTGGTAAGAGGAAAGAAGGGTAAACACGAAAAGCTTTTGGAAAGTATTCGCCGTTCCGGCTTTGTTCGAGCAAGAATTGACGGCAATATGTACGAGCTGGAAGAGGAGATTGATTTAGAGAAAAACAATCGGCATACCATTGAAGTATTGGTAGACCGTCTTGTGGTTCGTAAGGGCATTGAAAAGCGTCTTACCGATTCCATAGAGCAGGTGCTATCTTTAAGCAACGGCCTTTTGCTTGTGGACTTTTTAAATGGAGAGGAGCTACGGCTTTCCACCAGCTTTTCCTGTCCGGTGGACGGCAGCAGTATAGAGGAAATCGAGCCCAGAAGCTTCTCTTTTAATAATCCTTTTGGAGCCTGCCCGACCTGCTTTGGAATAGGCTATAAGATGGAATTTGATGCGGAGCTGATGATTCCGGATGAAAGTCTGTCTTTAAACCAGGGGGCCATTTCCGTAATGGGCTGGATGAATTCCAAGGATGAAGGAAGCTTCACCCATGCCATGCTAGTGGCTTTGAGCGAAAAGTACGGCTTTTCTTTGGACACTCCATTTTGTGAGCTTCCGGAGAAGATTCGGAAGATTATCCTCCACGGTACCGGTACGGAAAGCATAACGGTACGCTATGCCTCCCAGTTTGGAAAGGGAAATGTGCACCGTGTGGTATTTGAAGGATTGCTCAACAATGTGGAAAGACGATATAAGGAGTGTTTTTCCGAGAAAATGAAGCAGGAGTACGAGCAGTTCATGCGAATTACTCCCTGTCCCAGCTGTCACGGAGCCAGACTGAAGCCCGGTTCCCTTTCCGTAACGGTGGGAGAAAAGAATATTTACGAGTCCTGTACCCTGCCCTTAGATCAGTTCCATGACTGGATTTCCACGGTGACTTTAACTGCCATGGAAGAGAAAATTGCGGATCAGATTATCCGGGAAATTAAGGCCAGAAGCAAGTTTATGCTGGATGTGGGGCTAAATTACCTAAGCCTTGCCCGTTCTGCCGGAACTCTCTCCGGAGGAGAGGCCCAAAGAATCCGTCTGGCTACCCAGATCGGTTCCGGTTTGGTGGGAGTAGCCTATATTTTGGATGAGCCCAGTATCGGCCTTCATCAAAGGGACAACGACAAGCTGATTGCCACCTTAAAGCGTCTTCGGGATTTGGGAAATTCCGTTATTGTGGTGGAGCATGACGAGGACACCATGCGAGAGGCGGATCTGATTGTGGATATTGGTCCGGGAGCCGGAGAACACGGCGGGCAGGTGGTGGCCGTAGGTACTGCCAAGGAAATTATGAAAAATAAGGACTCCATAACCGGTCAGTATTTAAGCGGAAAGAAAAAGATTCCTTTGCCAAAGCAAAGAAGGACTTTTACAAAAACCTTGGACGTGTACGGTGCCCAGGAAAATAATTTAAAAAATGTGGATGTAAAGATTCCTCTATCCGTATTCACCTGTGTTACCGGCGTTTCCGGCTCGGGAAAGTCCTCTCTCGTCAATGAAATCGTCCATAAGCACTGTGCCAAGGTTTTGAACAAGGCCAAAATGATTCCCGGAAAATTCAGAAAGATGGAGGGCTTGGAGGTCTTGGATAAGGTCATAGACATTGACCAAAGCCCCATCGGAAGAACTCCCCGCTCCAATCCGGCCACCTATACCGGCGTCTTCGACCTGATTCGTGACCTCTTTGCCAGTTCCAAGGATGCCAAGGAAAGAGGCTATACCAAGGGACGTTTCTCCTTCAATGTGAAAGGAGGACGATGTGAAGCCTGCTCCGGAGACGGTATTGTAAAGATTGAGATGCATTTTCTGCCGGATGTCTATGTGCCTTGTGAGGTTTGTAACGGAAAGCGTTATAACAGGGAAACTCTGGAGGTTCGCTACAAGGGAAAGAATATCTATGACGTCTTGAATATGACGGTGGAGGAAGCCTACGAGTTCTTTGCCCATATCCCCAGTATTCAGCGAAAAATGCAGACTCTCATGGATGTGGGGCTTTCCTACATTCGCCTGGGACAGCCCAGTACGGAGCTTTCCGGAGGAGAAGCCCAGCGAATCAAGCTGGCAACAGAGCTAAGCCGAAGAGGAACCGGAAGAACCCTGTATATTTTGGATGAGCCTACCACAGGCTTACATTTTGAGGATGTACGGAAGCTGGTGGAAATGTTACAAAGACTGGCAGACGGCGGCAATACGGTTCTTGTGATTGAGCATAATCTGGATGTTATCAAGTGTGCCGATTACCTGATTGATATGGGGCCGGAAGGAGGAAGCGGCGGAGGAACGGTGCTTTGTACCGGCACTCCGGAAGAGGTAGCGGAAAATCCAATATCCTATACCGGAAAATATTTAAAGCGGTATTTAAATTAGCAAAATTTAGCTAATGCGATATAATAGAGAAAACAATTATTTCAGATAGAGAAAATGATTATTTAAGCAGGAGATTAGCAGAGAAAGAGAGGACAGAACAATGAGTGCAGATTGTATTTTTTGTAAGATTGCCAATGGAGAGATTCCTTCCGGAACGGTGTATGAAGATGGGGATTTTCGGGTGATTCTGGATATTTCTCCGGCAGCAAAGGGACACTGTCTGATTCTGCCAAAGCAACACGGAAAGAATCTTTTGGAGATGGATGATGCAGTTCTGGCCAAGGTTTTTCCTTTGGCGAAAAAAATCGGACAAGCCATGGTGAAGGCTACCGGTGCCAAGGGCTTTAATGTGGTGCAAAACAACGGAGAAGCGGCAGGCCAGACGGTGGAGCATTTTCATGTGCACATTATTCCCCGCTTTGATGCAAAGGACAGCATGGTTTTATGGACTCCTCTTTCTTATGAGGATGGAGAGCTGGAGAAAGTGAAGGAAAGCATTGTAAAGGAGATTCATGGCTAAGATTGTATTAACAGGGGGAGGCACAGCGGGACACGTTACCGCAAATCTTGCCCTGATTCCCGGTTTACTGGAAAGAAAGTATCAGCTCTTTTATATCGGTTCAGAAAAGGGAATAGAAAAAGAATTGGCGGAAAAGGCAGGACTTCCCTACTACGGGATTGCCACAGGAAAGTTTCGGAGATACTTTTCTTTACAGAACTTTACCGACCCCTTTAAGGTCATCGCAGGATTTTTTCAGGCCAGAAAATTCCTAAAAAAGGAAAAAATCAATCTGGTTTTTTCCAAAGGAGGATTTGTGGCGGTACCGGTGGTCTACGCTGCGGCAAGCCTTGGGATTCCCGTGATTTGCCATGAGTCGGATATGACACCGGGGCTGGCCAATAAGCTTACCATTCCCTTTGCTAAAAAAATCTGTTGTAATTTTCCGGAAACCCTAAACTATTTACCGAAGAAAAAGGCGGTATTTACCGGTGCTCCCATTCGAGAGGAGCTTTTGCAGGGGAGTCGGGAAAAGGGGCTGGAAAGAGCCGGATTTTCCGGAGAGAAAGAGGTTTTACTGATTATCGGCGGTAGCATGGGCTCACAGGCGGTGAATCAAGTGATTCGAAAGAACCTGGACCAGCTCTTGGAAGACTGGGATATCCTCCATGTTTGCGGTAAGGGAAATGCGGAGGAGAGCCTTAAGAATAGAGTAGGCTATCAGCAATATGAATATGTACATGAGGAGCTTGCGGATTATTATCAGGCAGCAGACTGCGTCATATCCAGAGCCGGAGCCAATGTAATCTGTGAGCTTTTGGCTTTGGAAAAGCCCAACCTTTTGATTCCCTTACCCAAGGGAGCTTCCAGAGGAGACCAGATTTTAAATGCGGGGTCCTTCCAAAAGCAGGGCTATTCTCTGGTACTTTCTCAGGAAGAGGCGGAGGCGGATTTTTCCAAGCTTTATGCTTTATTAAAGGAACTGAAGGAAAATAAGGCAAAATTTCAGGAAGCTATGAGAAACAGTAAGGAAAAGAACGGAAGAGAAAATGTATTACAACTCATCGAATCTTTTTTGTGATTTTTCTTTTGGGAAAAATCGATGCAGTAAAATTTTTCAAAGCATTCAATTTATACCTAATGCCAAAATACTTATGCCATAAAAAGGAGGGGGAAGATGATAGGGATTATCGGAGCCATGGAAGAGGAAGTGGCAGAGCTGCAGGAGCTCTGTGAGGACAGGGAAGAAATCCAAAAGGGTCCATACTTCTTTGTAAAGGGAAAGCTTTCCGGAAAGGAAGTAGTACTATGTAAAGCCGGAATCGGAAAGGTTAATGCAGCAGCTTGTACCCAGGCTTTAATCGATACTTTTTCTCCAAGTCAAATCCTAAATACCGGCGTGGCAGGAGCCATTGCGGAGGAAATCCATGTTTTGGATCTTTTGGTTTCCAAGGATGCAGTGCAATATGATATGGACGCTACGGAATTCGGATATCCCCGGGGACAGATTCCCAGAGAAGAGGATTTGGCCTTTCCGGCAGAGGAAAAAATGATTGAGAAGGCATTAGCAGTGGGGAAGACCATGCAGGGCTTCCATACTTTTCTGGGTAGAGTAGCTACCGGAGACTGCTTTGTTTCCTCTCAGGAGAAAAAGGAATTTTTACGGAAGGAGTTCCAAGCATCCTGTTGTGAGATGGAAGGGGCAGCCATTGCTCAGATTGCAAGGAAAAATGGGGTTCCTTTCTTGATTTTGCGCTTTATTTCTGATGAAGCAAATACCAAAGCACCTATGACTTATACAGAATTTGAGAGAAAAGCTATTGCACAAAGTGTAGACTTTGTCTTAGAATTCTTAAAGTAAGTTTTTCTTACAAAATAAGAAATAAAATTAGAGTTAACGGTGTATTTTTTTAGGATACACTGTAGGGGCTAAGAAGAGACGGTTTCACGATATTTTGTAAATCATCTCGGAAGAACTACCCCCTAAAGGAATAGGGGGAAAAGGAGAAGGAGGCTATATGCTACAATTTGATTTATCCAAGGCAAGAAAATTCATCAGTGAAGAGGAGATGGAGAACTTTAAAAGCCAGACCCTTGCGGCAAGAGATACGCTTTTGTCCGGAAAGGGCGCAGGAAATGATTTCTTAGGGTGGATTTCCCTGCCGGCGGATTATGATAAGGGAGAGTTTCAGAGGATTCAGAAGGCGGCGAAGAAGATTCAGGAGGATTCCGATGTTCTTTTGGTAATCGGTATCGGAGGCTCTTATCTGGGAGCTCGGGCAGCCAACGAATTTTTAAATCACAGCTTCTACAATGAGTTAAAGAAAGAAGACAGAAAGACTCCGGAAATTTACTATGTGGGAAATAACATTTCTTCCAAGTATATTCTGCATTTGCAGGATGTGTTGAAGGGAAAGGATTTCTCCATCAATATCATTTCCAAGTCCGGAACCACTACAGAGCCTGCCATTGCCTTTAGAGTATTTAAGGGATTGCTGGAAGAGAAGTATGGAAAGGATGAGGCTGCAAAGCGTATCTATGCCACCACAGACCGTGCAAAGGGCGCGTTGAAGAACCTGGCTGACGAAATGCACTATGAGGAGTTTGTAGTACCGGATGATATCGGCGGACGTTTTTCCGTACTGACTGCTGTAGGTTTGCTTCCTATTGCCGTAACCGGGGTGGATATTCAGGAGCTTATGGATGGCGCCAATGCTATGCGGGAAAGACTGCTTTCCGCTGATTACAAGGAGAACCCTGCTTTACAGTATGCGGCAGCCAGAAATATTATGCTTCGAAAGAATAAGAAGATTGAGATTTTGGTAAACTATGAGCCATCCTGCCACTACCTTTCCGAGTGGTGGAAGCAGCTGATGGGAGAATCCGAGGGTAAGGATCACAGAGGTTTGTTCCCCTCTTCCGTAGACTTTACGACAGATTTACACTCCTTAGGACAGTTTATTCAGGAAGGAAGTCCTCTGCACTTTGAAACCGTACTGGAAATTGAGAAATCCAAGGAAGAGATTGTGCTGGAGAAGGAAGCCATCGATACAGACGGAATGAACTATCTGGCAGGAAAAACCGTAGACTTTGTGAATAAGGCAGCCATGAAGGGAACCATCTTGGCTCACAGTGATGGAGATGTACCGAACTTTATCGTGAAGATTGACGAGCAGAGTGCCAGAACCCTGGGAGAGGTATTCTACTTCTTTGAGTTTGCCTGCGGTGTTTCCGCTTATTTAAACGGCGTAAACCCCTTCAACCAGCCGGGAGTAGAGAGCTACAAGAGAAATATGTTTGCCCTCTTAGGAAAGCCGGGATATGAAGAACTGGCGAAGGAATTGGCAAACAAGTAATAGTTATGTGGCTGTAAAAAATCAAAATAGTTTTCTAAGCAATATAGGTCTAAATTGGGGGCACGCTCTCGCTAGCTTCGCCCTACGCAGTGAAGGACTGCACTATTTATAAGAAAACGCTCTAATGCAGTGTGGGTCTATAATCGGGGCACGCTCCCGCTAACCTCGCCTTCGTAACAGTACTAACTTCAAGCTTCGCTTTGCTCGCTTTCAGTAAGTACTGACGGGCTCAGATTGCCCCTTTTATAGACACACACTGCATCATTCGCTTCAATTATTGATTTTACAGTCCTTCACTTCGCTGGTCTTTCACAAGTATCGAGCTCTGTATCTCCCCCTCATTTAGACCTATATTGCCGAAAATCTATTTATTTTGATTTTTACAGTCCTTATTCTTCGATAATCTGGATGCTGAAGCTGTCGAAGGGGATTTCTTCCATAAAGGAATCCTCCAGAAAAACAGTCTTGCTTCTTTGCTTAAATTCTTCAATTCTGGCAGGGAGCCAGATGGGAACCGCAAGATCCAGATGCTGACAAATTTCTTCCAAGGCTCTTAAGACCTTCTCCGTTCTACTGCCGGGACCTTCCTGCCGGGAAACACAGGAAGCCAATATTTGATTATCCTTCCTCAGGGTACCGCTCATACGAAACATAAAAACTCCTTTAAACATTCTTTTTCTATACGGAAACAGAAAAATAAACAAGTCTTTTGACTATAGCTTTTCAAATGAGATAAAGCAATCCCCCAACATATATTTCCATAAAGCAAAAAATATAAATTCCTATAAATCGATATTTCTGAAAGAAGAGTGAAGTGATATTTCTGAAAGAAGAGGGAAGAGTCTTTACGGAAGCTATCTTTTTTGTTAGAAAACCCGTCTTTGACAGTTACGAAAGAGTCAAGAGCCCATAAACGGTGTAATTACGCCATTTATGAGCTCTTATTTTCTTTTTGAATTCTAGCAATATTTCTACTTTCTCGTTGTGGTTAAAATCTTTTTTATTTCTCTTTGAGATACAATCTCGTAATCCGTTCTAAAACCAAATGTGTCGTGGAGTTTGTCTGTAAGGTCGGTTCGTGTATACTCAGGGATATATCCTTCACCGGGAGCTATCAGCATGTTCATTTCTTTCAGTGTTCTTATAATGCTTTCAGTGGTATAACTCTCACCTAACTTCTTCTCCAGAATGCGATAAAGAATCAGGGCGGTGAAGCAGGTAATGAAATGTGCCGTGATTCGATCTTTCCTACTGAGATATACCGGTCTGGCCTGAAATTCACTCTTCATAATCCGGAAACATTCTTCAATCTGCCATCGTTTTTGATTAATACTTATAATACCATCTATCTAAACTGATTTACTCAGGTAATAGATGGTCTGATTTTTCCATTTTGATACAGATACTTTCATGACGCAGCCCCTCCATGCGCCCGTTATACCACACATAGCTGAATATAGCCGGTGTATATTTGATAAAATTTGACAAAAAAATACAGGCTTTTCAAGGCCTGATGAGATTTTGGAACGATTTAACTGTCAAACTACCGAGTAGTTTCTTTTAGAGATTAATCGAAGATAGATTAGGGAAAATAAGCAAGAAAATCATAAAGGATTTTTCAATTACAAAAAGATGAATATACC
>NZ_CAUVME010000020.1:0-44771 GCF_963553175.1 Oribacterium sinus | reverse complement strand
AGTATAACAAAGCTTTCTTCACAAAAAAAGTGCTTTCATAATTCCTTAATATAAAGAATTTTTATTTTTACCTTAGTAAAATACCGCCAACGTTCCAAGCATGCAAAGATCTATAGAATAGGCGTACTCCAATAGGATAAAGGATTATTATGTACACATTACACTATAACAAAAGAGAAGGGAGAATAATCTCCCTCCTCGTTATCAGCAATAGTACTATTCTTATGCCTTAGGGCCTGCTGCAGAAAGCTTCTTTCCTGCCTCAGAGCTCTCATACTTCTTAAAGTTCTTTGCGAAACGTCCTGCCAAGTCCTTTGCCTTCTCTTCCCACTGGCTTGCATCAGCGTATGTATCTCTTGGATCTAAAATCTTTGGATCCACACCGGGTAAAGCTACAGGTACTTCGAAGTCGAAGTATGGAATCTTCTTGGTCTCAGCCTTAGCCACATCTCCGTTTAAGATGGCATCAATGATTCCACGGGTATCCTTGATGGAAATTCTCTTTCCGGAACCGTTCCATCCGGTATTTACCAGATAAGCCTTTGCGCCGCTCTTCTCCATACGCTTAACCAGTTCTTCTGCATACTTTGTTGGAGGAAGCTCCAAGAAAGCCTGACCGAAGCAAGCGGAGAAGGTTGGGGTGGGCTCTGTGATTCCTCTCTCTGTTCCTGCTAACTTTGCGGTAAAGCCGGAAAGGAAGTAATACTGTGTCTGCTCCTCTGTAAGAATAGAGATAGGAGGCAGTACACCGAATGCATCTGCGGAAAGGAAAATAACATTTTCCGCTGCAGGTGCGGAGGAAACAGGCTTTACAATATTGTCGATGTGCTGGATAGGATAGGACACACGAGTATTCTCGGTAACGCTCTTGTCCTTGAAATCAATCTTTCCGTTCGCATCCATGGTAACATTTTCCAGCAATGCATCTCTGCGGATAGCCTTATAGATATCCGGCTCGGAATCCTTATCCAAGTCGATGACCTTAGCATAACATCCACCCTCGAAGTTGAAGATACCGTTGTCATCCCAACCGTGCTCGTCATCTCCGATTAAAAGTCTCTTAGGATCGGTGGAAAGGGTGGTCTTTCCTGTTCCGGAAAGTCCGAAGAAGATTGCAGTGTGCTTTCCGTTTAAATCTGTATTTGCGGAACAGTGCATGGAAGCAATTCCCTTTAATGGAAGGAAGTAGTTCATCATGGAGAACATACCCTTCTTCATCTCTCCGCCGTACCAGGTATTTAGAATAATCTGCTCTCTGCTTGTGATGTTGAACATAACGGCAGTTTCAGAATGTAAGCCAAGTTCCTTGTAGTTTTCAATCTTTGCCTTGGAAGCATTGTAAACCACGAAGTCCGGCTTAAAGTTCTCCAGCTCTTCCTTGGAGGGCTGAATGAACATGTTTGTTACAAAGTGTGCCTGCCAAGCTACTTCCACAATGAAACGCACTGCCATTCTGGTGTCCTTGTTGGCTCCGCAGAAAGCATCCACCACAAATAAACGCTTGTTAGAAAGCTCCTTCTTTGCCAATTCCTTAGCAGTGTTCCATGCTTCCTGAGACGCAGGATGGTTATCGTTCTTATATTCATCGGATGTCCACCATACGGTATCCTTGGATTTCTCATCCATGACAATGTACTTATCCTGGGGAGAACGTCCGGTGTAAATACCGGTCATTACGTTAACAGCTCCTAATTCGCTGACCTGTCCCTTTTCATAGCCTTCCAAATCCGCTCTGGTTTCCTCCTGGAACAAAAGCTCATAGGATGGGTTATGTACGATTTCCGTGGTTCCTGTAATGCCATATTGTGTTAAATCCAAATTTGCCATAGTGGTCTCCTTCTCACTCTTTTAAAATTTCAAGCCTCTCGTATGAAAAAAAATACAAGGCTCAATGTTCTTATTATACATACTTCCCTTGGAAAGTCACTTGAATTTTACATTTTTTTGTTGCTTTATTTTTAATTACTTAATGATTTTTGCTTTAATTCTTTTTTAAATTTTGATTTTAAATTTAGAAATATTTGAAATTTTCTTCGAAATAGCATAAAAATAGCGAGGCGATATGAAACGCCTCGCTATTATCAGCTGTGGAAGCTATAATCTCTCCTGTAATGGAGAATCCCGAAAATCCCGTCCGCAATAGGGTTTCCGTACCTTAGACAAATGTACTTATTTTTAAGAGGACAGATTGGAAGCACTGACCGTTTCTTCCGGAAGCTTCTCTACCGCTTCTTCAAAGGATAAGGGAAGCTCCAGAGTTTGATAACCCTTACGCACCAGAATCAGAGTATGCTTTCCCTCTGCCTTTCCCTTAAAGGCCTTAGGATAAATCACCAATTTTCCCTCCTCTTCCAATATCTCCATGGAAGAAGAGTTAATTTCTTTTGTAAAGCTTTGTTTGTCTAAGTAAGCCTTAATCTCTCCTTCCTTCAAATACTCTCTATCCTCGGTCTCTAACACAATGTCCTCTTCGGGCTTTGCCACTCCAACCGTAAACTTCGGCGGCTTTACTCCCGTAAGATACTCTGTTCTCAGCTCTTTAGACAAAGAGCCGTCCTCCAGGACTCTATAAAGAGAAGAAGGAACCTTTCTGATGGCTTCTGCGGTTTTCAAATATTCTGACGGAGAATAGCTTACAATGCTCCTTGCCGTTTTTTCTTTGTAGGCTGCAAAATATCCGGTAAAATCGTAGAACTGATCTCCTCCTTCGGGAAGAAAATACTTGTCCCCTCTGGAACGAAGGAAACGAGCTGCCACCAGATTCGCATCCGGATTGGAAATTCCCAGCTCTCTAAGCAATAGGGCATTGCTTAAAAGATCATAGGAAAGGGCTAAATACTTATCCTCTCCTTCTCCAAGCTTTGGCAAATCGGAAAGGTCCGGCTTTTTCTTCGTAAGAACCTCTCTAGAGGTAGCATGGGAGATAGCATCAAAACTGCCCCTGTCTTTTTCTGCGTCTTTCTGTCTTGCCTTCTCTTCCTTTTCATCCTGCTCTTCTTTGGCTTCTCCGGCAAAAACCTCAAAGCGTTGCTTAATCTTTCCAAATCCGTTTAGCTTTACCGTAAGCACATATTGTCCTGCCTGATCGGTGAGAAGACTTCCTTCTTCGTCCTTTCTCTTTCCATAAAGAAGTAATGCCCCATCATAATAGTAAAAGTCTTTAAGATATTCCAGATTTTGACTGCTACCATCCGGCTTTTTTAAAACTAATTTTGAGGAGGGTTCTCCAAACTCACTGAGATACATTCTTCCCGGAATCTCTGCCATAAAGCGAATAGTCTCACCCTGTTTTGGAGTACTGCTCTCCGGAGCCTGTTGTAACACCAACTTATCCTGAGAAACCAGTTCCAAGGGAATGGTCAATGTACTGTCATCATAGGAGGAATGGATCTTCACTTTATACCAGCCCTTGCTCCTTAGGTTCTCCTGTCCTGCAGGAATATTCACAACACCAAGCTCTCCATGCCTAGTCTTATGCACCGCTTCCTTCGTAAATTGCAAAGAGGCATTTTTATTTCCCAAGCCGTAAATACTGCCTTCACTCAAAGAGGAAATAGAATCAATACCGTCAAACCATTTTTTCTGTTCTTCTGTTTCAGCAAGTAGTTCATATTTGATGGGCTTTCCATTATTTTCTCCCATATAATCCACCGGAAAGGCTTTAAAATAATAGGTAATAGGGATTCCCTTTTCTTCTTGCTCGCTTAAATCAAAGGTAGTTCTACTTTCCTTGGTTCTTTCCCTACCTGCTTGTACGGAGGGATAATTTAACTCTTCCTTCGTAACTTTTCCCTTTATGACTAAAGACAGATCCCCGGAGCTTTCGAAGGATCTTGCAGGTGCCTCCTTAGCCTCTCCGGAATTTAAAGACAGAATCTCTTTTTCTTCTCCGCCATCTTTCTTGGAAATCGTCAGATTCTTGGGAGAAACCACCGTGCTTTCCCACTTCCAAAGCTTTCCGGCAGTATCAATGGGCGTTAACGCTTCGGTAATATCGGTTCCATCCACTTCTACCTTGTAATCCTCCGGGCGTCCCTCTTTAAAGGAGAGTACAATGTACTTGTCAAATCCCAGATTGACTACTCCGCTATGCTCTCTCTCCAATACGGAAAAGACTTCCTTTTTCTCCTGCTCTTCTTGCTCTTTCTTTTCCTGCTCTTTCTTTTCCTTTTCTTCCCGAGCCTTCTTCTCCGCGTCCTCCTTCTGCTTTTCTGTCGAAGACTGTTGACTGTTTGTAGAATTGCTTACACTGCCTGAACCGCTTCCGGAACTCCTTCCGGAGCTTCCCCCTGATGACCTGCCGGAACCGCCGGAGCTGCTGCGATTTACCCCTAGGACTTCCGGAATACTACGGCTTACTCCCGCAACCTGTTGTCCATCTTCCTTGGAGAGAAGCCCTTTGCCCTGCTCATAAACAGGCTTTCCATTCTCTACCCAACGTCCATCCTCATCTACGGAATAGCCATCCTTTGCTCCCGCGGTAAGCAACTCCCCTAAATGGGCAGAATCCTGATCCTCGAAATAATAGCAGTAGCCGTCAATCCACTGCCAACCTGTACAGAGCCTTCCAAAGGAACCGTCATGAGCAGTTTGGAAGAAGAACCATTTTCCGCTTGGACCCTTCCACCAGCCGGATTGCAGTGTTCCGCTGTCTTCCTTCAGCAGATACCAAGCTCCCTCGGAGACAATCCATCCCTTCTGTTTTTCTCCCTGGGGATTGATAAATGTCCAAGCCCCTTCCTCCTTCTGCCAATGCCCCTCCGTATTTCCTACCGCCAAAGCGGGGAAGCTTTGCGAAAGCATCATACACGCTGCCATCCCAATTGCCAGATTTTTAAAGCCCTTTCGTACCATATTTCCTCCTTCGTTGCTAAAAATGGGAAAATTGTTTTCCTTTTCTTGTATCAGTTTTTTAAACATCAATTAGATTTTACTAATTTTATATTAGTTAATACTAACTCTTTATTTTATCCTCGTCAATATTTCCACAGCTTTTGCAAAGTGAAAAACCACAAAAAATCGCCCTTTGGCAGGACCGAAATCCTTGCCAAAAGGCGATTCATTGTTTTTGAAACTTCTTCCCAATAGTTAAAAGAGAGTGAGTTTTAACTTTAGCTTTCTGCTTTATCTTTTCTTCTTTAACTTTCTTAAGAAGTAGTAAATGCTCAAAAGGCTAAAGCTTAGTGCTGAAGCAAAAGCATACCAAAGCAAATGAGAAGCATCTGCCGTATTTACTTTTCGAGATTGGGCTCTCCTCAAGGCTCCCAGCACTTCTCCCAAACGCTTTAATTCCGCTTCTTCCTCAGGAGTCAGAGGACGCTTCCGTCCTGCACCGAGAATCTCACCGATTCGCTTCTGAATCTCCTCGATGGTTCTGGGTACTGTGGGACTGGGCGGAACATTGTTTCCATTGTCCGGTGTAGGAGTCTTGGGGTCTTCCGGAAGCGTGGGCTTCTCAGGCTCTACCGGCGGTTCTCCGGGCCCTCCCGGGGTATTCGGTGCGGGGAAGGATGGCCTCCTTGGTGTTCCTCCTCCGCCTCCCGGTCTGTAGGGATTGTACTTATTATCAAAGAGAATCTCTGAAACTTCCGCACCGTTTTTGTAAATCTTTCGGCTTACCATCAAAATCTCTTTATTATCCGGAGACTGGCTAACCGTAAAGACTACCGTATATACGGTGTTGTCATAAGTATATCCGTTGATACCGTCCTTTAATTCCTTTACCGTGTACACGTATTTTCCGGGAACATGGAAGGTAATGGGAGCAAATTCCGTATGTCCTTCTCCGGCAATCACTACCATCTCCGTTTCAGACTGGCTGCCCTCCGGCATTGGCTGAAAAAGTCCCTTAGGCATAGATCTTAAGGAAGGCTTTACCTCGGTAATAAGGCCACTGGAGCCGTATAAAACACCCTCTTCCAAATCGGAGTTGCTCACGATTTTCTTATTCCTAATAACATTGTTATCCGGATCCAGATACTCCTCGAAAGTATCGTTTCCCTTACCGTTATTCAGGAGGATTTCATTTTCATCAAAGCTTGGGTCTTCTCTCTTGTCATTCCAATATACGGAGTTGGAACTAATTTCCATGGTTTCCGTCCGAAGGACAAAACGGAAGGGATCAGCCTTGGGAGGCTTTAATCCGGAAATCTTCTTTCCAAGCTCCACCTGTCCCTGTGTGGGGGTAGGCGTAAAGACATTGGTATAGTTAAAGTCGTCTCCTCCTACTAAGGCAAAGAGATGACCATTTCCTAAATCATTAACTGTAATGGTAATCTCTCTGGTAGGACGAGGATCGTTTACGATACCGGGGAACAAACCGCTTTCCGTTACGGTGTATTTGTATACTCCGGGGTGGGTAATATGTACTCTTCCGAAGTTTACTTCTCCACCTATAGCATCCGGATTGGTCTTGCTCAGGCTGTCTGCAGTTCCTGCTTCCGCCGGCATAGGCTCTCCGTTCACTCTTTTTAAGGTGAAGGTAAATGTATTGGAAATATCCGGTTTCTTCACTCCCGCCGTTGCGCTTAGGAATTTTTCCACCTTGATTTCCGGGTCAATAGCTTCTACGCCGTAAACGTTGGTAAAGGTCATCGGGTTGGTCTCGCTAAGCTGTAAATCCGACTCCATCTTTACGTGATTCGGATCCGTTACGGTAATGGTGATAAACTTATCTCCCATATCTTCGCTTTGCACACCATCCAAATGCTGTCCGCTTTCATGAATCTTGTACTGGTACGTTCCGGGCTTTAAAAGACGAATCTTTCCGAAGTTCACCATACCTCCGTTAGCATCCGGATTACGCTTTACGGTGTCGATGGCATTGCCCTCTTCATCCAATAAAGGAGCTCCATCCACGCCGCTTAAGGTAAAGGTGAACTTTCCTTGAATACTGGGGGCATTTAATCCTGCCGGCACATCCAAGACCTTTTTTACCGGTAAATTAAAGACTACCGGTTCCACAAGACGGTGCTTACTGCTGGACTGTACCGTATCCGGTGCTACATTCTGGGGAACATCATTTCCCGGGAACAAAATGCCGGTACGATAAGCCACATTGGTGTTTTCCACCTTAATCTTCTTCTGATCCGTGTGGGCTACCATATTGACATTGCCTAAAATCAAGCCCTGCTGATCCAGGATAAAGCGTTTTCCTGCCACAGTGGTTCGAAGGTCAAAGGCAAGTGCCTTGATTTCCTTTCTATCTACTGTATTTGCGCTTTCATTTTCATAGTTCCATTCCTTCCAGATACTGTCACTGAATTTCGGATTGTTATGATTGGTATCCGCTGTATATCCTGCGGCATCATACAGGGGCTTTCCCAGGTCTCTTTGTTCCGGAGTAGGAATAACCGTAGAATAAAATACTCTGGGCTTTAAGGTATCCTGGTTGTTGGCATTGGTTTTGTCATAGGAGCGTTTACTGAGCATACTGTTAATGTCTACTCCGATAAAATCTCCGTTTCTGTCCTTTTCCTCCCCTAAGATATCAAAGATTACCAAATCAGTGGTTCTACTGGTGGCAGAAGCCTGATACAGAAGTCTATGATTATAGGGGTCACCCATATAGCTCACATTGCTTCCAAGATAACGAGGATCGATTTCTGTGGAAACCGTATTGTTAAAGGTTGCCTCCAGTACCGTTACCGGACCGTAAGGCATGGTAAGGCTCGTTACAGAGGTGGTAAAAGCCCCATTTTCACTGGCTGCCTCATCCCTTTTTGCAGTATATTTTCCAAGCAATGCAGGGCTGGGATTGGGGGTTTTCCCATTGGAATAGTTACCATCCCAAATGGTATTGGCATCCTTATTGATAAAACCAACGGTGTTTACTACGGATCTTCCACGGTCTACGATATTGGTATAGGGATTCCAGAGAGTATAAGCCATTCTCCAACCGCTTCGGTTATAGAATTTGTCCCAGTTACGATGCTGCTTGTCATCCGGAATAGTCAGATGAATAATCATCATGGTTTGTCCGGAGTTTTCCCAATTCTTCTTAAACTCTACCGTATAATCCTTTCCCTTTACAAATCTTTTTTCTTCCGGCGGTATCTCTGCCTGATCCATGTTTCCTATTATGATAGATGATTCATCCACATAGGTTCCTGCCGGAAGCAAGTCATAGATGTCCCCCTTCTTCAGAACATATTTGTCTGTGTACTCATCCTGCTGAAGGCTGGTGGGGAAGGTTCCCCAGTTTAACCCTCGAACAAATACCTGCATACTCTGCTCGCTTCGTTCAGGGTGATCTACATACGGGGCATTAGTCTTTGCAAGCTCAGAGTTAATGTTTAAAGGCTCTAAACCGTATCCTACTTCCGTGAAGTAATCTCCGGCTCTCTTATTCAGCCTCTGTACTCCCAGCTGACGAACCTCTCCGGTGGCATCTCCCGCTAAAAAGCTGATGTTGTAGCCATCAGTTCGAGCCATAGTAGTGGCAATGGCACTTTGCATTGCCGGCTGGGGGGTAATTTGTAGGGTAAATGCCGCGTCAAAGCTGGTTCTGTAATACGGAGAATCCTGCTTAAGGCGAAGGCCTACAATATTATTTCCAAAGGCTTTCTCTAAATCCAATTGATTTAAGTGAGTAACGTGAGAAGCTTTATTCTGGGTAAGATCCCACTTATCCTCATACCCCGGTTCCGGCGTAAACTGCACTCTTCTTCCGGCGTCAAATCTAAAGGTTCCGTACTTGAAATAATCATCTAAGCCGGTACCCTTCCTTCTTAACCAGATTTCTACAGGAGGATACTCTGCATATTCCTTCTTATAATCTCCCTTTTTGGCGAACTTGATAATCGGATTATCCACCTTCTCCACATCATAGACCTTCATGTCCTTCATGTAGATCTTGCTATAGTGGTAATCGTCATCCGTTAAATCATATACAGGGCCTCTGTAGGCATCCGCATTTGTTCCGTTATCATGGGGCAGGTTGGAAAAGGCTCCGCTTCCCAAGGTCTGCTCCACATTTTGATTGTTTACGCTGATTCTGCTAGTAGAAAAAAGCTTATACTTTCCGTCGGTAATGGTGGTTCCCGAACCGGGTTGTCCGGAAGTTCCGGAGGTTGTGTATTTTCCGTCTGTCCCAAAGGCAACACTGTTATCATCCGCCTTGTAATTGGAGGACAGGGTAAAACTGTCATTCCAGTTACTGTAGACAACCGGAGCTTTTCCGCCATCCTTATAAATACTTTGTAAACCGAAAATTCCTATATAGACTTTTCGATCTACCGTATTATATTTTTTCAGTACAAAATCACCGGGAGTGGAAGGATGCACATAGACCATCATGGGGTCCTTAGGCGTTACATCCTTTTCTCTTACGTACCCATCCGCCCAAATTTCCTTATAATGAATTTTGTTCGTAATGGGTAAGCCCTGTGTAGCCAGATTAATGCCATCGTTCTTTGCATCCTCCAGCTTTTGCATGGGATACTTATATAGCAAGGCATATAGCTGGGAATTATAATGGGCGTTGGCATATTGTAAGTTTTCCGCATAGGGCAAGCCGACAGGAAGATTGGGGACGCTTGGATCCTTGGGAATTCCCACATAAGTTCTATCAATCGGATTTTCCAAATATGGGGCATTTGCCGGAGGATTCTCTCCCACTCCCATATACTTTGCAATATTGGCATAGCCATTCTTGGCATAAACCTCAATATTATTCTCATTATTGGCAATATTGTTATAGAAGTAATTGTTCCAGGCCACATTGCTGGGGAGTTTCTTTGCACCAATCAAGGTTCCGCCATCGGAATCCAGAGGACTCCCGGCATGGAAAACATAGTCAAAGGGCTGTGAGCTTCCTTTGGCTCTGTCCACTCTAACATACCAAACTCCGTAAAAATACTGTTCTGCATCGTCAGGTTTTTTCCCCCAGCTGGGATCCCAAGTAAAATAAACGCCCTGATTCACATCTGCCGTTCCATGCTTTAAAGTAAAATTGGTTTCTTTAACCTCCGTTTCCACATGAACGGAAAGGGTTTTGTCCTCTTCTGCGTCAAGACTACTGTCGCTATGATCAATCTTCATGCTTACCGGAAAAGTGTTATCAAAAACACCTTTTTCCTGGCCGTTAATCTGCTGATGCGTTACAGCAAGCATGGTCGGTGTCAAGTTATAAGCAATATCCGCCTTAAAGGTTAAACCGCCGGTAAGCTCTCTAAAATTTGCCAGGCGGAAGTACTCTTCGGTTCTTCCTCCACCAATATCCTTCTGAATAATCGTATAGTTAAAACTACTTTGTGGATTGGTATTTGGCGCCTTAGGTACTCCGGTGGTAATCGCCGGCTGTAACTTATGCTGGTTATTATTCTTTTTCTCATACACGGATATCTTATCCGGCTCAGCGCTGTCCCAGCCCTTAAAAATACGGGCAGGAATTTCCATGATTACCGTTCCCGGTGCATACTTGGTATTCTTATTTCCCTTTAAGGTAAGTTCTACCCCTAAGGTCGTAGTATTCGTGGCATTGGAAGCTTTCTCGGGAGGAATGATTTTTAAATCCCTCTGGTCTCGCATAACGCCGTTACTGCCGTCTGTATAGCTGTGTCCGGTTTTGGCATTACTTGTTCCTGCATCCGGATCCGGCGATTCCATCCAGAAGGCCTTAAAATCATGGGCACTGGCACTTTGTCCTGCAGAAACCGCCGTAGCGACAATAGGACTGAAGTGCTTTGCGGAGAAGAGTAAATCCTCTCCCTCTTCCTTTACAGGAAGAATCTCTGCCGGAAGTCCTTCCGGCAGGTGCACAATGCGAAGATCCTTATCCTCTTCCGCCAAAACCTCTTTGATTTTCTCGGTCTTTTGCAGGCGGATCTCCACCTTCTTTCCGTTCTTCGGCTGAACTTCCTTTTCTACGCCGTCCACTTCTCTGACAAAGGAAATATCCACTGCATCCAGCACCTCTACAAGAGGTACCATTCCGGGATAATCCTTTTCATAGTCCTTCTCCAAAAGAGACTTGGCTTCTTCAACGACAGACTCCTTCTCCAAGGGAAGCAGCTTCATCTGTGTGCCCTCTTGGAAGGTTCCCTCCGGATATTCCGCGGTAACGGTCAAATCCTTATAAGACACGGAAAAGGAACCGGCCTCCATGTACTGAGCCGCTTTTTCCCCCGCTTCTTCAGAAGGCTGATTTGCTCCTTCTTCGGAAGTCTCTTCCTTTTTACTTTCCTCTGCCGAAGCATCCTTCTCCTCTGCTACAGCAGCGTCAGAATTTTCCTGTTCCTCTCCTGCTTGTTTCCCGGCAGATGCATCTTCAGAGGCTGTCTCCTGCACTTCTCCGGACTGTGTCGCCTGTTCGCTTGCTTCTCCGGAAGCCTTTGCAGCATCTGTTCTTAATGCGGATTCTTCCTCTGCTTGCTCTGCAGGGGTGCTTTCCGTCAAGGAATTTGCTTCAGAGGATAGTCCCATCTGCTCCGCAACGAGCTGTGCGTTTTCCGATGCATAGCTCACACTTTGCAAATTTCCCGCAAGCATCAAAAAACTGAGGAAATAAGCCATACCCTTCTTGGCAAAGCCTCCTCTTTGACGTCTTTTGGAAAAATTTCTACGGGTTAAGGTATCCCTTCCTCTTCCCATAGCTTCCGCAGTCTCCTGCTTTCTCATTTTGTTCTCCATGTCACACTCCTTTATGACTCTATTCTTCCCACTTGGAAGCTTCTTCTAAACGATGCTTTAAAGGAGATATCGAACACAAAGCCGGCGATACTCCATAAGAATGCATTTTAAAGCAATCGTCTTGAACAAAAAACTGTTAGGACTGCCTATTGTAGGGGAAGTCCTAACAGTTTGTCGACAAATAATTATTATCCTATTATCTGTTTATGCAAAATTCATTTATGGCATAATAATTTCTTTGAGAATCTAAAAAAATCAATAGTTAAAAGAGAATGAGCTTTAACTTTTCGGTTTTAGCTTTCTGCTTTATCTTTTCTTCCTTAGCTTTCTTAGGAAGTAGTAAATGCTCAAAAGGCTAAAGCTTAGTGCTGAAGCAAAGGCATACCAAAGCAAATGAGAAGCATCTGCCGTATTTACCTTTCTGGATTGAGCCTTTCTAAGGGCTCCCAGTACTTCTCCCAGATGCTTTAACTCCGCCTCTTCCTCAGGTGTTAATGGACGTTTCCGTCCTGCTCCGAGAATCTCACCGATTCGCTTCTGAATCTCCTCGATGGTTCTGGGTACTGTGGGACTGGGCGGAACATTGTTTCCATTGTCCGGTGTAGGAGTCTTGGGGTCTTCCGGAAGCGTGGGCTTCTCAGGCTCTACCGGCGGTTCTCCGGGCCCTCCCGGGGTATTCGGTGCGGGGAAGGATGGCCTCCTTGGTGTTCCTCCTCCGCCTCCCGGTCTGTAGGGATTGTACTTATTATCAAAGAGAATCTCTGAAACTTCCGCACCGTTTTTGTAAATCTTTCGGCTTACCATCAAAATCTCTTTATTATCCGGAGACTGGCTAACCGTAAAGACTACCGTATATACGGTGTTGTCATAAGTATATCCGTTGATACCGTCCTTTAATTCCTTTACCGTGTACACGTATTTTCCGGGAACATGGAAGGTAATGGGAGCAAATTCCGTATGTCCTTCTCCGGCAATCACTACCATCTCCGTTTCAGACTGGCTACCCTCCGGCATTGGCTGGAAAAGTCCCTTAGGCATAGATCTTAAGGATGGCTTCACTTCGGTAATAAGACCGCTGGAACCATATAAAACACCTTCTTCCAAATCGGAGTTGCTCACGATTTTCTTATTCCTAATAACGTTGTTGTCCGGATCCAGATATTCCTCAAAGGTATCGTTTCCGTTACCGTTATTGAAAAAGATTTCCTTGTCATTGAAGATTGGATCTTCTCGCTTATCTGTCCAGTAAACGGAGTTGGAAGAAATCTCCATGGTTTCCGTCCGAAGTACAAAACGGAAAGGGTCTGCCTGAGAAGGCTTTCTTCCGGAAATCTTCTTACCAAGATCTACCTGTCCCTGTGTAGGTGTAGGCGTAAAGACATTGGTATAGTTAAAGTCGTCTCCTCCCACCAAAGCATAGAGTTTACCATCAAGACGACGAACTTTAATCGTAACATTTCTGGTGGCACGAGGATCGTTGTTTACTCCGGGGAATAAACCGCTTTCTGTTACTGTATACTCATAATCTCCTACAGCCGCAATCTTAACTCTTCCGAAGTTAACCTCTCCTCCGACAGCATCAGGATTTGTCTTACTTAAACTGTCGGAACCACCTGCCTCTAGCGGCATGGGTGCTCCATTTTTACTCTTTAAGGTAAAGGTAAATGCATTACTGATATCCGGCTTCTTGATTCCTGCCGTAGCACTTAAGAACTTTTGCACCTTAATTTCCGGTTCAATGATTTCTTCTCCGAAAACATTGACAAAACTTAAAGGATTGCCATTGTTAATTCGTAGATCAGAAACCATCTTCTTGTGATCCGGGTCTGTAACGGTAATGGTGATAAATTTATCTCCCATGTCCTCACTGGTAAGACCGTCTACATTCCTTCCATGCTCATTAATTTTATAAGTATAGGTTCCGGGTCTCATCAGCCGAATGTTTCCAAATTCTACCGTTCCGCCGTCCTTATCCGGGTTCTTCAATACTGTAGTGATAGGATTTCCCTTTTCATCCAGTAAAGGTGCCCCATTTTCTCCGCTGATTGTGAAGGTGAATTTTCCGCGAATATCGGGAGCTTGCGTAGCTAATTCCTTTGGGACTTCCAAAATCTTCTTTACCGGAAGCTTAAAGACTACCGGCTCCACCAGTTTATGGCTACTGCTGCCTTCTACGATATCCGGTGCCACATTCTGAGGAATATCATTTCCCGGGAATAAGGTAGCTACACGGTATGCCAGATTGGTGTTTACAACAGGAATCTTATCCATATCCGTATGGGCCAGCATATTGACATTGGCAATCAGCAATCCCTTCTTATCTAAAATGAAGGGCTTCTTGTCTTTGGTAGTACGAAGATCAAAAGCCAAAGCCACAATTTTATCTTTTTCTACGCCGACATTTTGTGTTTCGTCCTCGTAGTTCCATTCATGCCAAATACTGGTACCGGTATTCCTCGGATTGTTTGGATTCGTATCACTGTTGTAATCCGGGTCATGAAAGGCCTTTCCTAAATCTCTTTTTGCCTCAGTAGGAATTTCATAAGAGTAAAAGACTCTGGGCTTTAAGGTATCCGAGTTGTTGGTATTGTCCTTATCAAAGGAGCGCTTACTCAAGAGACTGTTGATGTCTACACCGTTAAAGTCTCCGTTTCTATCCTTTTTCTCTCCCAGGATATCATAGATGACCAAATCCGTTGTTCTGCTGTTATCTGAAGCCTGATACATCAGTCTATGGGTATAAGGATCTCCCATATAGCTTACATTAGTACTTAAATAACGGGGATCAATCTCCGTAGAAACCGTATTGCTGAATCTTGCCTCCAGTACCGTTACCGGGCCGTAGGGCATATTCAGTTCCGTTACGGAGGTGGTATATTTATCATTGCTACTGTTTAAAGCATTCAGCGCAAGCTCCTCGTAATATTTAATTTTATCTGCATTATTCCCCGGATTTGCAAGCTTCGGGTTATAGTTTGGATTCCAAATGGTATTCTCGTCAGTATTGACAAATCCCAAGGTGTTTTTTGCCGTTCTTCCCCGGTCCACGATATTGGTGTAAGGGTTCCAAAGGGTATAGTTTAGCTTCCAACCGCTTCGATTATATTGTTTATTCCAAAAACGATGCTCTGCATCATCCGGAATGGTTAACTTAATAATCATCATGGTCTGACCGGAGCCTTTCCAGTTCTTCTTAAACTCTACGGTATAGTCCTTCCCCTTGACAAATTTTTTACTTTCCGGTGGAGTGTCCGCCGCATCCCAGGTTCCCAGAACAATAGAGCGTTCGTCCACATAGGTTCCTGCAGGAAGAAGATCATAGATAATTCCGGATTTTAACACATAAGGCTTGGTATACTCATCCTCCTGTAAACTGGTGGGGAAGATTCCCCAGTTAAAGCCCCAGGCAATAACATCCATGCTTTGCTCGCTGCGCTCAGGATGGTCCACATAAGGTTTGTTTTGCTTTACCAGCTCCGAGGTGATATTTAAGGGCTCTAAACCATAGCCTATTTCAGCCAAGTATTTTCCCGCCCTCTTATCAATAATCGCTGTACCTAATTGACGGACTTCTCCTACAGCGCCACCTGCCAGGAAGTTCATGTTATACCCGTCTCCTTTAGCCATGGTATCGGCAATGAAGTTCCGCATAGCAGGCTGAGGAGTCACCTTTATGGTGAATGACGCATCAAAGTTTGTCTTATAATAGGGGGAATCCTGTTTAAACTGAAGCCCTACAATGTTATCTCCAAAGGCAGCCTCTAAGTCCAGCTGATTCGTTTGTGAAATGTCGGCATTGTCACGGAGTGTATACTTCTTTATTGCGCCGGGCTCTGTTACAGTAAAGATAACGCCTCCATGGTCGTTATAGCTTAAGCGACCATACTCAAAATATCCTCTTCCCGGATATCTCTTATCCTTTACCATAACCTGTACGGGAGGATAGCTGGAATCTTTCTTTCTGGGGCTAGCTTTACCGGAGAATTTTACCAACTGATTCCCCAAATAATCCACATCATAGGCCTTCATATCTCTTAAATAGATACGGCTATAATGGTAGTCCTCCTCTGTTAATTCATAAACGCCACCTCT
Organism: Oribacterium sinus; assembly: GCF_963553175.1. Lineage (GTDB taxonomy): Bacteria > Bacillota > Clostridia > Lachnospirales > Lachnospiraceae > Oribacterium > Oribacterium sinus_B. The sequence goes on along the minus strand of NZ_CAUVME010000020.1, from coordinate 29,048 downwards.
ATAAACATCACCGTTTGTTATAGAATCACTGGAGAATTCATCCTGATTTGTTTCCTCTTTCAAAGTTTTTCCATTTACTTGGCTGGGTTTTACAGAGAATAGCTTATACTTTCCGTCTGTAAGGGTAGCACCGGAACCGGGAACATTAGTATCAGAGGTGGTATAGCTTCCGTCCCGTGACACATTTACACTGCTATCCTTTGCCTTATATGTAGCAGAAAGAGTAAAGCTTTCATTCCAGTTGCTATATACTACAGGAGCCGCTGCACCACCTTTATAAATACTTTGTAATCCAAAAACGCCAAGGTAAATCTGTCTATCCACAGTATTATACTTCTTTAATAAAAAGTCTCCCGGCCCTGAAGAGCGAAGAAGTACCTTCATAGGTGCCGCCTCCGCCTCACCCTTTCTCACATAGCCGTCTGCCCAGGTTTCTGTAAACCCAACCTTATTGCTAATATCAAGCCCATCGGTCGTAAGATCGATACCCTTGTCCTTTGCCTCTTGCAACTTGCTCATAGGATACTTATACAGTAAGGCATAAAGCTGGGAATTATACTTGTCGTTGGCATAGTTTAAGGCAGCCACATAGGGCTGATGAGTGGGGAGGTTTTCTACACTGGGATCCTTTGGAATTCCTACATAGCTTCTATTAATGGGGTTCTCCAAAAAAGGCTTTGTTGCCGGAGGATTTTCTCCCGGCTCCATAAACTTTGCAATATCCGCATAACCGTTTCTGGCATGATTTTCAATATCGCTCTTATTGTAGTAGACGTTCCATGCCGCGTTTGTAGGAAGCTTCTTCGCACCAACCAGGATTCCTCCACCCGAATCTGCAGGATCTAAGGTATGGAAGCTATAATCAAAGGCCTGAGAGCTTGCCCTGGCTCTATCCACTCTTAGATACCAAACGCCATAGAAATACTCACCGGGGTTATCCGTGGTAGTGCCCCAGCTGGGATCCCAGGAGAAGAATATCCCCTGCTTCATATCCGCCTCACCGTGCTTGAAATTGAAGCTAGTAGGCTCAACCTTGGTTTCCACATGAACGGAAAGAGGAACATCCTGTTTCACATCCAAACTGTTATCACTGTGGTCAATATTTAAGCTGACAGGGAATTTATTGTCATAGACACCTACCCCCTTAGCATAATCATGCTTTACCTTCAGCATGGAAGGAGTCAGGTTGTAGGCAATATCCGCCTTAAAAGTAAATCCACCGTTTACCGCCCTATAGTTAGTTAAACGAAGATAGTCTTCCGGCTTATCCTTTCCGGGAACATTCTTTTTGATAATGGTATAATTAAAGCTACTTTGGGTATTGGTATTCGGCGCCTCAAGCAAGCCTGTAGCCATAGAAGGCTGCAGCTTATGCTGATTCCCTTCCTTTTTCTCATATACAGAAATTTTGTCCGGTTCATTTTCATCCCAGCCTTCAAAAATTCTGGCAGGAACATCAATATTAACCGTTCCTACATCATAACTGACATTTTTGTTTCCCTTCAGGGTAAGCTCTATGCCCAGGGTAGTTGTATCCGTACCGTTGGAAGCGTTCTCCGGAGGAATGATTTTTAAATCTCTTTGTTCCCGCATTACACCGTTACTGTTATCGGTATAAGTATGGCCGTTGGGAATGGTGCTGCCAAATCTAGGAGCATTAGGAGCTTCCGTCCAGAACGCCTTAAACTCATGGTTGACAGCCTCTTCTCCCAAATCCCTTTTTCTTCTTACCAGGATAATGGGACTGAAATGCTTTGCGGAAAACAGGAGTTCTTCTCCCTCCTCCTTTACACTAAGGATTTCTCCGGGATGATCTTCAGAAAGATGTACAATCTGTAGTTCTTCCTCAAGATCCTCTTCTTGATCTTCTTTAAGATTTTCCTCAGTCTTCTCTAAAGCATCCTTTATTTTTTTACTTTTTTGCAGGCGAAGCTCTACCTTCTTGCCGTTCTTAGGCTGTACTTCCTTTTCCACACCGTTAACTTCTCTGTAGAAGGAAATGTCGATAGCCTCCAGAACTTCAACCTCCGCCTCTTCCCCCGGATTCTTTTTCTTATAATCCTTCAAAGAAAGGGCCTTGGCCTCTTCCAGAATGCTTTCTGAATCTACCGGGACCACCTTCATTCTGGTTCCCTCATAGAAGGTTCCCTCAGAAAAGCTTGCCAGTATAGTAATATCCTTACTGTAGGAAGCCTCAAAAGAACCGGCGTCCATATACTCCGGCTTTTCCTCCTGCTTAGCTTCTTCCGATGACAAACTAGCCTTCTCTTCCAAAGAAGACTCCTCAGTCTTTGCTTCCGAAGGAGCAGTCTTATTCTCCTCTTCTGATACTAGCTCTTCTTTCTTTTCCTTTTTTCCCTCTGATGCGGATCCTTCCTTCTCTAAGGCAGTTTCTTCCAAAGAAGTCTTTCCCTCCCCCGCCTTCTCTTCCGCCCTTTCTCTTAGACTTTCAGAGGATTTTTCTTCCGTAGCAAGAGCGATACGTTCTACCGTTTCTCCGGCAATTTCTTCCGCATAGCTCACGCTTTGCAAATTTCCCGCAAGCATCAAAAAACTGAGGAAATAAGCCATACCCTTCTTGGCAAAGCCTCCTCTTTGACGTCTTTTGGAAAAATTTCTACGGGTTAAGGTATCCCTTCCTCTTCCCATAGCTTCCGCAGTCTCCTGCTTTCTCATTTTGTTCTCCATGTCACACTCCTTTATGACTCTATTCTTCCCACTTGGAAGCTTCTTCTAAACGATGCTTTAAAGGAGATATCGAACACAAAGCCGGCGATACTCCATAAGAATGCATTTTAAAGCAATCGTCTTGAACAAAAAACTGTTAGGACTGCCTATTGTAGGGGAAGTCCTAACAGTTTGTCGACAAATAATTATTATCCTATTATCTGTTTATGCAAAATTCATTTATTGCATAATAATTTCTTTGAAAATCTAAAAAAATCAATAATTTTCGAAGTTTTTTGAAGAGTCTTCTTTCCTATCTTCTCTTCCTTCTTCTTAGCAGAGTAGATCCGCTGTATCCGCCCAAGCATAAAGCACTCAAGATAAATCCCCATGCCAAGAGCTTCAGATTTTTTGTATCTCCTGTGGACACCTGTCTGGAAAGAAGCTTTTCTTCTTCTCGGATACCGCTAAGTACTTCTCCCAGTTCCTTTAATTCCTGCTTTTCTTCCTCCGTTAAAGGCCGGGTCTGTCCAAGAATCTCTCCGATTCGTTTTTCGACTTTTTCTCTTCTTTCTCTCAGTTCCCGTCTTCTTCCGGCAAGTTCTGCAGGAGGAATATTTCCGACGGTTACCGTTTTCGGTGTTTCCGGATTGGGAGGTACAACAGGACTAGCAGGAGGAAGCTCTTCTCTAGGCGGAGTTTCCGGTGTTGAAGGAGGATTTGGATTATCCTTCGGTACCGGATCCGTAGGCTTCTTGGGCTCTTCCTTCTTGGGGCTTTCCTGTGGTCTTGGTCTATCCTTCTTAGGATTCTCCCTATTGGAACTTGGTGTCTTCGGCTCTTCCTTCGGCGTTTGGGGCGGTGTCTTCGGCTCCTCCTTCGGTTTAGGCAGATCCTTCTCACTAAAATGGTTGGTAAAGCTTAGTTTCGTTTCCCCATCATAGCTTAGTTCCGCACTTAATTTTGTATAGTTCGGTGCATCTACCTTCACCTCTACCGTTAAGGCTTTTTCCGATACAGGGTCATTGCTAACCCCCGGGAAAGTGCCACTTTCCTTTACCGTATAATGATAGGTTCCCGGCCGGTAGAAGGTGATTTTCGGAAAATGAAATTCTCCTCCCATATCCTCCGGATTTTTCACGGTATCCAAAATCGCATTGCCCTCATCATCTATCATAGGCGCATTTCCCACAGGCTTTAAGTTAAAGCTGAAGGCTCCCTTTGCTTTGATGTCTGCATTTCCGGCATCTTTGGTGATATGTTTTTGTCCTTTGATTTCCACGCTAATCGGCGGAAGAATCCTATGCTTACTGATGTCAGTTTTATCGGTAGGCTGAGATGTATTGTTCGGTTGGTCTCCTGTAAAGGTACGGTGAATGGTGATTGCCGTATTGGTATTCTCCACACTAAGCTTTCGCTTTTCTGTGGATGCATTCATATGAACATAAATGCTGATGGCGCTTTGTCCCGGAAGATAAAAGGGCTTACCGGCCTTGGTCTTTCTTACATCCACCGCAATAGCTACAATACTTTTCTTGTCCACCGGATGATTCTCAGGCTCATATTTTTTCCAGATACTGCTGTCATCCACATTAAGATTCGATACATCCGGCTTTACCGTAGCATAATAAACTACCGGTGCTGCAGTATCTTTGTTATTGGCATTGTGGGCATCGTAGGTTTTCTTTCTTAAAAGGGCAGGGAAATCCACATAGTCAAAGTCTCCATTCCTTTCCTCCTCTGTTCCCAGAATATCATATAATACATAATCTGCCGTCTTGGAATTGGGAGCGGTACTGTACATTAATTTATGCACATAGGGGTCTCCTGCATAGGAAACATTTTGCGGAATATACTCCTTCTTGATTTCCGTACTGATACGGTTTACAAATCCGGCGGATACTGCGGTAGGAATGTTATAGTCCACATTGGCTTCCGTATACAAGATTCCCTGTTTCTCCGAGGTGGAAGTTTCCATCACGGATTTAAAATACTGCTTATTCTCATAATTTGCCCCGACAAAATTGTCTGTAGTCAGATTCGTCTTGCTCTTATGCTTGGGAGTCTCATCCACAAAGCCTACATTATTCTTGGGGTTGGCACCATTATCAATAATACTGCTATAGGTATTTTCCAGCTTATACTGCACGCGAACACCGTTTCTGGTAAGGACTCCTCCGGTAAACCAATCCGCTTTTCCCGGTCTTTTAAACTTGATTTTCATCATGGTTTGTCCGGAGTCTTCCCAGTTTGGAATGAATTCCACGGTATAGTCTTTTCCTTTTTCATAGCGTGCTCCCGGAGTCGGTAGGGAATCCGCGTAGCTATAGTCTCCCATCTCTATACTGTCCGGGTCAACATTCGTTTCTAAGGGCAGTAAATCATAAAAAGTACCCTCTGTAATCTTATAGGCATTTAGATAAGCAGCATAGGAATTATTGATACTCATATCATTATATGCCGTGAAAGTAACGGCTCTTCTTTGTCTTCCTGTTGCAGGATCGTCCTCTATAGAACCTATACTTTTCTTTTCCAGCACACTTTGATAATTCGCCGGACTCAGTTGGTAGCCTACCTTATTCCAAAATTCTCCTACCTGATTTTTTACAATCTCAGTATCTCCGATGGACAATTTTCCTTCCGCCGGTGCGGCAATAAAACTGTTCTTCTTATTTTGAAGGTCCTTCTCCAGTCTTTGTTTCATGGCCTCTGTAGGATGAAGGCGAAGATTTACCCTTGTAGTAAAGCCGGTCTCATAGAAGGAGCTGGAATTTTTAAAGCGAATCTCCTTGATTCCCTCCGGAAAGGACACGGGTTTCTGCACAGTAGCATCCTGTTCCACTCCGGATACACTACGGAATTTTTTGTATCCCGCTGCATTCAGATAAAGCTCTCCAAGCTTTTCTTCACTTCCCCCCTTCTTCTTGCCGTAAACCTCAATGGGGGCAAAGCGAGTATAGGCCTTGCTGGAGTTCACGGCTTTTTCATTACTGTAGCCGTTAAACTCCACATCATAGGCGGTATAGTCCGCCAGATAAAAGGACTCATAGGAATAGTCATCTTCTGACAGCACATAAGGATCTCCCCCTGTAGAAGGATAGCTTAGTACTCCGGCGCTTTCCGTGGGCTTTCCGTCACTGCTGCTAATATTGTCCATGCTAAAGAGGGTATATCTTCCCCCATCGGAAATCTCCGCCTTGGAACCATTTGCCGTAGTATAGGCCGTATGATCTCCATTCCATGTGATTTCACTATCCTTTAAATGGGTACCTGCAAAGAGACTGTAGGAAAGACTCACCGGAGTTCCTTCCGCCAAAAGGGTCTGCATTCCCTTAATCAACTGGGTATTGGTATCAGTTGGCTGGCCGGTATATTTATCTAAACGAGCCACTCCCCCAACATTTTTTCGTACATATACTTCCAGTTCTGCAGTACTTTCCGCCTTGGGTGTTCCGTTATATCCATCCTGCCAAATATCCTGTACAGAAAATGTACTTTTATACTTTAGAGGATGGGTCTCCAGATCCTGTCCGCTACTCTGTGCTGTTGTAATATCCGTTTTGGGATAACGGTAAAGAAAGGCATAAAAAGCGGTATTTCTGTAGCCTCCATCATCAAAGCTGGCATATTCTTTATAATCCAGGTTTTTATTTTTGTATTCCGTCTTATATTCCGGAGCAATAAAAATGCTTGTCTTTCCCATAGGATTCTCTAAACGAGGCAAACTGGGCGTCGCTACACCCATTTCTGTGGCAATATCCTTGGGACTGTTCCCTATTTTGCCAATCATTTGGTTCGGATTAAATAAAGCATCAAATTCTCCGTCCTGAGGATAACGCTTTACCCCGATTAATTGCCCGGAAGAGATAGCCCCTGAACCGGCTACCGGAGCCGATGTGGATGTAATATCCGGCACAAAGGATAGTGCCTGGGTACTCCACTTGGCACGATCCGCTCTTCCATAAAAGAGGCCGTAAAAATAATTATCCGCATCCGCAGGCCTCGGTCCCCATGTGGGATCCCATTGGAAATAAACGGATTTGGGCGCATCGAACTTCTTCGCCTCCCTTAGCTCCACCGTGCTGGGATTTACTTTGGATTCCACCCTGATTCTCAGTTTTCGTTCTATACTGGCATCATGGGGGCCGGTAAAACTTCCATCCATGTCCTGATCGACTTCCAAGAATACAGGAAATTCCAGCTCATAAACACCCTTTTCTACCGAAGTACTGTCATGGGTATAATCTAATAAGGTCGGCGTAAAATTATAAGAAAAAATAGCCCCCAGGGAGTTTGCAGGACCTCTGGCATCCGTGTTACTGACCTTAATATAAGGCACCGGTACTCCGTTTACCATTTTGGTAATGCCGACTTTTGTATAATTACTTCTGTTCTTTGAAACCCCCGGCGCTTCCACAATATCTCCCGGATTAAATTGCGAAATTAAGCTTCTGCTGTTTTGGTCCTCCGCCACCTGATCAGTTCCGTCTTTTCCTTTAAAAATTGCTGCGGGAAGATAAATGTTGATAGAACCTGTAGGATAATCCTGGGGTGCTCCCGCCCCTCCGATAAAATTCACCATATAGCTGATTCCTATGGTCATGTTGTAATTTTTTTTCGGCTTAATCAGCATAGACTTTTTTGTGTCTTCATCAGCAGGATTATAATCGGAGTTAATATAGCTGATGGAATCATTTTGGTTAGCAGTAGCATTAACACTCCAAAAGGCATGGAACTTGATATTGTTATTGTTTCCTTCTGTAGGAACATCTCTCCTTCTTCTGGTACGTACTACTGCATAGGGACTGAAACGTTTTCCTTGAAAACGGATTTCTTCCCCCTCTACCTGAGAATCCAAATACTCTACACCCTTCTGCTCATCAAAATGCAGAACCTGTAATTTTGTTTCCCCTGTCTGAGAAGAATCCACTCCCAAGCTACTATCCGATTCCTCTCTTTCTTCATCCTCAGCTTCCGGCTCTACTTCTGTAGTTGTTTCCCTGCCTTCTTTTTTCTCTAATGAGGATTCTTCCAGTGTAATCTCTACGGCTTTTCCTTTTTTCGGCTGAACCTCTACCTTCTTGCCGTCCTCATTTAAAACATAAAAAGAAATATCCACGGCGGAAAGAGAGTCTATCTCCCAGCCTTCTTCCTTCTGCTTTTCTTTTTTCTTTCCACCTTTTTTTCTATCTTCTTTCAGATGATTTCCGGCATCTTGCAGCTTAGCTCTTTGCAAAGCCTTCTCTTTCATTTCCTCTAAAAGACTTTCCTCCTTGATGTCCCTTACTTCCATCTGTACCTCTAAAGGGAAGGTAGACTCCGGATATTTTGCCGTAATCCGAACGCCGGCTTCACTAAGCCCTTCTATTTCTGTCTCTTCAGAGTTCAAAATAAATTTTGCAGCTTTTTTTGTCCCTTCTAAAGAATCCGTCCCTGAAGAATCTCTCTCTTTTGAAGAAGATTCCATTGCAATAGCTTCCGTTGAAGATGCTTCGTATGAAGAGGCTTCTACAGGAGAACTACCTGTTACAGAGCTTTCTATTGGAGAGCTTTCTATTGGGGAACTTTCCGGTGAAGACTCTTCCAATGAAGTGGTTTCTGTTGAAGCTGTCTCTTTAGGTGAAGCTTTCTCGAAAGAAATAGCTTCCTTCTGATTTTCCGACTCTGTTTCCTTGACTTGCAGCGGCGACGCAGATACCTCCTCCGCAAAGCTTACTGTTTCTAATTGACCGGCAGCTAAAAGCATAGCCAAAAAGAAGGCAAAAAGTCGTTTCCCTACTCTTCTCCCTTTCTTAAAAACCGGGATTTGTCCTCGAAATCCCTGTTTTTCCCGCCATTTTTCTTTGTCTGCGCCTAAACCGTTTCTACTCGCACTTTCCTGCATCATTGTAGACTCCTTTTCCTCCAAAAAAAGAAAGTGTATCTTCCTGAACTCTTTCTTCCTTCTTATTCTTAACCTTAGATTTATCGACTCAATTTCCACTTTTTAAAAGGATTATCCGAAAATAAAATAAAACAAATATTTTTTTCAAAATTTTTTGTTTTATTTTTAAAATCAATAGTATTTATGTTTTCCTGTCTATATTTTTCTCAATTTCATATACAAAAAATAGAGCATAGAGTAGAGGCAATAATGCCCTTCTCTATGCTCCATTTTATAATCTTAAGCTAAAGCTTATGTCGATAAACAGATCCCTCTATTATCTAACCTTAAACTTATCTACAAGGTCATTCATCAGGTTAGCCTGAGCGGATAATTCCTCTGCTGTTGCTGCACTTTCCTCTGCTGTTGCGGAGTTCTCCTGCACTACAGCGGAGATTTCCTGAAGACCGTCACTCAAGCGACTAACGCCTGAGGATTCCTCTTCGGAAGCCTTGGAAATTTCTCCGATTAAATCATTCACCTGGTTTGTACTCTCGGATACGGAATGTAAAGCTTCCGCAGTTTCCTCGGTGAACTTAGCACCCTTCTGTACTGCACCAATGGTCTCTTCAATCAGAAGAGAAGTATTCTGAGCCGCTTCCTGAGACTTCTTAGCCAGGTTTCCGACTTCATCCGCAACTACCGCAAAGCCCTTTCCTGCCTCTCCTGCTCTTGCCGCCTCGATAGCTGCATTTAAGGAAAGGATATTGGTCTGGAAAGCGATATCATCGATGGTCTTAATAATCTTACTGATTTCCTTGGACTTCTCGGTGATTTCTTCCATAGCGCCCTGCATGTCAGTCATCTTCTGGTTACTGGTTTCCACATGAGAACCGCTGACAACACCAAGCTGCTGTGCCTTTTCCGCCTGCTTTGTAGTATGACGAATCTGTTCTGTAATATCTTCCATAGTCTTGGAAAGCTCTGCAATGGAAGAAGCCTGCTTGGTAGTACCCTCGGAAATTCTCTGGGCCATGCTGCTTACCTGTTCCGCACTGCTGCTTACTTCGGAAGAAGAAGTGTGTACGTTCTTCAAGGTACTGTTCAAGCTTGTGGAAATTTCCTGCAAAGAGTTCAAGATTGGACGGAAATCTCCCTTATAGTTCTCATCTTCTTTGATTTCAGATCCGAAATCTCCCTGAGCAAATGCTCCAAGCTTCGCCTGTAAATCGGATACCACATAGGTCAAACGCTTTACGATATTGTTAAAGCTCTTTACCAGACGACCGATTTCATCTTCTTGGGCATAGGAAACCTTAATGTCAAAGTTACCCTCTGCCAGCTTGTCACTTTCCTCTGCCAGCTTTCCAAGAGGACTAAGAGACTTCTTCAGTGCTGTGAAAAGAATTACCTGTAAAAGAATAAACAAAACAACTTCTGCAACAGCCAAAGCAACAAAGAGCTGGTTCTTACCCTGGTTGTAAAGGTCTAAGCTCATTGCGGACTGCACATACCAGTCTGTTCCATAGATGGTGAGCGGTGCAAAGTAACGAATGCGGTGACCGTCCTGAATGTGGAAGATACTCTCTCCGTCAAACTTGCTCTGGATGTCATTCTTAAAGGTCTCTTCTCCAACATATTCTGCAAGATTCTTTCCTACCGCATCAGGATTGGAGCTATATACGAACTTACCATCCTTATTGATAACATCAAAGAAGGTCTTAGCACCTTCTCCGGACTTATCTTTTCCCAGAGAATCAAACATCTTAACATTTAAGTCAACTACTACCGTTCCCATAAACTGGTCATTATGAAGGATAGGTACAACCAATACGAAGATGGTCTCTCCGGTAATAGAGGATACAAAGGGATCTACAACATGACTGACTTTTTCCTGAGAAGCTTTGGTATAATATTCTTCCGCTCCGTTTCCATAGAATTTGTAGTCCAGGAACTTGTAGAAACGCTTGTTCTCATCTCCGTTATCTCTTCCTAAATACATAGCGTATTCCGGCTCACCCTGCTGGAACGCATTTGGCTCGAAGAAAACGCCCGCACCCATAATGTGTTCATCATGACGAATCATTTCCCAAACAGAATCCAGTAAATATTTTTCTTCAAAGGATCTTCTTTCACTTAAGTGAACGGTGTCTTTTAAAAGACTGGGAACTGTTGCCGCACCGTTATCGGTTTCGTTATACATTTCATCCAAGTGCTCGCTGATTGCCCTTGCAGCGTTCTCCGCTAAAGTAATGGACTTTCTGGCTTTTTCCACATTCATCGCTGTAGTGGAAAGTAAGTAATCCTGATTAATCTTATCAAAGGATTTTCCTACCGCCTTCAGCAGAACAATGTTCGCCAGCACAAAGACTACCAACATGGATACGCAAACCAATGCAGAAATTCTTCCTGCCAGGCTGCTTCTCCTTTTACCCTTTACAGCCTTTGCCTTCTGTCCCGGCTTTACTCCCGGAGCTTTCTTAAAAGCCTTGGAGCCCGGCTTTTCCTGGCCCCCGCCTGCCTGTGTCTTAACAGCAGCTTCCTTTGGGCTTAACCCGTTTTCCTGTGTGTTTTCCATTCTTCCTCCTTGAAATTGTCATTCCTCTATCTCAGGAAAATTCTCGTGAAATGGTAGGAGTTACTCTCCTCCATGATTCCGCTTTAATCAATATCGTCAGTTTGGAAGAATGTATTAGTGAATTTACGGAAATTGTGCTCTTATGAATTTTTGCTAGTCTACCTTCTCTCCGCAGGCTTCGGCGTAGGCTTTCAGGGCTTCTTTTTGTTTCTTGTTTAATTTCTTCGGGGTTTCTACTACTAAGGTTACGTAGTGGTCGCCTCTAACGTTGGGGTTCTGTAAGGATGGAACGCCCTTACCCCGTAGTCTGGTTCTGGTATCGGACTGGGTTCCGGGAGCAATCTTTAACTCCACCGGTCCGTCCACGGTCTTTACAATGGTGCTTCCGCCCAATGTAGCCTTGGGGAAGCTGATGGCCTCTGTTGAGTAAATATTTACGCCCTGTCTCTTAAAGAAGGGGTGATCGCTAACGGATACCTCTACCAGTAAGTCTCCCCTGGGGCCGCCGTTTCTTCCGGGATCTCCGCCTCCGGACTTACGAATGGCCTGTCCATCATCAATTCCCGCAGGAATAGCAATTTCCATGCTCTTCTCCGTGTTGATGTAACCTTCTCCACGGCAATCCGGACATTTTTCTTTAACCACTGTTCCTTCTCCGTGACATTCCGGACAGGTGGTTACCTGCTGAATGGTACCGAAGATGCTTTGCTGAGTCATTCTTACCTGACCTGCACCGTTACAACGGGGACAGGTCTGTCTTTCCGTTCCCGGCTTTGCTCCGGAGCCGTTACAGGTCTTACAGGTATCTTTATATCGAATCTTAATGGTCTTCTTTACACCCTTAATAGCCTCATCAAAGGAAATACGAAGTCCTACACGAATATTGGCTCCCTTTTCCGGCATATTGGATCTTCTGCGGGAAGAACCGTAGGAGGAACCGAAGCCTCCCCCGAAAAACTCGGAGAAAATATCTCCCATATCCATGCCGCTGAAATCAAAACCGCCAAAACCGGAGCTTGCTCCCGCAGCGGAATTCGCATCAAAGGCCGCATGGCCATAGGTATCATAGGCCTTTCTCTTCTCCGGATCGGACAATACCGCATAGGCTTCCGAAGCTTCCCGGAATTTCTCTGCGGCACTTTCATCTCCGGGATTAGAGTCCGGATGGTACTGCTTTGCCAACTTTCGATAGGCTCTTTTAATGGCACTATCATCGGCATTTTTATCTACCCCCAGCACCTCATAATAATCACGCTTTTCTGCCATATATTTTCCTCTCCTTTAAATCCCAGGAAAAGACAGGCTTAAGCCTGTCTTCCCCGGAAAATTTCGAATTACACTTCCTTAAAGTCTCCGTCGACTACATTATCGTCAGCGTTGCCGTTCTGACTTTCAGAAGCAGTTGCTCCTGCATCTGCCGCTCCGGCACCGGCTGCACCTGCTGCCTGAGCCTGCTCATACACCTTGGTGAAAAGTGCCTGAGAAGACTGCATCAGCTTCTCCTGGGCTGCCTTAATCTGCTCTGCGCCGTCCTTGGTAATTCCCTCCAAAGGATTGGCTGCAAGAATATCCTCTAATGCCTTTAAGTCAGCTTCTACAGTTGCCTTATCGCTGTCGCTAATCTGGCTTCCCACATCGGTAAGAGCCTTCTTGGTCTGGAATACGATGGAATCTGCTCCGTTTCTTACTTCGATAGCTTCCTTCTTCTCCTTATCCGCTGCTTCGAACTGTGCAGCTTCATTTACCGCCTTATCAATATCCTCCTTGGACATGTTGGATCCGGAGGTAATGGTGATATGCTGCTCCTTACCGGTTCCCTTATCCTTAGCGGAAACATTTACGATACCGTTGGCATCGATGTCAAAGGTAACTTCAATCTGAGGAACACCACGCTGTGCCGGTAAGATACCGTCCAGTCTGAACTGTCCTAAGGTCTTGTTATCTCTTGCAAACTCTCTTTCACCCTGTACAACATGGATGTCTACTGCAGTCTGATTATCTGCCGCTGTAGAGAATACCTGAGAAGCTCTGGTAGGAATGGTAGTATTTCTCTTAATAAGAGGAGTAGCCACTCCGCCTAAGGTCTCGATAGAAAGAGTTAACGGTGTTACGTCCAGAAGAAGAACATCGCTTGCTCCCTCTTCTCCGCTCATCTTACCACCCTGTACCGCTGCACCAAGGGCAACACACTCATCAGGGTTTAAGTTCTTGGAAGGCTCTTTTCCGGTAAGCTGCTTTACCTTCTCCTGAGCAACAGGCATTCTGGTGGAGCCACCAACCAAAAGTACCTTTCCAAGATCAGCGTTGCTAAGTCCTGCATCCTTCATGGAGTTCTGTACGGGAAGGGCAGTTCTTTCTGTCAAATCCGCAGTAATCTCCTCAAACTTTGCTCTGCTAAGCTTCATATCCAAGTGCTTTGGACCTTCTGCTGTAGCTGTAATGAAAGGCAGGTTGATATCTGTAGTGGTTGCGGAGGAAAGCTCCTTCTTTGCTTTCTCAGCCGCTTCCTTCAAACGCTGTAAAGCCATCTTATCCTGAGAAAGGTCTACCCCCTCTGCAGCCTTAAACTCGTCTACCAACCACTTGGTAATACGATCGTCATAGTCATCACCACCTAAATGGGTATCACCGTTGGTGGACAATACTTCGATTACGCCGTCTCCGATGTCGATGATGGATACATCGAAGGTACCACCACCTAAGTCGTATACCATAACCTTCTGCTCGGATTCATCCTCCAAACCGTAAGCAAGCGCTGCCGCTGTAGGCTCGTTGATGATACGCTCTACCTTAAGACCTGCAATCTTACCTGCATCCTTGGTTGCCTGACGCTGAGCATCGTTAAAGTAAGCAGGAACGGTAATAACCGCCTCGGTTACCTTTTCTCCCAAATAGCTCTCCGCATCCGCCTTTAACTTCTGTAAAATCATAGCGGAAATTTCCTGTGGAGTATAATCCTTTCCGTCAATGGATACCTTGTAATCTGTACCCATATGTCTCTTGATGGAGGAAATGGTTCTCTCCGCATTGGTTACCGCCTGTCTCTTTGCAGGCTCTCCCACAAGACGCTCTCCGGTCTTGGTAAATGCCACTACAGAAGGGGTTGTTCTCATACCCTCTGCATTGGGGATAACAACGGGCTTTCCGCCCTCCATAACTGCTACACAGCTGTTGGTTGTTCCTAAGTCAATTCCAATAATCTTTCCCATAGTCTTTACTCTCCTTTTTCTCTATATACAAAAATGTTTTTCTTAAAAACTTTTTCTTACTAACGTTATTTTAGAACTCTTACATGATATGCTCATGTCTCAGGCTTTATAGCCTTACTATCTGTTGTATTACTTTAAGCACCTACTTCTTTACCTTTACCATAGAGTGTCGAACCACATTTCCCCGATAGGTATATCCCTTCTGAAGATCCTGGGTAATGGTATCTTCCTCCGCATCTCCCTCTTCCTCCGTCATCACCGCATTGTGTAAAGCCGGATCAAACTTCTTACCGAGGGCCTCGATTTCCTGAATGTTGCAATCGGCAAACATCTTCTGAATCTGCTTGTAAATCCCTTCTATACCTTTCACGAAGGGGGAATCCTTTTCCTCTTCCTGCACATGGCTTAAAGCTCTTTCAAAGTTGTCCACCACCGGAAGCAGGGCTTCGATAATGCTTTTGGCTCCCAGTTCAAACATCTGTGCCTTTTCCTTCTCGGAGCGCTTTCTAAAGTTCTCATACTCCGCCAAGGTTCTAAGGTACTTATCCTTTAATTGGAGAAGTTCCGGATTCTCTTCGGAGCTTCCTTCCTCTACAGCCTGAGAACTCTCCACGGATTCCTCTCCGGAAGTCTCTTCGGAAGCAGCCTCTGCATTCTCTTCCCTATCAACTTCTGCAGATGCGTCCTGAGCCTTATGAAGCTCCTCTTCCATCCCTTGCTGCTCTGTATTTTCTGCCACAAGTCTCTCCTTTCTCTATTTAAAAACTTCGTTCCATATCCTGAATCAGTTTTGTCAAAGTTTTTAAAACCTTCTCATAATCCATTCGCTTCGGTCCAATGACGCCAAGAGTGCCCTGCATTCCGTTACCCAAGTGATACTTAGCGGTAACTACTGCACAATCCGTCACATCCTCCAAAGGACTTTCCTTTCCGATATAAACCTGAATGTTTCCATCCTTTTCTTCCGACTCGTTGTCTTTCAGAAGACCTGCCAGCTCTTCCTTCCGCTCTAAAGCGGAAATCAGCTTGGAAGCATTTTCCGAATCGGTAAGCTCCGGATATTTGAAAATGTTGGTGGCGCCTGAGGTATAAATCTCCACCTCTTCCTCCTCGGGATGCAAAAGCTCCTGCATTCCCCGAAGTACGGTTTCCATGGTCGCTTTATAAGGCGTTCTATCCATTAAAGAGCGAATATCCTTTTCCCCCAGCTCCTCCACAGAGAACCCTGCTAAAACATCATTTAACAAAAGGTTTAAGGAGAGGATGGCAGCCTGCTCCAAGTCCTCCGGAATGTCCAAGGTAATGGTCTTTACAATATTGCCCTGAAACATCAGAAGGAATAAGACCTTCTGCTTCTCCACCAAGGAAAGCTGCAAGAACTTGATTTTATTCTTCTGCATACTGGGGCCGGATACTAAGGCCGCGTAGTGGGTGTCACTGGCAATGTTTCTTACCAAAGCCTGTAAGGTACTTTCCAGTCGTTCCATTCTGGCAAACATAGAACTCTTCACATCGGACAAGGCCCGCTCCTGCTTTTCCATAAGCTGGTCTACATAAAAGCGGTAACCCTTATCTGAGGGAATTCTTCCTGCAGATGTATGAGGCTGTATAATATACCCTAACTCTTCCAAGTCGCTCATTTCATTACGAATGGTTGCCGAGCTTAGATTCAAACCGGAAAACTTACTGATGGTACGAGAACCTACCGGCTCTCCGGTTTCCAAATAGTTTTTTATAATCGTGGTGAGAATAATCACCTTTCTCTGATCCACAGAACTCTTTCCCTCCTTTCTTGGCTTTGTTGGCACTCATGTGTATTGAGTGCTAACACATGGTCATAATATACCGCTAATGGAAGGATGTGTCAAGAATTTTTATGAAGAACTTTGTGAATTTCTGATGAACAAGGAGGGGAGGATTTTTTGCTTCCGACTTCCGCATTTTTCTTCCTCTTTTTCTATAAGAATTGATGGATTTCGCTTTTCCGATATAGGACTTATTCCGGGGCACGCTCTCGCTAACTTCGCCACGTATCAGTACTAACTTCAAGCTTCGCCTTGCTCGCTTTCAGTAAGTACTGACGGGCTCAGATTGCCCCCGTCATAAGCCCTATACCGAGAAAGCGAGCCGAATGCATTGAATAAAAAAGTAATAGAATCAATATGCCAAAATACAAAATTGAAAAAAATTTTGAATCTAAGACAAATGTCAAAAGTCAGAAGCCTGAGAAATCGCCCCTCCTTGTTCGGGGAGGAGTGGTTGAATGGAAGCCCTTAAGGGAATTGAATATTGGAATAATAGAATTTAAACTTATAGGTTTGTTGGCTCTAAATATTAGACTAAGCTCCCCCAATCCATTCTTCAAAAAGCATGCTGTAAAGAACATGATTTAAGCAAGCTTTTCGCAGTATGGGTCTGGAAGCGGGGGTAATGTGAGCCCGCGGGTTCTTGGCTTTTGTCTTTTAAAAGCTTAGAACCCCTGCAGGGCGAGCTTAGCGGGAGCGTGCCCCGCTACAGACCTATACTGACGGAAAGCATTATCATTTTTTTACATCCTGCTCTTCTCACTCTGCTAAAATCATCTCTCCCTTCAGTTCTAAGCCTTTTACCGTTCTAATGCTTCCGATAGCTTCTTTTCCTAAAAGGGCCATTCTTTCTTCTTGCTTTTCTTTGTCTTTCTCGAACACTGCCAAGAGTTCATCCTGTACCGGCAGAATATAGCGGATATATTCTTTATTAAATCCGGTGTAATAGTATTTTCCTTCAATCTCTCGAATTTCTTCTATTAAGATGGAGCTTTCTTTTCCTAAGAATTTCTCTCTAAATTTCTTAGAGTCTTCCAAAGCCAGTGCCAAAAGCTCTTTGGAACGGGCTGTTTTGATATTATCCGGAATCTGCTCCTTCATTTCGTCTGCTTTCGTCCCCTTTCTTCTGGAGAACTTGAATACGTGGAGATCATAGAAGGAGATTTCCTTTAAAAAAGTAAGAGACTCCTGAAAATCCTCCTCCCTTTCTCCGGGGAAACCGACAATCACATCCGTAGTAATGGCCGCCAAGGGATAAACTCTTCTGATATCCTCTACCGCCTTTTTGAAGTCTTCTTTCGTATAATGACGATTCATTTCCTTTAAGGTCTTTTCCGCACCGCTTTGTAAGGACAGGTGGAAATGAGGGCAGATTGCTTCTACTTCCTTTAAACCTGCTAAAAAGCGTTCCGTAATAATTCTAGGTTCAAGACTTCCCAAACGAATTCTTTGAATACCGGGAATCTTTCCCACCTCAGAAATCAAATGGAGTAAAGCCTCTCCCGTTTCCGCCTTTCTGCTGGCATATTCATAGGAAAGATTTTCAAAATCCAATCCATAGGAAGACAGGTGAATGCCGGTAAGCACCACCTCTTGAAAACCTTCCTTTGCCAAATGGCAAATCTCCTCCAGACAGTCCTCTTCCTTACGGCTTCTGATCCTTCCCCGTACATAGGGGATGATACAATAGGTGCAAAACTGATTACAGCCGTCCTGCACCTTTACAAAGGCTCTGCTCTTATCCTTCGGCTTGGAAAGGAAGAGATTTTCGTACTCTCCCTCCTCCCGCACCGGGGAAAAGGGCTCCATGGGACTTGCATCATTTTCCAGCATAGCCTCTCGATAGGCCTTAATCAGCTCTACCACCCTGCCTTTTCCGGTATTTCCGATAAGAATATCAATGCCCTTATCCTCTTTCAGCTCCTCCTGCTTTCCTTCCACATAGCAGCCGGTGGCGATGACGATGGCTTCCGGATTTCTCTGCTTAGCCTGATGAATCATTTGCCGGGATTTTCGGTCCGCAATATTGGTCACGGAGCAGGTGTTAATCAAGTAAATGTCCGCCTCCTCCGTAAAATCCACCAGCCTGGCTCCTTCCTGCAAAATCGCTTCGGTCATGGCCTCTGTCTCATACGAATTGACTTTGCAGCCTAAGTTGTGCATGGCAAAGCGCAGTCCTGCTAAATTCATTTTTATCCTCTTTCTAAAATTACAGTTCTTTCACGGCTTTCGCTTGACTTTAAAATCGTTCATTACTACAATAAACTTATCAATTTTAAAGGAGGGTATGCTGTGAAGACGGTTCGTATTTCGCTAAATTCTATTGATAAAGTTAAGTCCTTTGTAAACGAGTTGGTTCATTACTCTGATGTGGACTTCGATTTGGTTTCCGGTCGTTACGTAATTGATGCAAAGTCTATTATGGGAATTTTCTCCTTAGACCTTTCCAAGCCCATCGACTTGAACATTCATGCTGATGATGGAGAGATGGAGGATATTTTATCCCACCTGGCTCCTTACATCATTTAACTGTTGTATCTTAACGGAAAGAAAGAAGATATACAAGGCTTTTCAAAAGTGCATGGTTTCATGCACTTTTCTTATGTAAAGAAGGAGAATTATGCAATACCAAGCATTTTTGATTAAATATGCAGAAATCGGCACCAAGGGAAAAAACCGTTATGTCTTTGAGGACGCCCTGGTTCATGATATTCGGATGAAATTAAAGCGGGCCAGCGGAAGCTATTCCGTAAGCCGGGAACGGGGAAGAATCTATGTCAATGTAAAGTCCGAGGACTACGATTATGAGGAGTGCATTGATGCCCTTCGCCATGTTTTCGGTATTGCCGGCATTGCACCCATGGTGCAGGTGCCTTTAAGTCCGGACTTCTCCGTTTTGGAAAATGCAGTTCTTTCCTACTTTAAAGAAGCCTATGGCGACAGCAATGTTTCCTTCAAGGTGGAAAGTCGAAGAGCCGAAAAGTCCTATCCCATGACCTCTCCGGAGCTGGATCAGGAACTTGGCCACAGCATTTTGGAGGCCTTCCCCAATGCTCGCGTGGATGTGCATAAGCCGGATGTGAAGCTTCGGATGGAAATCCGTCAGTATATGAACATTTACGGAAAAATTATTCCCGGACTGGGCGGAATGCCCCTGGGTACAAACGGAAAAGCCATGTTGCTGCTTTCCGGAGGAATTGACTCTCCCGTTGCGGGCTACAAGGTGGCAAAGCGCGGTGCCTTACTGGAAGCCACCTACTTCCATGCACCCCCCTATACCAGTGAAAGAGCGAAAATCAAGGTTATGGACCTGGCAAAGCAGGTTTCCACCTATACCGGCCCCATACTGCTTCACGTGGTAAATTTCACGGATATTCAGCTGGCTATTTATGAGCACTGTCCCCATGAAGAGCTTACCATTATTATGCGTCGCTATATGATGCGGATTGCAGAGGCGTTGGCCTATAAAAATAACTGTATCGGCTTAATTACCGGTGAATCCATCGGACAGGTGGCTTCCCAGACTCTACAAAGTCTGGTATGTACCAATGAAGTCTGCACCCTTCCGGTTTACCGTCCTTTGATTGCCTTCGATAAGCAGGAAATCGTGGATGTGGCTCAGGAAATCGGAACCTACGAAACCTCCATTGAACCCTACGAAGATTGCTGTACCATCTTCGTGGCAAAGCACCCCGTTACCAAACCGATTCCGGAGAAGATTCGGAAATCAGAGGAAAAACTGGCGCCCATTGTTGCGGAAATGGTGGAGAAGGCCATCAATGAGGCAGAGGCAATTTTAATGCGGAAAGATAAGCCTTCGGAATAAAAAAGGATGTAAGAAAAGTCATGTTTAAGGCTTCCTTCCGATATAGGTCTTAAATTGGGGCACGCTCTCGCTAACCTCGCCACGCATCGGTACTAACTTCAAGCTTCGATTCGGCTCGCTTTCAGTAAGTACCGGCGGGCTCAGATTACCCCTATTTTAGCCCTATATCGGAAGGAAGAAATCGTCTTTTTCTACATTTTTACTGCTTCCCCTTTCTTTAATGTTAACTATATTTACTCAAGAGCTTATAAACAATTTTTTACTCCCCTCTATTAATAATATAGTTAGGAGAATACTTACTCTGCCTGCATACATAGAGTATGGACAGGAAGTAAGATGATAGAATAAGGATTATTGCGTAACAAAGTATATATCCATTAGGAAGACTAAATCGCAAATCATAAATCCCCATTCCCTGTAACATAAGGACCAAAATTCTATTGGTAAATAACAAGGATAATAAATATCCTATACAGGAAGCCATTGTCAAAATCGGCAGGATACTCATAGAAATCTGCCTTGCTATCTGATACGTTGTGAAGCCTATTGCTCTCATCACAGCAAAATCACTTTCGTTATTTAAAACTACTGTCTTTACCAGTAAAATCACAGTAGTTAGCGTAATAAACATACTTACGAAAAGTACCCAGAGGAGAATCGCCTTTACATTGGCGATAACCGAAGCAAACTGAGCGTTGAATAATTCTTTGAAATTTTCGATATAAATGTTTTCATCCCCAATTTGAGATTGAATTTTCGATATCGCGACCTCTATGTCCCTGTCATTCTTTAGATACAGATACATTGATTCCCACCTTGCATCCGGTTCTATTTTTAGGATACCCTCATAGCTAAAGAAAACATCCAGTCCTCCGGTATAGCTGCCTTGTGTCAGTCCGGTTACTACATACTCTTCCTCCGGAGCTTGCTCTTGATAATCATTTCTAATTGAAATCACATCTCCTATTCCTTTTTTTAAACTCTTGGAGAGATTAAGCGAAATGGCAATTTCATTGTCATAGAAAGGATACCTTCCCTTATATAATCCTATCTTCTCCAATTTCTCATAGTCATCATAAACCGTTATTCTTCCACTTACATTGTTATCACATAGGATTTCTCCCCCTCCGGGACCTATGCATTTTATGACTGCTTTGGTGTTATCCATATCGAATATTCTCTGATATAGCTTCTGAATATCTGCCTCTTCCCCGGGCTTTAAAACAATATCAAATTTCTCCATACCACTGATTTGCGATAAACCGTCTTCTTTCTGAACAATATTGGAAAATAAAGTGATAAAAAAAGAAGAGGATAATACCGCTAATGCAACAATAAAGCATATAGATACATTTTGTTTCTTTCTACTAATCAATAAATAGATAGCCGATAAAAAGTCTAAGGATAATGGAATTTTCCCAAAAAATGAATGACTGATTCCGCCATTATAATTAGCTCTTTGCCCTCTTATAGCTGCTACCGGAGTGATTTTCTTTACGGTAGCCGTTGCTTGAAATGCAAATAGGAATACTATAATTAGATTCAGCAGTAGGATATCTAATCCTCTCATCACATGAAAAGAATTTACCCACTTCATACCGCTTTCTGCCGTTATGGAGGGAATGAAAGTGGATGCCAGTACAGCAGATAATAAAATCCCTAAAACACTTCCCATAAACCCTAAGAAAATATATTGGAATACAAAGGATAGTCGAATTTCCCTATCACTAATGCCTAGGGCTTTCATCACCCCAATTGTTTTAAAATCCTTATAAAAATTGTCTTTAAGTCTAAAATACATTACCAAACACACCACAATCAGCGTCACAATGGAAAAGAAAAGTATCGCAACACTGTATACGTGTAATGTAGAATGCATAGAGTATCGAGCGGAAACAATATCCGCATACGTTGCATAAGGCGCCTCTTTGATGAGTGGGATAAAGTTTTGTTTTAAATGCTTATCTTCAGACTTAAGCAATAATAAAGCACTGCGGCTCTCATTTCCAAGAGAATTTTCCAATTCCGAGAAAGTTTTCTCCGGTACATCAAAAGCCATAACGCCTCGATTACCATATAAAATATCCTCCGTAAAACCGGTAATCACAAAGGTCTTATACTCACCAAGGTATTTTATAGATAAATTTTCTCCTAATTGAAAACCAAATAAGGTCTTGCACAGATAAGGAACAAAGATGGCATTCTCCGGCTGAGTCTCCATTTTTTCCACAAGATTGACAGTAGATAAAAGATTGTCTCTATCAAAATTCCGTATAATCCACGAACCCTGTAATTCTTCCTTATTTTCTACAGAGATTGCTGTTTTTAAGAAAATCAAAGTATCTTCTGTTTCATAAGCGGTATTGATTTCTGATTTTTGAATAAAGCTCTCGATATCCCCTTTTTTACTTTCTAAGTATTCTCTGGGGAATATGGCGCTATAATCTGCACTGTTTGTTGCTTCATAAACAGTCTCAAATAAAGCCGAAAAACTATCTTCTATAGAAAAAGATATCCCTATCAAAAAAGAAGACACCGCAATCAAAAAAACAAAGACAAAAGATCCATACACATTTTTTTTAATTTTAGAAAGGTTAAAAAGTAATATTCTTTTTATCATCATTACCATCCCATTTCCTTTAAAAAGCCATCCAATTGTTTTATTCTTTCTTTATCCTTATCTGCTATATATTGTCCCAGATTACACTCCCCGCAAATCACTCCATCCTTTAAATACAGTATGCGATTTCCTCTTAAAGCAGCATTAAAGTCATGGGTAACCATTAAGACACTTCTACCCTGTTGATGAATATTGCTTAATAAATCAAGAACTCTGCACCCTGATTCGGAGTTCAGTGCTCCTGTAGGTTCATCTGCAAACAATATATCCGGTTCATTGATTTCAGCACGGACTACTGCAACTCTTTGTGCTTCACCTCCTGAAATTTCTGAGGGACTTTTATCCCAATTATTTTCTTCAATATTAACCATTGAGAGCAACCGCTTTGCTTTCTGCATAACTTCAGCATTATTTTTATTTCTTAACAAACCGCTTAGCACAACGTTATCCAGAACCGTAAGATTATGAATCAAATTAATCTGTTGGAATACAAATCCACAGTGATTTCTTCTAAAGTCGGATAACGCATTATTGGATTTACCGGAAATCTCTTCATCTCTAAAGAAGACTCTTCCCAAGGAAGGCCTATCCATTCCCGAAAGCATATAGAGAAGAGTTGACTTACCGGAGCCTGATGCGCCCATAACCACAGTAAAATCCCTCTCATAAATTTCTAAATCTATATTCTTTAAGATGTGTTCACTATGGTTTTTCGTTGAAAAGCTTTTACAGAGCTTTTCCGTTCTAATGATTATATTTTTATCATGATTCACCATTTTGCATTCCTTTCATGCTTCATTTCTACTTGCACGACCCTTTTTCTATATTGATTTTATCATTCAAAATCTTAGCAGTCTTTGCCTCTTCCTTAACAATTCTTAACTGACTCATCATGATTCTTAACTATATAATGCCCATGATTTGCTTTATTCCATTTTCTAAAATGCTACTGAAAATACAGGCT
Organism: Oribacterium sinus; assembly: GCF_963553175.1. Lineage (GTDB taxonomy): Bacteria > Bacillota > Clostridia > Lachnospirales > Lachnospiraceae > Oribacterium > Oribacterium sinus_B. The sequence goes on along the minus strand of NZ_CAUVME010000020.1, from coordinate 5,516 downwards.
TTGCATGCACTACTCTGTACGAACAAAAAAATACTACAGGAAGTCTTCCTTTTAAAGTTTCCTGTAGTATCATCCATCTGATTACGCCAATGGCAAATCTATTGTTACACAAAATTGATTCTCTATTTTATCAAAACGAATTCTTCCGCCGATTTTATCTATAATCTTTTTGCAAATATATAAGCCCAATCCGGAACCGGCAAAATCCTTGGCTTTTTTCCCTCTATAAAATCTTTGATCCACCAAGTGGATTTCGTCCTCTTCAATGCAATCTCCAAAATCACTAACAGATATTCGTAAGTACTGATTGAAAAAACAGGAAGATACAGCAATCTCCGTATTTGCATATTTATAAGAATTATTGATTATGTTATCGAAAACCTGCAATAGCCGATTCTTGTCTATTTTTATAATGCAGGAAGGAATGGATATTTCTCTAATATAGTTTTTGTAATCTGCACTACGAATAATATCTGTTACAACTTCACTACATTCTTCTCTTACAATAACTTCCATTTCCTCCAACTCATCTAATGTAGACTGCAATAAATTGGAAGCCAGAAGATTGATTTGCTCCGCTTTATCCATAATTATCATCATCTTTTTTCTTTTAGATGCGTTATCCTCTTGTAACGCAAGAAGTTCTGTCGTTGCTTTTATGGAAGCAATCGGCGTTTTTATATCATGACTTAACGAGGCTATAAGCTCTTTTCTCTTTTTTAGAGCATTTTGCTCATTGATTTTGGCGTTTAAAAGCTTCTCTCTCATAATATCAAAGCTATTGGCAAATGTACTAAGAGCATTGTTACTATGAATACTGAGAGGCATCTCAAGATTTCCATCTGAAATTCTTTCTGCAAAAACTTTTAATTGGTCTAATGGTTGAAGAATTTTTTTCCATATTTCAAATACTAGGATTGCAATAATAATAAAGAATACGCTATTAATCAGTACGTAGCTATTTCTCATGCGCATACTGTACTCAACATAGCGTTCATAGTCTTCATTTAAAACAATGAGCTTTCCCACTACTTTCTTGTTTTTTACAATATCTATAATCGTATCTTTATTTTTTATAGAGTCTTCCAGTCCATTTCTCTTCGTGACCATGGATTCGTAAACAATATCCCCCTGCGCATTGATAACATAGAATGAAAGCTCACTTTTCCTATCTTGAAAAGCACTGTCTTCCCAATGCCCCCAGTTTTTTTCCACTGACTTTCTGATATAATTTATTTCAGCAAAATCCTTTGGCTTCTTCATTATTGGTAAGCCTAAAAATACCAGGGCAAACCAGGAAAGGATCAAAATTAGTAGAAAATAGAGATATCCTTTTTTCATTATCCTTCTCCTAAAGTTAATACGTACCCTACTCCCCAAACAGTCCTTAATACTTGCGGCTCATTAGGGTCTATCTCTATTTTTTCTCTTAGTCTTCGAATGTGGACATTCAATGTATTATCCCCGGTAATGCTATCCTGCCATACATTTTGAAATAATTCCTCTTTCGATATGGTTCTGCCTTGATTCTTTAAAAGATAGAACAGTAGCTTTTTTTCCATTCCTTTCAATTTAATTCTTTCCCCGGCAATATATAATTCTTCTTTTTTTACATCTACCTCACATTTTCCCAAATTCACACAGTTTAACTTATCTTCCGGATAATATCTTTTCAAGAAAACCTGTATTTTTGCAAGCAAATAGCTGAGGGAATAAGGTTTTTGTATATAATCATCCCCTCCAATATGTAAGGCTAAAATCATATCATCCGTACTGCTACGTGCACTGATGAAAATAATGGGCACATCAGTCATTTGTCGAATTTTTTTACAAAGTTCAAACCCGGATTCATCACCCAAATTAATATCCAGCAAAATTAACTTTACCTTATCTCGAGAAAGAACTTCAAAACATCTCTCATCAGACTCTGCCGTAACGGTACTGATACCGAACAAATTTAAATATTCACTTGTGGCTTCCAGCAAACTTTTCTCATCATCAATGATTAGACAATCATAAATCATAAAAACAGCTCTACCTCACTTTCTGCTTCTCCCTGTATGCGTTAATAAATAGATGGTAGATTTGTATATTCTTTACTTTGTTTAAATAAAACTACTGACTTTTTCTTATGATAAAACTTTACTGACTCTTTCTCTTAAAATGACTTTTTCCTGCAAATAAAGGCGTGCCACTCCCCTTCTTGTAGCTCTTCCAGAATTTTCCATTCCTTCACTGCTTTCAGGGTCTTTCTGACTTCCTCCGCCTTTTCTTCTAAAATCCCGGAGGCAATAAAGATTCCTCCTTCTTCCAAAAACTTCGGTACTTCCGGTGCCAAGGCAATGATAACCGGCGCTAAAATATTGGCTAAAACCAAAGAAAAGGGCTTTTCTTCACAGCTTTTACGAAAGGCCAGCTCTTCCTTTTCCTGCCCCAAAATATTTCCGATAAAAAGCGTCATTTGGTCTTTAGAGAGGGTATTTTTCAAAAGATTTTCTTCCACCGCGCCCTCACATAGAGGGTCTAAATCCGTGGCGAATACTTCCTTTGCTCCCATCTTGAGAGCAGCTATGCCCAGAATTCCGGATCCGGTTCCCAAATCCAGAACCCTTTCCTTTCCCTTTCCGTATTTTCCTAAGGCCTGAAGGCAGAGCTTGGTGGTTTCATGTTGTCCGGTTCCGAAGGTTGTGCCCGGATCTACCGACAGCAGGATTTTTCCCTCAGCTTCCTTCGATACCTCCTCCCAGCTTTGGCAGATGAAAAAATCTCCCACGGAAAAGGAATGGAAGAAGTCATGCCAAGCATTCAGCCAGTCCTTATCCTCCGTTTCGGATTGGCTAATGCTTCCCTTCCCGATATTGCAGTAGGAAGACATATTTTCCAGTTCTTCTCTCAATGCTCTGAGAATTTCATCGCATTCTTCCTCCGTAAAAATGTTGGAAGAATTCAAAGTATAGGAATGATCCACCAATGGGTCGGAAAAGGCCTTTTCCACCTCCTCCTTTCGTCCTTCCTTATCTTCTTTAGAAAGCACTTCCACATAAAAGGAAAGGGTGGCATCCTCTATACTGTCATCTCCCTCGGGATAAAGGTCTACAAACATCGTTTTCGCCTCTTCCTCGGTAATCCCCAGCTGGTCGGAAAACTCTACTCCCTCAATTCCCAATTCCTCCATAAGAAATGCGGCCAGAATCTCCTCCGCCTCAACAGTAGTATCAATACTATATTTACGCCAAATCATGCCTACCCCTTTCCTTCTTTCTTTCCCTCTTTTTAATAGTAAAAAACAGGGGCTACAAAAAATCCGATATATCAAAACTGATATGCAGTATAGTAGACCTATACTGCATGACGAATGTTTCAGATTTTTGTAGCCCCTTTCTTTTATGCCTTAAAAAATTTCCTTAGAACCGGCAGTTCTTCTTTTAAAACGCTGATACATTCCTCCAAATCTCTCTTCTCCGTATATTGGGAGAAGGAAAAACGCAGGGTGGAATCCAAGTCACCATGGCTTAGTCCGATGGCTTTCAAGGTTCCGGAGATTCCGGGGTGGTTAGAGGAGCAGGCTGAACCGCTGCTGACATAAATTCCTCTTTCCTCTAAAGCATGAAGCAGAACCTCCGCCTTCACGCCCTGAAAGGCTGCAGAAACGATGTGGGGTGCAGATGCTTCCCCTTTTTCCGAATGCACGGTCACCCCTTCTATTTTTTCCAATTCGTCAATAAAGAAATCCTTCAAATGATAGAGCATTTCCTGCTTTTCTTTAAAATGACTGTAGCTGAGCTTTGCCGCAAGCCCAAGTCCTGCAATACCGGGAATATTCAAGGTGCCGGATCGAAGACCGTTCTGGTGTCCTCCCCCAAGCATTAACGGAGAGAGCTTCACCTTTTCATCCACGTACAAAAATCCGATGCCCTTTGGTCCGTGAAGCTTATGTCCACTGACGGAAAGCAGGTCTACCATATCTCTCTTGGGACGAAGCTCCATTTTTCCATAGGCCTGAATGGCATCTGTATGGAAAAGGGTTTTAGGATTCTTTGCCTTAATACATTTTCCGATGGCGGAAATGTCCTGAACCGCTCCCATCTCGTTGTTTACCGTCATAATGGAAACCATAATGGTATCTTCCCGAATGGCATTTTCCAAATCTGTAAGAGAGATATGTCCCTTTTCATCTGCAGGCAGGACGGTTAAGGAAAAACCGTGCTGCTCTAAAAACTCCAAGGGCTTATATACCGCCGGATGCTCAATGGCGGAGGTAATGATGTGCTTTCCCTGTCTCTCCATGCCGAAGCAGGTTCCCATAAAGGCGGTGTTGTTGGACTCCGTTCCCCCGGAAGTGAAAATAATCTCTTTTTCCTTGCACTTTAAAGTGTTTGCAATGGTCTCTCTGGCCTCACGATAATAGGCTTCCGCTTCCACGCCCATCTTATGCTTTGCCGACGGGTTTGCATAGTCTGCCAACATGGTAGTGGTCATCAAATCCGCCACTTCCGGATATACCTTGGTACTGGCTGCATTATCCAAATAGATACTTCTCATCTTCTTCTCCTTCCGGTCTTACTCCGTTGTTGCATATTCCAACTGCATCATAATCAGACTTAATGCCGTAATGGCTGCGGTTTCTGTCCGTAAAATGCGTTTTCCCAAACTGATGGGAAGAAAGCCCTCCGCCATTGCTGCCTCCACCTCTTCCCTGGTAAAGCCTCCCTCCGGTCCTATACAAAGGGCAATGGAACAATCTTTCTTCCCTTTCACAGCTTCTTCCATCTTGCTGAGGATTTCTCTTGTGGGAACTACGCCTCTTTCATTTTCATAGGGCAGAAGCTTAAAATCACAATCCTTCACATAGGAAAAGGCTTCTTTCCAGCCCATTCCGTTTTCCATTTTCGGAAGAATGGAACGCTTACTCTGCTTCGCTGCAGCATCCATAATGCTTTGCCAACGGCTGATTTTCTTCTCTTCCTTTTTTTCCTTTAGCTTCATCACCGTGTTCTTACTTTCCAAAGGAATCAGGGCGGAAATCCCCAGCTCCACCGCCTTTTGAATAATCCATTCCATCTTATCCCCCTTGGGAAGGGCTTGAAGCAGGATAAGTTTTGCAGGCAGCTCATGGGGTTCTTCTCGAAAGCAAATGGAAAGACTTGCCTCATCCTCCGAAAAGGACTGAATTTCACATTGATAATCCACCCCTTCTCCATCGGAAATCAGGATTTTCTCCCCAATTTGCCCTCGTAATACCTTATGTAAATGGTGGAAGTTCTCTCCTCTTAAAAGGATTTCCCCTTCCCCTATCTCTTCTTTCGACACAAAAAAATGATGCATTAGCGCTTCCTTTTCCCGGAAATATTCTTAAAAACTCTTTTATATTACAGCTTTCCGGAAAAGAATACAATCCCTCCTAAAGGAAGGTAAGAAAGCAATACAAAGGCAGAAAAGAAAGCATCGCAAAAGCAAAAAAGAATCGAGTAGGAGGCGGCGACTAACCGCCGTCCTCTCACAGCACTGTACGTACG
>NZ_CAUVME010000019.1:0-45939 GCF_963553175.1 Oribacterium sinus | reverse complement strand
TCCTGAACTCCGGAGTTGTCCGTTGCGGTAATGGTATTAAAGCTCTGATCCACCATAATCACATTTCCCTCCGGCGAGATATGCCCATTGACAAGATAGCGCTTTACAGAAGGGGTGAAGCTCATCATCAGGTGTCCCGTGGCAAAATCCACCACATAGGCCTTTCGCTCCGTATCATTATTTCGAATCAGAAGAAGTAGATTTTCCTTTTCATTATACAGATTTACATCATCAAAGCTAACCGGCGTCTGGGTGAGCGCTTCATCCATGTCCAGACTCTTAAGGCCGGTCTTACTGCTCCAAGTAAAAGCTGTATTGTTCTGTATGCCCTTTAAGAGAATTTCGTCATCCTGATGCTTAAGATTCAGCACCTCCCCCGGAATGTCCTCTAGATGCTGCTTACTTTCCAAATCATACAGAGAGGCCGTTCCTGAAAATCGATTGACAAGAAGTATCTTATCGTCTTCGGAAACCAAGATATTCAGGGAAGAATCCGTAATTTCCGGGATAGTATCCAGCAAGCTTAAATCCTCAACGCTATAGATCTTTAATCCTTCCTTCTTATCCTGCAAATAGATTTTCTTTCCATCATCGGAAAAGCGAAGAGCCGGATAAGCAGAAGGGATTTCCACGGTTTTGGATTCCCGACTTTCCACATTGTAAAGCACCAGTCCGGGATTTCCGCTATCCATTTGCCCAACATAGGCATAGTATTTTCCGTCGTTGGACAGGACGTTTTGTTTTGTACCGGTCATCAAGCCGTAAATCACCGTGTTCTCATTGGTGATGGTTTTCCCGGTCTTCCCGTTATCCGTGGAGAGCAGGAAATCCGTCCCGTTAAAGAGAAGAAGCTTGGAGGAATCATTGGAGGATGCAATAATTCTGCCCTGCACCGGCTCCGAGGAAATTCTGGACTTGGTATCAATAATCTTAATGCTTTGGCCTTCATGGGAATTGGTCAAAATCTTGCTGCCATCCTTTAAGAAGTAGATTTCAGAAGGTGCTATCCCCCCCAGATACAGCCTGTCATCCGTAATCACCTTATCCTTCCAAATGGAGTAAATCCCTGCTTCTCCAAAGCCTGCAACCATGTTTTGTTCTGTATTATACGCAAAATATTTTAAATCCAATTCACCAAAAGATACTTCATCTACGGTGTCTCCGGTTTCTCCATTGAGAAGCAGAATCTTGCCATAGCTGTTTATAGCAATTTTTTCCCCATTCTCACTTTCCACTAAGGGCTTATTCAAGGTAGTTGCAGTGCTGATCTTCTCACTGAAGAGAACTTGATGATCCTCTAAAGAAATCTTTTGAAGCTCGTCATCCGTTAACAAAATGATAGACTTCCCGTCATTGGAATAAAAGGCAGATTTGTAAGGAAGCATAAAATTGGATCCATCGAAAGAAGTTCTTCCTATCCGTTCAATAGTAGAAATAACACTGCCATCCTTAAGGCTTCTCCTTGTCAGCTGATTTTCATCATTGTTGCCTAAAGTGATAAGCACCTCTGAACCATCGCTCTTAATATCCGCATATTTTACCGTTTCCTGGATGGAAAATGTACTAAGCTGTTGCCAGGTATTGGCATCAAAAACGTAAAAGTCCGCAGAAGTATTGGTAAAGCTTACATAGAAAAACTGTGAATTATCCCCGGAAAAACGCCCCAGCATAGGAACTCCCGGAATCTCCAGCTTGGCCTTCTCCTCTCCGGTCTCCACATCATAGACAATGAAGCTGTTATCAAAAGCAGCGGAAACCAAAAGCTTATCATCCTTGGAAAATGTTAAAAGCTTTACCTGTTGGCTATGTCCCGGCAATCTCTTGATAATTTCTCCATTTTCCACCTTGGCAATAGCAGTTTCATCATTTCCCAAACCGAAGGCCACCAGCTTTTCATCATTGCTGAGAGCCATAAAGGTCAACTTATTTTTTGTAGAAATGGAAGTCAAGGTAGAAGCACCGCTGTGATAAATCACATCATTGAAAATGCTCATCTTCTCAGATTGAAGCTGCGGATAAGCTTTCATGCCCTTTCCAATAGGCTTCATCGCTTCCTTCGCCACTAAAGCGGCCTTTAAGTAATCCCCTTCCTTGGCCATATCCTGGGAGCTTTTCATTAAAATACCGGCATTGGACTGCACCGCCTCCTGTCTGGCCTGCTCTGCCTTTTGGTAGGCATTAAACATAAAGATACCAAAGAGCAGGAAGATTGCGCCGGAAAGAGAGGATATGGTCAGAATAAGCCTATTCTTTCTCTCCTTATCCCTCTGCTTAAGGTCTCCAAAGGTACAACCTAAGATGGTTGCCATAATACGGTACTTTTCGGTTTTCAGCAAATGAAGGGCCTGCTTTGTCAGGTTTTGCAGCTTAGCGCTGTCCTTCTTCTGGACTTCCTCATAGCCGGGAAAATTCTTATGTAAAACTTCATCCGGACGGATGTCCGCCGCCAATACATCTGCAAGACTCTGATCCGCCCCTCTTTTTAATTGTTTCAAGGGTGCAGGAAAAGCTTCATCCGGCTCTCCTTCAATCAGCACCGGAATAATGCGCTCATCTCCGTGAAGCTGTCTGAAGGTACGAATTTCCTTCTCACACCACTCGGACAGGGGCGTTCTCTTGGAACAAAGCACAATCAGATAGCGACTTTCCGCCAAGGCCTCTTCAATGGAGCTGCTTAGGTCTCTTGCCGCCAGCTCCTCTCTATCTCGAAAAACACGGAAGGTCGTTTTCTTACCGTCCTTATAAAATTCCTTTGGAGGCTTAAAACTTTCAATCATCTGATGCAGCTGCTTCGCAATACTCTGATCCGGCTCCACATGACGGTAACTGATAAAGGCATCAAACTTATATTCCTTTTCCTTAAACTCCTTCGCCGCCTTCTCCATTTCCTCTGCATCATCATCTTTTCTGTAGTTTTGCAGCTTTTCTTCCTCAACGATTGGAGCATTTTGTTCCAATTCTTTTTCCATTCTTACCCCTCTTTTCTGTATGGTTTATTTAATGATTACTTTATAGCCCTTTTAGCTTTTCCTATTTTCGGAAGAGGCTAAAGACAGAGAGCAAATCATATTCCGGGTGGCAAATGTCAAACTTCTCCCCGATAACCTCTCCCCAATCCTCGATTAAGCAGGGATGAGTCTTTAGATTTTCATCCTTCTTCTCTCCATAGCGGAAGTTCATGGCATAGTAGCTGTTACACCACCTCTTATGCTCCAGTCTGGAAAGAAAATCCAATAATGGGTTTTCGGAAAGGTATCGTCTAATGTTTTGTTGAAACTCTTCCTTTCCCCCATCTCCCCCAAGCTTTTGGGCTTCCTGAAGCTTTTTAAACTCCTCCAGCTTTTCCGATAAATAGGCGGAAATCTCCTCTTCCGATTTTCCGGAAAGTACTCTACGAATAATCTCCTCTTTGATACCGGCGTGAGTGGCAGACTGTCTGGAGGAGTTCTTCTTTACATAAGACAATTCATTCCAAGCTGTTCCCTCTCCCATACCGGCTGCTCCCGAGGCCTTATTATAAGCCTCATTAAACTGCTTAGCCCGATTATCCAAAGTTTCCCGAATCAATATCTCTCCGGTCATAATCTCCGAAAGATCCCCAAAAACCTTGATCTGCTCCTTAGTTTTGGGAAGCACATGGGTCAAATCCACATTGGAAATATTCCGAAGAACCTTGGGAACCTGCCCGAAGTACCGATTCATCAGCTTAAGCGCCTTTAGGCTCTTCACCACATCCTCCTGCATCAGAAAAATAAGACTTGGACTTTCTTCCTTCCCCAGCCCCTTAAGATAATTTTGTAAATTCCTTTGCTCATGACCTAAGTCTATACATTCTATCTCCAGCGCTCTTAGTAATCCTTCCCTTTCCGGAGCGTTTAAATCCAAAAGCTCCTGCATTCTTTGGGAAGCATTTTCCTCTAAAATGCTGATTTTCGGATTTCTCGTTAAGGAAGTGGTGGCATCGTTGGCCAACTGCTTCAGTAACGGCAGAGTCAAATCATTTACGGAAAAAAGCAATACATGGAGAGGCTTGATGCTGTTCTCTATGGAATCCACTGTATGATGACTGTTCTCTGTGGAATCCGTCATATGATGACTGTCCTCTATGAAATCTGCTATTTGGCTATCCTCTGAAATCCCCTCCAGACTTTTTAAAATGCTATGCTTCACAGCGGGCTCAGCCAAAAGCATCCGTACGGTCAAATCCTTTTGGTTAAAATGCACCGTGTCTATCTTCTTGAGAAGCTCTTCCCCCTTTCTTTCCTCGGAAAGCAACTCTTCCATATAGCCCACCACCGTATTGGAACTACAGTTCGCATAGCAAGTAATGGGTCGTCTCGGTTTAATGCGTTTAATCACATTGGCATAGAGGGCATAATTTTCCAAATCATTGTCAGAGCAGAAAAAGATATACTTGGCATGATGAATATGCAAAGCTGAAAAAAGCTCCCTGACTTCATTTTCATCGCAATGCTCAAAATCAATCTGATAGGTGGCAATCCCCTTCTTCTCATATTTGTTTTTCAAACGGTCATCCAAAAAATTCTTGGTAATTAAAGAAATCTTATAGGGCGTACTTTCCTTCATCAGATTGCCAATCAAAGTCTCCCCCATCTCCGTGTTTTCAAAAATCAGTACATGATGCATACTGGTTCTGTTCAGAAGCATATTTTTCACATGGAGTAAAATGTTGGAAATCTGGGTAAAGATGAAGGCGGAAGTAAGAATCGGCGCCATCCACTTGGCAAACTCATAAAAAATGCTGGATTTTTCCTCCGCAGAAATGGGAGAAACGAATAAGAACAGCTTGATTGTGCCGTATAAAACCGCAGAAAGAAGCTGCAAAGGATCCGAAATCTTGGCACTGTAATAGGTATAAAGGGTTTGAAGTCCGAAAATCACGGTAATAACAAACAACGCCAGTACGATTTTCTTTTTATAGTAAGTGCTATTTTCCTGCATAGTTACATCCTTATAAAATAAAATTTGTTAGCTTTTTTTAAGGGTTATTATCGCAATTTTTACAAGAACTTGCAAGGAGTATTCCATAAAAGGGGTTGTAAAAAGAATATAAAAAAACATTTACGCAGTATAGCTTGGAATGCGAGGCACGCTTTCGCTAACCTCGCCCTTCATCGTAGTGAAGGACTATAATTTTATAAGATACGCTTTGATGCAGCATATCCCTGTAAGTGGGGCACGCTCTCGCTAACTTCGCCTCGTAGCGGATACGACTGCTGCCTCCGAGAAAATGAAATAATTATAAAGTCTATTCCCCTCCTCTTTCCTTTCATTATCTTCCTGCTATAATATATTTTACACAATTTAATTTTAAAATTTCTTATAAGATAGAAATGGAGGTCGTTATGAGTTTTAAAAATATTACAGTAGCAGGCGGTGGCGTTTTGGGTTCCCAAATTGCTTTTCAGACCGCATTTTCCGGATTTTCCGTAAAGATTTGGCTAAGAAGTGAGGACTCTATCCAGAGAACCAAGCCGAAGTTGGAAAGACTTTACACGATTTATAAGAATGAGCTGACAGAAGCAAAGAAGAACCTGGGAAAGGGACTGAGCTTCTCCAGAGGTTTGATTCCTGACTCTTCCTCTGTGACAGAGGCGGATATCGACAAGCTTTTGGAAAATGTAGAAAGAGCCCACAAAGAAATACAACTTACCACCGATCTTTCCGATGCCTGCAAAGACACAGATTTAATTATTGAAAGTATGGCGGAGAATCCTGAGGCAAAGAGAGAATTCTATAAGGCTATCGATCCTTTCCTTTCGGAAAAAACCATTGTTGCCACAAATTCTTCCAGCATGGTGCCCAGCCAGTTTAGAGACTGCCTCTCCAGACCGGAAAACTATCTGGCTATCCATTTTGCCAACAATATCTGGAAGAGCAATACCGCTGAAATCATGGGACATGACGGCACCTCCAAGGAGGCTTATGAGGCGGTAGCAAACTTCGCTTCAGAAATTAAAATGATTCCCCTTCGTTTACATAAGGAACAGCCCGGTTACATCCTTAACTCCATGCTGATTCCCTTCCTAAGCGCAGGAGAAATGCTTTTGGCTAAGGAAGTTGCAGACCCTGCCACCATTGACCTGACCTGGAGACTGGGTACCGGCTCTCCCCTTGGCCCTTTCCAGATTCTGGATATCGTGGGATTAAACACTGCCTTAAACATTGTATCCAACAATCCCCAGTCTCAGGATCCTGAAAGCATCCCCGGAAAGATTAAGGCTATCTTGGAAAAGTATGTTGCAGAAGGTAAAATCGGTGTAAATGCAGGGGAAGGATTTTATAAGTATAAATAATTTTTAATTTGAAGTTTGTTTTGCAAAATTTTGACTCAAAGCTTGTTTTTCAAACTTTTTTAAAGCTTATTTTTCAAATTCTTTTCTCTAAAAAAATATAGAAAATAGCTCCGCTTTGGGATATTTTTTCCCCAAAACGAAGCTATTTTTTCTTTATTATATTCTCTCAAGTTCATAAGCCTGATAGGAATCCACCTTGCCTCCGTCATACATGGACACCATGTAGTGACTTCCGTTTATATCGATAATCCGACCTTCTGTATTTCTATATCGTACTAAAACCGGATCTCCAATATAAAATTTCTCCGGTTTTTTTCCGGCAAAAAGCCTCGATAGCCGAAAGAGTTTCAGAAGACTATACAGTCCTAATATCTTAAAAAGCAAAACAACAGGAAATGCCACAATCCCAAAAAGTACAGGCAAAAGGGAAATGCCGAATCCTTCCGTACTATCATCGGAAGACAAGGTATTACGCTCATGGACTGATTTTTTCGTCAATGCATTTTTAAAAGTATTTTTTCCTTTTCCGGACTTTATCTTCTTATACTCCCCGTCCACTTCATAGAAACCGTTTTTTTCACAAAGTTCTCGGTGTACTCGAGGGCTCAGTACATCCTCCAGATACTCCATATCCTCTCCTGAAAATTGCAGTTTCGAAGCCAATGCAGCCCGATCTATAACCGACTTGGATGCCACGCCCTCTAATTCAAGAAGTTCCTCTGCATTAAGGGAAATCTTTCGATTTACCATGGAATGAAGAAGCATATCCAAGGTATCCTGATCCACAATCCCTTCAAAGCCCAAAATTTCATCCACAGTTATACTTTCTCCATGGTTTAAGGCATAGTCTATCATTTGACAAATCGTTTCCTTTGATACCAGGCCTTCAAAGCTCACAATATCCTCAAAGGGAAATTTGACTCCTAAGGACATGGCTTTTTTAATCAGTTTCGCATTTAATGCCTGATCCTTGATGAGTTCTGCAATATCAGAAATCTCCCAAGCTTCTCCAATCGTTTTCAAAGAAGATATTCTTTGGCTCAAAGTGGATTTGCTCCAGTTTTCAACCCTTTCATAAAAATCATCCCATTCCATAAACAGCTACCTTTTTTCGTTCAATACAGATATTTTCAAAACCAATCCTGTTTTACACCCAAGTCACGGCAAAGATTTCTTATTCCACTTTCAGCTCTATTCCCATTTCCAAGGCACGCTCCTGATAGACTTCGTTAATTTCCGACGTTACCACCAGACGCTTCTTGGCATATTTCCCCCCAAAGCGATGTGCCACCGTATCCAGTTCATAAAGGGCATGCAGGCACTGCTGGGGAGAAAGCTTTCCGCTCTTGCAGGAAATAAAACTGGGGATATAGCCCCGAAGAGACAGGACATCGATTTCATTTAACACATCAATTCCGGCAGGGCCTTCCAGCACTCCATCCCAATCCAGATGCACTCCTACTCGGCACTCATCACTATGCCCCTTTTCCTGTAAATAAGTATAGAGCTCCAAGATGCTACCTCCATCCCAAATATATCCCTTAATGGCCTTGTTTTTAAAGCGAAATTGGTATTTCCCCTCGGAATGTTTTAGGTCAAAAATCGCTCCTGCCCGAGACAAATCCTCCATGATTTGATAAAACTTATGGGCAGACTTTAGCTTATTGGAAGAATCCGCCAATGCCTTCAGTACCGTACTTTCCTTTCGATACACTCGGCCTTCTTCATCAGGACTCATGTTTTCTCTTAAAAATTCGGAAAAAGGATTCCAATGCTCCGAATGAAGCTTCATCACCTTCCAGATTTTTAAAATGTCTTCTCGGCTCTCTTTATTCGGAATCTCTTTAATTTCCTTTTGTAATTTATAGTTGATGATACCGCCATGCATTTCAATCAGCCTATCCAGCGTCATGGGAACAGGTCGTTTGGTCGCAATGCTACTGATGCCTTTATGTTGTTTATCATTTAGGAACTCAACATTTGGCTCATAAGCATTTACCTCATCATTCTGTTTATCTCTGTTGAAATACTCTTCCTTTGCCTCGTTGTAATGCAATGATTCCGCATTCAATTCCAAAAGCTTTCCTTTGAAAATGTCGTACATGTGCATAGGTGTTTCATATTCCCGGGACAGCATACCAAAGGCCACCAGCATCAGACTTTCTCCTCCGGTAATGTCGAAAAAGAGCTTGGCTTTTTTGCTAAGTTCCAGCTCGATTTCCTTTCGCATGGTTTCCAAAACCGACTGCAAATTGCTTCCCGACAAGGGCAGAAAGACAATGCTTTCCACAGCACAGTATTTTTTCAGAAAATTCTCCGTCTTTTCCTTCTGTGAAATAATGTCTTCATGATTTCCGAAAAACACCAGCCTATCCACCTGAAAATTCATTGCGGTAATGACATTTTCAATAGGCTCCCGGCTAAGAAATTCAAAAACAACTACCATGCTGTCGCTCCTTATGCTTATATTTCTATTCCATTATTTCTCTGGCCTTTGGAAGCCAATCTCCCCTTGCCTTATCCTCGGTATCCTCCCGTTCATCATAGGCATCATAGGGCGCCATGGGGTCATGAGGCTTTTGCTTCTTTAAGGAGTTACAAATCTGATCCTTATGCCGAAACGCAAATTCCAAATCATCTGTCCAGCCGGTATGTCCGCTAATGATTTTCGGAGAAATTCCTCTCTCCTTTATTATCTTTTCCAGCTTTACAAGGGACTTTTTCGCCAGCTCATTGTCCTCAGCTAAAGAATTTAAAAAGCTATAGCCTCCATCCGGTCCAAACCAAATGGTATCTCCCGTGAAAAGATAGGCATCATCAATGAGATACACCAGATGCCCGAAGGTATGCCCCGGCACCAGGATAGCCTCCACCTTGATATCATCAATATAAAAAACTTCCCCATCTTTTAAGAGCCTTTTCTCATTGTCCGTCTTCACCATAGGAAGCTTATAATGCCTAAAAAGGACTCTTCGACGAGCCTCTCCGGTCAAATATTTATTTTCCGTCTCTCCAAGGTAAAGCTTGGCATTCCGAAAAAGCCCTGCACTATCCCTTTCCACCGCACCCACATGATCCGTATCCAAATGGGTCAGCAGGATATGCTGAATGGAAGCGGGCTCCAGTTCCAGCCACTTCATCTTCTCCGCCAGACGCTCATAATTGTAGCCCGCATCAATCATGATGGTCTTGCCATTTTTCGTATAGAAAAAGACATTTGCCACCCATTCCCGGACTGCACTTACTTTTTCATCTATCCGTCCGGTGTTTAAGGGCTTAAAAATTTCCTTCCCCCGATAGGAAAATGACATCAATACCTTCTGAAATTTAGAAGCAAATTTTGACATAGGAAACCTCCTATAATGCTGACTTTTCCTCCAGTCCGCAATCTGTAACTTTGCAAAGGGCTCCGTCCCTAAGCAAAAAGACAACTCTGGCTTTGGCTTTATCTCCAATCTTGTCATACAGTCTTCCTGCACTCATGGACTCTCCCTTCACCGTATAAGGGCTGTTGGCCACATAGCCAATCTTTCCAAGGCCTTTTATCTTCACCAAAATAGCCTCGGAATCGAATTGATTCTCCGGTTCCTTCTCCAGCTTTAGCTTCATGCCCTCCTTCAAAAACTCTGTACCAAAGTAATGATTGCATCCCGTAATTGTAAAATACATCTCTTCCATGGCAAATACCATCCTTTCTATTTCAGCAATGAGTATTTATGCTTTGCTTACTCTAAAATGTATTTTACGCCGGATAGAGTCCGTTAAAACTGACTAGATGATGGTTTATACCTTTCATAGTTATCTTTTGCAATTTCTTTTGATTATTTTTTTATTGTACTCCCCTGCACCTAGCTAAGCAACCAAAACTCAATTTCGACTAACAAGTAAAAATAGCTCCTTCTATTCCTTTTCAAATAGAACTTAATTGACAAGTCCACTCTTTAAAAGTAGTATCAAGCCAAGAATATCTGAGTATAAGAAGCAGGCAATTAAAAGCCTAAAATAATAATTTGGGAGGTAAAAATGAAAATGACAAATCGCGAATATAAAAAACTCCTGAAGGAGAGGTATAAATCCTGGCAAGAAGAGAAAATTGACATACGTATCCTTTCAAAGGAGGAAGTCGATGAACTCAAAAAGAAAGGGATTATTAAAGAGGGGTAAATAATGGATTACGAAGATGAGCAAGTAACATTAACTGGCGGCGATTTAGATGGGCTCTTTTGGAAATTTGTTTCTCTGGCAGATTCTTATTTTCCTTCCAGCCTTAAATTCTTTAAAGAAATTGTATCCGCAGATATTATGGCTGAAGATGAAGGGGGATGGAGACCAAAAGAATATTCTATAGATGTTCCCTCTAAGGCCTTTGCTATGGTTCATAGTCCCTATCGATTGGAAAGCACAGGAATAGGACAGTTAACTCTTCACAATCCCCCAAGGCTTCTGGAAGTAAAGCTAACAAATGGAGATGTACACTACTTTCCCTTTTCCGGTTCTGACGAATTCGATACTAGATATGAACTGGAAAATGAATATACAGATCTTTTTGATGAGCAATATAAAGAAATCCATCTTTTACGAGAAGCTGCAGAAGTCATGAAACTACTGGATTTTTTAGAAGAAGCTATTATGGACTTGGATGTAGACGATGATTCCAACTTCTCCTTGAACGAAGACCTGCAACGTAGATTTCCTACATTCAACCTCTTAGATTTTTTCACCGGTAATACAAATGATGTGCCTGCTTCCTTTGATCCAGCAGACGATGAACTTCCTGAATTTTTAGAAGATGACGAGACTCGGCTCCAATCTTTTCTCGATGCCATGAAATGGCTCGGAAAACGAAATCGAGAAGTTTATGAAGCCAGAAAACAGGAATTTTATCGCTATATTGAAGAAAAGGGAATAAGCGATTTTTAAGCTTCCATTTTCGATTCAGCGAATACACTTGACGGACATACGAGAAAGAAGATTTTTGTCGGTTATATCGAACAAAAATCTTCTTTCTTGATATTTTAACAGCTAAATTGTTTATATTGGGTAATTCTATATTCCATATTCTGCTTCTAAGTTTCGCTTAAGTTCCTTTTCGAATTCCAGTACTTTCTGCATTGCTCGATCTAGCCTTGCAAAAAAGACCTCCTGATTAAGATCTTCCGGTACATATATCCTATCCGTTTTATATGCCAACCACCATATCCAATCTGCTTTCGCCTGATGATTAGGCGTAAACTTATTAATCTGGTTTAGACGAATCCTTTGCTCCTTTGTGATATTTCTAGAGTTAAAGCTAATCTGTATAGTCACAAAGCTTCCACTGCGATTAACAATCTCATAAAAATAGTGATTATCTGTATTCCATCCGCTTGGCGAATTAGGAATATCCGGCAAAATCTTGGACATAGTGTCTGTTGTAAATCTTGTACATGTGCGATTACATTTCTCCGGGTGTCCCACCAGATAAGGATTATGCTTCATCCATTTTTTCAAAAGTTCCGCAATGAGTATCATGCGTTCTTCTGCACTTTCATTTTTTTCTTTTATTGACGTCCTATACTTCGCATCTTTCATGGATGAATTGAAATTAATTAACAATTTTTTGCTATCCCCATTTTGAAAAACAGAAGAAAGTATTCCTCTAGACTTCTTTTCTTCTGTATCTTGTTCTTCCTTTCATGTCGGGATTTTTAATCCCATTTCTCTAGGCAAGTCCTTAATTTCCCAAATCTCTCTAACCATTTGCTCTAGCTCTCTACTCCTATTATATATATTTCTCTCATCCCAACTGCCGTAAGCAATCACATCTTTAGTTAATCTAAGATCTGCCAAATCTTTAAGACCTTTTTTCCCTGCATTTCCATGTATCTTATCAAAAAATGCGCCATTACTCACTGCTGTATTTAGCTTGGCATTAAGGAGTGTCATATTACCAATTTCGCATATAGCACGATCTCTTATACGCTGGATTTCATTTTCATCAAAAATTTGATTACCTGAACTATCATATACCGGAACATTAGACCAATTTTTCTTCCATTTTTTCGGCATAATATGCTCCAAGGTATATTCATATTTCAACTGCTTAACGTCCACATTAAGTCTTTTTCTTTGAAACAACTCTATCCAGAAAAGTAATAAGGTAGGAAGCTTATTTTGTGCCATATATCTGAAGCCATTCACAAAGTTTTCCTCTGTGATATCCGCACAACTGTACATTACCTCTTCCGGGCTCTTTTTTCCATTAACAATCTGAAGACACTCTAAATTATAATGCTTTGTATTTCCTTTGCAAATTGCATTTAAAAGTATATATTTTTCGACAGAAAAAAAGCTGTATTGAAGCTCCTGCTCAAAAATAGTCCCTTTCTTATAGGCATATAGTTGTTTCAGAAAATAAGGGTAAAATGTTGAAACATCAAGTACATTACATATGTTTAAGGTTCTGTTAATATAGTCATCCAAATGCAAGAATGTATTTTCAAAGGTAAAGTATTCTTTAAATACTTCTGCGTAATCATGCATTTCTACGAGAAATTGACCTATTTCTTCCAATGACATATTTTCAATTTTCTTTCTATATGTTTGCGCTAAATCTGAAATATTGTTTTCCGACGGATGGAAAAATCCTCCTACCACTGCAAAAGCATGAAGAAATGTTTCAATAATACTTCTCTTCATACGCCCGGACTGTCTCTGCTCATCCCAGTAGGCATTGGTATCCTCATCGGCCAAAAAAGCATCCTCCCAAGTCTCTTTATAAAGAGCTATTGCCTTTTCATCCACATTATTTGAATCAAAAGCACGAAGAAGTTCCACATATTTTTGATACAGAAGATTCTTAATGGTATCTGCACTGGATAATCTTACTCCGGCTGAATTTACACTATCGAAGATAGCTTGTTCATTGTCATTGCTATCCAAATCAATGTTGACCAAAAATTTAATCTTATCAACCGTCAACAGTTCCCATAGATACTCTATTGTATCCTGAGTAAGTTGGTTCAATTCTTTTCTAAAATAAATATATGCTTTAATAATGGAACTAACACTATCTTGATTAGACTTCGTCAGATAATTTTCCCATTTATCATTTTCATCAAAATCGCCATGAATAATGCTTTCAAAAGACTTCCGATCAATGTTGGAATGCTTGATTTTAACCTCTAAGTTACGCTTAATTCCCCCCTCTGCTACAAATAACAGAATCTCCATAGAATACTTGCAATTTTTAATTACATCTTCATCATATCCATATTCTTTAACATGCTTAACAATATGATCAAAGCATGCACGTAATAAGATACTTAAAGTTGTTAATCTTTGTTGTCCATCAATAACCGAAAATCTGGAAATACTTCCGGAAGATACCAGCTCATTTTTTAAAATAAGTGATCCTAAAAAATGGTTCTGATTTTTACTAGTTAAATTCGATAATAATTCATCCCAATTCTCTTCATTCCAAACATAAGCTCTTTGAAAAAAGGGAATATCGTAATAGCTTGGTGATGCCAAGAAATAAAATGATTTATCTTCTGCCTTCATGCTCTATATCTCCTCTTTATCTTTTAAACAATAACTATACGTATTATACATTATTTTAACAATTAATTCTTATGATTTTGAATAAATTATGCTATATAAAGTAACTGACTATTTCTTTGTACTTTCAAGTTCTATCTTCAAACCAAACAACTTAAAAAGGTGCTACAGTCTAAGCCATGGCACCTTTTTACATTCTATTTCATATTCGTAGATCTAGCTGCTTAACTCGTAGCAAAAATCTCCTTTGCCTCATCCTTTAATTTATTAATGCACTCCTCTACGGAAATATCTCTTGCTTGAATCAATTCTGACCATGCAGATTTAACCGCACTTGTCCACTCAGAGGTGTGAATAGACATAGAGGGTGCAGAAGCATCCTTTACCTGCTCATAAGATAACTTATAACCTGCATTTTCATCTTTGGCCCAGAACTCTTTCATTTCTTCAGTTTCCACTGCGGAATATGTTACAGGCAGCACGCCGGTTTCGATATGATTTGCAACAACCTGCTTATCCTCCATTAAGAACTTTACGAATTCCCAGGCTGCAGCAATCTCATCCTCACTATGTCCTTTTGCAATGATGCCTACTGAACCGCCCCCCAAGGGTGCAGCATATCCGCCATAGCCTACAGAGGCTCCCATTCCCAGAGGGAACCCTGCCTCTTCTGCCTTTTTGCTAATAGATGTTGCTCTATTGGAGCTGGAAACAAAAGCTGCCAGTTTTTGGTTATAAAATGCTTCTTGCATTACAGAGCTGGCCTTCTCTAACGCAGGAATCGCACACCAGCCCTCCTCTGTCCAGCTATACCAGTCCTTTAAGAGCTTCTCCATGGAGCCATCCTCTAAACAACTTGCACTATTTCCGTCCTTGTCAATAAAACCTACTCCATTGATAGAATGTAACAAATAGTGCTGATAATATGTTGGCTCAATAGTGTAACCTATGCCTTGAATCTCCCCGTTGGATTTCTTGTAAATCTCCTTAGCATACTGATTCAGTTCTTCCAAAGATCCGGGAGCATGATCTAATCCTGCCTCTTTAAACAAATTTTGGTTATAATACAGAATTGCAGTACCTCGGGTATAGGGCATGGAAACAATTTGATCATCATAGTAGACATAATCCTGTAATTCCTTCACTACATTATTCATATCAAATTTGTCTCTCTCGATATAGGGCTTCATATCTGCAAGAACACCCTCAGAGGCAAATATTGGAATTCCGTTACAAGAAAGGTCTGCTAAAACCGGAGCTTCTCCCGCAGCAATAGCAGTAGTGACCGCAGCTTGTACATCATCCAAATATCCCTTCGCAACTTCTTCTACAACAATTCCTTTTCCGTTACTCTGATTAAACTCTTCCACCTGTTTTTTCAAAAATTGGCTGTCAGTATCGGAGCTTCTGTCATGCCAAAAAGTAATTTTTATGGGCTGTCCGGTACTTTCCTTACTTTCCACTACCTGTTTTGTTTCTTGCTGCTTTGCTTCTGTACTTGCCATGCCTTCCTTCTGTCCCCCTGTAGAACAGGCTACAAGCATCATAGCAAGTCCGCCTACAGCTGCAATTTTGAAAATGTTTTTTCTCATACTTTTTTTCTCCTTTATTTTTCTTCCTGATATCCAAAGGATAAAAGGATTTGTTTACTAAGTAATAAAAATAGAATTAATACCGGTAAGGTTAAAATACTGTTTGCGGCCATAAGAGTTGGCCACTCTACTCCTTGGTTTGCATCCTGTAAGCGTTGCATAGCAAGAGTCAGAGGCATATTACTTTCTTTATTGGTCATTACAAAGGGCCAGAAATAAGAATTCCAAGTACTGATAAAGCTAATCAATATAGCAGACAAAATACTTGCCTTTGCATGAGGAATCGCAATATAGGTGAGTATCTCTTTTTCCCCTGCTCCATCTAAATATGCCGACTCCATCAGTTCCTTGGGCAGTTGTAAAAAAGACTGTCGAATCAAAAAGATTCCATAAGCATTTGCAACAAAAGGTAAAATCTGTGGTAAAAGGGTTCCCAATATTTTCATCTTCGCAAAAAGGATATAGACAGGAATAAACGTAATCTGCAAAGGAATCATGAGAGATAGCATTACAATTCCCCACAGCAATTTTTTCCCTTTAAAGGAATATCTTGCAAAGCCATAGGCTGCAGGAACACTCACAAAGGCTTGTAAAAGAACCACAGAAATCGAAACCAAAATCGAGTTTTTTCCAAAATGCAAAAAATCTATTTTTTGAAATACTTCCGCAAAGGCTGAAAGCTCTACTTTCCCCGGAATCAAAGAAGGAGGGAACAAAATAGACTCCTTATAGCTTTTAAAGGCTGTACTGAACATCCAATACAAAGGAAAGGAAAAGAAAGCAAACATAAAGACTTTAAACAAGATATCCCACACTTTACGCATAGCATTCGCTATGCGTGCAATTGAAAATTGAATCTTTTCTTTTTTCCTTATCAATATCCTCATTAACAACAGTCCATCCTTTTCAAGTCTTTTTATTGATAAAAAATCTGCTTTGACATTAATCGTGAATAGCTAAAGGTTAGAAAAATGGTGATGCCTAAAAGAATCGTTGCAGAAGCTGATGCCAGGCCTATCTTTGCATTCATTTCAAAGGCCTGCCTATAAATATACGTCACCAAAACATCAGAAGAATTTCCGGGTCCTCCATTTGTCATAACCTTTACTAAGTCAAAGGTTTTATAAGCATTTGCCGTAATAGTAATCACAAGAAAGAATAATTGGGGTGAAATCATAGGAAAAATAATCTTCCAAAAAATCAAAAAGTTGTTGTTACTTTCCAAAGATGCCGCTTCTAAAATATTTTTGGGTATAGCCTTAATCGCATAGAGTACAATCAATAAGTAATATCCAAGGCTTTTCCATACCGCTACTACAGCCACACAAAAAATAGCCATTTCCGAACTGTTGAGCCATTTACTTTTCGCTAAATGGCATAAGCCGAGAAGATAGTTTAGAATTCCCCTATCCATATCAAACATCCAAGACCAAATATAAGCACAGGACACCGTAGATATTAGGTAAGGAAAGAAAATACTTTTCTGCACAAGTCGATTAAGAAAGCTATCCTTTCGTAGCCACATAGCCAATAAAACCGCTAAGAAAATGGACAGAAGTAAAACCGTTAAAGCAAAGACCATGGTATTTCTCATGGCCTGTAAAAAATCCGTCTTAGAAAATAATAAAACGGAATAATTTTTCCAACCAACAAACTTCTTTTTTCCAATCAGATTATAGTCAAAAAAACTCAGATAAATAAGGTTTAAAATAGGATAAAGGGTAAATACAAAAAGTAGGAAAATGGACGGCATCACAAATAAATAGGCTAAGTTATTCTTCCTACTTCTCCCACCTCCCATTCTTTTTCCTCCTTCCGCATTGCTGTATCACTATTATCTCATTGTTTTTTTCACTGCCTTATTTTCAAAGGACTCTAGCTTTCTATTCTTGCTACTCATAAGCCTTTTGAATTTTGCACGACTTAATATCAGCATCATTGCGATATCATTTCGCTCTCATTTACGTTGAAATCGTTTTTGAATATAGTCTGCTACTGCATTTTCCACATTACTTCCTATAATTTCTGAAGCTTCTTCTTTTAAGGCACTACAGGAATTTGCTACCGCAATTCCTTCATCACATTGTCGAAACATAGAAAGGTCATTTTCTCCATTTCCAAAGGCTATCCACTTCTCAAAAGAATAAAGCTTTTGTAAACGTTGGATACCATATTGCTTTGAAACCACATTACTGAAAATCTCGATATACCATCTATTCTCTAAATATCGATCCTTGTAGGCATCTATAGATAATTTCTTATCTTCTTGAAGAAAAGACGCACATTCATCAAATCTTGATGGTTCATCAAAGGAAAGTAAGGCATATAAAGCAGAACGTCTATTAATCTCTTCTTTTGAACTAAGAATTTCTAAAGAAAAATTATTTTTCTGCTGAAAGTAGGAATAGTCCACAAGAGAATTCCAATACTCCTTATCCTCTTGGAAATACTGCATCTCTATGTTGTTTCCCTCTTTCCCTACGATTAAGAAATGAGGACAATAGTTGTTAACCGCTTCAATAATCCTAGCCACTGAGTCTTTCGGAAGGACTGTACTATGTACTATTTTTTCCTTTTCGGGATGATAAAGTAGGCTTCCATTCAGTAAGACCAGAGGATACCGTAGCACTAATCCGTCCAGGATAGGCAATGCTGAAAATGGACTTCTTGCAGAAGCCACAGTGAAGCATACCCCCTGCTCCATGAGTGTATTGAGAAGGACTTTTGAATATTCCGGTAAATTAGCTTTCGGATCCAACAAAGTATCGTCCAAATCAGAAATATAGATTTCTCTCATATCCCCCCAATTTTCTCAAACTCCACCTTTATAAATAGTCACAAAACACAACAAAGCCTATATAACTAAAAGTTCATGATTCTAACGTATTTGCATAAATCCCACTTAAATCTAAGTTCCTACTTTATTTATAATATCATAAGTTCTTAAGCTTTTATTATTCTGTTTTACCATACAAGTGCTCATTTATAGGAATTACCTTTAAGCATTTTCTCGACATACAGCACATAATTCTCCGTTTACATCGTCATAACCCCCTGTGGATAAGCAAACAAAAAACTTCTCCGTGTCACCCACAAAGAAGTTTTTCAAATTTTCATATTTTTTCCGAAGACACTATACTTCTACCCTTATCTCTCCCGCCAGCTTCCCATTCTCAATCAAGGACTTAAGCTGTAATCTTCCGGCTACTCCATCGGACATCCGATCTATTACTTCATTGGCTGCCGGGTGAAAATACTCTCTTCTTTCCTGAGCCTTCAGTCCAGCTTCCAAAGCCTGCTGCAGAATAGCTCTGTCTTCGATTCGTTCCTCTTCTTTGATATCCTGTAAAATCAGAGTGTGCGGTTTTACTACAACTTCTTTCTTTAATATTCCGGAAAGAGGTATTTTCTTTCCTGCAAACATAAAGCCTGAGCAATAATCATGACGCACGCCAAGAATCTTTACTTGATGCTCCAGGAGCCATTCTATGGAGCTTTGAATGTCTACCACATCCTTCGGTGAGGTGGATATCAGGATGGTATTACTTTCTACAAGAGCAGGCAGATCCGCACAAAGAGTCTCTCCATGAATATAGGAACTTATTCCTCCCATGCCGGCTGTTACGGCTACAGGCACCCCCAGCATTTCTGCAACAGCCATGGTACCGGAAGCTGTCAAGCATCCGCTTACCTTCTGTTCTATTGCCTTCGCTAAAATCTCTCTATCAATTCTCTTGATTTCTTTTGCTCTTCTACGAAGGGGGAAGTACTCTTCCATTGTCCCGTGACAAATCTTCCCCTCCTCCAACCAGACCAGCTTTTTATCCTGCCACGGCCAAAGGGCTAGGATCTCATCCTCTCCCATGGAAACCAAGCCATGGGTCAACAAAGCGGTTTCTATAAAAAACTCAGCCATAAGTCCTCCTACGCTATCCAAGCTCCTCCACTTCCTTAGCTGTAGGAATAGAACTTTGTGCTCCACTTCTGGAAACCACAATGGAGGCAAGCTTTTGCGCATACCCTATCGCTTCTTTCAAGGATTTATTCTCCACAAGTTTTAGTGCCATTCCGGCCACAAAGCTATCCCCCGCTGCAGTGGTATCCACAACCATTGTCTTTCTGGCAGGAAGTCTGGAAGAATGCTCTCCATCTTCAATCAAAACACCCTTTTCTCCCATGCTCACGACAAGAGTTCCTTTGTATAGTTTTCTAAGCTCTTTAACCATGTCCTCCACTTTAGTAGAAGCATCCATTCCTGTTAAAATAGCTAATTCCGTTTCATTAGGTTTTAAAATATCTACATAGGAGAATAATTCTGCAGGAAGACCTGCTTGTGCAGGAGCCGGATCCAAAATCACTAATTTCCCCCGTTGTTTTGCTTCTTTTGCCGCAAAGCAAACAGTTTCTATCGGAATTTCCAATTGTAAAATAAGCATCTCCGATTCTTGAATCTCGGATAGATTTTTCTCAATATAGGGAATGTCTACTTGTTTATTTGCTCCGGGGATTACTACAATGCTGTTATCTCCTTCTTCATTAACACAAATCCAAGCAGTTCCCGTTGATGCATCCGACAATTCTATCTTGGAAGTATCCACTGCCACTACTGAAAGATTTTGGAGCATGCTTTTTCCGGCTTCATCGGTTCCGACTTTTCCAAGCATACAGACATCTCCCCCCAGTTTTCCTATGGCATAGGCCTGGTTTGCACCTTTCCCTCCCGGAACAAATCGCAGATCATCTTTTGCCAAAATGGTTTCTCCCCGTTTTACCATGTGAGGCACATGAACAACGTGATCCATATTTAAACTTCCAATGACTACTATTTTACTCATATTTCTTCCCCGATTTACACTTTAAAAAACAGAAAGAAGTCTGTTTACCGCCTGTTTACCGTCTACCTCTAGGCAAAATAAAATTTCACTTCCTTGAATTTCGGAACAGAATCTTTCATCAATCTTAATCATGCCTCTAGTATCGGAATTCGTAGTATCCACTCTTGCACTGAAAAGTTTATAAGTACCTAAGGAAGGACAATCTGCCAGTACCATGGCAAGGGGATCATGAACTACGCTTTCATCCATCATTCCCATTGTTTCATGATGGAAGCGGAAATACAGCTTCAATGATTCTTGCAAATACCGGACAATGGGTAGGTTCTCTTCTTTACAGTACTTACTAAGTTTTTCCAAATCTTGTCCATGCAAGTACGTCTTTGTAGTCACGTCCAGCCCTACCACCATCATATGAAAGCCTGCTTGGAAAACAATATCAGATGCCTCCGCATCTCCGCCGATATTTGCTTCCGCGTAGGGACTGATATTTCCGGGGGCTTTAACACATCCTCCCATTACTACTACATTTTTTAATTTTTGAGGCAGCTTAGGATCCAATTCTAAAGCTTTCGCAAGATTGGTTAATCTCCCCAAGGTAACTAAGGTCAGTTCTCCCGACATTTCCCCTGACTTTCGAACAATCATTTCCCAAGCACTTTCCTTAGATAAAACCTGATTAGACTTTGGAAGTTCCACATCTCCAATCCCGTTTTTTCCATGAATATGAATTGGATAGTCTTCCTTTTTGCCTAAAAGAGTCTCTTCTGCACCTATTGCCACCGGTATTTCGTATCCCGGATTTGCCAGTTGAATCAGTCTTAAGACATTTTCCGCAGCCTGCAAGGCACCGGTATTTCCAAATCCTGTAGTAATCCCTTCAATATGCAGACTCTTGCTCTTTAATGCATAAAGTATTGCTAAGGAATCATCTATTCCGGTATCACAATCAATCAGTATTTTTTTCATTTATTCTACTCCCCCTTACTTTTCACCATATATTTTTTTATGGAATACAATGTTAAAAACAGAATTGTTGCGGCATAGGGAAGCATCTGGATAAATTCCGCCGGTATTCTAAGCATTTGTAAAATGTTGGATAAACCGTCAAAGAAAGAAAATAATAGCGAAGAAACCAACACCCCTACCGGCGTAGACTGCCCCATAGCATTTGCCGCAAGAGCAATAAAGCCACGTCCCGCAACCATATCTCTGGTAAACATAGGCAAATACCCCATGGAAAGATACATCCCCCCAAATCCTGCCATAATTCCGCACAAGAGAATAGCAAGAAGACGAATGCGAACCACGTTAATTCCCACACTTTCTGCCGCCTTTGGAGTCTCTCCCACAGCTCGAATACGAAGTCCAATTGGTGTGCGATAGAAAAAGAGATGTATTAAAAACACCATTAGAAGCCCCATATACGTGAGAATATTGTGTCCGGATAGAATTCTCCCCAATACAGGAATATTTTCTACTATGGGAATATTTAATGTCGGAAATTGGAAGCTATTCAAAGAGGAGCTGGAACCCTTTTCTCCTGTTAAAAGCTGTAAAACAAATACGGTGAGGCCTGCCGCAATAGTGTTAATGGCAGTACCGCAAAGAACCGAATTTGCTTTTAAAACCAGATGAAAGTATGCAAATAGTACACTTACCACAACCGCAGATAAAACACCCGCTGCAATTCCCCAAAACAATCCGCCACCAAAAGCACTTCCGATGACTCCGAACAGTGCTGCAATCAGCATGATTCCTTCCAGTCCCAGATTAACTACTCCACTTTTTTCACAAATACTTGCCCCTAAAGCAGCCCACAAAATCGGAGTAGCTACTCTAATCCACATAAAAAGGAAATCTATCGTGAATTTAAAGCTAAACATTTGCAGCCTCCTTCTTCATTTGCTCTTCTTTTTTGGTCGCTTCCACAATCATTTTTTGCTTCCATTTACCAAATAAAGCTTCTGCAGCAATCATGAAAATGATGATTCCTTGAATCAGTTGTACTACCTCGCTGCTGACATCGCTGCTTCTTGCCATAATACTTGCACCAACGTTTAAATAACCAATAAAAAGTGCTGCAAAAGGAACCAGCAAAGGATTATTTTTTGCAAGCAAGGCTACCGCAATACCTGTCCAGCCATATCCAGGAGAAGCTGTCCATTTAAAGCGGGTATACATTCCTAAAAGCTCTGCACCTCCGCCAACTCCCGCTAAAACTCCCGCAACAATCTGTGCCATCAACATTACAGAGGGTGCTTTAATACCGGAATAATTAGCAAAAATTTTATTGTCTCCGGTAATCCGAAGCTTCATTCCGAAAGTTGTTTTATACAAAAGAATGTAAACAAAAATACAGGACAGAAGTGCCAGAAAAACACCGAAGTGAATTCTTGTTCCCGTAATCAGCACTGCCAGTCTTACGGTCTTTAGCATAGGAATAGACTGCAAGGAAGAACTGCTCATATCCCTTAAGTAATAGCTGATACAATACAACACAAAGAATTGAATGATATTATTCAGCATCAGAGAAGTTACCACTTCCGATACATTCCACTTCATTTTTAAAACCGCAGGAAAAAATGCTGCAAGTGCCCCAAAAATTCCGGCCACTACCAAAGCAACGAATGGATGCAAGCCTACAGGAAGAGACAATCCGCAAGCAACCAGCAGTGCTCCTAAGGTGCCGAAAAAGAAAGCTCCCTCTGTAATCATGGAGAAAAGTCCTGCTCCAAAAATCATCAGTACCGCTAAAGCAGTAAACATAAGAGGACATGCCGCCTCCACAATATTTCCTATTCTTCTTGCTGAAGTGAAGGGACCCACAAAAAAGCTGAAAAAAGCATTCATAGGATCGGAGCTTGTGGCAAACACGACGATAACCACCAAACCGCAGGCCACCAAAATCGTCACCAAAAGTTTCGTCAGATCCACTATAATATTTATTTTTTTACTACTATCCATGAACAGCCTCCCGAATTTCCGTTTCCGATTGTTTTTGAATTCCCAGCATATATGCTCCCAAATCCTTTTCCGAAATCGAAGAAGTATCTGAAAAATATGCTGCAATCTTTCCTTCGTGAAGTACAATTAGGCTATCAGAAAGCCCCAAAATTTCATTTAAATCCGAACTGATTAAAAGTACGCAACTTCCATTGTCTCTCATTCCAATCAGACGTTTTCTGATAAATTCCGTTGCCCCTACATCCACACCTCTGGTGGGCTGGTTAGCAATAATGATTTTGGGTGATGAAGAAAGTTCCCTGGCCAATACAACCTTTTGAATATTTCCACCGGAAAGGGAGTCAATCCGTACATCGGGATTTTTGCAAAAAATCTGATACTCTCTTGTGATTTCTTCTCCATATTTCTTGAGCTCTTTTTCTTTCAGAATACCGCGCTTAGAAAACCTTGGCAGATTCATTTTATCGGAAAGTGCATTCTCTAAAATCGATAAAGAATGAGCCATACCGGTTATCATTCTATCTTCCGGAATATGCGCAACAGATAGCTTTCTAATTTCCTGAACAGATGCCTTCTGAATGTCTTTTCCTTGAACTTTAATAGAACCCTCTTGGTATTTCAGTAGTCCGGTTAAAGCCTCTACTAATTCCCTCTGTCCATTTCCTTCCACGCCTGCAATGCCCAAGATTTCTCCTTCTCTTAAGTCAAAGGACAGCTTATCCAGTATTGCCTTCTTAGAGTCTGCATAGAAACTAAGGTTTTGCACCGATAGCAGAATATTTCCGGGCTTTGCCGGTTCTTTCTCTGTAGTAAGAAGCACCTCACGACCTACCATCAGATTGGAAATTTCCTGTTCTGTTACATCCGAAACATGGAAAACGCCCATGAAACGACCCTGCCTGATGATTGAAATTCTGTCACAAAGTTCTTTTACTTCATTTAGCTTATGAGATATGAATATGATGGTATATCCTGCCTTCTTTAAGGTTTTTAGTTGTACGAACAGCTCTTCAGTTTCCTGAGGAGTTAACACAGCTGTCGGTTCATCAAAAATCAAAAGTTTCGCACCTCGATACAAAATCTTTAATATTTCCACCTTCTGTTTTTGCCCTACCGTAAGGTCTCGAATTTTTGCTTTAGGATTTATCAACAAGTTATACTTTTGACTTAATTCTTCTACCCTTCGACAAGCTGATTCCATATCGATAAAGCCTCGTTTGCAAGGCTCCATTCCCAAAATAATATTTTCTGTAACTGTCAGAGAGGGGACCAACATAAAGTGTTGATGCACCATTCCGATTCCCAGATCAATCGCCACCTCTGAGGAAGAAATGACCTTTTCTTCCCCATGAATGAAAATTTTTCCGGAACTTGGCTGCTCTTCTCCGAAGATAATTTTCATTAATGTGGACTTTCCTGCTCCATTTTCACCGGATAGAGCATGAATTTCTCCCTCCAGAACCGAAAAGTTTATACCTTTATTAGCCATTACACCATTAGGATAGATTTTTTCGATATTCTCTAATCGCAGTATTTCTCCTTTTCCCTTGATATCCTGCTCCATCTCAACCTCACTTTTATCATGATAAACCGGAATACCGGCTTATTCCTATGTCACTTGTTCAAGACGAACACTCCCACAAAACTATGAATCCCCCATTAAAAACGCACCTTGCAACCATTCCCAGGGGCAAGGTGCGTGAGAATCGGTTTAAATCGCTTTATTTCATACTGTCTCTCAAAGCCGCAACGTCTTCTGTTTTCATATCTACCGCTCTATCTACTTTGATTTCGCCATCGATAATTTTCTTTTTTGCATCTTCTACTGCTTTTTTAGCATCATCAGATGCAAGCTTCTCATAGTTTTCATTTTCAGCCAGACCAACTGCTCCGCTTTTTAAGCCCATGACATAGTCTTGTGTTCCCTTCATTTCTCCACTTTCCAATCCTTTTACAGCTGTCTCAATGGACTCTCCCACATTTTTCAAAGTAGAGGTAATGATATTTGCCGCCAAATCAGCTTGATCTGTTTTCAACTGCGTATAAAGATCCTGATCACAGGCAATAAGGTATTTGTCGCAGTTCTTCGCCGCTGTTGCCGCTCCTAAAATACTCTGAGACGCAGGAGCATAAACCATCTGTGCTCCCTGGTTATACAGCTGTGTCGTCATCTCCAAGCACTTTGGTACATCTTCAAAGCTACCAACATAAGAGGTTAATACACGAATACTCGGATCTACGGATTTTACGCCTTCAATATAGCCTACTAAGAAATCATTGATGTTCGCACTGTCCATAGAACCTACAAATCCAAGGACTCTCTTGGATGCATCAATCTTTGCATCTCCAGAATCCAACATCTTTGCTGCCATTACGCCTGCAAGATAAGATGCCTCATTGGAGTTATAGGTAATCCCCAATACATTACCTTCTGTGGCTACATCTCTGTTAATTGCACAGTCAAAAGCAAGGAAGGTTTTCTCCGGATACTTAGCAGAGGTTTCTTCAATTTGCTCTCTAACGGAAAAGGTTCCAGCTACAATTAAATCCCAATCCTGATCTGCTGCATCCAAGAAATTACTCTCATAACTGGTTTCATCTCTACCCATTTCCACAATCTTGGTTTCCCAACCAAGGTCTTTATGTACGAGATCCATCCCCTTAGCTGCGGAATCAAAAAATCCCTTATCTCCAAGACTTCCATTAACCAGATAAACCGCTTTTTTTCCTTTTCCATCGGTTGTAGAAGCTTCATTCTCCTTCTTTTCCGCTGTACTTTGTCCTGCTGCCGTTGTGCCTACTGTTGTTCCTTCCGTCTTACCGGTTCCTGCACATCCGGTAGCAGCTACTGCTAACATTGCGGAAAGAGCTCCCATTGTTAGTAATGATACAATACTTTTCTTCATGACCTACACCTCCCAAGTGTCCTCTTTAAAATGGTGCTTTTCGCTCTAAGGAAAAGCGATATTTCAACGCATTCAGACGATGTTTACAGTAAAACTGTGGAGTATCATTCTCTCCCAACAGAATTTCCTCAAAAACAATTACAGGAGTTTCTGCGGAAAGTCCTTTGATTTTACTGCTTCCTTCAGACTGAACAACGCTAAGTACAGTCCTTGCTCTCCTAGATAATTTATAAATCTCTTCGGAGGCAAACTTTTTGATAAATTCTTTATTCTCTATATCGATATGGTACTTTTCAATGCAATGCACATCGAAAATAACCGTTGAAATAGCAACCTGCTCTTCTTCCTGATAATATTCAAGAACAACTGCCAAAGTTAAAAAGCCGCTATTCTCTTTCCCCATCTCATTGGCCACGTATTTGCCGCACTTTTGATACTTACATTTCATCCGAACCTTTGTGATAGGCTCTTTAGAATCTTCTAAACATAAATTGTATAGCCAGTTGATTGAATTTCTTTTATGCATGGCATAGGTAGCAACCGTTGCCCTTTTACCCTGACTTTTATTAATGTAACCATCCTCTTCCAATCGTTTCATAGCCATACGAATGGTTCCACGACTAACTCCCCAATGCTTTGCCATAGCATTTTCGCTGGGAAGCTTATCTCCATCTTTAATTACCCCCTCTATAATCAGTCGATACAAATTGTCATAGGCCTTTACATAGTTAGGAGTTTCAGACTGTTGATCAGAGGCATCCACAGGAAATTTAGATAAGAGTTGCACTTTCATATATTCAAAAGCATTCCTTTTATTGTAATCGTATGGGAAGCCGGACTACTTTATTGTCCTATTAAACTTAGCTGTATATGTTCAAACTTGGCTTCCAAGTTATGTTAATATATTATCACTGATAGCAAATAGAGTAAATGAATATATATAACTATTAATCCAACTTATTTATGTGCATATTGTACATAAATAAGTTGGTATATATAAAAAAACAACCCACTTAATTTGTTGTTCTAGTAGGTTGTTTTTAGATACCTTTTTTATATGCATAGTAAGTTATTACATAATTTTTTTGCTCATTTTATAATCCAACTGATATTTTTTAACCTTTCTATAAAAGCTACTCCTTGAAATTCCTAACTGTTTACACATATTCTGCACTGTATCTCCGTTCTTTAATGTCTCCTCTAGAATTTCTCTTTCAATTTCCCTCACTGTTTTTGGAGTATAATTGAGGAGTGGTGTTTCAGATATATCAGCTTTATTTTTAACATAACTTTCTATGTATGTTTCGATTGTACTTAAATCTTGATTGTCAATCATATTCCATAGTTTCTGATATACCTCTTCAATACCATGTAATTTTATTTTTCCATACACTTTTTGATAGTAAAGAATACCACTCTTAAAGAATCTCTCAAAAACAGTTTTGTTATTATAAACACTTTGAAGTTCAGGAATTTTATTTTTTAAAATCAACTTATATAACCTATAACTAAATAATTTTCTTTTGACCAAATTCTCTAGATTTTCGGTACTGCAAAAAATAATTTGGATAGATACATTCTTGACTTCTTTTTTATGCACTCTGATTAGTTCTTTCTCCATAAAATCTGCAAGTTTCTCTTGAACTGATATTAGCATTTTTTCCGGCTGCACAATAATAATACTTCCTCCTTGTATTCGCCAGAGTATGCCGTGTTCATCAAACAAGAAAACATCCATTAAATCTCTGTAAACATTTTGCATATAAATAACTCTTAGTTCTTGTAATCTTCTATCCGAATAATTCACAATTGCTTTAGCTATAAGTTCATTTAATGCATTATCTTTATGATTAAGAAATATGAACTCATTTTTTTCTCCCAGTTCCTTACATTCTTCAATACTTTCTTTACTAAGATACTTTGACAACCACGAAAATGTAACCATCGTAGAATTAGAAAATAAGTTTGATTCTTTCTGTATTTGACTATATGACTTAAAATAGCATAAATATTCTTTTATATTATTTTCTTTAAGAATTGGCGTAATACTAGCCGTACCATAAAATGATGTATTTTCATTTTCAATCGAAATTTTTAGTTCTTTAATAGCTTTTCCTTTTAGAAGATATTTGCCTAAATCCTGAGATAATTCCCAAATTGAATTTAACGGTTTTTTCACACTAAATAAATTCAATAAGGATTTATTTTGATAAAATACTTTTCCCAATTCGTTACAATATAATAAAGCCTCTGGCATCGCTTCTATTATAGATTCAATTCTACTAATTTTTTCTTTTAACCGTTTTTTCGACTCATGTTCAACTATTCTTTTCCCAATAAGCTCAGCCATATTCTCCATAAATATATAAGTAGAATCTAATTTTCGAAAAAGTTTATCTACTTGCTTTTTCTTAATAATTAAAGCAAGAGCTCCTATTATTTCCGTATTTTCACGAATAGGAACCCCTACAAATCCTTCTATTTTACATTGATTATATCCTACACATTCTTTACACTTAATTATGGATTTTCTATTTTTGACAAAATAATTTTCTCCATTTTTGATAACATCTGAGAGAAGAGAGCCATAATCAATTTTTTGATATAAATCATAATATACTAAGCATTTTCCAAGTAAATTAAGATTTTTATCTACAATCAATACATCGATGTCTAACATATCCGAAATCACCTTTGCAAATTGATCTAAGTATGATTTTTCTGCCATATCCCTCTTCCCTCAACTTGGTATTGTATAAAAAAATAATTCCTTTCCTTATTTTACTATTATTTATTTCTCATAGTATATTCATATGAAATTTCTTTAATCCACTGCAGTCTTTCCAGATCGATATCCTCTCTGATGGTACAGTCAGCACCGAGTCCTACGCCTTTCGTGCCGCTCTCATCCAGAATACGATAAATTTCTTTTTTTATCTCTTCTTTTGTGCCGGTATACAGAAGACTTCCTTCCGCATTATCAAAGCCGCCAAAAACAGGCTTATTGTTCAAAATCTTTTTCCCTTCAGCAAGAGAAATATTCTCGGAATAAATCGCCCAGTTGAAAGCCTTTACAGGATAATCTTTATACCATTCCAGATGGTTTGTATACTTTCCATATCCACAGATGTGAAGGAGTACATTATCTGTATACTTAAGAATCTCGTTTAAAACTTCCAGATCCAATGGCTGTACTCTTTCTTTATGCACTTCCTCGGTAAAACTCTTGTCCTGTACGCACTGTACACTGTAATAAATTCCGTCTACATCCGTTTCCGTAAACAGTCTCTTTACAAGCGCCTTTGTATCCTCTGCGATGCGCTTCGCAACCATAATCATTGCCTTAGGATCTTCCTTAAAGAGTCTGGTGAATTTTGTGAAATCCTCATCATATTCCTCAAAGCGGAGACGAATATACTGTAGCGGAGAAAAGATATTGTAGTATTTATAGACATCCTTTCCTGCATGAGCACAGATTCCCCTTACATAATCTACTTGTGCTTGAATCCATGGATGATTCTCTCCGACAGATTGTACTTCCTTTAACTGATCCAGTGTAGTAATGGTAGATTTACAAAGAGACGGATGTCCAAAGAAACCGTCAGACATAATCTTTATAAAATCCGGCTTTGCTTCATCGATATATCTTTTTTGTTCTGAAACAACCTTATTCATAATGCTCGAATCTTCCCAGCCATAGTGATTGTGAAAGGACACGAAGTGATGCCAGAATCCTCCAATAACTCTTTCGCCTCCTTCATTTGCCAAAAAGGCATTCATTAATTCTTTTCTGTTTTCCATTTTTACTCTCCCTGTTCTCTATTCTTTTCCTGTGCGCAGTAAGTTATCCAACGTAAACGTTCATTTGATATGCTGTTCGGTACAGAGCAATCTGCTCCGAGGATGAAGGAACGATATTTACTCTCCTCTATGCAATCCTCAGCAAATTTCTCTACATCCGTTCTATCTCCTTCTGTTATCAGAGTCTTAGGATTATTATCAAAACCTCCGAGAATGCATTTTCCGGGGAATAATTTTCTGCCCGCTGATAAGCTGACACCTTCTGTATGTACTGCCCAGTTATACGCTCCTGCTTCGTAGTCTTTATAGAAGTCTAAATTGTTTTTGTGATGTGCATAGCCGCAAATATGAAGGATGTTATAAGGACTTAATTCATTTGCCAGCTTTAACACGGCAAGTTCATCTTCTCCCACGATTTCTTTGTAGGTCTTTTGATCATATTTCGGGCTCTGTACATTTTGCACACAGTAATAAATGCCATCCAATTTTGTTTCGGTAAGGAGTTTTCTTACCAATGTCTGAATATCCTTCCCGAGCTCTTTTCCCGCATGTTGCAACTCCTTGGGATAATTCTCTGCCAGATACACAAAGCGTTCAAAATCCAAATCAAAAAATTCTAATCGGATTCGTATCCACTGTACGGGAGAGAAAATATTGTAAAAGCACATTACCTTGTCGGAAAAAAGCTCCGTCATCTTTTTAAGATGCTCCACCTGCTCCGTAATCCAAGGATGATCTTCCGAGAGGCTTTTTATAGCGAGAAGGTCCTCCCCATTTCTAAGAGGATTTTCCATCACAGTCGGATGTCCGATAAATGCATCGTTCATAATCTTCATGATATCGGGCTTAACTTCCTCAAAAAACTTTTTATGACCTTCTATTGCTCTTTCTTGTGCAGCATTATCGCCGGGCTTGGCAAACTGCTCCTTTTCCGGGAGAAAATGATGCCAGAAGCCTGCCGGTACTTCCTGCATTTTTTCCCCGGAAAATGCCATTTTAACTAGATTTCTTTTGGATTCTTGCATCTAATTTCCTCTTTTTTCTAATGCCTTGTCCATTAAGACCTTGATTTGCAGTGCCATGGTAACCGCACCGGGGTCCAAATGCCCCATTCCTTTATTGCTCTGATAAGTTGCTCGCCCTTTAATGGATTCCATATTTCTGGTTTCTTCTGCACCCTTTTCCGCTGCAGCCGCTACTCTCTTACACAACTCTTCGACATTTGCTCCCTCTTCCAAAGCAGCCTTATAGGCTTCTACCGCAGGGTGCAAACTGTCAATCATGGTTTTAAATCCGGGCTTAGCCTGTCCTCTTTCCATAATGGCGTTCAACATTGCGTTTAAAATCTCAAAAAGTTCCTCTTTATGGATAGCTTCCTTATCCTTCATCACTTTGGAGGCATGCAGGTAAGCACTGCCGTAAAGAACTCCGGAAGAACCTCCTATCACCGCCATCATGATTTTTCCGATTTCTTTTAGCTCGGAGCTTAAGTCCAAGGCCTCCAATCTTTCCTTTTCTTCGGTAAGCTTTGTGAAGCCCATGTGCAGGTTTGCCCAATGGTCTCCGTCTCCTGTCGCAAGATCAAGATTGGTAATATACTCCTCGTTTTCATTTAATTCCTGATTAACGGCAACAATATAGTCCATATAATCTTTACTGTTTAATGTAAAATTCATATTTCCTCCTCATTAATCAACTTTCAAAGCCGGGGTATCGCAGGATGCATCCAAAAGTGTCTTCATCTTGTCGTTCAGCTTTAGTAAAGAAAGAGAGCAACCAGTCATCTCTAAAGAAGTGGTATAGTTCCCTACAAAGGTCTTATATGCAGTGATATTCTTTTCCTTCAGTAAGTTCTGTACTTCATAGTTTAAGATATAGAGTTCCATAAGCGGAGTTCCCCCTAAGCCATTGACCAGTACCGCTACTTCACTGCCTGCATAGTCATAGTCATCCAGAATTTTCTGAAGTAGAATGGCCGCAATCTCTTTCGCGGTCTTCATGGTAGTCTTTTCTACTCCGGGCTCTCCATGAATTCCCATTCCGATTTCAATCTCATTTTCCCCAAGGGTAAATCCCGGTCTTCCCACAGCAGGTAAAATACAGGGGCTCATCGCCATACCCATACTTCTAAGATTTTCCACCACTTCTCTTGCTACTCCCGCCACTTCACTAAGGGGAGCGCCTGTCTCAGCCATGGCACCGGCAATTTTATGAACAAACATGGTTCCGGCAATTCCTCTTCTACCTGTAGAATAGGTGCTGTCCGGAACTGCCACATCATCCTTTACTACAACGCTTTCTACCTGTATGCCTTCCATTTCAGCCATATCCTGCGCCATACCGAAGTTCATGATATCGCCAGAGTAATTCTTAATTACAAACAGTACACCCTGTCCTTTTTCTACCTTCTCAATAGCCGCTTCAATACGATCCGGGCTCGGAGAAGAGAAAACATTTCCGGAAACTGCTGCATCCAGCATTCCTTTTCCTACAAAGCCGGCATGAAGAGGTTCATGACCAGCTCCACCCCCGGAAATAACTGCAACTTTCTTATCCATATTTTTGCGATAAATAACTTCCTTTTCCGGGATATACTCCAAGGTGTCAGTATTTGCCATCTGTAAGCCCATAAGGCACTCTTTTACTACGTCTTCCGGCTTGTTAATAATCTTTTTCATGCTTTATCCTTTCTTTACCCTATTCCTAAATATGCTTCTTTTACCTTGGGGTTGTTTGCAATTTCCTTCGCATCTCCCTGCATGGTAATGAGTCCATTCTCTAATACATAGGCGCGATTAGAAGTCTGCAATGCCAAGTTCGCATTCTGTTCTACAAGAAGTATGGTTACGCCCTGCTTCTGTATTTCCTTAATCATGTCAAAAATCAATAAAACAATATTGGGTGCGAGGCCCAGAGACGGCTCATCTAAGAACAAGAGTTCCGGAGAAGACATCAGTGCACGTCCAACAGCAAGCATCTGCTGCTCGCCGCCGGAAAGGGTTCCGGCCTGTTGCTTGATTCTTTCTTTTAATCTGGGAAACAAAGTGAATACCCTATCGTAGTTCTTCTCAATCTCTCCCTTATTGCTGATGGAGAAGGCTCCAATCCTTAAATTTTCAAGCACCGTCAAATCCGGGAAAACTTCTCTTCCTTCCGGAGAAATACTGATTTTCTTCTTGCTTAACTGGTAGGGAGCAATATTGGTAATATCCTCATCATAGAGCATTACCTTTCCGCTACTGGCCTTCTGAATTCCCGTTACAGTGCTTAGCAAGGTACTCTTTCCCGCACCATTGCTTCCTATCAGAGAAACAACCTCTCCCTTATGAATTTCCAAATCGATTCCCTTTAAGGCGTGAATTGCCCCATAATGCGTATTAAGTCCCTGAATTTTCAGCATTTTGCAGCCCTCCCAAGTACGCCTCTATTACCTCTTTATTGTTTGCAATTTCCTTAGGCAAACCGTCTGCAATAGGCTTTCCATGATCGATTACATAGATTCTGTCGGAAATATTCATTACCACACTCATATCATGCTCGATCATCAAAATGGTATAGCCCATGTCTCGAAGTTCACGGATAAATCCCATTAGCTCCAAGGACTCCTGCGGGTTCATCCCTGCTGCAGGCTCATCCAACAAAATCAGCTTGGCTCCGGTAGCAATTGCTCTCGCAATTTCTACCTTTCTTTGATCTCCATAAGGAAGGTTTGCCGCATATTCATCTCTTCTATGATCCAACTTTAAAAGTTGCAAAAGCCTAATCGCCTGTATTACTCTTTCATCTTCCTCTTTTCTAAAGCGTTTTGTTCTCAAACTAGAATCCCAAAATGTATATTTTGTTCTGTGATGAGTTCCCACCAGAACATTTTCTATTACCCTCATGTCATGAAACAATCTAATATTTTGGAATGTTCTGGCTATACCTTTATGTACAATTTCAATCGGTGGAAGATTTTGGATTGCTTCCCCCTTAAAATAAATTTCTCCGTGATCTGGTTTGTAAATTCCTGTCAGCAGATTGAAAACGGTTGTTTTTCCTGCACCGTTAGGGCCGATCACACTGATAATTTCCCCTTTTCTAATCTGCAGATTCACGTTATCGACAGCTTTAATACCACCAAATTGCTTGGATAGATTTTTAACCTCTAAAAGCATTTCTTCCGTACTCATACTAGCTCCTTACTTTCTTTTGCCAAATCTACCTTCGCCTGATGAGAAAGGGGATAGGGAAGCCTGGATTTCCATCCCAATAAGCCTGCCGGGCGGAAACGCATCATCAGCACCAGAATCACGCCATACAGTACGAAACGGTACTCCATAAGGAAGCGAGATACTTCCGGAAAGGCAATCAGCAAAATAGCGCCGATATACATTCCTCTCTGTGTTCCCATTCCTCCTAAAATTACGATACTGAGTATCATCGTAGATACGTCAAAATTGAAGGTATTCGGATCCACATAGCCTATTAAGCGGGCATAGAGGGAACCTCCCAGAGCACAAATCATAGCGGAAATGACCATAGCCAGTATCTTATAAAAGTTCACATTGACTCCCATCATAACGGAAGCAAGCTCATCTCCTTTGATTCCTCTTAGTGCTCTGCCTGTCTTGGAACGAACCAGGAAGAAGCAGAATATACTGACGAGAATGAGGAAGAACAGAGCAAGATAGTACAATCCATAGTTCTGTACGGTCAGTTCCATTCCGAAAATCCTAGGCTTAGGAATATTCTTTATTCCCAATGTTCCACCGGTAACGCTTTGCCAGTTCATCAGAATCATTTTCATAATCTCTCCGAATCCCAAAGTAATAATGGAGAGATAAGTTCCTGTTACGCGAAGGCTTGGAAGCCCCAGAACCACACCAATTACACCGGCTAAAAGCATTCCCAAAAGAACAGATGGGAAGAATGGCAGCCCAGCTTTCATGGAAAGAATCGCACTAGTATAAGCTCCGATAGCTACAAATCCTGCATGTCCCAAAGAAACGAGTCCGGTATATCCGGTTAACACATTTAATCCAAGTGCCAGAATACTGTAAATTCCAATTTTTATTGCTACAGTCAGTAAATACTGGTTAGACAAAATAAATGGAAAAGCCAGTAGAAAAAGAAATAATGCAGGAAGCAAGATCTGCTTCTTCTCATGGACCCATTTTTCCAACTGGTGCAAGTTCAACATTTCAGCAATAGCAAAGCTCTTCTGTTCTTTTGCTTTAGAAGTGTTCCTATCTTTATTCTCTGCCATAACTTACACCTTTGTTATCCCTTTCCGTCCGAATAATCCTTGCGGTCTTAGTAAAAGCACAAGAATCAAAATGATAAAAGCGATAGAATCTCTGTAGGTTGACCCCAAGAATGTAGCGGCCATACTTTCAGAAACACCAACCATAAGTCCACCAATTAAAGCTCCTGGCAAGCTGCCAATACCACCTAAAACTGCGGCGGCAAAGGCCTTAAGCCCTGCCATAAATCCCATGTTGGGATAGACAATCTGGTAATATCCGCTTACCAGTGCTCCGGCAATCGTTGCCGAAACGCCTGCTAGAAAAAATGTGAAGGAGATAATGAAATTCACGTTCACTCCCATAAGATTTGCCGCCTTCGGGTTTTGTTCACAGGCTCTCATGGCAAGTCCTATTTTCGTCTTAAATACAATGACCATAAGAATTCCCATAAGTAGAACCGATATCAAAAACATCATGATTTGGGTGATAGAAATGGGGAAATTTCCAATCATTACATTTCCTTCTCCAAATACGGAGGGAAAGCTTCTTTTTTCCGAACCCAAAAATATAATTAAAAGATTCGTTATAATATTAGAAATGCCAATAGTTGTAATTAGAGAAGCA
This sequence comes from Oribacterium sinus, assembly GCF_963553175.1. Classification (GTDB taxonomy): domain Bacteria; phylum Bacillota; class Clostridia; order Lachnospirales; family Lachnospiraceae; genus Oribacterium; species Oribacterium sinus_B. Next base: position 10,133 of record NZ_CAUVME010000019.1, on the reverse strand, counting down.
ATAGGTGGTGACTTTTTCTTCCGCAAAGGCTCCAATGCCACTTTATCGATTACAATTCCCAGAATTCCTGTCAACAACATCGCAACAATGATTCCCGGGACTATTCCAAATTGCATCCCTATAAAAACCATAGCCATCTCTGCACCAAAAGCATAAATTGCACCATGAGAGAAATTCACCAGACGAAGAATTCCAAATACAAGGGAATATCCTACAGCAATCAAGGCATATCCCATTCCCAGTGCTAATCCGTTAATAATCTGCTGTATGACCATAGACACTCCTCTTTCAATATCAAATACCCTTTAGAATAGAACGGGAAAAAACATACATTATGTTCTTTCCCATCCCACCTGAATAGTTCTAACTTTTATTACTTGTCCATCTTCACGAACTTACCGTCTTTAATAGTCACCTTTACGAACTGCTTATCTACATCACCATTCTCATCAAACTTGATTTCTCCTGTTACACCTTGGTAAGTAGTCTTATAGATCTGATCCTTTACCTTTTCGGAATCGGTAGTGTTTGCATCCTTGATAGCAGTTAGAAGGATACCTACTGAATCATATGCCTGAGAGGTAAGGGCAGACGGAGCATTGCCGTAAGCTGCCTTATAGGACTCAACATAAGACTTAATCGTCGGATCATCGGACTCGGAGAAGAAGATAACCGGGAAGCATACGCCCTCCACTGCGCTTCCGCCAAGCTCGATTAACTGCTGGCTGTATGCGTTAGAGAATCCTACAACCTTAATATCCGGATTAATCTGCTTATACTGCTTTGCAACTGGTGCTACCAGGTTGTACATTCCACAGCAAATTACTACATCTGCGCCTGCCTCATTTAACTTAGTAATAGCCGGAGTATAGTCATCGGATCCTTCCATAACTTCCTCATGCGCAACCACTTCCGCATCGGTCTTTGCAATCAATTCCTTAATGATGGAGGAAGTATTGGTTCCCCAGTCTGTCATAATACTTATGATACCAACCTTTTTCTTTCCTAAGTCATTCACTGCAATATCAATACTTGCAGCCGCCTCTTTGGAAATAACAGTATTATTTCTGAAAATATAATCTCCGATTCCGGAGTAATCCGGGTGAGATGCTGACGGAGAAATTTCAATAATCTTGTTCTCCTGATAGATAGGAGCCGCTGTCATACATACTCCTGAGGAGAAGTGACCAATAACGCCAACTACTTTCTTATCAGAAATAATCTTCTGTGCAATGGTTGTCGCCTCTTCTGCGGTGTTCTTATCGTCATACTGCACGATCTCAATTTGCTGTCCTAAAACGCCACCATTATCATTCCACTCTTTAGCCTTCAATACAGCAGCATTGTAAAATCCGATTCCATACTCTGAATTATCTCCAGTCATGGGGCCACAAACCGCAATTTGGATTTTTTCACCATTTCCTTTTGACGCTTCTTGTGTTGGTTTAGTTCCTCCACATGATGTAAGCAAAGCTAGACTCAATAGACCTGCTACAATTGATATTTTTCTCATTCTGCACCTCCTGTTATTACATAAAATAACTACAATTGCGTCTCAACACCTGTTGTTATTATTATACTAATTAGTTTGATAATATCTATATTTTTTATGCATTTTGAATAATTATATTGAATTACAACAAATTTTCATTGTATATTGAGTTTATTTCAATTGCATTTACAATATGCTATGTCTCATTTTGATACAAATAACAGCTTCTTCTATATACATTGCGAAATAATTTAATAGCAAAAAAATCAAAGAATTAAAAAATATTTTATTATATAAAGTAAAATAAAAAAGAACTCCTAATAGTTTAGAAGTTCCTCTACTTTAATTGCGCTATTTAATTTTTGAATTTTCACTCACTTTCAAAACTATGATTTATTTCATCTTTTGAAAGTTCTTTATCCCTTCCCCATCCTCTCATACACCTCTGCCACGGAATACTCTTTCAGTTCTTCTTCAAACTTTTTCTGCACCTCCAAAAGACTCTCATCTAAGATCCTATGAATATTTTTTCCCACGGGGCAGTTGGGGTTAGGCTTCTCATGGAAGTTAAAAAGCTCTCCCTGACCACTGGTTTCCACCGCAATTAAGATGTGTAAGGCAATGGTAAATTTGGTTGAAACTTGCATAACTACTCCAGAAAAATTTCTATTATGCTTTTCGCTGATTACTTGTAATTTACAATCTGCTCCAGAGTACAGAGCATTGTATTATTTCCGCTTGCTTCTGCTATGATTTTCTCATCAAATCCGCTTTCCGAAAATAACGCATAATAGAACTTCGCTTCTTTTTTCAGGGAAGAAAGTTTTGCCAGCGTATCCAAATATTCCGAATAAGAAAATGGACTTGTTTTCAATTTACATTCTCCCAGCAAGTACTGCTTGGCATCGGCACTGATACAAAGAAGATCAATTTCAGACTCTGCTATACGGACTCCTTTAGGCATGGACTCATCACGAACTGTCGTCTTTCCCATCCACCTCCCCATTTTGGCATAACGGAAAGGCAGAGCATTCTTTTTCTGCATTTCTCGAACAAACTCATGGCAGACAGACTCAAAAGTAATGGAGGCAAATCGCTGAAGCATAGGCTTAACTAAATATTCATAGACACCATCCACGTCCCCATCTTCCAGCTGAGAAAAATTCGTAAAGCAAAACGCATACCAGAAGCGAAAATAATTATCCGTCAGACGATAAATTCCTCTATTGGAATTCCCATGTTCTTTTATTCCCGCATCCACTGAAAATTCTCGTTCCACAATGCCCAATTCCATCAGGTTCTTAAGGTACACGCTAGTCTTGGAAATATCCTCTACAAGAGACTTTTGGCTAATAGCATTCAGCTTGGTATTTCCCAAGGCAACTGCCTCAATAATAGAATTGTAAATCGGAGTTTCTCTCAACTCCTGATGGAGCAAAAACTCCACCTCACTATATAAAATACAACCCTTTGTAAAAATGTTTCTTTTAATATTTTCCTCAAGAGATAAATTCGAATTCCACTGACATAAATAATGTGGTATACCGCCAAGAATAGCATAAGACAATAACTTATCTTTTGCAGAATAATTCGGAAAGAATTTAGCCGCATCATAAAAACCCATTTCCTGCATTTTGTAGATTCCTGTAGCCCTGCCATAGAGAGGATTTTTTTCTGCCAGTAATTCCTTTTCCATAAAACTCATGGCACTTCCGCACAAAACCAGCATTACATTCTTATCTCTAAGCTCCATATCCCATAAGTTTTGTAGTATAGAAGGTATACTTTTATTTCCATGACACATATAGGGGAACTCATCAATAATCAGTAATTTTTTCTCCTCTCCATATGGAAGCTCCAAAATGGAGCGAAATGCTGTTTCCCAATCATGAAATGTAGAGATATAGTTTTTTGCCGGAATTTCCTCTCGTAACATACAGTTCGAAAAATTTCTGAGCTGCACAGCATCTGTTGTTTCAGTACAGGAAAAAAAGACGTGGGGCTTTCCTTTACAAAACTCTCGTAAAGTTTCCGTCTTACCAACACGTCTTCTACCATATAAAACAATCAGCTGTCCGCCATTTTCATTATATTTGTTATTGAAAAAAATTAACTCATTTTGCCTTCCAATAAACAAAGCACTTTACCTCCCGCCAACGCAAAATATCTAATCCAGATTTACTAAATCACGATTTGATATTATTATAGCGATTATAAAAAGGATGGGCAAGATATAAAAAAATAGAAATTAGCAAAACTGATAGTTTTATCCTTTACACCTTCTCCCCTTCCTCCTTTGTCTTTCCCATTACCTGACTAATGGCCGCATGACTGCCGGTTTGCATCTGGCTAAGCAGTGCCTGTCCGCTACTCTGTAGTTGACTGATTACTGTCTGCCCGCCACTTTTAATCTGGGAAACGGCGGCTTCCTTACTGCTCTCTATCAACTTGCTTAAAGCATTCATAATTTCTTTTTTCTTATCTTCCGGAAGCTTTCCCATTTCTTTCCAGATAGTTTCCATGTTTTTCATTAAATTCCCGGAGAACTCTATAAAGGTCTCCGATTTTGTACTTTCAATCAGGGAAAATGCTGTAGTGCAAAGGGATTCTCTGGTTTCATCGTCCATGCTTTCCAGCCAGCTTCCCAAGGTAGTTTTCGTGTACTCACTAAGCTCATCCAGTTCTGAAGAGACTAGGGAATCTTTTTCCGCTTCCCAGGTCATGGCATCATGCTGCAAAATGCCCTTTGCCGTACTGTGAATCACATGTTGCTCTGCGGGATTGGAAAGCAACTGCCCGATAATGGAGCTTTGAGGTGCAACGGTAAGAATTTTAGGCAGTATCTCCTGAAACTCTGGAGACTGAATAATCTCCTCTCGAAAGCCCGGGCCGTCATTATTATAAACTTGCACAATGCGTTCCTTGTGCTCTGGTTCACAAAAGGCAGCCGCATACATGGCGAAGTTCCCTCCCTTCGAGTGTCCTCCCAGAATAAACTTTCCCTCTAAAGCTTTAGCCACCTTGTTGAAATAGCTCACCGCTTCCTTGGAGCCTGCGGTTTCCGATTGGCAACTCATAAGAAAATCTTCTCTCCAACCGGTAATGGTCTCGTCTGTCCCTCGGAAAGAAACATAGTTAGTGCCATCCGGAAGTAAAAAGCAAAGGGCGGCAAATTGCTTTACCGTATCCTTGTCAAAATCCTTTACATAATATCCGACCTTTGTATCCTGAAAACGAGGCCCCTCCATCATCTTTTGTAGCAATAGCGGTGCTCGCTCCGTGAACTGTCCTGCGGTCTTGATTTCTTCCATGGAATGCTTTTCACAAAAATGCTCATACTGCTCCTTTAAATCGAAAAAGCCATCCCCTTTTTCCAGCAACTTCCCAAATTCTATATAAGACAAATAGGAAAATATAACATTGTCCACCTCGTTAAAGGGGGACAGCGATAGGGGAACATCATTTCTCCATGCCAAGTAATCCAGTAATTCCATGCTTTACACTCCTTTTTTTACTTTACCAACTCTATATTTAGCCGATTCCCAATACTTTCGCAAGCTCCTTCGCTTTTTTAACCGCGGTAGATTTAGCACTGCAGTTTGCCATTTCCAAAAGACCGGGCCACAGGGCGTCCTCTTTCGAAATAGATCCTCTTTTAGCAGCTTCCCTTAAATACGCTGCATAATAGATGCAAATATCTAAAATTCTGTTGATCCAGGCAGGCGGTTTTCCTGTTTCCACCGTTTTCGATCCCGCATCTTTTATACATTCCCAAAGCATACCCCAGCAAATGCTTAGAAGCTCACTCTCCTTTTCCACGATGCGTACAAGCTTTGCAGGACTGATTTCTTCATAGCTTAAGAGCAGTCTTGTAATTTCCCTCACTGTCTTTAAAGATAATGTACCGGCTTGAACCAATTCTTTAAACAGACTCTTTGCCCCGTAGATGCTATCTCCATCCTGAGCCAAAAGTGCTACCGCAAAGCTTAAAAACAGCTTGGAATAGGGCGTAGCCTCCCCTTCCAAGGGAGATTTATTTCCTCCTCGCCAGTTTCTAAATTCGCTAACTACAATCTTTTTCTGAACACTGTCATAGTGAAGCCACGCTACATTTTCCTCCTCTATCAGTTCGCCATTTCGGTCTATCTTACCGGCAGAAACCTGTCCCTCATGAGCTAAAGCATATAACCATCCGGCAATAACCACTTGATAGGAACAGTCTGAATCCTCCGGCAAATCCAAGTCGAATTGAAAAACTTTTTCGTTTTTTCTTAGTTCTATGGCCTTGACCCTAAAAGTAACATGGTCTTCTATAAGTTCTTTTCCTTCCGGTAAAGGAAGCCATATTTTCTCAAAATCGGCGGGGGCGGGGGGCTCTACGGAAGCTATTGTTTTACTTTTTGATGTATTTTCTATAGTTCCTAACTTCTCAAGGATTTCTTTTGCATAAGATACCGCCTTGGAGGAGCCGCTTTTTCCTTCCAAAGTGCGGATAGGCTTCATTTCCAATGCTTCTTTCGAGACAAGCTTTTTTTCTACCGCAAGTATCACCTCATCATGGTAATCTCTTAAAAACTTTACAATCTCCGCAGTTCCAGCCAGGATTCTGGGCATCTTTAAGGACTGCTCCACTGTGTCGCAGGCTGCCTTCCACACTAAACTCAGCATCCCCTCATTTGCCATAAAGTCCATGGCGGCAGCAAGATTTGCCAGGTTGGACAGTTCTCCGCCACTCCAGTCCAGGTAGGAAATATCTGCCAGTCCGGGAAGCAAAAGCCCTCTTTCCCAGGCTTCTTGGTTTGCCTTTAGCGCATCCTCCGCATTTTCATCACTGAGCTTCCCAAATACCGCAATCCAGTTCATGAGAGCCCCTTTGCTTAAGGGTTTTCTCCTTCTTGCCAGCTGTCGTAAAATGATGCCTTGTCCATGATAAACTTCAAAATCCCTATGCACCGCCGTAAGGGAATAATCTCCCCAATTCGGAAAAATCGAAAACAGCGCGTTATGACTGTAAGACAGTCTATAAGGTAGTGCCTTAAGGCTTTCCGGCATTTTCAATTCCACCTTCCAATAGGGCGTTTCTCCCGGGAAAAACACCGGCTCTACATAGGGGTCTTGCAAATAAGCTGCAATCAACTCCCCCAGCAAAATGTCCTGTCCCTCTTCATCCTGCAAAAATTCTCCGGAGGGAAGCTGAATTTTCAAGTCAATGTCCTTTAGCTTTTCCGTGCATTTACTTCTATCTTCCTTGCATTTGCTTATATCTTCCTTTGAAAATGTCTCCATATCCAACCGTGTCAACGCAAGCTGTAAATCCGGCTCCGATACATAGGAGAATTTTTCCGCCCGGTACAGACTTAGTCGCTCCAGAAAATCCTCTACGGAAATGCTTAAGTCTTCAAAGCTTGGGGTGCTGAGTAGGCAGGGCCATTGTCCCATGGTACGAAAAAGGTTCTCTCTTCGCATGGTTAAGAGTTCCCGATACTCTATCTTTACAATTTCTTTCTCCCCCTGCCAAAACCTCTGCCGACTTTCCTCCACCGGCTTGGTTTCTATTCCTCTTGCCCATCTCCCCAGCGTCCATAAAGTGCCGGAATCGCTGTTGGGAATTCCCAGAAGACTCATTTTGGCTTCTTCAGGATTTTTGTATGCAATGTGATTTGCCAGGGCAAGGAACTGTTCAAAAAGAAGGTCTTCTACACACTCCTTTCTATCGGAAAGCAGGGTAACCATGTCCGTTAAGCTTTCCGCCGTTTCCTCTCCCAAGCTAAATCTTGGAACCTCCCAAAGCTTAGGGCTTTCTCTCCATAAGCCCTGTAATTCTTTTGTGCTCTCTTCCTGTTCCAACACTAGCCCCCAGGACAGAGCCAATTTTTCTGCAAGACCGGAAATACTCTTATCCTCATCCTGCAAATAAAGGGAAAGCCATTCTGCAAAGTCATTTGCAGATTTTGGCTTCTCTCGCTTTAAGACAGAATTTAAAAGCATCTTCTTCGTTTTCTTGACCTTAGCCGAAGTACAGGAAATGAGTACCGGATACAGAAGTTCCTCGGAAATATTTTCTATAAGAGCCGGGGCAAATCTCTCTAAAAGCGGACTCTCCCCAAGCCCCAGTAAGGGAATAAGATTTTCCGCCCTATCTATATAATCCTTTTCTGCACAGCCAAGCTTATCCAAAAGCTCTACCCATGCTTTTCTGTCGCCGGGTCTTTTCGCAATATACAACGCATCAAAGATATACTCTTTTGCCGCTTCTTTACTAAGCAAATGATTCTCTACGCCAAAGAAAAGCAAATCGGGAAAGGGGCCTGTTGCGGGCATGCTCAGGGAAATTCCCTTTTCGATATGCTCTATAAATCTTCCAAGAATTTCTTCCTTCTCCAGCGTAAAGCTATCGTCAAATAAATGATCCTTTCTTGCTCCTAGTAAAATCACTGCGGAAGCTGCTGCCCAGTCCTTCATATACTCCACCGATTCCGGAATAGGGAGATTCATCCTGTGCAGAAGTTTTAGGCAGAGCATACCAAGGACGGACAGGGAATGCTCCCATGCCCTCCTGTTACCGCTTTCGGCAGCGGAAATGAACTGGATTGCATAGTTCTCACCTCTATCCATAATTGTCTGAAGCGAAATCTCATCTCCCCGACCTATCACATTTGCCGCCCTCTTTGCTTCCACACCGATTCGAAGGGCAAAAACAGCAAGCTTCTTAAGATCAACATCTATAACAGGAACAAAGCCGTAGCTGTTCTCGGATAATTGTTTGATTTGTACCCATTCCCCGGATTTTAGTCCATCCCTTGCAATCTCTTGCTCTTCCTTCGTTCCTATTCCAAGGCTTAAGATATTTTCATAGGCCGTTTCCTCGTATCCCAAAGAACGATAGATTTCAACAGCCCTTTCCAGTTTGCTTGCCATGTTAAACTCCCTTTATATACTTTTCCAGCCGAATGATATCCACTTGTCACCCACAGGCTTACAGTCCTTAGATTATATTACTTGCCAAGTTATAGTCCTTAGACTATTTGCTTGCCTGCTTAGAATTACAGTCCCTGTCTTAATTTCACTGCCAATATGTGCTTGCATGGCCCTCTGCTGTTTTTATGCTTCAAATACCACGTACAAGTGCATTTTGCATCTTCCACTTTAGACGCCTCCGGATAAATTACCCTATAGTTTGTCTCTCCCGACTTCACATACCAAAGGGAATCCTCCACAAAGACAGTGTCCTTCATAAGTTTTTTTGCCGCCACCAGTCTCGGATTATCCTTTAAGACTCTATCCGGGTCATCCGGAAGCTCTCTATGGAAAAATGCATTTTCATGGACATCAAAGCCCAGCTTTCCTGAAACGGCAAGCAGTTCCATGGCATCATGAACATTTTTCTTATCCATGCCTAGGGATGCAGAGATATTTTCAAGTTTAATTTTGGGTTCAAAATTCAATTCGTTATCGATTCTGTCGGCACATTCCAAAGTCTCTAAATTAGAAAGTGCCTCCAGCAAAGCCCCTTCCCCGGAATAGCCTTCATAGCTCTTAGCCGTAAGGCTCAGAGTAATGCTTGCCCCGCTCATGCAGACCTCTATCATCATTTGCCCGGGAGCAGTCCCTTCGGGAGCATAAAAGTTGATTCTGTTTACATGGCTCATGAGACGTTTTAATGCGCTAAGCCTATGAAGACCGCTGATATATACGCTTTCTTTTTCTTCCCGAAGTTTTAAAATTGCACCGGTTTTTGTGGGACAAAGCCATCCGGATTGTTCCTTACCGGTAACAGGCGGAAGCCCTGCAATAAAGGCCTTTGCCTGCATTCCTTCAAGGTGGAATTTGTATTTCATTTTTTGATGAAGAACGGCGCAATTTCCCAAGGCTCGAATCCAGCGATCCGGCATTTCCACGGGACGCTCTATCAGGATATCCGTAAGCAAAGTTCCGTCCGAAAGCTCCTTACTGTGTAAGCTCTTCCAGCCCTCATCACCGATAAGAAACTTTAATTTATCTCCCTGCCTCAATTTACAAAGGGCTTGTCTTAGCTTGACGCCTATATCCACGTTGGTAGTGCCGTAAAGAATTTCTCCGTCCAAGGCAGTTTGAAATATATCCAGCCTTGCATAAACACCGTTACAAGCGGAAAAGCATTCCGCTCTAAGCCTATCCCCCTGGGCAGAAATCACGGGATCCTTCTGTGCTGCAGGTACATACTGAAAATATCTTGTGCTCACAATATCCGCAAGGACCAAAAGTCCTCCCGCGATAATCGCAGGATTCACGATTTCTCCATGAAAAAACAAGGGATTTTCCTCTATCCCTTTGGGGGTGAGGGCCGGCGCTATGGATAAGGCTAAATTGCCGTCATACAGGCCGGATATGCTTTTAAATTCTCTCATACGATGCTCCTATCATGCCAAAGGGGGTTCTGTATAGTTCATTTTATGCCTGGTTTATTTTCTGACCTGTTTATTTCTCTCATTTATTCTTGATTCATCTTTTATTGCGTTTTAAAAAGGCCGTCCCCTACGGAATAGCCCTTTCATTTTATCACATGTTGAAGTTTTTCAGGAGAATTTAATAATGCCTACAGCTTTGCCAAAAATGAAAAAGTAAATTCTACTCATCTATCCCCCAGTAGATTTTACTTCTG
>NZ_CAUVME010000018.1:0-49533 GCF_963553175.1 Oribacterium sinus | reverse complement strand
CGGATTCGGGACTTTAACCCGTTAGAAACGTGCGCCGCTAGGCGCACAAGCAAAGGCAGATGGCTTTTTTCTACCATCTGCCTCTTCCTTTTTACAAAGCTTTCTTCCAAGCCATGTCGGTTTATCAACCCTACTAAAAAACTTTAATTTTTAGATTTCTTCTATAGTTTTTGCTTTTCTACTATTATAAGGAAACCTAGCTTAAATTGCCTTAAATGCTTCCTCTAAGTCTTCAATAATATCCTCCACATTTTCAATACCGATGGAAAGACGTACGGAGTTCTCCTGAATGCCCTGGGCCAGAAGCTCCTCCTTGGTTCCCTCGGAGTGGGTGGTGGATGCCGGGTGAATCGCCAAAGACTTTACATCCGCTACATTTGCCAATAAGGAGAATAACTCCAGATTATCAATGAAATCCTTAGCGGTTCTTTCATTTCCCTTAACTGTAAAGGTGAAAATAGATCCGCCGCCGTTTGGAAGATATTTCTTATAAAGCGCCTGCTGAGCCGGATCTGTGGATGCTGCAGGGTGAGAAACGGATTCCACCTTCGGATGCTTCTTTAAATATTCCACAACCTTTAAAGCGTTATCTCTATGACGCTCTACACGAAGGGCAAGGCTCTCCAAGCCCTGAATCAATACCCAGGCATTGAATGGAGAAATTGCTGCTCCCTCATCACGGATGGTGATGGCACGAAGGTAGGTTGCGATTACCGCAGGGGCTGTATCTACTGCAAAGCGAACGCCGTGGTAAGAGGGGTTTGGCTCGGTAAGCCATGGCCACTTCTTGCTCTTAGCCCAATCGAATTTTCCAGCATCTACCACAAGTCCGCCCAAGGAAGAACCGTGTCCGCCGATAAACTTTGTTGCGGAGTGCACCACGATATCTGCACCGTACTCGATAGGACGAATCAGATAGGGGGTTGCAAAGGTGTTGTCCACAATCAAGGGAAGACCATGCTTATGAGCAAGATTTGCCCAAGCCTCAATATCAACGGCATCTCCGTTTGGATTTCCTAAGGATTCAATATAGAGTGCCTTGGTGTTCTCCTGAATTGCCTTCTCCGCCTCAGCTAAATCTGTGGGAGAAACAAAGGTGGTTTCCACACCGAACTCCGGGAAGGTATGCTTTAAGAAGTTATAGGTTCCTCCGTAAATGTTCTTTGCGCTGACAATGTGATCCCCATTGTGCGCCACAGCCTTAAAGGCATAGGTCACTGCCGCTGCACCGGAAGCCACCGCCAAGGCTGCCACACCGCCTTCTAAAGCCGCTACTCTGGCTTCCAAAACGCCCTGGGTGGGGTTGGTTAAACGACCGTAAATGTTTCCGGCATTTCTTAAGGCGAAACGATCTGCCGCATGGTCGGAATTATCGAAGACATAGGATGTGGTCTGGTAGATAGGTACCGCTCTTGCCCCGGTTGCCGGATCCGCCTGCTCCTGTCCTACATGAATCGCCTTGGTATCAAATCCAAAGTTTCTCTCGTTTCTCTTCTTAACTCCCATTTTATTTTCCTCCTTATACTCTACACAAGCTTTCCGATGTTTTAAAACTTTCTTTCGGAAGCTTTCCTTCAGCTTTTTTCTTACTGATACTTACTGATTCTTACTGATTCTTACTTACATCTTGCAACTTGCAACTTGCTTTTTGCTACTTACTTTTTGCTGCTTTCTTCTTACTTGCAGAAGATTTTCTTGCTGAAGCTATACTAGCATTTTCTGAAATTCCTGTATAATACAAGAGTTTTGGATTTGGCTATAGTTTCTGCTTATAGCAAATGCTTTTATCACTGTTCCCTCTATGCCGATAAGGGTCTACTTATCACTACAGTAAAAACTTAGGAATAGCAAAAGCTTCAAAGTACTGTATATCTCCATTCTGGTCTTATATTTTTCTTTTAAATTGGATATTTTTATAAGTTCAGACTTATCTTATTCTCAGTTTATAAACAAAATGAAGTTTTAAAAATCACTTTATCATCTTCATTCTTTTTCCCAATATCTAAGTTTCAGGAGGAAATCATTATGCACAAGACACAAAAATTAACTCTTACTGCCCTATTTGCGGCATTATCCTATGCTGTATTCACCTTCTTACAGATTAAAATTCCTATCGGAGCGGATGCCACTTCTATTCATTTGGGAAATGCGGTAGTAGTCATTGCAGCGCTGGTTCTGGGCGGTCCCTTAGGCGGCTTTGCCGGAGCTCTGGGAATGACCATCGGAGATTTACTGGATCCGGTATATATCACCTATGCTCCTAAAACCTTGATTTGTAAAATGGTCATCGGCTTAATTGTAGGCTTGGTTGCCCATAAGTTAGGAAAGATTCAGGATACAAACGACAAATCCAAAATTTTTAAATGGGTTTTACTTTCTGCCGTTTGCGGACTTTTTGCCAATGTGATTCTGGATCCCAGCATCGGCTATTTCTATAAGCTCTTAATTTTAGGAAAGCCTGCTGCGGAACTGTCCTTTAAGATTAACCTGATGGCTACAGGAATCAACGCTATCACTTCCACCATCGTTTCCGTCTTTGTCTACATGGGACTCTATCCTATCCTCCGGAAACAAAATATGGATACTTTGCGTCTCGCATAAAAAACAAGATACGAAGCATCAATATTTGCCACTATATTTTTCCATTATCCCTCCTTTGGGAAATGCCTAAAGTACTCCTGAATCAGCCTTTACGCAACAAAAAACTCCTCATACCCTATCGGGTGAGGAGTTTTTTATTATCCGAAAATAAATTTTTGCCCTTTTGTAAAGCCAAAGCAAGCAGTGCATTGCCAAGTAAAATCGTTATAATCCAGAAAATGGTTTTTCCTACAGACTGCTCTCGGATTTTCAGAAAGCTGTAAGGACCGGAAACCAGCCCCATTCCATTTAAAATCAAAAGAGGGATGGCATACAGCAATGTTACTCCCAGAGCCTTTCCTATCACAGATAGAGGCAGGGAACGCTTCTCTTCCGGAAAGAGAAAGAGAAAAATGGAAAGAAAGGGACAAAGCAGGTGACTGAAAAATCTTGTTCCACCCAAAAATTCATGGGCAAATCCATTCTCCGGTCCCAGCACCAGGAGCACCACGAAGAAGGTCAGGGCTAAACACACCGAGGAAATATAGCGTAAAACAGACAGGAAGGAAGGAAATGTCCAGCTCTCTCCTTTCCCCTGCAAGGCCTTACTGAGCACACCCTTTCCCTCTTGATTTTTTCTTTGTAAAAGAAAAAAGAGCATAAACGCCGAGCTGATTCCGCAAAGCAGGTTGGAATCCGTCGTATAAAAACGAAAGGTTCCCAGTCCGTCATCCTGCAATCCGTGCAATACTACGATGCATTCCAACAGTAGCAAAACAAAATGCCCCAGCATTAATCCCTTTTCTCCGGTCTTTTTTTCCATCCCTTACCCCTTCTATTTTCCGCTTGCTATTCCGGAAATTTCCATTTCTCTTTTTTGCTGATCTTTTAGAGAATTTGCATTTCCCATTTTACTTTCTATACCAAAGCTATTTGATTGCTTCCCGTTCTTCTCCTTATTAGCAAAGATACAAAACACCGGCATCAAAGGAATCGCAGTCCTTCACTCCGGTATACATCATCATTTCCCGAAGCTCCTCCTGCATATTTTCTACCTTGGAAATCACTCCCTCTGCCCCATGGGAAAGGAGGGGTTGCAGAATCCCCCTACCTACGGAAACCGCATCCGCTCCTAAGGCCAAAGCCTTATAGGCATCATAGCCGGTATCCATGCTGCAATCCACGAAAATCTGCATCTTACTATCCTGTAAAGCTTCCTTGATTTTCGGTAAAATCTGTAGAGGAGCAATGCCGAAGGGAAGTCTGCCGTGATGGTGAGAAACTACAATAGCGGCACAGCCTGCTTCCTTTGCCTTCAGTGCATCCTGAACGGAAAGCACGCCCTTTGCCACAAAGGGTAGCTTGGCATAGGCTACAAAGTCCGCTAAATCCTTGCTAAACACCGGCCCCATAGGAATTCCGTCTACCACATCATAGAAACCGTCTGTTCCCGGCACATGGTCAATGTCGATTCCCACCGCTACGGAGCCATGTTCTACAGCATAGTCTATCTCTTCCCGTATTCTTCCATGATCCGCAAATGGCTTGATAATCCGCACTGTATCGGGATTTTGGGCAACAATCTTTCCATAATCTTCATTGTCTTCCATACCTACCCAGTTAAGGGCATTTAATTCCTTCGCCGCTGAGGCATACTCCTCCATAGGGGTTCTTCCATTTTCCAGTACCTTGTTCAAGTGGGAAAATGCCGGCATCATAATGGGAGAGGCATATTTCTTTCCAAAAATCTCCTTCTCCAGGGTGACCTCTGTACTGTCTATCACCCGCATTTCCACATGAATCCGATCCAAATAGGCTCTGTTGTATCGGTTGGCATCCTCTGCATTTCCACTGGTCACCGGAATAACTCCCGGTCTTCCCGGCCATGGGCTATTGTTCATTTCCATAAAAATCTCCTTTCAAAATCACTAAGTATAACGGTATACATTTACCCGGCTTGCATTAGAAAGCTTTTCCACTCTTCAAGGATATCTTATTTGGCTTTTAGAACTCTCTATTCTTTCTCTTAAGCAGTGTCCTCCAAGCTTTAAACTACCGGATAGAATAAAACCAAAAGGGCATATGCGGCAAGCGCAATCAGTAAAAATAAGGAAATAAAGGCGGAAACGAATTCCTCCTGCTCCTCCTTTTGTAAAAGTCCTTTAATTTGTAAAGGTACAGGAAATCCTGTAGGACAAAGAAAGTACAGAATGACACCGAAGGAAAAAATTCGATTTTGCATTTGCTCCTTAAAAAGCAGGAAAAACAGCAGAATGATGCTTCCGCAGAACAAAAGACGGATTCCTGCCAAAGTAAATAAAGAAGCTAAAAATCCTTTGTGCAGCTTCATGCTATAGCCAAGGCTAAACAAAATCAGAGAGCCGATGGGGACGGTCAACGCTTCCATGGTATTGTCAAAAACAGCCTTTAGACCTGTATTTTGCATAAGGACTTGATGCAAACCGCTGGCATTCATGCATACTCCGAAAAGCACCGCAAGGATAAAGGAGCTGGTAAATATTTTCCTGGCAAAGGGCAAAAGCTTCCGTTCTCCTATACTTTTATTCATTAAAATCAGGGGCACAAAGATAAAGTTAATCAGGATTCCCGCGATATCAAAGGGAATTAAATTGGCCGTATAGCTCTTCCCCACCACGCTGATATACAAAGGCAGTGCCACTGCCCCGCCTTCGCAGGTTAAGCACAGGAAGGGGGCAATCTCTTGAAAGTCTCCCGGTAAAAGCTTGGAAAGCTGTCCTCCCAGAAAGTAAACCAGCATCCAGATAAAAATCAAGAAAATGATTTCTAAAAATACGCCCTTTTCCAGATTTGTTTCCACCATAACCTGATAAATCAGGAAAGGAAACAAGATATCCAGCGCAATTCGCTTTGCTCCCTCATTTTGTTCGTGGCTAATCCAAGCTCTTCTTCTGGCGTGACCTCCCAAAAATAGCAGGAAGAATACCGGAAATATCACAGAAACCGCTGCCATTTTCCCTCCTTGTTTTATAAAAGCCCAAAGGCTCTTGTTTTCGTTCCATTGAAAATTTCCAGCCTATCATATGCTTTACCTTAAAAAAATGCAAGTATATGAAAAGGGACTTAAAAAAACAAAATTAAATTTCTACGCAATACAGGTCTGATAAGGGGCACGCTTTCGCTAAGTTCGCCTTCATAGTGCAGAACTGTAGAATGATAAAAAGCTACGCTTCGAAGCTGTATGGATATGAAATCGGGCACGCTCCCGCTAACCTCGCCACGTAGCGGATACTAAGCGAAAAACACAGTACCTGTGTTTTTCGCAAGTACCGACGGGCTCAGATTGCCCTCTTTCATAACTATACAGCTTCCGTCGCTTTGGCTTTGGATTTCTACAGTTCTTCTTTTCGAAGGCTTGCTACATGCTCAGATTACCCCTATATCAGACCTGTAGAGCGTAGAAATCCACTAAAAGTTTTGTTTTTTAAAGTCCTTTTGATAATCATATAAAAGAAGAAGAGCCGCTGCATAACGGCTCTTCTTATGAATTGCTTTCTTTATGTTTTTAAAGTAAAGCTGTATTACTTTCCTTCATAAATAGGATGTGCATCGGTTAATGCTTTCACTCTTCTTGCTACTTCTTCCTTACTGCTTTCAAAGTCTGTAGCTACCTTGTAAAGGCATTCTGCAATCTCCTTCATATCCTCTTCTTTAAAACCGCGGACAGTAACTGCGGGAGTTCCGATTCTTACACCAGAGGTTAAGAACGGAGAACGGGGATCATTGGGAATTGCATTCTTATTTAGTGTGATGTGCACTTCATCACAAGCATTCTGCAGGAACTTTCCGGTAACATCCTGGAAGTTGGTTAAATCCACCAGCATCAAGTGGTTCTCCGTTCCGCCGGATACCAGCTGGAATCCCTTGTCCAGCATAGCTGCAGCCAATGCCTTCGCATTCTTCGCTACCTGCTGCTGATATTCTTTATACTCCGGCTTTAAAGCTTCCCCAAAGCAAACTGCCTTAGACGCAATTACGTGCTCTAAAGGTCCGCCCTGCACACCGGGGAATACGAACTTATTGAAGTTGTACTTCTCTGCTACTTCTTTACTGGATAAAATCAAACCGCCACGAGGTCCTCTTAAAGTCTTATGGGTGGTTGTGGTAGTAACATGAGCATAAGGAATCGGGCTTGGATGCACGCCTGCTGCAACGAGACCTGCAATATGTGCCATATCTACAAAAAGGATTGCGCCGCAAGCATCGGCAATCTCACGGAAACGCTTAAAGTCAATGACTCTTGGATATGCGGAGGCACCGGCAATAATCATCTTCGGCTTTTCTTTTAAAGCAATCTCCATTACCGCATCATAGTCAATATAGCCTTCTTTGGTAATTCCATAAGGAATGATATTATAGTAAAGTCCCGAGAAGTTTACGGGTGAACCATGGGTTAAATGACCGCCGGCATCCAAACTCATACCCATAATCTTGTCTCCGGGCTTACAGATTGCCATGGTAACTGCCATATTGGCCTGTGCACCGGAGTGGGGTTGAACGTTTGCATATTCACAATGGAATAATTCTTTAGCTCTTTCGATAGCAATAGCTTCTACTACGTCTACGGCTTCACAGCCTCCGTAATAACGCTTTCCGGGATATCCCTCCGCATACTTGTTGGTTAATACGGTTCCCATAGCCAACATTGCGGTAGTGGAAACAATATTCTCAGAAGCAATCAACTCGATGTTGTTTTGCTGTCTTTCATACTCTTCCCAGATTCCCTTCCCCACCTCAGGGTCATGTTCTTGAATAAAATTCATGATTTCTTTGATCATTCACGCCTCCTTTTCATCTGAATATTCCTTAATCTTCTTTCCAAAAATACTCAGAAACCACCACTTGAAGTTGCTTTATGTTGTTGTACACCTGAATCTTTGGATAGTATAACAGATTAAATCTATTTCGACTAGATTTTTTGTTCAAAAATTTTTCTCCGTCCTCAAAGAGTACTCCCTCCACTCGTATACCTTGTTCATCTTCCAAATATAATTTGATGGCATTTTTGTTTTTTCCCACAATTTTATAATCCTTTAGCAAAACATTCCTTTGAGCAAAGGCAGGCTTTTCATTGCCTCTTCCGAAGGGTTCCAAGCGGGACAAAGAACGAACAAAGTCCTCTTTTAGATAGGAGAAAGGTAGGACCACATCAATCCAGACCTTCTCCTCCAAATCCTCTGCCTGAAGCTTTGCATTTTGCAGGAGAGCCTTCTTTAGCATAGAAACATTTTCCCTTGCAACGGAAAATCCAGCAGCCATGGGATGACCTCCGAAGCGTAGCAGCAGTTCCTTTTGTTCCTCCAGGCGTTCCGCCATAGGATAGCCGGGAATGGAACGTCCGGAGGCTTTACAACTTCCGTCTTCCCCATTGGTGAGGATGAAGCAGGGACGATAATAGGCTTCTCGGATTCGCCCCGCCACAATTCCGGCAAGACTTTCATGTAAATCGGGAAGCACCAAAAACAGCAGCGGCACATCTCCTTCCTGTTCCGCCAGCGCCTTCGCTTCATCCACCCCTTTTTTCGTCATTTCCTTTCGTTCTTCATTTAAAACCAGTAGGTGAGCCGCCTTTTCCTCTGCCTTCCCTTCATCCTCCTCCAGGAAAAGAGAAAGCGCCAGCATCGCACTTTCCAAGCGACCTCCCGCATTGATGCAGGGGCCGATTTGAAAACCGAGACTATAGGAGGAAATTTCCTGCTCCGGCAAAATATGGCACTGCTTTAGAAGGGCCTGCATTCCGATATTTTGAGTCTTTTGCAAATGGGCCAGGCAATACTTTACGATAACACGATTTTCTTTTTGTAGAGGCATTACATCACAAACCGTGGCAATGCCGGCAAAGCAGGCCAATTCTTCTAAAAGATCTAAGCCCTTTTGCCGTTTTTCCAAAAGCATTTTCATAAGAAGATAGCAAACCATGGCTCCGCAGATTTCTTCATTAGGATACTTACTGCCCTCTCTTTTGGGATTCACCACGGCAAAAGCTTCCGGAATCCTTTTCTTTCCGTCCTCATCTCTTCGTAAATCATGATGATCCGTAAGCAATACATCCATACCGTAGGCTTTTGCTTTCTCCATGGCGGAAAATGCGGAAATACCGTTGTCACAGGTAATCAGAAGGGTAATCTCCTCTGCCTTTGCTTCCTCGATAATCTGCTCGTTAATTCCGTAGCCATCTAAAATTCTATGGGGAATCACCACGGAAAGCTGCTCTTTGGAGAAAAAAAGGGAAAGGGCCTTAGCCAATATGGTAGAAGCACAAACGCCGTCCACATCATAGTCCCCTACAACCCGAACTTTTTCTCCCTCTTTCATGGCTCGCTCCAGGCGATTTAAAAAACGGATGCTGTCCGGCAAGAAAAGAGGAGAGGGAATCTCTTCTCCCTCCAGAAAATTTCGCATTTCTTCTTCTGTTGTTAAATCTCGATTCCGAAGAATGCGAACCAGGACCGGATCCAGAGATAATTTCTCTCCCAGCTCCTGAAAATCTGCTTTTTTCCCGTATACAAACCACTTTTTCATTTTTTTCCTTCTTTATTCAATCTTATTTTGTCGATGCATCTCATTATGAAACTTTATGCTGTATCTCCGGGTGTACCGCTCTGCTTCTATTGCTTTCCCGACTGCCCCCCGTCTAAAGCCTACACTCTCTCCTATTCCAAATCCTTAAATTAATTTGCGGAAGCATTATTTTTCTTGTATAGTAGGAAAAGTAGATTGTCTATTTTGCAATTATTTTCCAACTACTTTCGAGAGATTTTATTGTATCGCTATTCGGAAGAAATTAGAAGAATTTAAACTATACAAACAGAAATGGAGAAACGATGAGTCTATTAGAAATCAAAAGAGATTTAAATAAGAGCGCCTTAGCCCTTTTGTTATATGTATTGTCCGTGCAGATTTTAGCTGTACTTTTGGTGCTGCTTCTGCCTTTAACTAAGATTCCTTTACTATCAGATCAATACATCTGCATGGTCATTTCCGTGGTCATCAGCTATTGTCTTTTGAATAATATCTTTCCGAAAGAAACAAGCGCAGAATCAACTAAAGAAATAAGCACAGAGCCAGATCCTGAAAATGCAAGATTTAGCGTTCTGTCTTTCCTGCACTATTTCATGCTTTTCCAAGCCGCCCAGTGGATAGGAGGAATCATCAATTATCCGATTATAACCCTCTTTACCAAGCTTGGCTTAAACCTGTCTTTTTCCGAAGAAGCGGCAAGAGGGGGAAGCCTGACGAATGCCCCTATGCTGTTTTATACGATTTTGGTGGCTCCTCTAATGGAAGAACTGGTTTTTCGCGGAGTCTTTTATCACCGCTTCCGTTCCTACGGAAAATATTTTGCAGCCTTCTGCACCGCATTTTTCTTTGCTTTAATGCACAGCAATTTCCTGCAATTTGCACCGGCCTTCAGTATGGGCATTATTCTCTTCTTTATCAGAGATCGTTACGGCCTTCCCTATTCCATCCTGCTGCATTTCAGTAATAACCTTTTGGCCATTGTGGTAAACAACCTGTCTCAGGGTTCAACTCTGATTCAGGGCATCTACAGTCTATTCCTTCTTGCCGGTTTGGGATATGGCATCTACTATGTTGTAAAAAATAGAAAAAGCCTGGCAGAAGACAGACAATACGAAAAGGAACACTCCCTTTCCTTAAAGCAATTCTTTTCCTCTCCCATCTTATGGGTAGATATCGTCCTGATGGTGGCGCTAGCCTGTGTGAGCCTCTTTGTTCCTATGGATGCAGGAGCGATGTAAAAACAATTGTTATACAGTATAAGTCTAAATTCGGGCACGCTCTCGCTAACCTCGCCTCGTAGGGGTACTAAGCAAAAAATGCATTTCATTTGTTTTTTGCAAGTACCCACGGGCTCAGATTACCCTCATTCAGACCTATACTGTATATTTTTTTATTTTTACATCACCTCTTACTTTCCAAAGAGGGTTTCCAGAATGCCTCTGCCAAAGGCGGCCCCGATATTTCCTCCCAGGCGTCTTCCCAAACCTTTTCCAAAGACGGATTTTCCGATACCGGAACCGATTTCCCGGCCGATGGAGCCGGAAACGGAGCGTCCCACCGATTTCATTACGGTCTTTTGCTTACTCTTTTCCTTTTCCAATTCTCGTTCCTGACGAAGGCGTTCCTTTTCTTCTTCTTTTTCCTTAAGTCTTTGTGCTTTCTCCTCTTCCTTTTCCTGCTTAGCTCTTTCCTTCTCCTCCGCCTTTTCCTGAAGAAGGCGATTTTTCTCTGCTTCCTTTTCCTCTAATTCCTTCTGGAAACGCTCCTGCTCTTCCTTTCCCTTTCTATGCAAGAATTCATAGGCGGAATCCCGGTCCACTGCCTCTCCGTAGCGAATATAGAGGCTTGAAGCCTTGATGGCTCTATCCTGATCCTCCGGACTTGCCTCTCCCAGATAAGACTGGGGCGGGAAAATCTTTGCCTTTTCTACAATAGCGGGACTCCCGTCCTCCTGCAAACAGGAAATCAAGGCCTCTCCCGTTCCCAGGTTCTCCAATACCTCCTCGGAGGAAAATGCAGGATTTTCCCGGAAACTGTCTGCTGCCGCACGAATCTTCTTGCGTTCTGCCGGTGTATAGGCTCTTAAGCCATGCTGAATCTTATTTCCGCACTGAGCCAAAATGGCATCCGGAATATCCGAGGGACTTTGGGTAATATAATAAATGCCTACGCCCTTGCTTCGAATCAAACGGGTGATTTGGTTTAATTTTTCCAGTAAGGCCTTGGGCGCATCATCGAAAAGGAGGTGCGCTTCATCAAAGAAAAAGACAAAGCGGGGCTTCTCCAAATCTCCAACCTCCGGAAGCAGTTCATAAAGCTCCGATAAAAGGTAAAGCAGGAAGGTGGAATACAGCTTCGGCTCTCCCATAATTCTCTTGGCATTGAAAATATGGATAATCCCCTGTCCCTTCTCATTTTGCCGGAAGAAATCCTTTACATCCAAAGCAGGCTCTCCGAAGAATTCCTTTCCTCCCGCCTCTTCCAAGGCTACTACGGAACGAATTAAGGCATTCAAACTCTGGGTAGGCAGATTTCCAAAGGAAGCACTGTACTCCTTGCTGTTTTCCGCCACATACTGCAATACGGAGCGAAGATCCTTGGTGTCAATCAGCAAAAGCCCTTCCTCATCCGCAATCCGAAAAACAACGCGCAAAATATCACTCTGCACATCCGTACAATTCAGCACTCGGCTTAAGAGCAATGGTCCCATCTCCGAAATCGTGCAACGCAAGGGAATCCCTTCCTCCTTTGAAAGAGCAAAAAGCTCCACAGGGAAGCCCTGATAACGGAATTCCTCCTCTGTAAGCTTGCATTCTTCTCTTCTCTTTTCAATCCCTTCGGAAGCTTCTCCCGGCTTTAATAGACCGGATAAGTCTCCCTTTACATCGGATAGAAACACCGGAATTCCCAGGGAAGAAAACTTTTCCGCTAAAACTTTTAAGCTTACCGTCTTACCTGTTCCCGTTGCTCCGGCTATAAATCCGTGACGGTTAATTTTATCGGAAAGAATAGAAATTCTCTTTCCTTCTTCGTTTATGGCAAAAGCAATTTTAGACATAGGCTCTCCTTTTTGTGAAATCAGTAATGCCATTTTACTAAAAAACCATTCTCTTGAACATTGCTTTTTTTAATAAACTTGTCAAAACTCCCAGTGCTATGCTAGGATATAAAAAAGCTATGGAGGAAAAGAATATGATGATTTCAACCAAAGGCCGTTATGCCTTAAGTACCCTGATTGATATAGCTGAACAGGAAAAGAAAGGAAATCCCGTTTCTATTAAAGAAGTAGCGGAACGACAGGGAATTTCCGTGAAATATTTAGAGCAGATTATAGCCCTGATGGTTAAGGGAGGCTTTTTAAAGAGTGTCCGGGGAGCCAAGGGAGGATACCTTCTTTTAAAGGAAGCAAAGGATATTTCCGTGGGAGATATTTTAGATGCCGCAGAGGGAACCCTCTCCCCTGTGGATTGTGTGAAAGAGGGAAGTAATTGTGAAAGGTCTGCCAGCTGTCCCACCTTCCCCTTATATAAGGAAATAGACGAAGCCATCTATGCCGTAGTGAATCGCTATAGCCTGGAGGATTTACTGCAATGCAATTCCAAAGGAAAGCTGGAGCATTGTCCAAGTAAGAACTAAGAAAAGAGAGAATCCAAACAAATCTTATAGTGCTGATTTAAAACGATATATCCTGCATTAGCTGAGCATTAGGAACTAAAAAAGACGATGAATTTCTTCATCGTCTTTTTCTGCGTGCGACAGGATTCGAACCCACGACCTTCTGGTCCGTAGCCAGACGCTCTATCCAGCTGAGCTACGCACGCTTGCGAAACGCAAGGAATATCATAGCAAAGCTTCATTTTCCTGTCAAGCACTTCTTCTAAATCTCATCCACTGCGCCGCTTCTCTCCAAGATTCCGGGAATCTCTGCAAGAGACACAATACGATAACGGAACTCCGCACGAGAGCCTGCCAGCTCCTTTAATCTTCTGGAGATTCTCTGGTAAATGATGGCACAGTCTTCTCTCTTGGTTCCAATCAAAAGAATCAGATACTGGGAGGAAGAATACTTGGTGTAAACGTCTCCCTTTCTTAAGCCTTCGGATAGAGACTGCTGTAAAATCTCGGCACGGGTATTCAGCTTATCCTGATTCTGGATGGGCTTTCCTTCATAATCCACCAAGGTGCAAAGCATCATAAAGATGGAAGAGCCTCTTCTTTCCAGATTTCGTCTAAGCACATGATAAACGTCAATAAAGCTGGTGAAGGGGCAAAGGTAAGCGCCAATCTTTCTGGTTCCCATCTCGCTCTTCAGCTTTTCGTCCTTACGAACAATGTTGGCCTGAATCTGACGGATATCATCGGTTACCACCCGGACATTGTCGGAAAGTCTTTCATAGCAAGCCCGTAAAGCATCGGGAATGGGTACTTCCAACTCATCCTGATAGTAGTGAGCGCACTTCATGTACAAATCGTAGGCCGTCTTATAATCCTTCTTCAGAATCAAAGCATCAATCATCTCGATCTGCCATCCGTTGTCCGGATAGATTTTATTGGCCTGATCGTACATCAAGAAAAGCTCTTCGTATTCTTGATGCTCACGGTAATAAGCTCCCAAGAATTCAATCACTTCATCATAAAGGCGCTTTAGGCGAACGCTTTCCAAGATTACCCAGTAATCTGTAGCAAACTCCGGCAATAATTCACCCTTGTATATCTTAAAAGCCTTCTGATAGTAAGACAACTTCTTACTCTCTTCCTTACTGTTCTTCGCCTTTAAGCAAATGTCTTCGAATTCCTGCACGTCCATGACGTAATCATACTCAGGAAGATACTCCGGTGCATAGATTCCTCTTTTTCCGTCAATAATCTTCTTTCCGGGCATCCCCGCCTTCTTCAACTGGGTTCTCGCCTGGTGGAGCAGGTTATTCAAGCTGTTGTTTTCATCCAAAAGGGATTTGTGACCGAAAATTCCATCAATCAAATCTCTTTTGGAAATGCCCCCCAGCCCTCTTAAGAGGACAATTTCGGTGAGCTTTAGGAAATTGGCTTTATTGTTATTTCCTAAGTCCAACTGCTTATCTCCGATGTAAAGAGAAAAGCCACCCAGCATCTCTACATAAATTCTACTTTTCTTTTTCGCTTCCATAATCGTCCTTTATCAAAAATACCATTTGTTCCTGCCTATTTTAAGATTTTTTTCATCGCTTGTAAAGCTTTAAAAGGATAAATATTTTGGCTTTTTTCAATATTTCCTGTATTATACTAGGAAAAACGGAAAAAAGGAGACTCCTATGCGAATTTTATTAGTAGAAGACGAGAAAATTCTATCCAAGAGCATTAAAATGATTTTGGAGCGGGCGGAGTATGAAGTGGATACTGCTTATGACGGGGAAGAGGCTTTGGAGTATGCCAAAACCGCTATTTATGATTTAATGATTTTAGATGTGATGATGCCCAAGCTGAACGGTTATCAGGTGGCAAAACAGCTGCGTAAAGAAAAAAACGGTCTGCCTATCCTGATGCTTACCGCCAAAAGTCAGCTGGAGGATCGTATCGAAGGCTTGGAGGGAGGTGCTGACTACTATCTCACCAAACCCTTTGACAAAAGAGAACTACTGGCCTGCATCTCCGCCTTATTGCGAAGACAGGGACAGGAAGTGAACAGCTTAAGCTTCGGAGATTTAAGTCTGGATTTGGATAGTAAGGATCTTTCTTCCGGAGCACATAGTCTGAAGCTGTCCAAAAAGGAATTTGAACTGATGCGTATGCTTTTACAAGGGAAAAATCAAATTCTAAGTAAGGAGCAGATTCTCCAAAAGGTTTGGGGCTATGACAGTGATGCGGTGGAAAATCATGTGGAGGTTTATATCGGATTTCTCCGAAAAAAGCTCAGACTTTTGGAAAGCAGGGTTAGCATCCAAAGTCGTAGAGGTCTGGGATATTTTCTGGCAGAGCAGGAAGAGGGCAAAGAGGAGTAAAAAAGCTTAGAACTTTTCTTAAAAAAAGCGAATAAGTAAGGTAAGAAAGGAAAGTAATGAAAAAACAGAAAATTCGTATTATGGCACTCCTCTTTTTGCTCTTTACGGTGATGCTACTGATATTATCCTTCACCAACTTTAACTATAGTAAAAAGGCCCAGGAGGAGCAAATGGATATGGAGCTGGAGCAACTGATGTTCCCCGGCTTTCGAAACGGACATGAAGCTCTGCCCAGTCGCTATTTTTCCTATGTAATTTTGGAAATTGGTGAGAATAACGAAATCACAAGCCAGCAAAGTTCCCCGGCCTGGGACTATTCTTCCTTTGATTCTCCTCCCTCCGAGAAGGGTCCGGAAGGGCAGGATTCGGATTTTTCTCCGAAAGACAGAAAGACTAAACAAAAGGATATTCCTTCGGAAACAACTACAGAAACGAGTTCTTCAAAAACGAATGCTAACAACGAAGATATCTACACCGATGATAGCTCCAAAGTCTTAAATACTATCGTGAAGAAGATTTTGAGCAAAGGAAAAAGCTCCGGTACAGTCTATCGTTATAAGCTTCGTTATCTTCTTAAAGAAGAAGGACAAAAAACCTTAATTTTAGGAGATTATCAGAGAGAACTAAACATGCTGAACAAGCAGGCTCTCTCCACTGCTCTTCTCGCTCTGGTACTGATTCTGCTTTTCCTCCCTCTGGATTATTTCTTTTCCACCTGGGCCATCCGTCCCAGTATTCAAGCCATGGAAAAGCAAAAACAGTTTATTTCCGATGCCGGTCATGAATTAAAAACGCCATTGGCTGTTATCGCCGCTAATCTGTCCCTTCTGGAAGACCAGAATTTAGCTCCGGAAACCGGTGATTTTGTTCAGAACATCGCTGTAATGAGTAAGAAAATGCAGGGATTGGTGGAAAAGCTTTTACAGCTTTCCCGTTTAGAGCAACAGATATTCACCTACGGAGAAATGGATTATTCCCGAAAAGTGGCTGAAATCTGCCTACAAATGGAAGCTCTGTTTTTTGAAGAAGGAATGGAATTAGAAGTTGACCTAGAACAGAATATTGTCTTAAAGCATGCTATAGAAAGCCAGGTGGAAGAGGTTTTACGAATCTTTTTGGATAACGGACGAAAATATGCGGATAAACCCTCTACCCTCTTTGTAAAGCTTTACAAAGAAAAAAATATGGCCATCCTTTCCGTGGACTCCGCGGGAAGAAGCTTGAGCAAGGAAGAATTCGAAAAGATTTTTTCCCGCTTTACCCGACTGGATGAGGCCAGAAGCCAAAGCGAAAGCTTCGGTTTGGGGCTATCCATCGCCAAGGAAATCGCCGCCAACCACAAGGGAAAAATCTATGGCTACGGGAAGAATGGCAGGAATTGCTTTGTCCTTGCCCTCCCCTTACAGTAAAGAAAATAGGATGTGAAGTAAGGATTTCACGTTGCTTTCCGACAAAACAGCTTCGCTTGGGGGCACGCTCTCGCTAAGTTCGCCCAACGGGTAGGGTACTAAGCGAAAAACTTCCTTTCGGTCGTTTTTCGCAAGTGCCCACAGGCTCAGATTGCCCCTGCACCGAAGCTATTTTGCATGAAAGCAAGGGCTACAGAATCTTTTGCTTCGCATCCTATTTATTTTTTGCGTAGCGAAAAAAGGGCATGGAAAAGCAATTCCTGCTATTGCACAGCACAAAGAATATCATTGTTTATGGTGGTGTAGAACTCCTTCTTTAGGCCGGGATAGTCCCCTTTGTACTTGGCCATCAGGTACATTAATTTGGTAATGGTGGCTTCCAAGGTCATGTCATAGGCTTCTAAAAGCTGGAAGTCTTTTTTTATCTTCTGTCCCACTTGGTAAATCTCCATGTTGGAGCCTTCGTTTACCACCTGAGTGGCCATAACGATGATTTTTCCTTTTTTCTGCCACTTCTCCATTTCCTTATAAAAGACTTCCTGCATACTTTCCGGAATACCGCCTACCCCGAAGCTTTCCATGACGATACAATCATAATTTTCAAAGAGGTAGGAAAGCATCTCCGGTCTGGTACCGGGAATCAGCTTTAGAACACAGATGGAATCATCCAAATCCAAATGGAATTCCACTGCCTCTCTCAGGGGCAGGTAGGGGATATATCGGATGATTCTGCCGTCCTGCATTCTGGCCAAGGTAGGAAAATTCACACTTTGAAAGGCATGGAAGGAACGAGCCATCATCTTCTTTGCTCTGGTACCGGAAATCACGTTGCCGTTAAAGAGAAGAACCACATTTTCCGAATAAGGGTCACAGGCGTAGCGCACGCTGTCCAGAAGATTCATCTTGGCATCGGTACTGTCCTGATTGATAGGCTTTTGGGAGCCGGTGATGACAATAGGCTTTCTGGAATACTGTACCATATAGCTTAGCGCCGCAGAGGTGTAGGCCATGGTATCCGTGCCGTGTAAAACCACAAAACCGTCATAACGGTCATAGTTTTTTTGAATACAAGCCCCCATCTCCCGCCAGATCTTGGGCTGCATATTGGTGGAATCTACATTGCAAAGCTGAACAATGGAAAGCTCGGCAATCTTCTGTAGCTCCGGCACAAAGGCAATGATTTCCTCTGCACTAAGGGAAGGACTCAGACCATCCTCCGTTTGCTTGGACGCAATCGTTCCTCCTGTGGCAATTAGCAATACCTTTTTCACCCGTTTCTCCTTCCGTGTAAAATCTACTTCTGTTCTATAAACCCGTTTTATTTCTCTTTTTTTATAAATCCATTTTACTGTTCTATTTTTTACAAATCCATTTTACTGTTCTGTTTTTTTTGAATTCCCCTTTTAGGATTTATATATTTAGTTTTCCTTCTTTAAAAGTCCGCATCATCTCATTGGTTAGGCTAAAATCATTTCCCTGTAACTCCACCTCATCTCGGCTTAGCCAGACCGCTTCGGAAAGCTCTTCCTCATCTCGAATAATCTGAACCTCTCCCGTTGTCGTAAAAGAAGCCTTTTCCTCATCCACTTTTGCATAATATCCCAGGAGCAAATCATCCGCCATTCCCCAGGGTTGGGATTTATAATACTTTACTTCCTTAATGGGAACTCCGGTTTCTTCCATGGCTTCCCGAATCGCCGCTTCCTCCGCAGTCTCGCCAATCTCGATAAAGCCTGCCACAAGGGCGGGCAGATAGCTTAATCTGTTAGCATATCTTGTGCAAAGGATTTTATCCTTATGAATGATTCCCACAATAACCGCCGGCATAATCTTCGGATAGAAGACCTCCTGACAGTTGGGACAACGCATTGCCCGTTCTCTTTGATCCTTCTCCATCTTTGTGCCGCAGACGCCACAATAACGGTGCTTTTGGTAAAAATGAAAGAGATGCATCCCTGTATTGGCTAAAAACAGCAGTGACTTTGGTCCCTTAAACTCCCGACGCAGCTCTTCCAAGGAAAGATATTCTCCGAATTCCACGAGTTCTTTCAGCAGATAATAATCTTGTCCGTCCAAAGAAAAAAGGTAAGTAAAGGATTTTCTCCAGTCATTTCCCATGGCCTGCTCTCCCTTTCGGGATAAGGCATTTTCCTGTACTTCCTCTTTTTCCTTGGGAAAGGAGTACAAATACTCTTTGATTTTATAAAAGGAAAAGCCCTCTCCCTCCGGACATCTTAGGCTTAAACCGTCTCCACTCATGATAGCATCTGAAGAATCCACCTTTTTTCCCGACCCTCTTTTAACCAAAACCGATTTTCCCGAAAAGGAAAGGAAATAATCCTCTTTCCCGGGCTTTTTTTCAGGGTGATATTGATTTTGAAAATGATGTTGTCCCAGGTCTTGAATCATCTGGCTTTATCCTTTCTTACGCTATTGTCTGATTTAAAACGATTTCATGTTATTATTTATGATGCTCTTCTAAAAATTTTAGGTAAATCAAATCTTCAGGCACCGTAATTTTTTGGTTCTTCTCTTCCCCTAAAACCAAGTAGGGCTGTTCCTTGCTAAATGCCTCCACCATCATGGCATCATCCGTAATGGATAGCCCCTCCTCTTTCTTCTCTATGAAAGTCTTATAGGCTTTCCAAAGTAGGGGAAAGGAAAAGGCTTGAGGAGTCTGAATCCTATAAAGACTGCTTCTATCCACGCTTTCCTGCACAATACCCTTCTCCACTCGCTTAATGGTATCTGTCACCGGAAGTCCCGGAATTACCGCCCCATAGGACTTTCGAGCTTCATAGATTCTTTCGCATAGGTCTAAACTAAACCAGGGCCGTGCCCCGTCATGGATAAAAAGAGAGAGCTCGGTTTGAAGAATTTTGCTTTCTCCATGCTCTATCTCCTGCTCTTTTCTATGCTTTTCTCTATTCGCTTCCCTATTTTTCAAAAACTCCAAGGCGGAGTAAACAGACCAGTAGCGCTCTGCTCCCCCCTCAATCAAGGAAACTGCTATGCCTTCCTGTGGAAGCGGAGAAAATGAAGAAGTGAGCTCCTCTTTACACTGTGCCGATTCTCCTTCTAAGAACCGAAGCCCCAGCTCTTCCCTCCATTGCTTAAGTTCTCCTTCCACCCTTTCTTTATCTTCCTTGGAAAGAATCAAAAGGATTTCTTTGCACCTGTTCCAGCTGCAAAACTTTTGCAGGGCGGAATAATATAAAGGCTTTCCCTGAAAAGGCAGAAATTGCTTTTTTTCCTTGCATCCCATGCGGCTTCCTTTTCCGGCCATCAGAAGGATGACGGTAATTTCTCTTTGATTTGGCATTCTTCCCTCCCTAGCCTTCCGTTAAATCCAGGGATGGATAGGCATTCAAAGAAGCCTCCCCTCGTTTTCCTGCCTGATAATCATAGTAGGCTGCTGCTGCAATCATTGCCGCATTGTCCGTGCATAGCACAGGGCTTGGGCAGTAAAAGCTTAAACCGTGAGCCTTCGCCTTCTCCTCCATCTTCCTTCTAAGACAGCCGTTTGCGGAGACGCCTCCCGCCACAGCCATTTTGGATACCCCTAAATCCAGAGCAAGCTGTAGGCATTTTTCTGCCAAGTCCTCACAGACTCCCTCCTGAAAAGAGGCACAAAGGTCTGCAACACTTATTTCTTCTCCCAACATTTTCTTATGGTTTAGCTCATTTAAAACCGCAGATTTTACGCCGGAGAAGCTAAAGTCATAGGGGGTATCCAGTTTTGCTTTAGGAAAATGATAGGCAAAGGGGTCTCCCTCTTTCGCACTCTGCTCCAGCTTTGGGCCTCCGGGATATCCCAGTCCCACGGCTCTGGCAATCTTGTCGAAGGCTTCCCCCGCCGCATCATCTCTGGTTCTTCCATAGATTTTGATTTTTCCGTAGTCTTCCACATACAGTAAATGACTGTGTCCACCGCTGGCCACCAGGCAAACATAGGGAGGAATACAATCTTGATGAGCAAGATAATTTGCCGCAATATGTCCTTCAATGTGATGTACCGGAATCAAGGGTTTCTGAATGGCATAGGCCAGAGCCTTGGCTTCGGAAACTCCCACCAAAAGGGAACCTACCAAGCCGGGGCCGTAGGTTACCGCCACCGCCGTAAGATCGGAAAAACTTTTTCCCGCCTCTTCCATTGCCAGACGAATCACCTCATCAATCTTTTCCAAATGATTACGGGAAGCAATCTCAGGCACCACTCCGCCAAACTCCGCATGTAGAGCCACCTGAGAGGAAATCACATTGGAAAGTACTTCCTTTCCGTTTTTTACTACTGCCGCTGCGGTTTCATCACAGCTGCTTTCGATTCCCAGAATCAAAACATCTTCCATAAAACTGTACTCTTTCTATATTTCCTAAATTCAGAATCTCATCACACAGATTGTTATAATCTTCTTGTGTATTGAATTACCCTATCCTGTTCTTTACTTCGTTTTCAGCTTTATTTTCCTTCTTCCTCTTCTTCAAAGGAAATGTCCTTACTCCAAGCATCCCTGGCGAATTTCACCGGAAAAATATGGCTGAACTTATCCTTATACTGCTCCGGATAAACTTCCGAAGGAGAATAGTGGGTAAGCCACATTTCTCTAGGCTGAGCTTCCCGTCCTAAGATGGCTGCCTCTTCCATAGTCATGTGCTTATGCTTTTTGGCATTGGAGAGTTTATCCTCCTCCCCGTACATTCCTTCACAGATAAACAAATCCACATCCTTCGCCTTTTCGGCTATTCTGGGAATCGGTCTGGTATCGGTACAATAGACCACGGAAATCCCTCGTCTTGCCTCTCCCATGACCATATCCGGGGTAAAAAGACTGCCCTCATACTCTACCGCTTCTCCATGTTGCAGACGATTCCAGCAGGAAACCGGAATTCCGGCCTCCCTTGCCCGCTCTACGGAAAATTTTCCGGATCTGGGAATAGTGATTTTATACCCAAAGCATGGAATACTGTGTTGTACCTTAAAGGCCTCCAGCTGAAAGCTTTCACAGGAAAATCTCTGCTCTTCTTCCTGAATTTCTATATATTCGATGGCAAAGGGCAGTTCCGGCGCAATGCTCCGCAGCCCATTCACAACCCTGGCCAGTCCCTTGGGACCGATCATGGTCACCGGTTTGGTTCGCTCCGCATTTCCCATGCTGAGAAGCATTCCGGGAAGTCCGGAAATATGGTCCGCATGGTAGTGGGTAAAGCAGATGGTATCAATGCTATAGGGGCTCCATCCCTTCTCCCGCATGGCAATCTGGGTTCCCTCTCCACAATCTATCAAGAGACTGGACCCGTTACAGCGTAACATTAAGCTGGTGAGCCAGCGCTTGGGTAGGGGCATCATTCCGCCGGTTCCCAGTAAACATAATTCTAACATAATTTATTGTATCGTCCTTTCCATGAGGATGGCATCCTCTTCCGGGTCTCGGTAATACGCCTTTCTTTTGGAAAATGCCCGAAATCCCTCTCGTTCATAGATTACCCTGGCAGGGGAATTGCTTTCCCTTACCTCTAAAAATATTTTCTGAATAGCTTCCCGATCTCCGATAGAGAGAATTTCCCGAAGCAGTTGCTTCCCAAAGCCCTTACCTTGATGCTTCTTCTTCACGGCAATGCTCTCCAACTCTCCTTCTACGCCTAAGACTCTCAGAATTGCATAGCCCAAGATTTCCTCTTCCTCCGCCAAAACTATGGCTCTATCGTATTTTCCCTCTACAGCACGGAGGAAATCCTGCCGAGAATAAGCCATACTGCCAAAAAGAGCCTGATCCATCTCCCAAATCTCTTCCACATCCCGTACTTCCATGTATCGAAAAAACATTTCTCCTCCTTGATTGTAGGCAATGAGTGGTAATTGCTTTTTCCAAGCAACTTACTTGATTCTTTGGTGGATTCCATTCCACTCAGCCCATTTTATTCGTGAATCGGGTAGTTCTTCGCAATCAGCTTATCCTTGGTTTTCCCTAAATCCTTGTAAGCCTCTTCCTGCACAATCTGAAAATCCTTTAAAGCTCCTGCTTCCTTTTCTCTTTCCGCCTGAGGCTTCCTTAAATACTCCAGATGAAATCCTGCTTCCAATCCTTCCGCCTTTTTCTTTTCTCCCAGTAAAGCCAGGGAAGCGGCTCTTTGCAGGGCGTTCTGGGGATTGGGGAACAGGCAACGTTCCTTTCCCAGACTCTCTTCAATCTGCTTTCTATAGGGAAAAATGCCGTCCCCCAAGAAAATCTGCTGCCCTTCCTGTTCTTTTGCAAAGGCAAGAAACGCCTCAATACTCACCGCCCTTTCAGGAGAAATGCACTGCCCCAAGCGGTAAGATGCGGTATACACCTGCCCTCTTCTGGCATCTAAAAGCACATGGATGGGATTTTGTAAAAAACTCAGATTTTCCTGCAACATTTCCAGAGTGCTGATTCCATAGAGGGGAATATTTCCGGCTAAAGCCAGTCCCTTTCCTGTTGCCGCTCCGATTCTAAGACCGGTAAAGGAGCCCGGACCCTTGCACAGGAAAATCTGATCCACCTCTTCTAAAGAAACCTTGCAATGCTCCAAAAGACTGATACAAAGAGGCAGTAAAGTTTCAGAGTGAGTGAGCCCGATTTGTAAATCCATCTCCCCTAAAATTTCTCCGTCCTTTACAAGACAAACCCCGGAAACTCGTCCGGAGGCATCTAAAGCTAAGCTTATCATTTTTTATCCTTTTCTTTCATAGATTACGCTATTTCGCAGATTACTCTATTTCATAGATTGCTCTATTTCCTATTCTCTGTTAAAGAGTTTTTCCACAAACTTTCATAGTTTTTCTTACTCTACTTCTCTTTATCGCTGTCTTCTATGCGAATTTTCCGAAAGGAAAATCCCTGACTTAAATCCTTCTCAATATAAATCCATTTGGCTTCCGGAGGAATATCCTCCCTGACCTGACTGGCCCATTCCATTAAAGCAATGCCCTCCCCGGAAAGCATGTCCTGAAAGCCGATTTCCCAAAGTTCCTCCGGATCTACGATACGGTAGAGGTCGAAATGATAGAGCTTTTCTCTCCCCTGATATTCCTTCACTATGGTAAAGGTAGGGGAATCTACATTTTCCGTAACCCCCAAGCCCTTGGCAAAGCCCTTGGCAAAGACGGTCTTTCCTACCCCAAGGTCTCCCTCCAGGCAATAAATCTCGCCTTTTTTTGCCTTCTGTCCCAGGCGAAAGGCCAACTGATAGCTCTCTTCCTCACTATTGCTAATCCACTCCATTCCTTGCTCCTATTCACAAAAAACGCTGGTGCCTTAGACGCCAGCGTTTCTTTTTATTCTTACCCGATGGCGTAGGCAAGACCTATGTCATCGAGCTCCATACAAGCGATATTCCCAAAAAGAAGCTCTCGTTTCTGCTGCGGCTAGCCGACGATATCTTCTTATTCCTCTGAACCGGAATTTACACGAAGGTAGTGGAATACTCTCCTTCCGGTTTCATCCTCGAAGGCGGAAAGACGAGCCAGAAAATCTTCTTCGAAAAGAATATCGGAAATGATGGCAAATTCATCCTTTCGTCCGGGAAGAACATGAACCTTTACCTTTCCATCCTCTACGAAGTAGCTCTTTAACTCCTTCTCAATTCCTTCTTCCGTCCCTTCAACGCGAAGAAAATAACGGAAAGCATTTCCGCCCATGGGCTCTATTTCAATCATTTTATCGGACCAGCCGATTCCCTGGAAATTACTTTTATGACGCACTGCCGCAATAATATCGGAAACTACCGCACTGGCAGTAGGCAGCTTACCGGCTCCCATGCCGTAAAGCATGGTGGTTCCCAGACAGTTTCCTACGATACGAATCCCGTTATACACTCCATTTACCGGATAGAGAGGATCCTGCTCCTCCACCATCATGGGGGCTACATAAGCAAAATACTTGTCCTCCACAGTCTGTACGGAACCCAAAAGCTTAATGCTGTATCCTAAGGCCTTGGCGTAAGCCATATCAATATCACTGACATTACGGATTCCTTCCGTGTAAATGTCCTCGTGGCGGCAACGATTGCCGGAGGTCATGGAAAGGAGGATGGCAGTCTTTCTGGAAGTATCAAAGCCGTCGATATCCGCAGAGGGATCTCTTTCCGCATAGCCCAGTCTTTGTGCTTCCTTCAAGGTGTCCTCAAAGCTGGAGCCTTCCTCCCTCATCTTGGTTAAGATAAAGTTAGTGGTACCGTTTAATATACCGGTGATTTCTGTCACATTTTCCCCGGCATAGTTATGATAAAGGGTACGAATAACCGGAATTCCGCCACCTACGGAAGCCTCGAAATAGAAGTTACAGTTATGCTCCTTAGCAGTTCGAATCAGCTTGGAACCGCAGGCATCCACCACCGCCTTGTTAGAGCTTACCACATGCTTACCCTTTTCCAGACAGCTTTTAATATACTCGTAAGCCGGATGAATTCCTCCGATGGATTCTACCACAAGCTCCACTTCCGGATCATTTTCAATGACGGAAAAATCTGTAGTGACCAAGGCATCCTCCACACCGGGAATATGCTCTTTTCTGGCCAGAATGTACTTTATTTCAATACCTTCTCCGCCCTTTTTCTCAATCTGTGCTCTGTTCATATCCAGCACTTCTTTCACGCCGGATCCGATGGTTCCGTAGCCCATGATAGCAATCTTCATCTCATTCGCCCCTTTCTTCTCCTAAGAAACTTTTCCCTGTTTTAGTCATTTCCCGCAATCTTTCGATCCGGACAGCCCAACTGCATCCACTTCAGATAAGCGGAAATGAAACGATCGATGTCTCCATCCAAAACCGCATCCGTATTGCCGCTTTCTTCCCCGGTACGCAGGTCTTTTACCATACGATATGGCTGTAAAACATAAGAACGAATCTGGGATCCCCAGCCGTTATCCTTCACTTCTCCTCGAATGCCCGCAAGCTTCGCTTCCTGCTCTTCCTTTTCCTTCAGATAAAGCTTGGTCTTTAACATCTGCATGGCCTTGTTTTTGTTCTGAAGCTGAGAACGTTCCTCCTGACAGGCTGCCACAAAGCCGGTGGGAATATGAATCAGACGAACTGCAGAGGAGGTCTTGTTAATGTGCTGTCCACCCGCACCGGAGGCACGGAAAACCTCCATCTTAATGTCCTCTTCCCGAATCTCAATATCGATATCCGTCTCAATATCCGGCATAACGTCACAGGATACAAAGGAGGTCTGTCGCTTTCCCTGGGCATTAAAGGGGGAGATACGCACCAGACGATGAATGCCGGACTCGGAGCGAAGGTAGCCGTAGGCATACTCTCCCACCACTTCCATAGTTACGGACTTAATGCCGGCCTCATCCCCGTCCAGATAGTCTAAAATCTTCACCGTAAAACCGTGGCGTTCCGCCCATCTGGTGTACATTCTGTAAAGAATGCCTGCCCAGTCATTGGCTTCCGTTCCGCCTGCTCCGGCATTTAAACGAAGGATAACATTCATGCTGTCATATTCTCCGGACAGAAGGAGGGTGGTATTCATCTGATCCAATCTTTCGGAAAAGCTGTCCAGTAATTCCCGAATCTCCGGAATTACGGAATCATCATTTTCCTCTTTCCCCATCTGAATCAGGGCTTCAATATCCTCATAATTGCCTTTTAGTGCGGTAAAGCCTTCCAGCTCGTCCTTCAAATGTCTCGCCTCTGTGGAAAGCTTGTTGGCCTTCTCCGGATCCCCCCAAAAATCGGGTTCCTCCATCATACGGTCCAACTCTATGATTCTTTTTCTCTTGGTATCCAAGTCCAGGGCAGCTTCCAACTGCTGCAAGGGCTCTTCCTTGGAGGAAAGTTCTGATTTAAATTGATCAAACTCGATCACAGAGGCTCCTTTCTCATGCTCTTCTTACTATTTACTCTATTGATTCTTGCTTTTGGATCTTAATTCTTACTGCAACGGCTCCTCTGAAGGGCAATTAATTCTTCTGATAGAGGTTCGCGCCGTGGCACTGCTTATACTTCTTTCCGGAACCGCAGGGGCATGGATCGTTGGGATAAATCTTTCTGCCTTCTCTTTGCTTCGGACTTCTTACCGCAGATTCATCTCTATTGGTTGCCAATGGCTTTGCCACCTGCTCTCTTTCCACCTTCTGCTCCAACTTAATCTGGTACAGCACACGGATGGTTTCTTCCTGAATGCTTCTCATCATATTCTGGAACATCTCATAACCGGCAATCTTGTATTCTACCAGCGGATCCTTCTGTCCGTATGCCTGCAAGCCGATACCGTCTCTTAAAATATCCATGTCATCGATATGGCTCATCCACTTCTGATCCATAACCTTCAGAAGAATTACTCGCTCCGCCTCTCTCATCTGCTCAGGATTCGGGAACTCCGCCTCCTTCTGCTCATAAAGACGAATGGCCTCTTCCTTCAATCTCTGGCTCAGCTCATCTCCGGTCATGTTCTCATATTCCTCTTCCGTAAGTCTTAACTTCTTTAAAGGAATAATGCTCATCAGTGTGTCATTCAAGCCGGACAAATCCCATTCCTTGGGAGTCTGTCCCTCTCCGATACACTCGGCAACATAATTATCCACCGTATCCGTGATAAAGCGTACAATGAGAGGACGCATATTGTCCCCCTCCAATACCTTTTCTCTCTCAGTATAAATGACATCTCTCTGATCGTTGTTAACCTCATCATACTTTAAGAGGTTTTCACGGATGCCATAGTTGTTTAACTCAATCTTTTCCTGTGCCTTGGCAATGGCATTGGAAAGCATCTTATGGTGAATCTGTTCTCCATCCGGTACACCCAGAGCCTCAAACATGCCCATCAATCTTTCGGAACCGAAGAGACGCATCAAGTCATCTTCCAAAGAAATGAAGAACTGGGACTGTCCCGGGTCTCCCTGTCTTCCGGCACGACCTCTTAACTGATTGTCGATTCTTCGAGACTCGTGACGCTCCGTACCAACGATATGAAGACCGCCGGCAGCCTTTGCCTCATCATCCAGCTTAATATCGGTACCACGACCTGCCATGTTGGTGGCAATGGTCACCGCACCGTGTACACCGGCCTCCGCTACGATAGCCGCCTCCTGCTCATGGAACTTGGCGTTCAAGACATTGTGCTTAATGCCTCTCTTCCGAAGCATGGAGGATAAAAGCTCGGAGGTTTCAATGGCAATGGTACCTACCAGTACCGGGGCTCCGGTCTCATGGATAGCCTGAATCTCATCCACTACCGCCTGGAACTTTTCCTTCTTAGACTTATATACCGCATCATCCAAATCAATTCTCTGTACCGGTCTGTTGGTAGGAATCTGGATAACGTCCATGGAGTAAATGTTTCTGAACTCCTTTTCCTCGGTCTGGGCAGTACCGGTCATTCCGGCCTTCTTCTTGAACTTGTTGAAGAAGTTCTGGAAGGTAATGGTAGCCAGGGTTCTGGACTCTCTCTTTACCTGTACATGCTCCTTGGCCTCGATTGCCTGATGCAAACCGTCGGAATAACGACGACCGTTCATAATACGTCCGGTAAATTCGTCAACGATTAAAACCTCATCATCCTTAACCACATAGTCCTTATCTCTGAACATCAGGTTATGGGCTCTTAAAGCCAGGATAATGTTGTGCTGGATTTCCAGGTTCTCCGCATCCGCCAGGTTGTTAATATGGAAGTACTTCTCCACCTTCTCCACACCCTGCTGGGTAAGGTTTACGGTCTTTTCCTTCTCATTTACGATAAAGTCTCCGGTCTCTTCAATTTCTTCTCCCAAAATCGCATTGATCTTGGAAAACTCGGCGGACTCTTCTCCTCTTTCCAGCTGTTGTGCCAAAATGTCACAAAGCTCATAGAGCTTGGTGGACTTTCCGGACTGTCCGGAAATAATCAAAGGTGTTCTCGCCTCATCGATTAAAACGGAGTCCACCTCATCGATAATACAATAGTTTAAGCCCCGAAGTACCTGCTGGCTCTTGTAAATCGCCATGTTGTCTCTCAAGTAATCAAAGCCCAATTCATTGTTGGTTACATAGGTAATATCACAAGCATAGGCCGCCTGTCTTTCCTCCGTGGACATTTCATTCAAAACCGTACCGACGGTTAAGCCAAGGTAACGGTGTACTCTTCCCATCCACTCGGAGTCACGCTTAGCCAAGTAATCGTTTACGGTAACGACATGAACGCCATTTCCGGCAAGTGCATTCAAATAAGCGGGACAGGTAGACACCAGGGTCTTTCCTTCTCCCGTTCTCATCTCCGCAATACGTCCCTGATGAAGAACGATTCCACCAATCAACTGTACGGGGAAATGTTCCATACCCAGCTCTCTCTTAGCCGCTTCTCTAACGGTAGCAAAGGCTTCAGGCAGTAAGTCATCCAGGGTTTCTCCCTGTGCCAAACGATTTTTAAATTTCTCTGTCTGTCCCTTAAGCTCTTCCTCGGACATAGCAGCCATCGTGCTCTGTAAAGAAAGGATCTTGTCTAACTTAGGTTGGATCAGCTTCAATTCTCTCTGTGAGTGGGTACCAAATATTTTCTCGAAAAGATTCATTATCCTATACTCCTTCTCCATACAATCTCTGTATGGTTCCGTATAAATCTATAACTCATAGATTCTACCATTAGTTCCAAGCTTATTCAAGGTGTTTCCGCCATACAGATTTGTTGATTATTCACAAGATTTTCATACCACTGCATCAAAAAAAATGCTATACTCAAGAAAAGAAGAAATTCTTTTGGACAACTGAGAAAGGAAGGAATTTTTTATGAAAATTACCATTACCGGAAGAAACCTTAGTCTAACCGATGGACTAAAAAATGGCGTGGAGAAGAAGTTAGGGAAGCTGGACAAGTTTTTCCAGGCGGAAACTCCCTGTAACGTAACACTTTCTACCCAAAAGGATATGCAGAAAATCGAGGTAACCATCCCTGTAAAAGGAAGCGTTATCCGTGCAGAGGAAGCTACCCCGGATATGTACCAGTCCATTGACCTTGTAGTGGATGTTCTGGAGCGGCAGATTCGTAAATACAAGAATAAATTAATCCAGCGTCATCAGGCCGCATCCGACTTCAGTTCGGAGTTTATCGAAGAGAAGCCGGCACAGGACGAGGAAGAAATCAAGATTGTTCGTACCAAGCACATTGATTTAAAGCCTATGACTGCAGAAGAAGCTTGCCTGCAGATGGAACTTCTGGGACACAGCTTCTTTGTTTTCCAGGACGGCAACACCGGCAAAGTCAATGTAGTCTATAAGAGAAAGGCTAACAGCTACGGCTTAATCGAGCCGGAAGAATAATACCTTAAAATATTTAAAAGGGAGCTGTACAGCTCCCTTTTTTATTCCGCTCTCTTTCCGGCAATTCCCAAAAAGCACAGAAGCATCACAATAGGCATCACTATAGGTACGGCAATATTAATACTAGCCTGAACGAGGTAAGCCAGATAAGCCAGACTTACCGCAAAGGGAAAGGCAGTTTGTCCGAAAGTTGCTTCCGCCACATTCTCAGTCTCTTTCTTCCAAAATACGGTGAAGACATTTTTCAGGAAATAAAGATAGGCTAAAAGTCCAAAAACGCCGATGGTCAAAAGCAAATTCAGGTATTCATTATGGATACTGTCGATCAGTCCCATACCGGCCTGTTCCACTTCCACCTTATAATTGTCATTCGTCAGCATAAAATATCCGTCCGGACCATAGCCGAAGAGTCTCTTAAGCATAGGCATCTTGTCCCGGAAGTATTCCATACCCATCCTCCAGATAAAACCTCTGCCTGTTCCCCAGGAATCATCAAAGCGTAAAAATTGGCTGAACTGTTCCAGCACCGGATAGCGGTGGGCTACATTTACATCATAGATGGCATAGGCTCCCGCCATAAAGAACAGGACTAAAAGCAGGACATAAAGCCTCTTGAAAAGCTTCATGGACAATTCCTTCTTGCTGAATCTTCCTATAGCCCAAAGGATGCCGGAGAGTCCCATCCCCAGATAAGGAAGAATCGTCTTTCCCATGGAAAAGAGGAAACCCGGTGGAGAAATCTGCAGAATACTTTGTCCC
Source organism: Oribacterium sinus (assembly GCF_963553175.1). Lineage (GTDB taxonomy): Bacteria > Bacillota > Clostridia > Lachnospirales > Lachnospiraceae > Oribacterium > Oribacterium sinus_B. The sequence goes on along the minus strand of NZ_CAUVME010000018.1, from coordinate 18,987 downwards.
TTCCCCGCAAGAAGCACGGCCAGCTTCAGAGAAAGGAAAAATAAAAAATACACGGAAAGACAGGTTCCGAAGCTTTTGTTATCCTTCCAGCAGAAAAACGGCAAAAGCAGAAAAACAATAAAATACCCGAGAACCGCATTGTCACTGCTTCCGAAGATTGTAGCAATGTGGCAAAGCAACATCATCCCCATAAAGAAGTGCTTCCAACGAAGCTCCTTTTCCTGCAAATACAAGCCGATATAGAGGCAGGCATAAAATAAGACAAGGCTGGTATAGCCGTTGATATTGCCCACCGGTCCGGCAAACATCGCCCACTTGGATAAGTCGGAAACATTATCAAAGAAATGCATATAGTTCATCATGTAAAAATCACTGATGCCCCATAAGCACTGTAAAATCACACCCACAGAAAAGAGAAGAAGATGAAACTTTTTAAAACGATAAAATCGACTAAGCCCAAGATATACCGTAAAGAAAAGTAACCAGGTCAGAACCCCCATATATCTTCCCGTGCTTCCCCACCAGGTTTCATAAGGATATCCGGAAAGGAACATGGAAAGGAAAAAGAGGAGAATCAGAAGACAAAAGGGAAGGTCCGTAGCAAATAAGGGCTTTTTCTTTCCCTCTTCCTTCTTCCAAAAAAGAGAAGGAAGAATCTCTTTTCGTTCTTCCTTCTTTAAGGTCAAAGAATACAAAGCCACAAAGGCAAAGAGCAGTACGGAAAAAACACTGCTGCAAATCCAGAAAAAATCAAAACGGGCCTGGAGAATATCAAAGTATTTATCCCGGGAATAGAGGGGAAAAACCAAAAGCATCAATACAAGGTAGAGTAAACAAATTCCATTCCCGATTGTATAAAAGTCCCTTTTGGCCTTTGAGTCCTTCAGTTCCATAGCTCTCCCTCTTCCCTCATTCATTTTTTGCAAAACGCTAATCTACAATATCTCCCGGTCCCGGATTCTCTCCGGAATTTTGGGAGCTTGCCGCAGTAGGCGGATTATTGCCGATGCTCGGTTCAGCATTATTTTCCTTTTTCTTCGTCTCTTCAGCGGATTTCTTCGTCTCTTCGTTGGATTTCTTGCTTTCTTCCGTGATTTTCTTGTTTTCTCCCGTAGTACTTTCTTCCGTGTACTGAATTTCGCCCTTCTTGCTCTCTTTGCTTTCCTGCTTGGATTCGGAATTCTTGGTACTTTCTACGGTTTTTCCGTTGCTGTCCGTCTCTGTCTTGGACTTCCTGGACTCGGAACTCTCCTCGGACTGAGATTTCTTCTTTCCGCTTTCTTCTGAGGAGCTCTTCTTCTTTTTACTGTTCTCCTCTTCCTCTCTGTCTTCTGAGGACTTCTTCTTTTTGGAGCCGCTGTCGCTGTCTCCTCTTCCTTTCTTATAGCTTCCGGAATCCTCCGCAATCTTGTCACTGTAGGTCCAAACTGCAGCAGAGGGCTTATAATCCGTATCATTAAAGAGATATGCATGAAGCTTGGTTACGTTGGAGGCCAAGCTCTGAGGAATAACGCAGTCTCCCTTCTTTCCCATCATTTGTGTAGTTAAATCATAGGGAAAGCCTTCGGAACCTACAATATTGTATCGGTTAACACCCTTAGCCAGCTCTAAAATATCTCCCACATCTACATTAAAGGCAATCTGAGGAAGAACGGTGTCAATAACATTGGTCAAGGTGGCTAAATCCGCCTTTTTGGCATTGGCAAGAACCTGAGAGATAACCTCTCTTTGTCTCTTGGTTCTGGTAAAGTCATCATCCATGTAACGAAGTCTGGCATATGCTACCGCCTGTACACCGTCCAAATGCTGCATTCCCGGTCCCTTGATATACTCCGCCGCAGGATTCTTCTCATTGACCTTGGACTCAATACTGGTCTCATGAATATAGGCATTCATGTAACGGAATTCCTTCTGGGTAATGTCAATATCCACTCCCCCCAGCATGGTAATCACATCCGCTACTGCTCTCCAGTTAAAGGTGGCATAGTGTTCAATATCCAAATCCAGATTTTTATTGAGGGCCGCAACCGCCTGTTCCGGACCGCCGTCCGCATAAGCCTCGTTAATCTTGGCAAAACGGGAGCCTGCTGCCAGATTCAAATAGGTGTCACGGAATACGGAAGCCAGCTTTACCTCTCCCGTACCCCTGTCAATACAAACAATAATCTGCACATCCGCATTGGCTCCACGACCCACTCCGCCATCACGGGAATCAACACCGAAAACGGCAATGGTCCAGTAGCCCTGCATCTGCTCCTGCTTTTTGACATCGATATTGTCATTCTTCACGTTCTTTGTATTAAACTGTACATCCGGCTTAATATTCATATAACGAACCACATAACCGGTACAGAAAATTAAAATCAAAGTGAGAATTTCGATAACGGAAATCAGAAGAACCTTCTTCCACAAAGATTTCTTCTTTTTATTCTTCTCATCATAATACTCTTCCAGCTCTTCCTCGATCTGGTCCGGAGAATTTACCTGCAAAATATCCAAAGAACTCTTGCGTTTCTCCTCATTTCTTTCTTTGGGAAGAGTATAGAAGTCTACATTTTTCTCTCTCTTTCCTTCTTGGGATAACTTCTTATCCAAAAAAGACAGATCTTCCTTCCCCTGCTCTCTTCCTGTAGGGCGGTCTTCCTGCAAGCGCTTTCCTCTTGCAATCTGTGCCTTTAAATCCTGCTCTTTCTCGGAAAGGGGAGCACTCTCCCTCTTCTTTATTTCCGATGCGTTCTTTACTTCCGCTGAAGAGCTATGATTGCTCTCTTTATTTCCACTATGACTATGAGGTCTTCTCCCCTTATTCTGTTCTAATGCCACACTACTCCTCCAAATTGATTTCAAAGCTTATTTTACAGGAATCAAGGTATAATACCATGAAAACACAAAAAAATTAATAGGCATTTTTGTTAATAAATCCTTTCCATAGGGTTAAAAAGAGTATGCGAATATCCAAAGAAAGGCTCCAGTTTTCAATATACCAAAGGTCACAACGGATTCTTCCCTCTATGGAAGTATCTCCTCGGAAACCGTTCACCTGCGCCCATCCAGTCATCCCCGGTCGAACCTGATGCTTAATCATATAACGGGGAATCTGTTCTTTAAACTGCTCCACAAACTGGGTTCTCTCCGGTCTGGGACCGATGAGAGACATATCCCCCCTTAGGACATTGAAAAATTGGGGAAGCTCATCAATAGAGGTTTTTCGGATAATTTTCCCAATCCAGGTAACTCTGGGGTCTCCCTTTACCGTCCAGCCCTTCTTTTCTTCCTCCACGGTCTGTACCCGCATAGAGCGGAATTTATACATTTGAAAGGGAAGATTATGCCTGCCCACTCTTTCCTGCTTGAAAATGATGGGGCCGCTGGAATCCAGTCGAATCAAAAGCGCCACCAGCAGCATCAGGGGGCCGAAAAGGATGATGCCCACCAGGGCACCGAAAATATCCATCAGTCGCTTCACAAAAGCATTAAAGGGATCCGTCAAGGGAACATTACGAATATTGATGACAGGAAGTCCGTCCAAATCCTCCGCAATGGGCTTGGAATGAATAATCTCCTGATAGTCCGGTAAAAATTTGGTATGGACTCCGGATTTTTCACAAACCGCCACAATTCCCGGAAGCTTTTCATAAGCGGCAAGGGGCAGGGTTATCGCAATCTCGTCAATGGTGTTTTGAGCCAGGAAGTCTCCCAGCTCCTTGATTTTTCCGATTACGGATACCCCTCTATAGGACTCTCCCTTCTCCGCAAAATCATCCACAATACCGTAAATGGTATAGCCCCAATCCGGATTCCTTTTACAAGCGTCGATAAAACGGTTGGAAACCGCGGAAAATCCCACTAGAATCAGGTGCTTTTGGTTAAAGCCCTTCTTTCGAAGAGTGGCCAGGAATCTTCTTAAACCATAACGCTCCAAGGTATTTAAACAAATATTGCCAAGATAGTTATAGAACAGCACCTTGGTAGAGAAATGTTCAAAATAGCCGGATTTACGAAAGGCAAAGAAAAGAGAGGCGGAAATCAAAAGCCCCACACTGTTGGCTTGAATAATGCGAAAAAGCACATTTTTCATCCGCATGGTACGCATAGGATGATAAAGTCCGAAAATCCAATACAAAATTAAATATCCCGGAATCAGGGGAAGCAGGGCGGTAAAATACACCTTAGGAGAAAGTACGCCATGGCCCTCCGGAAAAATAGGATTCTTAATCGCAAAATACCATGCCAAAAAATAGGCCAAAGCTATGACGATTCCGTCGAAGAGGACCTGTAATTGATTTAGCTGTTTTTGTTTATCTTTGATCATATTTCCCTTCCTGTACAACAGCGGTATTGAAAATTTCTTGAGAAACACTCTCCACAAAAAATGACTTCGTCTCCCATAAACTGCATTTTATCAAAAGTGAATTGAATTTCTTAGGAAAGCAGATTCTTCGCAAAGGCGATTTGTCTTCTTAAAAGCCGCTCCGCCTCCGGTCTATGGACTTGCAATTCAAAGTCATGGGGCAATTCCCCTTCATTTTTACCGGGAAAATAGCTTTCCACCGGAACGCCGATTTGCCGGAGCTTTCTTTGAAAGTCCTTTCCCTGTTCCTGAAAGGAGCCGAGATTTCCGTCTGACAGAAAAGTGGGAGGAAAGGATTTTTCAATGTTTTGCAAAACAGAGGCTTCCTTCGCCTTTCTTCCTTTTTCCAAATCTTCTTCCTGAAAATAAGCAATTCCCCAGTTCCGAAAATAAGAATTGTTTTCTTTTGAATTGGTCTGCCCGTAACGGGTAGTATCCATGAGGCCGGAAAGAGAGATAAAGCCGCAAATCCTGCCCTTTCCCCTTCCTAATACCTCTTCCACCTTTAATCTTTTTCTGTATTTTTCATCCAGCTGGCTAAGGATAAACTGTCCTCCCAGTGCAGCTCCTGCACTGTCTCCCAGAATAATAAGCTTATTCGGATCAATTCCTAAAATATCCTGCTTTTGCACTATGGTTTTTACGGCAGCGGCAGCCTGCCTCAGGGCGATAGGATAGGGATACTCCGGCGCCAGAGCATAGTCAATGGCTATGACTTGGAATCCGTTCTTCAGCCATTCCAGAAAATAGGGATGCTGATCCACAACATTTTTACTGCCGGACACAAAGCCTCCTCCATGAAAATACAGGATGGTGCCCAGAACCTCCTTCTTCCGTTCTTTCGGATACAGATATGCATCAAAGAAGTTGTTGGGGTAGGCGGAAGGATAGGAAATATTTTTATAACGAATATATTCTCCATAATCTTCTCTATAGCTTCTCTTCTCTTCCCCGGTTTGCACGGCAGTTCTTTTGGTAAAGGACACAGCCTCCTTTATGGCTTCTCTTTCCCTTCCTTTTCCTTCCTCCCGGAAGAAAAAAAAGCTAAGCGCTAGAAAAAAACATAGAAAGAAAGCTATCCCTATTCTTTTTTTGAAAAACTTTCTTCTCATGCTCATCCAGCCTTCTCTTTCTAAAAAATATCATAAGACATATTTGTTTAGTATAGCATAAAAAAAGCTTCCGGAACTCGTCTTGGAAGCTTTTTTTATCGCAATCACACAATTTATTTTTTATTTTCCGTTCATTGTTCCTACTATTAAGGAGAAGCTTAAAGCCTCCTCTATGAAAATATCATTTTTCTAAAAATCTCATCTTCTTTAAGGTTTGCAGATATCTCCGAAAGAAGCTTTTCTTAGTTATTGTCCGTACTGTTCTTTCCTAAGGTTACTTCTACCGTCTTTTCTTCATACTGTCCCTTGGCAGAAAGACGTTTTACAGTCACTTCCACCTTTTCTCCTGCCTTATAGCCGGAAATCAAGGAAACCAAATCCTCCAGGCTTCTTACGCCCTGTCCGTCAAACTTGGTAATAATATCCTTTTCCTGTAAAGCGGAATTATCAATGCCATCACCCTTTAAAATCTTATAGACGTAAATTCCCTGGGGCATGTTGTAGGCTTCCGCAATACTGCTGTCCACCGTTTTTCCTTGAATACCGATGTAGCCTCTTTCATCATCCTTTACCTTTTCTCTGGTATCTCTCTTGGAGAGTGTCTCCACGATTTCCTGAACCTTCTTGGCAGGAATGGAGTAGCCCATACCCTCTACAGTTGTATCGGAATACTTTGCCACATTGATACCGATTAACTCTCCCTGCATATTCAGTAAGGCGCCGCCGGAGTTTCCGGGATTAATGGCTGCATCGGTTTGTAAAAGGCCGGTTTCCGAACCATTTTCCGTTTGAATATCTCTATCCTTGGCAGAGATAATACCGGTGGTTACTGACTGTCCGTAACCCAAAGCATTTCCGATTGCCACTACCTGATCTCCTACGCTTAAGGCATCGGAATCCCCGAAGGTGGCTGTAGTAATACTCTTCTTTGTGTCAGCGGAAATGGAATCCAAAGGAACGGCAATTACAGCTAAATCCGCATCACTGTCTGTTCCCTTAATCTTTGCATCGTAGGACTTTCCGTCCACAAATTGTACGGACAGGGAAGTGGAATCCTCTACCACATGCTTATTGGTCACAATCAGAAGCTCATTATCATTTTCTCCGATAATCACACCGGAACCGCTGGCCGCCGCCTCTTGCGTCTGTCCCTGACCATATAAAGAAAATCCGTTCTGCTGATACTTAATGGTGTTTGTGATGGAAACTACGGAAGGCATTGCTTCCTTTGCTATCTTAGACACGCTTTCTTCTCCGGATGTAGTAGTCTTTTCGGAAGAACTGTCGTTGTTATCCTTTGCTACCGTTTTCTGAATGGGAGAAGTGCTTTCCTTCTGTCCCTGTCCAGTAAGCTCATTTACGCTTGCTACAATTTCTGAACGGTGTTGGTCTGCCAACACATTTACGCCCACCATAGTGCCTCCGGATACTGCTCCGAAAAGAAGGGCGGATGCCACAATTCCTGCTACTCTATTTCCTCTTGCCATAATTTACCTCCTTACCAAGCCAAAGCTTTTTCCCTTATGACTTAGCTCTTTCTTTTTATTTACTATTTGAAAACTTGCATTATTTCATGGTCTTGGGAAGCTGTTTTCCTTTTGACACGACATAGAATAGAAAAAAAATGTGGCAAAAAAATGGAAAAAGAGTGAGGATTTTGTGTCCTCACTCTTTTCTTACTTTTTATTCCACTTCTAAAATCAAAGCCTCATAGCCGGAAAGCTTTACGGTATTTCCGTTGATTCTTGGCTCTACATTGGAAAGTACCACCTTCTTAATTGTTCCGGGAATCTCCACTTCTCTTTCTTCTTTTCTGTAATTCCCCAAAACCAAAAGGGTTTTCTTCTCTCCCTTTCTGTAGAAAGCCATAAAGCGGTCTTCCTTCTCCAGGAAGGGAATAAAGTCTCCATAAACCACCGCTTCCTTATACTCCTCCTGCTTACGAAGAGCACAGAGCGCTTTGTAATAGGCCAGAACGGAAGCCGGATCCTTCTCCTGACTTTCCACATTAATCCTTGTATAGTTGGGATTTACGGGAAGCCAAGGTTTCCCGGTGGTAAATCCTGCTTCCTTACCGCCTGTCCACTGCATAGGGGTTCTGGCATTGTCTCTGGAATAACGGTTTACAATCTTTAACGCTTCTTCCTTGCTATATCCGTTTTCCAAGGCGATTTTATATTCATCCAGGGTGGAAATGTCGTCTACCTCGGAAATGTCGTGGAAAATCACATTTTCCATACCGATTTCCTGCCCCTGATAGATAAAGGGAAGACCCCTCTGCATCATCTGCATAGTGGCAATAAACTTCTTGGAGGTATCGCTTAAGTCCTCCGCCGGAATATAGCTGTTTACTCCTCTGGACTCGTCATGGTTCTCAATAACGGTAGAAATAAATCCTACGGGATTTACCAATCTTTGGGTTAAGTAGCAGTTATCCCGATAAGCGTTCGGGGTAACCGGCTTATTGTCAAACCATCCCTTATCGGAATGTCCGCTACTATGGGCACGGAAGTCGAACATGGAAGAAAAATAACCGTCTTCTCCGATAAACTCCGGAATCTGCTCCTCGGTTTCATTAAAGACCTCTCCCACAGAAAAGGCATTGTGAGGGCGGAAACAACGATCCCGCATTTCCCGAAGGAATTCTCCGATTCCCTCCGCCTCATAAATCATATTGGTACAGGCGGCCATACCGTCCTCTCGGTCTGCAGGATAGTGATGTCCCTGAAGGGGGAATACCTTCTTGATATTCAGGATGGCATCAATACGGAAACCGGATACCCCCTTGTCCAACCACCAATTAATCATCTTGTAGATTTCTTCTCTAAGCTTTGGATTCTCCCAGTTTAAATCCGGCTGCTTCTTATGGAAGAGGTGTAAGTAATAGGTGTTCTCCGTTCCCGGTACCTTCTCCCAAACGGAACCGCCAAAATAGGAACGCCAGTTATTGGGCTCCTTTCCGTCGATTCCCTCTTCAAAGAAGAAATAATCCGCATAGGGCCCCTTGGGATCCGCAACGGCCTTTTGGAACCACTCATGCTCATCGGAGCAATGGTTTACCACTAAGTCCAAAAGGATATGCATGTCCCTTTTCTTAGCCTCCGCCAAAAGCTCCTCCATATCCTCATTGGAACCGAAGCGGGGATCAATCTTGTAGTAATCCGCAATATCATAGCCCTGGTCTGCCAATGGGGATAGGAAGCAGGGAGAAATCCAGATAATATCAATCCCCAGACTTTTCAAATAATCCAGTTTTTCGATAATTCCCCGAATGTCTCCGATTCCGTTTCCCTTAGTATCCTTAAAGCTTTTTGGGTAAATCTGGTAAGCGACCTTCTCCTGCCACCATTCTTTTCTCATTTTTTCTCCTTACTATACTTTTCCTTCTCTGTCATTCTATCCTGCCGACAAAATGACAGCTTTCCCACCGAGACAAAACTGCCGCGGCTGATTTAAATCTCTAATACAAAGGCCTCATAGGGAAGCAAGTGACCTCTCTTGGCATCTTCCTCTTCCACATTGTGAATCAAGAGCTTTCCTGTCTTAAACTCCTCCGGAATGGAGAAATCTCTCTCATTTTCCGATACGTTGCAGACTACCAAAAGCTTCTTTTCTCCCAGAGTTCTCTCATAGACAAACAAATCCGGATCCTCCGGAAGTAATAAATGGAAATCTCCGTACACAATCAGCTCTGAGCTATGCCGTAACGCAATCAGCTTCTGATAGTAGTGGAACACGGAATCCGGTCTCTTCAGCTGCTCCTCCGCATTCACTGTAGTGTAGTTGGGATTTACCGCAATCCAGGGAGTTCCTGTGGTAAAGCCCGCTTCCTTTTCACTGTTCCACTGCATGGGAGTTCTGGCATTGTCCCTGCTCTTATGGGCAATCATGGGGAACAGCTCCTCCGGACTGATATGAAGCTTCTCTGTCAATTCTTCATAAGCATTAATACTTTCCAAATCCCTAAACTGGGAAGGATCGGTGAAGGGATAATTTCCCATGCCCAGCTCTTCTCCCTGATAAATATAAGGAGTTCCCTGCATCATATGAAGGAAGGTGGCAATACACTTTGCGGAACGCTCTCTGTACTGACCTCCGTCATCTCCCAAACGGGCAATGACTCTGGGCTGGTCATGGTTGCAAAGATAGATACTGTTCCAAGCCACATCCTTTAAGCCCAGCTGCCACTTTTCCAGATTTTTCTTTAAAGGAACTAAAGGCATTCTTCCGGTGTTCCACTTAAAACCGTACTTGGGATTCTCATCCATACTTACATGCTCAAACTGGAAAACCATGTTTAACTCGGTTTGAGCTTCATTGGCATATTTTTTCGCTTCTTCTAAGGTTACTCCCGCAGTCTCTCCTACAGTCATTAAATCATATTTTGAGAGCACCTTCTGATTCATCTCCTGCAAGAATTCATGGACTCTGGGACCATTGGCACAAACTGCTCCGTCTCCATAAACAGCCCCTTTTGGAATCTCCGTGCTGGGAAGTCCCTCAGGCTTGGAAATTAAGGAAATAACATCCATACGGAAACCGTCGATGCCCTTTTCGCACCAACGAGTCATCATATCAAAGACTTCTTTTCTTACGATTTCATTTTCCCAGTTCAGATCCGGCTGCTTCTTAGAGAAGAGGTGGAGATAGAACTCTCCGGTCTTTTCGTCAAAGACCCAGGCAGGTCCGGAGAAGAAGGAACCCCAGTTGTTGGGAGGAAGAAGCTTTTCTCCCTGATACTCCACAATATCCCCGGCAAAGCGCTCCTGCTCTTCCTTAGAAACAGTGGACAGAGGTCTTCCCTTTCGCCAAATGTAGTAATCTCTCTTGGCATTTTCCTTGTCCTTACGGCTCTCCATAAACCAGGCATGCTCGTCGGAACTATGGTTTACCACCAGATCCATCACAATCTTAATGCCTTTTTCATGAGCCTTCTTTAAAAGACGGTCAAAGTCCGCCATAGTACCGAACTCTTCCATGATATCTTCATAGTCGGAAATATCATAGCCGTTGTCATCGTTGGGAGAACGATAAACCGGAGAAAGCCAAATGACATCAATGCCCAATTCCTGCAGATAATCCAGCTTACTCTCGATTCCCGGTAAATCTCCGATGCCGTCTCCATTACTATCACAGAAACTTCTGGGATAAATCTGATACACAACGGCTTCCTTCCACCATGTCTTTTTCATCTTCTTCTCCTTTCAAAGAAAACAATACTTTATTCCATTAACAATACACGCTTAGAATCTTCTATTCCATTACGGAAGCACACTACACTTCCTCCAGGAACTTTTCTCTGTCCCTGTGCTCCGATTCCTTTTGCAAATGAAGCTGTAGCCCGGGGGATGGCTGCCTCTCCCGTAAAGCCTGCACAGAGCTTCCTTCCTCCAAAAATACAGGTAATCGAATATCCTTTTTACAAGTTCCAATATCCTGCTCTTCCTTAAGCAGAAACAAAAGCTCCGTTACCGCCCGTCTTCCCTTTTCCGTGCTGTCCTGACAAATGGTGCAAAGCCGAGGTCTTGCTCTCTTTGCCGCAAAAATCCCATCATATCCGGCTATGGAAATATCCTCCGGAACCTTAAGGCCTTGATCCATACAAAAGCTCATCATTTCCAGAGCCATAATGTCTGCTGTAAAGAATAAAGCCGTACAGCCCCAAAAACCTTCCTGATAAAATTCCCTGTATTGCTTTTGTCTGATTTTCCCGTCATAGGATAAGTTTCGGCAAAGACTCCGGTCCGCCGCTAAGTTCTTTTCTTCGTAAGCCTGTAGATACCCCTGATACCGAATATTGTCTATAGCGTCCTTCCGCAATACATCCATGCCGTCCATCAAAGATAAAAAAGCAATTTTTTCATGTCCTTTGGAAAGCAGGTAGCGAGTCATCTCCAGTGCTCCCTGATAATCCTCCAGTCCTACATTCACATAGGAATGATCTTCCGGGAAGAAAATGGTATCAATGGTAACAACCGGAACCGAATTCAAAGAGCGTAAATAGTAGTAACCTTCCCGTTTTGCGCCCAGGAGGATAATTCCTTCCACATTCCACTCCAGAGTAATCTTAGTACAGAGCTCCACATCCGGATTGGCATACAGTAAAAGAAAATATCCTTCCTTCTGCAACGCGCTTTGTACTGCACCGATGATTGAAGAAACAAAGGGATCCTGTACAATACTCTCCTCCTCAGCTCTGCTATAGGCCAAAATCAGAGCAATAAGACGGGAGCCCTGTTTTGTCAACATTTGGGCCCCCCGATGTGTAACATAATGCTCTTCCTCTAAAATCCTTTGCACCTTTTCATAGAGCTCAGGACTTAACTTGTTTTTTCTGCCATGAATCACATTGGATACTGTAGAGGGACTTACATTTGCAAGTTTAGCAATATCTTTAATCCTAGCCATAATCTTCATTCTGAATATTTATCACAGGGAAATGCCTGCAAACTGCAAAGGACCTGCAGTCCATGCAAGATGCAGTCCTTTGCGATAAATATTCCTCTCTCTGTTAGATTCTTTAAGAACGCTGTTCTCCTTATCCCTTTACAGCACCCTCTACCATTCCGCTCATAATCTGCTTCTGTCCTACCAGGAAGACAATAACCATAGGAAGAATCGCCAGTAATGCTGCAGATAAAATCAAATCCCACTGCTTTACATAAGATCCCACGAAAGCCTGTACAGCTACAGGAAGGGTCTTAATCTTTCCGTTCTGTCCCAGCATCAAAGAAGGCAGTAAATAGTCGTTCCAAATCCACATACCGTTCAAAATGGTCACCGTAGTAACCACCGGACGCAGCAACGGAAAGATAATCTTGAAAAATGTCCCCTCAGGAGAACAGCCGTCAATTGCCGCAGCCTCCTCCAACTCATAGGGAATACCCTTAATAAAACCTGTCAGAATAAATACTGTCATGGCACCGCCGAAACCAAGGTAAGCAAACAAAATACCATGGACAGACTGCAACATATTAATGCCCACAAACTTTCCCACATCTCTAAAGGTGGAAAGAAGAGGAAGCATTACTACCTGGAAAGGAATAATCATAGAAGCAATAAAAGTCATATACACTGCAATCGCCCAAGGCTTTTTATTGTTTCTACTGATAACCCAGGCAGCCATACAGCCGAATAAAATCAGAAGAATCAAAGAAACTACTGTAATAATCGCCGAGGTACCGAAAGCATACCAGAAGTTAAAATTGGAATTATGAATTACAGAATTCAGGTTTGCCTGTAACTGGGCAAAGCTAACCCCTTGAAAAGCCACCGGATCCTTAACGATATCAGCCTGTCTCTTAAAGGAATTCATCACTACCAAATAGAAGGGAAATAAAATATAAATCGCAATGCAAGTTCCCAGAATTCCCAAAAATAAATTTTTTACACTTTTAGACTTGCCCATTACATCTCCACCTCTCTACTATTGCTGATTCGAACTTGAATCAGGGAAATAACCGCCAGAATAATAAAGAACAAAATAGCCTTCGCCTGGGCCAGAGCAAAATTATTCTTTGCAATAGCCGTGTTGTAAATATTTAAAGCAAGCATCTGGGTACCGTTGGATAGATAGGATCCCATAAAGTCCGCCACAGAACCGGTTCCGTTGGTCAAAGCCATATTTACGTCAAACTGTTTAAAAGCAGAGGTTAAGGTTAAGAAAGTACAAATGGTAATGGTAGATGCAATCATCGGAAGCTTAACCTTAAACAAGGTTTGTAACGCCGTAGCCCCGTCAATCTGAGCAGCCTCCAGTACATCTCCCGGAATCTGTGTAAGTCCCGTAACATAAATCAACATGATATATCCGCCACTCTGCCAGAGATAAACCACAATAATGGCCAACATCGCTGTCTTGGTCTGGGATAACATGGAAAATTTCATATAATTCATCAAAACATTGTTGAAGACGAACTGCCAGATATAACCCAGAACAATTCCTCCAATCAGGTTCGGTAAAAAGTAAGCAGCTCTGAAAAAAGCCACCCCACGCATTTTCACGGTACAAAGTAGAGCTAATAAAAAGCCTACCAAGTTAATCATCACAACATTAATAATAACAAAAACAAAGGTAATTAAAACGGACCAGATAAAGGCCGGATCTTTAAACATAGCCTGATAGTTGGCTAACCCTACTACTTTGGTAAAACGAATTCCTGTCCAATCAGTAAAAGAATACCCTATACCTAAAATTAACGGAATAATCACAGTCACCGCAAAGGTAAATAGCAGGGGAAATAAGAATAGAAAATATACTATTTTTCTATGGTGTTTTTTGCTTGGCAAAATATACAGGCCAAGAAAAAACAAAACCACACCTAAAATCAATAAGTTACCGCGGTATGTAGCCTTAGAGCCTGTAAAATCCAAAATCAAAGTATAGATCGTACTAAGCGCTCCTGCCAGAAGCAAAATAATAGACTGCAAGGATTGTGAACGTCCTTTCATGAAATCCCCCTTTTAAAAAATGGGGCAGCTTAGCTGCCCCTATTCCGGGAAAAAATTAGCCAGCATAGTACTGTGCAATTACTTTTTCCATAGTATCAACAAACTTCGCTGTGTCTAAATTGCCGGAAGCGAAATCCTGATATACAACACCTAATGCATTCTGTGCAAGACCGTCTTTGTTGTTTAACCAATGCCATGCAGAGGTCTTTCCTGCCTTGGTGTAATCGGTAATGGTCTGTGCAAACGGATCGTTAGCTACATAGCTGATAGACTTGAACGGACTTACAAATCCTGCCTTTTCAACAAGAATCTTCTGAGCCGTATCCTCGGAAATCCACTGTAAGAACTTCTTGGACTCTTCAGCATTATCATTGTCAAAAACAGACCACCAAGAAGGAGAGTTAGTCTGAATAGTATCAATACCTTCCTCAAATGCATAAGGAATCATACCAACCTTGAAGTTGCCGGCAGCATCATACTGCTCCTTATCATCATTAGTCATGGTTGCACCGATCCAAGATCCCTGTGTAACGAAAGCATACTTTCCTGCAGAGAAGTTCTGAATCTGCTGGTCGTAGGTTCCGGAAACCAAAAGAGCAGGATCTGCATACTTGTTGAAAAGAGCAATCATATCAGCATACTTGCTGAAACGCTCATTATCAAGCTTTCCTTCGTTTAATAAGTCAATGTATTTGGTATCATCTCTCTTCAGGCCTGCATCCTCATATACACCAAAGAGGTGGTTACCGGTAGACCAGTAAAGATTGGTAGCCTCTGCAACATAACCGATTACAGCAGTAAGACCTAACTCGTCCTTCTTGCTGTCCAGAGTCTCAAAAGCCTTCTTCATGGATTCCGGACCTGTGATAGACTTTGGATCAATTCCGGCCTTCTCCAAAATATCCGCATTGTAAGCCAAACCGATAGCCTCTGTGGTATAAGGGAAGCCTAAAACCTTACCGTTCTCATCCTTGTAAGCAGATTCTGTATCGGAAACCCACTTCTCATTGGACAAGTCTACAAGATGACCTTCCCAGTTCTTAAAATCGTTAGCACCGCCATTAACAAAGATATCCGGCATATTGTCAGCCTGGAAATATCCCTTGAGGGTTCCCTGAATATCAATTCCGCCACCCATGGACTCAATGTTAACCTTAACACCGGTTTCCTTCTCGTACTCTGCAGCCAGTTCCTTCATCTGTGCATCGACTTCGATCTTACCGTTTACTAAACGAAGCTCTTTGCCTGTGCTTGCAGCCTTCTCTCCGCCAGCCTCGGATCCGGCCTCCTTTGCCGCATCAGATCCTGCAGCCTTTGTGTCTTTGCTTGCATTGGATCCGCCGCAAGCTGTCAATGCTGCAGCTAAAATTGCAGTCATGAGTGCTAAGTTTCTTTTTTTCATGAACTTTTCCTCCTAAAAATTGCCCCTAAAAATAGGGAGACTATGCTCTCCGGGAATATACAAGCTCTGTATGAAATTGATATACCCTATTCGCTTTCTCAATCATAGCAGTTTTAAAGTATAAATACAAGAACAATTTTTAAAAAATGCACAGAAAAAAAGCTTGAAAAATAGAAAATATTCATAGTATTTCATAACACTATAATAAGAAATAAAAATAATAAGCAAAAATACATTTTATAAGAAAAGGGAAATGAAGGAAATGAGCATAAAATCGAATAAAGAATCCATATAAGTACATAGTAAAATGAAAGTAAAAGCACAATGAAAGTAATGCTATAATAAAATTACAAAATACAATAAAATCACAAAATACAACAAGAATCACAAAGTAAATAAAGCAATCTTAAGCATTATTTTAAAATATGAATACAAAAAAACCACTTCATAAGAAGTGGTTTCTTCCTATCACGACCCGGAACGGATTCGAACCGTCGACCTCCGCCGTGACAGGGCGGCGCTCTAACCAACTGAGCCACCGGGCCATATTCTCGCACCTTCAAAACTACATATAAAAGATTATTCTTCCTAGACTTTAGACAAAAACCAGACGCATTGGATAAGCCCTCGACCTATTAGTAACTGTCAGCTGAATGTATTACTACACTTACACCTCAGTCCTATCTACCTCGTTCTCTTCAAGGGGTCTTACTCTTGCGATGGGATATCTCATCTTGAGGTTGGCTTCACGCTTAGATGCCTTCAGCGTTTATCCATTCCCAACTTGCCTACCCTGCTATGGGATTGATTCCCAACAGGTACAGCAGAGGTCAGTCCATCCCGGTCCTCTCGTACTAAGGACAGATCCTCTCAAATATCCTACGCCCGCGCCGGATAGGGACCGAACTGTCTCACGACGTTCTGAACCCAGCTCGCGTACCGCTTTAATGGGCGAACAGCCCAACCCTTGGGACCGACTTCAGCCCCAGGATGCGATGAGCCGACATCGAGGTGCCAAACCTCCCCGTCGATGTGAACTCTTGGGGGAGATCAGCCTGTTATCCCCAGGGTAGCTTTTATCCGTTGAGCGATGGCAATCCCACTTTCATACCACCGGATCACTAAGTCCTACTTTCGTACCTGCTCCACCCGTCGGTGTCGCAGTCAAGCTCCCTTCTGCCTTTGCACTCTGCGAATGGTTTCCAACCATTCTGAGGGAACCTTTGAGCGCCTCCGATACACTTTCGGAGGCGACCGCCCCAGTCAAACTCCCCACCTGACATTGTCCCTTGACCGGCTTACGGCCTAAGGTTAGAAATCCAATAACATAAGGGTGGTATCCCAACAGCGACTCTGATAAAACCGAAGTTCTATCTTCTTCGTCTCCCACCTATCCTGTGCATACATTACCGAATCCCAGTATCAAGCTGGAGTAAAGCTCCATGGGGTCTTTCCGTCCTGGCGCGGGTAACCAGCATCTTCACTGGTACTTCAATTTCACCGGGTGCATTGTTGAGACAGCGCTCAAATCATTACGCCTTTCGTGCGGGTCGGAACTTACCCGACAAGGAATTTCGCTACCTTAGGACCGTTATAGTTACGGCCGCCGTTTACTGGGGCTTCAATTCAAAGCTTCGCTTGCGCTAACCTCTCCTCTTAACCTTCCAGCACCGGGCAGGCGTCAGCCCATATACCTCACCTTACGGTTTCGCATAGACCTGTGTTTTTGCTAAACAGTTGCTTGAGCCTTTTCTCTGCGGCCCAGTTGCCTGGGCACCCCTTCTCCCGAAGTTACGGGGTCATTTTGCCGAGTTCCTTAACAATGCTTCTCCCGCCGGCCTTAGGATTCTCTCCTCATCTACCTGTGTCGGTTTGCGGTACGGGCTTACTAAACACAATAGCGGCTTTTCTCGCCACAGAGTTAAAGAGCTTCTCTACTTCTTTTCGATCCGCATCAGGTCTTCAGATTGTGTAGCGGTTTTTCCTACTACACTCCTACCTCCCTTGCACCGGTCTTCTCATTCCCGGCTCTCTCTTTCTCCATGTGTCCCCACATTTCTGATTTAGTAAGGTACTGGAATCTACACCAGTTGTCCATCGACTACGCTTCTCAGCCTCGCCTTAGGCCCCGACTTACCCAGGGCAGATCAGCTTTACCCTGGAAACCTTAGATATTCGGCCTGGAGGATTCTCACCTCCATCTCGCTACTCATTCCGGCATTCTCTCTTCAAAACTCTCCACGGCTCCTTCCGGTACCGCTTCTACGTGTTTTCAATGCTCCTCTACCGATGGTTTACACCATCCCTAAGCTTCGGTGTCATGTTTTAGCCCCGTTAATTTTCGGCGCAGGACCTCTCGACTAGTGAGCTATTACGCACTCTTTGAATGTGTGGCTGCTTCTAAGCCAACATCCTAGCTGTCTTCGAAATCCCACATCCTTTTCCACTTAACACGTATTTTGGGACCTTAGCTGTAGGTCTGGGCTCTTTCCCTTTTGACTGTCCAACTTATCTCGTACAGTCTGACTCCCGACCATCATCAGTGCGGCATTCGCAGTTTGATATCCCTTGGTAGGCTTTGACGCCCCCTCAGGAATTCAGTGCTCTACCTCCGTCTGACTAAGTCGAGGCTAGCCCTAAAGCTATTTCGAGGAGAACCAGCTATCTCCGGGTTCGATTGGAATTTCTCCGCTATCCACACCTCATCGCCACCCTTTTCAACGGATGTGCGTTCGGACCTCCACCAAATTTTACTTTAGCTTCATCCTGGACATGGATAGGTCACCCGGTTTCGGGTCTATATCTACTGACTTTGCGCCCTATTCAGACTCGCTCTCGCTTCGGCTCCGGACCTTAAGTCCTTAACCTTGCCAGTAACTATAACTCGCCGGACCGTTCTACAAAAAGTACGCGGTTCAGCTTGCGCTGTTCCACAGTTTGTAAACACAGGGTTTCAGGTTCTCTTTCACTCCCCTCCCGGGGTCCTTTTCACCTTTCCTTCACAGTACTAATCGCTATCGGTCACTGAGTAGTATTTAGCCTTAGGGGGTGGTCCCCCCGTATTCCTGCCAGGTTCCACGTGTCTGACAGTACTCTGGATTCCGCTCATTCCTTTACGCTTCGTGTAAGGGGCTTTCACCCTCTATGGCAACGCTTTCCATCGTCTTCCACTCACTTACGGAACTAAATGCGGTCCGAACCCCAAGGTGCACGCACCTTGGTTTGGGCTCTTCCGATTTCGCTCGCCACTACTTTCGGAATCACTGTTGTTTTCTCTTCCTCCGCCTACTTAGATGTTTCAGTTCAGCGGGTTCCCTCTGTACAGTTATGTATTGGCTGTACAGTACTAGAGCTTTTCTCTAGTGGGTTTCCCCATTCAGATATCTGCGGATCAAATCGTATTTGCCAATCCCCGCAGCTTTTCGCAGCTTATCACGTCTTTCTTCGGCTCTCAGTGCCTAGGCATTCACCCTATGCTCTTATTGCTTAACCAATTCTCCACTTGATCGCTCAAGTGTTCGAGATACTAGCGTGTATCTCTTTTTTCTGATTTGCAAGTTAACCTTTCGGTTTCCTTGCCTCGTTTTGTACAAGTTTTACCTTGTACCCTCGGATGTCTTACTCTATTTACTAGAATAATCATTTCTTGATATGTAGTTTTCAAGGTACGA
>NZ_CAUVME010000017.1:0-53695 GCF_963553175.1 Oribacterium sinus | reverse complement strand
GGAATAAAATTTAGAAATTGATTTTGAAATTGAGTATAGGAATAAAATTTAGAAATTGATTTTAGAAATTGAGTATAGAAATAGATCTTAGAAATGTGAGGGAATTGTGGGAAATAAATTATTTACGGAAATATTGGAAAACGCACCTGCCAATGAGCCGGAGCGCCAGTTTTACTTTATAGAACAAATCAAAGCCCTGTTGGATGTAAAAAAGGGAGAGGGCTATGAGGCCAAGGCCATGGTGACCGTCATCGGTTGCCAGATGTCTGCCAAGGACGGAGAAAAGCTTCAGGGAATTTTACAGGAAGCAGGCTATAGCATTACGGAGAAGGAAGAGGAAGCGGATGTAATCCTCTTTACCACCTGTACCGTCCGGGAGAACGCCAATCAAAAGCTTTATGGTCGTATCGGACAGCTTAAGCATCTCTATCAAAGAAATAAGGACTTAATCATTGGAATTACCGGTTGTATGATGCAGGAAAAGGATGAGGTGGAAACCATTCAGAGAAAATATCCCTATGTGCATCTGATTTTCGGTACCCACAATATCTATAAGTTGGCAGAGTATCTTTTGGAAACCATGCTCTCCAAGGAGAAGAAGGTAGAACTTTTGGAGGATAGTACGGAAATCGTGGAAAATCTTCCCTCCAAGAGGAAATATAGCTTTAGAGCAGCCGTAAATATCAGCTTTGGCTGCAATAATTTCTGTACTTATTGTATTGTGCCCTACGTGAGAGGAAGAGAAAAGTCCAGAGATTCTCAGGAAATTTTGAAAGAATGTGAGGCATTAATTGCCGACGGCGTAAAAGAAATCATGCTCCTTGGGCAAAATGTGAATTCCTATGGCTTGGACAAGAAGGAGGAATGTTCCTTTCCGGAGCTTTTGGCAAAAATTGCAAAGCTTCCCGGTCTTAAGCGACTCCGTTTCATGACTCCGAACCCCAAGGATTTTTCCGATGAGCTTTTACAGGTTATGAAGGAAAATGAAAACATTTGCAATCATATTCACCTGCCCCTACAATCCGGCTCTACTGCAATTTTAAAGAGGATGAACCGGCATTACAGTAAGGAATCCTATATGGCTTTGGTGAAAAAGGTAAGAGAAGTTTTGCCGGATGTGAGTCTGACGACAGACATTATAGTAGGTTTCCCCGGGGAGACGGAGGAGGATTTTCAGGATACCATGGAGGTGGTAGCCTACTCCAAGTTTGATTCCGCTTTTACCTTCCAGTACTCTAAGCGTACGGGAACTCCGGCTGCTAAGTGGGAAGCAGTTCCTGAGGATGTGGTTAAGGAGCGATTCCAGCGACTGTTAGAGCATATTCGTCTTCATTCAGAGGAGCGAGAAGGAAGAGACCTGGGTAAGGTCATGGAAGTTTTAGTGGAAGAAAAGGACAAAGAGTCCGAGAATATGCTGACCGGAAGACTGAGCAACAATGTGCTGGTTCACTTTGAAGGTGGAGAGCGCTTAATCGGAGAAATTGTTCCGGTTCGTTTGGATAAATCTATGGGCTTTTATTACTATGGGAGTGTTCTTTAATGGATGAAGCAAAATTATCCCCTATGATGCGGCAATATTTGGAGAGCAAGAAGGAGGTACCTGATGCCCTCCTCTTTTACCGCATTGGAGATTTTTATGAAATGTTCTTTGAGGATGCCATCAAAGCCTCCAAGGCTTTGGATTTGGTGCTTACAGGGAAGGATTGCGGTCTGGAGGAAAGGGCTCCCATGTGCGGAATTCCTTATCATGCGGCGGATTCCTATGTCAGCAAATTGGTTTCCCAGGGCTTTAAGGTCGCCATAGGAGAACAGGTAGAGGATCCAAAGCTTGCCAAGGGACTGGTAAAGCGGGAGATTATCCGAGTGATTACCCCCGGAACCCAGACCGAGGAAACTGCTTTAGAGGAAGGGAAAAATAACTATCTTTCCGCCATCTATCCGGGAAACAGCGGCATTGGTCTTGCCACCGTGGATATCAGTACCGGAGAGCTATACAGTTTAAGTGTTTCCGACAGCAAGGAGCTTCTGGATGAAATTTCCCGTTTTTCCCCAAAGGAGATTCTCTGCCCCATAGGCTTTTTAGAGGATAAAGAATTAAGCTCTGCTTTGGACAGTCGCTTTAGCCTAAGCATTACAGAAAAGGAGAAGGATTATTTTGGAAAGGAAGAGGCGGATAAGATTCTTTCTTCCCATTTTTCTTCTTCCATCCCCGGCTTAGGGCTAGAGCATGCCCCCTTGGAAAGAAGGGCTTTAGGTGCCTGCCTACGCTACCTGTACGATACCCAGAAGAATATTTTATCCCATATCCGGCATATAGAGCGGTTTCATCGGGAAGACTATATGCTTTTGGACCTTTCCACCCAGAGAAATCTGGAGCTTTGGGAAACCCTTAGAGACAAGAAAAAGCGAGGAAGCCTGCTTTGGGTACTGGACAAAACCCATACCGCCATGGGAAGTCGTATGCTTCGCCATTTTCTGGAACGACCGCTTCGGGAAAGAAAGAAAATGGAGGAGCGTTTAGATTGTATAGAAGAGCTTTGTCAGCGTTATATTGACGGAGAAGAACTTAGAGAATATCTGGACTCCATCTACGATATGGAAAGACTGATTGGGAAAATCAGCATTTCCTCAGCCAATGCCAGAGATATGCTGGCTTTAAAATCCTCTTTACAATTCCTGCCTGTGATTAAAAGAACTTTAAGCTCCTTTTCCGGAAAGCTTTTACAGGGCTTAGGACAGAAAATGGATGGGCTGGAGGAGCTTTATACCAGGATTGATGAATGTATTGAAGAGGATCCCCCCCTTAGCATTAAGGAGGGAGGAATCATTAAGTCTTCCTTCCATGAAGAGGTGCGACTTTTCCGGGAAGCGGGAGAGCATGGGAAAGAATGGCTGAACCGGCTGGAAGAGCAGGAAAGAGAAAAAAGCGGAATTAAAAATCTGAAAATCAAATATAACCGTATTTTCGGCTACTGCTTTGAAATCTCCAAGTCCTATCAGGGGGAAATCCCCGACTATTTTATCAGAAGACAGACTTTGGCCCAGGCGGAACGATACACCACCGTAGAATTACAGGATTTACAGAATAAAATCTTGGGAGCGGCTGAAAATTTACAGCAGCTGGAATACAGTCTCTTTGTAAATTTGCGGGAAGAGCTTTCCCGAGAGCTAGGAAGAATGCAAAAAACCGCCAAGGAAATTGCCTTTTTGGATGCCTGCCTTTCTCTTTCCAAGGTAGCTATGCAGGAGCAGTATGTTCGTCCAAAAATCAATGAAGAAGGTAATTTAACAATTGTGGATGGTCGTCATCCGGTGGTGGAAAAACTTTTACAGGACCAAAGCTTTGTCCCCAATGATGCAAGTCTTGGCAAAGAGGAAAAAATAGCGATTATAACCGGTCCCAATATGGCAGGAAAATCCACTTATATGCGACAAGTTGCCTTAATCGTGCTGATGGCTTCCATCGGCTCCTTTGTGCCGGCAAAGCAGGCGGATATACCTATCTGCGACAGAATCTTTACCAGAGTAGGAGCTTCCGATGATTTGGCCTCCGGTCAATCCACCTTTATGGTAGAAATGAGTGAGGTTTCCAATATTTTACGAAATGCTACGGAAAATTCTCTGTTGATTTTGGATGAAATCGGAAGAGGTACCTCCACCTTTGACGGCCTTTCCATAGCCTGGGCAGTGGTGGAATATCTTGCCAGGGAAATCAAAGCAAAAACCCTCTTTGCCACCCACTATCATGAGTTAAGTGTACTGGAGGGGAAGCTGGAAAATGTGAAGAACTACTGTATAGCGGTATCCAAGGAGCAGGGGGAAATACAGTTCCTTCGTAAGATTATGCCGGGAGGGGCAGACGAAAGTTATGGTATTGATGTGGCCAAGCTGGCGGGTGTTCCGGCGCCCGTATTGGACAGAGCCAGAGAAATCTCCAGCTTCTTAAATGAAAAGGACCTTCGTCTTCAGCATTTAGATTTTGAAGAGGCCCCGGAAGAAAGCTTTGTAGAGGATTTTCCGGAAAATACCTTAAAGGCCGGAGAAACGAGAAGAAAAAATTCCGATTCAGAATTAAGTAAGGAAGAGAAAGAAGTTTTAGACTGTATTCGAAATGATTCCTTTGAAAGCATGAGTCCATTGGAAGCCATCAATCTGTTGTTTAGTTTAAAGGAGAAACTTCGTTGAAAATTCACCTATTAAGCCAGGAGTGCATCAATCAAATTGCCGCAGGAGAGGTGGTAGAGCGTCCCAGCAGTATCGTAAAAGAGCTGGTGGAAAATGCTTTGGATGCTAAAGCTACGGCAATTTCCATAGAGATTAAGGGGGGCGGAATCAGCTTTCTTCGGGTAAGTGATAACGGAGAAGGAATCTTTTCTGAGGATTTGGAGAGGGCCTTTATGCCCCATGCCACCAGTAAAATCCAAAATCCCAAAGACTTGGAAGAGATTTTAAGCTTCGGCTTCCGTGGAGAGGCCTTGGCTTCTATTGCTTCCGTGGCTAAAGTGGAATGTATCAGCAAAAGGCAGGAGGATTTTCTTGCCCACAGAATTCTTGTGGAGGGAGGAAGCTTCTCTCCGGTGGAAGAAGTAGGTGGAATGGATGGCACCAGCATTTTGGTACGGGAACTTTTCTACAATGTGCCTGCCAGAAAAAAGTTTTTATTAAGTGAAAGCACGGAAGCCAGTAGGGTAGAGGAAATGGTGGAAAAGCTGGCTCTAGCCAATCCGGGCATTTCTTTTCATTTTGTAAAGGATGGAAAAAGTCGATTCCAAACCCTGGGCGGCGGGAAGCTTTCCGATGTGGTATTCGGTATTTACGGAAAGAGCTTTGCCAAGGATAGCCTGGAAATAAAGGAATCCTATTATCCTTCCAGTCTAACAGGATTGGCTACCCTGCATATTGAGGGGCTTTTGGGAAAGCCAAGCCTTACCCGTTCCAACAGGCAATATGAAATTTTCTTCGTGAATGGTCGTTTTGTGCGGGATTCTTTACTAAGCAGAGCCCTAGAGGACGCCTATAAACCCTTTTTGATGCAGCATAAGTTTCCCTTTGCCATCGTCTTTTTACACCTAAGCCCGAGTCTTGTGGATGTGAATGTGCATCCACAAAAGCTGGAGGTGCGTTTTCAGAATCGAGAAAAAATTTATCAGGCACTCTTTGACTGTGTAAGCAAGACTTTATCCAAAGCAGACTTGATTGACCATAGTCCCCTTTCCCTTTTCCAAAAGGAGAAGGAGGATAAGAGTACGGCATTTCTTTCCCCTTCCAGTCAGCTTTGGGAGAAAAAAGAGGAGAAAAAAGAGAATAAAAAAGAGAATAAAAATGATATTCCCGAAGAAGCAGTTAGAAGTGATCAAAACGATAAGCAAAGTGCCGAACAGATTTCTACAATAAAAGAGCAAGAGAAGGAAAAAGCAGAAGCTGTAAATCAAGGGTATCCTATAGGGGAGGCTTCAGAAAAGGCTTCAGAAAAGGCTTCAGAGAAGGCTTCAGAGAAGGCTCCGTTTAGAATTGAAGTTCCGGTGCTGAATCAGCAGAAAGCAGCAACAAGGGAAGAGAAGCTTATTTATGAAGAGTTTGATTTAACTAAGGGGATTCGTTTAGAAGAAGAAAAGGCTTCTGAAAAGGAAGAGAATACTGTCCCAAAGGAAGAGAATACTGTCCCAAAGGAAGAGCAGCTTTTCTCCGAATCGGAAGATCTCCCATCAGCAGAGCAGGAAAGTCTATTTTCTCCTTCCTTTTTCTCCGAAGAGGGAGAAAGGGAATTTCGCCTGATTGGGCAGGTTTTTCAGACTTACTGGTTGATAGAATTTCAAAAGGAACTCTTTATTATGGATCAGCATGCTGCCCATGAGAAGGTGAACTTTGAAAAGATGCGAAAGAATTACCTGAAAAAGCCGGGAATCAGTCAGGGAATTCTTCCCAAAACCATGGTCTTTAGTGCGAAAGAAGAAGAGCTCTATGAAAAGACCAAGGACTATTTTACCCATCTTGGCTATAGAATCCGAAAGGAAGAAGAGAAGCGATATGCCTTAGAAGGAATCCCTGCGGACTTTCCTTCTTTGGATGCGGAAATGCTTTTCCATGAAATTCTGGATGCTCTTGCAGAAGAAGGGAATCTTTCCGAAGCGGAGAGCGTCTATGATAAAATTGCTTCCATGGCCTGCAAGGCATCTGTAAAGGGGAATCAGCTCCTTAGCTTTAAGGAAGCGGAGGCTTTGGTACAGAAGCTTTTTACCTTGGAAAATCCTTATGCCTGCCCCCATGGACGCCCTACGATTGTGGCCTTCAAAAAGCAGGATTTAGAGAAAATGTTTAAGAGGATTGTATAAATGAATCTTTGGGAAAAACATAAGCCCTTATTGATTTTGGCAGGTCCTACCGCAGTAGGAAAAACCGGTACCTCCATTGCCTTAGCCAAGGCTTTGGACGGAGAATGTATTTCCGCTGACTCTGTTCAGGTTTACAAAGGACTGGATATCGGTTCCGGTAAGGTGAAAGAAGAAGAGAAGCAGGGAATTCCCCACCATCTTCTGGATATCCTTAATCCTTCTGAGAATTATGATGCCAGCCTATTTCAAAAGATGGCAAGGGAAAAAATTGCCGAGCTTTACAGTAGAGAAAAGCTTCCCATTTTGGTGGGAGGAACCGGATTCTATATTCAAGCCATGCTCTATGATATAGACTTTCAGGAGGAGAATCAGGAAGAAAAGGATAGAATCCGAAGGGAGCTAACGGACAGGATGGAGAGAGAAGGGACGATTCCCCTTCACCAGGAGCTGTCCCAAGTGGATCCGGAAGCGGCAAAGGCTATCCATGAAAACAACAAGCAGAGAATCATTCGTGCCTTGGAATATTATTATCTGCATAAGAAACCCATTTCCCAACATAATCAGGAAGAGCAAAAAAAAGAATCTCTCTATGATGCTCTATTTATTGTATTGTGTAGAGAACGGGAGAAATTATATCAGGGTATCCATGACCGTGTTCTGCAAATGAAGGAAGAGGGCTTGTTTCAAGAGGTTCAGGCGCTTTATGAGCAGGGCTATCGGGAAAATATGCCGGGCTGTAATGCTATAGGCTATAAGGAGGTTTTTGCTTATTTAGAGGGACGATACACAGAAGATGAGTGTATCGAAAAAATTCAGCAGCATTCCAGAAACTATGCCAAAAGGCAGATGACCTGGTTTAGAAGAGAGAAAAATACCATCTTCCTTTCTGAGGAGGAATTTGCAGGGGGTAAGGAGGAAAGAATAGAATGGATTATCAAAGAATCTATGAAGAAATGGGCATTTCTCCGGAAGTAATTGCCTATAGTGAAAAAATATTAAAAAATCTGGAGAGTCGTTTCAAAGAGATTGATGAAATTGCGGAAATCAACCAATTAAAGGTTTTACAGGCTCTGCAAAAGGCAAAGGTTTCAGAGGCCCATTTGCTGGGCAGCACCGGATATGGCTATAATGATATCGGAAGAGATGCCCTGGAAGAGGTTTACGCCAATTATTTTCATACGGAGGATGCCCTGGTCCGTTCCCAGATTGTCTGCGGAACCCATGCTTTGGCCATAGCCCTGCAGGGAAACCTTCGTCCGGGAGATGAAATTTTATCCCCGGTAGGTAAGCCCTATGACACCTTGGACGAGGTTATCGGAATCAGAGACTCCCTAGGCTCCTTGAAGGAATTTGGTGTGAGCTACAAAGAGGTCGCTTTACTGCCGGATGGTTCCTTTGATTATGAGGGCATTAAAAATGCCATTTCCGAAAAAACCAGATTGGTGGAAATTCAACGTTCCAAGGGCTATAGCGACAGAAAGAGCTTCAGTCCTAAGGAAATTGGAGACTTGATTCGCTTTATCAAGGGCTGTAAGAAGGATTTGATCTGCATGGTGGATAACTGCTATGGTGAATTTGTATGTACGGAAGAGCCCAGTGACTACGGAGCCGATATGGTGGTAGGATCCCTCATTAAAAACCCCGGCGGAGGACTGGCTCCCATCGGAGGCTATATTGCCGGAAGCAAAGAATGTATTGAAAGGGCAGCGGTGCGACTGACTGCTCCCGGCTTAGGAAAGGAGCTTGGTCCTTCCCTACACTGTAACAAGGATTTCTTTCAAGGTTTTTTCCTGGCACCGACGGTTACCGCTTCAGCAGAAAAAAGTGCGATCTTTGCGGCAAGCCTTTTTGAATCCCTGGGCTATCCCTGTCACCCTAAAGCAGATAGTCCAAGAAACGATATTATTCAGGAAATTCGTATGGGCAATGGAGAAGCTTTGCTGGCTTTTTGTAGAGGAATTCAGGAAGCTTCTCCGGTGGACTCCTTTGTTCGCCCGGAACCCTGGGATATGCCGGGCTATGAGGATCCGGTGGTAATGGCTGCAGGGGCATTTATTTCCGGCTCCAGTATTGAATTGTCCGCAGACGCCCCCCTAAGAGAGCCCTATTCTGTATATTTTCAGGGCGGCCTGACCTTTGCCCACGGAAAATTCGGTGTAATCAAGGCTCTGGATAATATTTTCAAAGAAGGACTTGTGAATATTCCAAAGGAATAAATACCTAAGTAAATCTTACGAGAAATCTCAAGTGTCCCTTGTGCCGCTTGTTCGGAATAAAGGCTTTACTTTTGAAAGAATAAAAATATCCAAAGCTTAAGAAAAGTTTTTGCTCCTAAAGGGGAAAGCGTGTTAAAATAGAATCCTCTGTAGACTCCTCCGGATAGGAGGAAAATATGCATTTAACACTAAAAGAATCCGGGCAGGAATTGCCCAGAGAAAAAGCCATTCGTTTAGGCGTATCCGCTTTAACAGATGAGGAGCTTCTGGCTGTGATACTACGCACAGGAACCAGAGAAGAAAGTGTATTGGCTCTTGCGGAAAAGGTGCTTCATCTGAGTCCTGTTTATGACGGCTTAGTGGGACTTATGCAGTATAGTCTGGAGGATTTACAAGCTATTAAAGGAGTAGGGGAAACCAAGGCCTTAGAGCTGCAGGTCATAGGAGAGCTGGCCAAAAGAATTTGGAACCGAAAAATCCGGGAGGAAGTACAATCCTTTCGATCTCCCGGTTCCGTGCTTCAATATTTTAAGGAAGAATTACGGCATCTTTCCTATGAGGAAGTTCATGTTCTGTTTTTGGATACAAAAGCTCAACTGCTAAAGGATTTTCTTTTGTCCAAAGGTAGCTCTAATGCATCCATTCTTTCCGGAAGGGAAATCTTTATGGAGGCTCTTAGGGCTGCTTCCGTTTGTTTTATTTTGGTGCATAATCATCCCTCCGGAGATCCTCACCCCTCCAGAGAGGATGAACGGGCTACGGAAGAAATCTATAAAGCGGGAGAGTATCTGGGAATACACTTAATGGATCACATTATTATCGGAGATAATCAATATTACAGTTTTAAGGAACAGGGGAAAATATAGTGGAGCAGAAGAAAAATCAATATATTTTTATACTCTTAACGGTCTTATGCATTATGATGATCGTCTTGTCGTCTGTTAAGGATGGCTTTATGAATCCTCTTCGGAATGCTGTAGGAACCGTTTTGGTTCCTATACAGTCCGGTGTGAATTATGTAGGCTATAAGCTATATTCCCGTTGGGAAAAGCATAAAACCCTTTTGGAAGCTGAAGCGGAAAATGAAAAACTCACTGCAAAAATCGATTTATTGACTGAAGAAAACAATATCCTAAAGCAGAATGATGAAGAATTAAAACGCCTGCGGGATTTATATTCTTTGGACCAGCAATATTTACAATATGATAAAGTAGCCGCCAGAGTCATTGCCAAGGACTCGGAAAACTGGTTCCAAGTCTTCCGTATTGACAAGGGCTCCAAGGACGGCATTATGGTAGATCAAAATGTTATGGCCAAGGGCGGCCTGGTAGGGATTGTTACGGATGTAGGCCTGAATTATGCCACCGTACGTTCCATCATTGATGATGAGTCCAGGGTTTCCTGCATGGGAATTCAGTCCAGTGACACCTGTATCGTAGCAGGAGATTTACAGCTTTTTGAAGAGGGAAGACTCAGAATTACCAATATGAAGAAAGAAGCGGTCATTCAGGATGGAGACAGAATTGTTACCTCCAATATTTCCTCTAAATTTCTACCCGGTATTTTGGTAGGCTATGCCATCGGTATAGAAGAGGATGAGAAGCGTTTAATGAAAAACGGCTATCTGATTCCTGCCGCTGATTTTACGGATTTAAGGGAAGTCTTGGTGCTTAAAGAGCGAAAAGACGATCGTTTTCAAAAGGAGAGTAAGGACCTTGCAGAATAAGAAAGTAGGAAAGGCAAGCGCAAAAAGAATCATGGCAATGTTTTACTTTGCCCTTTTGATTCTGGCATTTTTATTGCAAACCAGTGTATTTCCCCTGCTTCCCTTTTTGTCCGCAAGTCCTAATCTGCTTTTGATTCTTTGCTTTTCCTTCGGCTTTTATTATGGCTCTTTACCGGGAATGTTTTATGGACTTTGTGCCGGACTTTTGATGGATTTGTTTTATTCCGGTCCCTTTGGATTCTATTCCCTGATTTTTGTATTGATCGGTTATGGTAACGGCTATTTTCATCATTATTACTATGAAGAATACATTACCCTACCATTGTTTCTTTGTGTAGTCAGCGGTCTTATTTATCACCTATATATCTATATTTTCCGTTTTGCCGTTCGGGGAAAGGGAAATATTCCTTATTATGCCTTGCATATTGTTCTCCCCTCTATTGTATTTTCCTTTTTACTTACCGTAGTTTTATATCGTTTTTTCTTTAGTGCCAGCAAGAAATTGGAGGAAAAAGTCTTATGATGAAAGAGTTATTCGGTTTTCTAAAAGAAATGCTAAACCGCCTGTTTTCCTCCAGACTCTTTGCATTATCCATCATATTTTTCCTTTTATTTTCTGTTTTAACGCTACATCTTTTTCGTCTGCAGATTTTGCATGGAAATGATTATTTACAGGAATACCAAAAAAACACTAAACAGGATTTGGTGATTCCCGGAACCAGAGGAAATATTTACGATAAAGACGGAAAGCTTTTGGCTTACAATGAATTACAATACAATATAACGATTGCGGAAACCGGAAGCTTTTCCGGAACCAGTGCCGGAATCAATAAAAGAAATTTAATGTTAAAAAAGCTGGCGGAAATTATTGAAAAGTATCAATATCCCGTCAAGAGCCAGTTTAAAGTACAAAAACAGGAAGACGGAAGCTTTGTCTTTACTACCACAAGCGATCAGGATAAGCAACGCCTCATTGCCAATGTTTTTCGAAAAACGCCGGAGAAGTTAAGTGAAAAGGAAGCTAACAGTACCGCTGAGCAATGCTTCTTACAGGCAAAAAAATTATACAACTTTACAAAGCTTCAGGATGAGAACGGAAAGCCCATCACATTATCGGATGAAACCGCTTTGGATATGATCGGTATTATTTATACCCTAAGGCTGACCTCCTATCAGCGTTATATGAGCACCACTATTGTAGATAATGTTTCCCGGGAATGTATGGCGGAAATTCTGGAATCCAAGTATGATCTCCCCGGCGTGGATATTGAAAATGTCTCTGTTCGAAAATACAATTATGCCCCTTACCTTTCCCATATCGTAGGATATACCGGTCAGGTACAGGAAAGTCAGCTGGCGGATTTACAAAAGCAGGACAGCTCCTATGCGGTAAATGATGTGGTGGGCGTTTGGGGACTGGAAAAGAGTGAGGATCTTGTCTTAAAAGGAAAAAAAGGATACAAGGAAATGTATCTGAACAACGTGGGAAGTATTATGGAGGTTATCTCCGAGGAAAAGCCCGGAGCGGGTAATGATATTTATACCACCATTTCCGCTAACGATCAGATTTCCATATATCATCTTTTAGAGCAGGAATTGGCAGGAATTTTAGCCTCCAAGATTACGGAACAGAATGAGCTGGACCAAAGTGCTTTAAAGCAGTCCCAGCTGATGATTCCCGTAAAGGACGCTTATTACCAGCTCATTAATAACAATGTCCTGAATAAAGAGCATTTTACCGCAGAGGATGCCGGAGATGCAGAAAAGCAGATCGGGGCTCTATTTCAAGAAAATAAAGAAGCCGTGCTTTCTCAAGTGGAAGCTGTCCTTATGCAGGATAGCGGCGGAGAATTATCCGCTCTTCCCCAGGAAATGCAGGGCTATATGGTTTATATCTACGATTACCTATTAGGAAAAGAAGGCGGAATCGTAAATCCGGAGGACTCCCGATTTAAATCTTCCCAGGCTCTTGCCTCCTGGAAAAGCGACAGTATATCCCTTCATGATTTTATCAAAAAAGGAATAGAAGAGGGGTGGATTGATACGACCAAGCTGAACTTATCGGAGGAGTATTCGGACAGTGCGCAGATTTACCAGCTCTTTGTTAATAAAATCATGAGTTTTTTACGAGAGGATTCCGGATTTGAAAAGCTGCTATACAAGTACGCTATCGCAAATCAAAAAATCAGAGGCAATCTTCTTTTGATGGCTCTTTTTGAACAAAACGTATTGCCCCAGGATGCCGCTTCCTATGATGCTTTAGCCCGGGGAGACAGTCATTTTGCCTATACCTTTCTGATTGATAAAATCAGAAAGCTGCAACTTACTCCCGCACAGTTCGCTCTGGATCCCTGTAACGGTTCCGTGGTAGTGACGGATGTAAAGACCGGAAAGGTTCGTGCTTTGGTCAGCTATCCCGGTTTTGACAACAATCGGATTAATGATGCCGCTTATTTAAAAAAATGTAATGAAGACTTATCCTTACCGCTGCTTAACGGTGCAACCCAAACCCAGTTGGCTCCCGGTTCCTCCTTTAAGCCCATTAGCTCCATTGCTTCTTTGGAAGAAAAGGTATTGGATTTAAGCACTGTCATTGACTGTACAGGTAAGTATGAGGAAGTTACACCTAATATTCGTTGCTGGATTTGGCCTTCCCGCCACGGAAATGAAACCTTGGTGGATGGTATCAAAAATTCCTGTAACTATTTCTTTGCGGATTTAGGACATCGTTTGGCAACGGATGCAGAGGGAAATTACAATGCGGAACTGGGAATGGAAAGAATCCGGAAATATGCGAGTGACTTTGGCTTAAACGAAAAATCCGGCATTGAACTGGATGAGGCAGAACCCAGAATTTCTGACTATGATCCGGAACGTTCCGCTATGGGACAGGGAAATCATGCCTATAATACTGCCCAGCTGGCAAAATACATTACCGCTGTTGCCAATGGAGGCAATCTTTATAATCTTTCTATAGTGGATAAAATTGCAGACCCTAAGGGAAAGACGGTGGAAGAAGTGGGTGCCTCTCTATTGAGACATTTGGACTATGCGGATAGCACATGGAATGCGGTACATGAAGGTCTTCGAAAGGTGATTACCGAGGGTGTAGCCAAGAATGTATTCTTAGGGCAAACTATTACCGTTGCCGGAAAAACCGGAACTGCGCAGGAAAGAGAAGATCGAGGTAACCATGCGGTGTTCGTTTCCTATGCCCCTTATGAAGATCCTCAGATCTCCGTTACGGTAAATATTCCCTACGGCTATTCCTCCGGAAACGCAGCCAGCCTGGCCAATATGGTTTATGACTATTGTTTCGGAAAACTCAGTATGGATACCATTTTACAAAGAGATGCCAGCTCCATTTTATCGGTCAATGTCAGTGACTAAAAGAAAGAGATGATATGAAGTGGAAATTAGATTATGACTTTAAGCAATATGATTTTCGGCTTGTCCTATACATGATTGCCTTAAATACCATCGGAATCTTTATCGTCCGCTCCGCAACATCGGCGGAAAGCTTTAAGGATCCCCTTGTGGTGCGACAGATTCTCGGCTCCTTTGTAGGACTGGCCATGTGTGTGGGCATCTCTTTAATTGATTACCGGAAGATTTGCAAATGGTCCCCTTGGATTTATGTTCTCTCCGTCCTGATTTTAGCCGGTGTTAAAATCTACGGTACCGCATCAGGACACGGTGCAACCCGATGGATTACCGTTCCGGTTTTGGGAAAGGTACAGCCCTCGGAGTTCGTAAAGGTGGGATTGATTCTATTCTTTGCGGACTACCTGCAAAAGTTAAAGGAGGATATCAATCACCCCCATGCCTTACTAATGGAAGCGCTTTACTTTTCCATTCCTGTGGGCTTGGTAATGATTCAGCCGAATCTATCCACAACCATTATTATGACGGTCATTGTTGCCGCCATGACCTTTGCCTCCCCCTTGAAATTAAAATGGATTTTCGCCTTTTTAGGGGTGGTAGTAGTGGTTTTGGGACTTCTTTTCTACCTTTTTTCCTCCGGACTCTATGATAAGATTCCGATATTACAGGGCTATCAGGTACAAAGAATTTTGACCTTTTTAAATCCTTCCGAAAACAGCAATGATTATTACCAGCAAATGTGGTCCATCATGGCCATCGGTTCCGGAATGTTTAACGGAAAGGGACTTTTTAATAATTCCATTTTCTCCGTAAAAAACGGAAACTTTTTGGTGGAAGAGGATAATGACTTTATTTTCGCGGTAATCGGAGAAGAATTGGGCTTTCGAGGTTCTTTAATAATTATTATAATCTTCTTGTTGATTATCTTAGAATGTCTTATAATAGCCTATAGGGCAAAAACCTTAAGTGGTCGGCTAATATGTGTAGGCGTTATGGCCTGGATCGGATTTCAGACCTATACAAATATTGCGGTGGCAACCGGACTGTTTCCGAATACCGGAATTACACTTCCCTTTTTTTCGCGAGGCGTTAGTTCCCTGCTGTCCGTATACTTTGGTTTCGGAATAGTCTTAAATGTTGCTTTACAAAGGAAGACGTAGGAGGGTAGAGATGAAGGTAGGTTTAATTGCGCATGATTCCAAGAAGAAGCTCATGCAAAATTTCTGTATTGCTTACAGAGGTATCCTGACTAGACATGAATTATATGCAACCGGAACTACAGGCACTTTGGTAGAGGAAGTTACCAATCTGAAAATCCATAAGTTTCTCCCGGGAGAAACCGGAGGAGCCAGACAACTGGCATCTCAAATCGAACAGGGAAATTTGGATATGGTGATTTTCTTAAGAGATCCCTCTCCGGTAAGGGATACGGAACCGGAAGTAAATTCCGTAGTCAGATTATGCGATATTTACAATATTCCTATTGCCACAAATCTGGCAACAGGAGAATTATTAATTCACGCTCTGGAACGTGGTGAGTTAGAGTGGAGGAATATTGGCTAGAAGAAAGGCTTTGAGTACTTTTTTAAGAAGGAAAAAAGCCTTTCTTTTGCTGTGTATTTTTCCTCTTTGCCTTAGCTCCTGTAAACCGAAGCTGGAAAAGGCCTTTCAGGAAGAACAAAGTATACAAAGATTATCTTCCATTACCGTGGAAGAGGATATTCAGAACAGCACCAAAAGCTTTGCCAAGGATTTGGCTATTCCTTCAGATACAAGCGCGCAAATCCAGGATATGGACGCGGAATATTTTCTTTTGGTGGAAGAAGACGGTAAGGAAGGAGATCGGGCTATCTCCTTTAATCATCCCTATGACAGAACTTATCCCGCCAGCATCACCAAATTAATGACTGCTCTGGTTTGTGTATCTTCCGTGGAAAATCTAGATCAGGAATTTGTGGTTTCCGGCTCCTCCGTAATCAAAGAAGCAGGTTCTTCCACCGCATTTTTACAGGTTGGAGAGAGTCTTAGCATCAGAAATCTCTTATACGGTATGCTTCTCCCCTCCGGAAATGATGCAGCTGTCGCTGTGGCAGAGGCTACGGCAGGTTCTGTTTCCGCTTTTGTAGACAGGATGAATGAGAAAGCTTTGGAACTAGGTTGCCTTTCCAGCCATTTTACCAATCCCCACGGTTTGCCGGATGATAATCATTATACTTCTCCCTATGATATCTACCTCATTTTAAAAGAATGCATGAAATATGACAGCTTACGGGAAATTCTGGCCACAAAAGAAATTCAGGTACAATACAAAGATAAAAACGGTATTCCCAAGTCTCAGGTATGGAAGGCAACAAATTTATATTCTACCGGAGAGAAGGAGCTTCCCGACGGTTTGGAAATCTTGGCGGCAAAAACAGGAACCACCAAAAAAGCAGGCTATTGCTTAGCCTTAAGTGTGGACAAAGCTTCCACTGCTATCCCCTATTATTCTGTTGTAATGAAGGGGACAAATAAAGAGAATCTATATGAGAATATGACAAACTTACTTGATAAGATTTCATGAATAGTCTATACTTTTTATAAAAAGCAGGGCATTGTAGCATAGGCTATCGTTTCTTGTTCAGAATTAAAGGAGGAATGCATATGGTTCAGTTTATTGTAGGACAAAGAGGAAAAGGAAAGACAAAACAGCTCATTGATCGGGCGAACAAAGCCGTTACGGAAGCAAAGGGAACGGTGGATTTTTTGGATCGCTCCTCTCAGCATATGTATGAGCTTAACAACAAGGTACGTTTGATTAATGTCAATGAATTCCAGTTGGAGTCGGAGGATGAGTTTGTCGGCTTTATCAGTGGAATTATTTCTCAGGATCATGATTTGGAATATTTGATTTTAGATAGTTTTTTAAAGCTGGCCAGTCTGGAAGGAAAGCCTATCGGAGACTGTGTACGTAAATTGGATGCTTTGTCCGAAAAATACAAGATTAACATCATCAGCAGTTTGTCCATGGACAAAGAAGATGTTCCACTTGAATTAAGAGACCATATTGCGATTGCACTGTAACTATGCCAAGTTCAAGAAAGAGCAAAAAGAATAGCATGTGGAATATAGAGGGAATAATCTTTGTGATTATTGCTCTCTATATTCTTTTTAGTGTATTTTCCTACAGCCGAAGACAAAGCCTTCGTTTTTATGAAGTGGGAGAGGGTAGTCTCGTGAGAGAAAAACAGTATACCGGATTGATCATTCGGGAAGAAAAAAGCTATTCCGCCAAAGAGTCCGGTTATGTGCATTTTTCCGTAGCGGACGGAAGAAGAGTCAGTAAGGGAGGAGAGCTGTACTTTATTGACGAAACCGGAAATCTGGAGAAGTATTTACAGGAACACCCCGAACTTTTAGGAGAATTTACCCAGCAACAGATAGAAGATATTCGCCTTCGTCTTCAGGACTTTGCAGGCAGCTTTCAAAACAATCAGTTTACCGGGCTGTATACCCTTCAGGGCAGTCTTCAAAACACTCTCTTATTTAATACGGAAGAGGGAGAAAATACGGTACAAAAGGCTCTTTCCCAGTTAGGGATTTCCTATACCGTGATGGATGCGGAAGAAGCCGGTATTGTCTCTTATACCATTGACGGTTATGAGGACTTTCAAAAAGAAAAACTTACGGCGGAGATTCTGCAAAATGCCCAAAGCTCTGTAAACTATGCCCAAAACGGCGTTCGTGTAGAAGCCGGCAATCCTTTATATAAAATAATTACCTCCTCCCAATGGGAAATTTTATTTCCTTTGGAGGAAGGAGATGCCAAGAAGATGGAAAATACTACTACGGTAAATATTCATTTTCCGGTAAATTCCATGGATTTGCAGGGAAGCTTTTCTCTATATCGAGGAGAAGACGGCAAAATCTATGGGGATATTAAGCTGGACGATTATTTGGACTACTTTCTGGATTCCCGCTTTGTGACCTTCTCCATGCAGGAAAAGGAAGAAAGCGGATTAAAGATTCCGGTTTCTTCTGTAGTTAACAAAGATTTTTACATTGTCCCAAAGGAATTTTTAAGGCAGGGACCGGATAAGAGTAGCGGTTTTTATCGTCAAAAAGCTGATGGCAGTAGAGAATTTCTTTCTACCGATATTTATATGACAGATGATCAATATTGCTATTTAAAAATTGAAACCAACCCCTCGGCCCAGGATATCCAAAGTGGAAATGTTCTGGTAAAGGAGTCGGGAAATGCTTCCTTTGTGGTTGGACCAAGGAAAGCACTGGAAGGTGTCTATGATATTAATCGAGGCTATGCAATTTTCCATCCTATTCAAGTGATAGAAAAAAATGATGACTATCTCATTGTAGACTCCCACAGTAAAAACGGCATTTCCGTATATGATCATATTGTTTTACAAGGAAATATGGTCACGGATGGGCAGATTATCTATTGATTATGCCCTTTTACCCTGTAGCTGTATGAGAGCCTTAAAATATTCAGGTAAATTGATATTTTTTAAGCTTGACAATATCTTAAAATTGAGTAAAATAATCTTGTTTAATTAGACCAAATTGGGAGATCGATATGAGCTTTTTTAGCAATTTAATGAAGAAAATGAATTTGGATCGTGAAGACGAGTACGATGACTTAGATCAGGATTATGATTTTGAGGACGAGTACGAGGAAGAAGAGGAAGCAGCACCAAAGAGAAGCTCTTTCTTCTCCAGAAGAGAAGAGGAAGAGTCCGCTGAACCGAAGATTCGATTGTTTGGTAAGTCCAAAGAAAAGGTAGAGCCTAAATCAGCCAGCATGCAGGTTGTTATGATGAAGCCCAGCTCTTTGGGAGATGCAATCAACGTCAGTGATTATCTTTTGGATGGCACCTCTGTTTTATTGAATATGGAAGGCCTTCATACTGAAATTGCTCAGCGAATTATTGATATTGTTTCCGGAACAGTGTATGCCATTGGCGGAGATATCAAGAAGATTTCCACTTATATTTTCATCGCTGGCCCAGAGGATGTGGAATTATCCGGTGACTTTGCAGGAAGTGTATTCTCCTCTAATGCGGAGTATAACGGCATTCATCTGAATATGTAATCTCGTTTATTAAGGCATATCCTATGGGGTATGCCTTTTTTTGTCTTTCCGGGATTTCTGTCAAGCTCGGAAAGCTTTAATATTCTTATTTGTCTTTAAGTAATAGATTAAGGGGAAGAATTGGCATGAGAAAGTTAGACATTTATCAGGAAGATTCATTAATCTACAGTATTTTTTTAGAAAAGGATTTTTCGGCATTACCGGAGCGTTTAAACTCTGTATCTTCTAAAAAGAAAAAAGCGCTGATTGTAACTGACGACCAGGTTGCCAAGCTTTTTTTGGAGGATTTGAAAAATACCATAGAGGACTCTTTTTCCGCTATAGCTGTATGTATACTTCCGGCAGGAGAAGAGTATAAAGATTTAGAGCATATCCAAAAAATCTATCAGGCTGCTTTGGATATGGAATTGGAAAGAAAAGACATGATGATTGCTCTGGGGGGCGGTGTTGTAGGCGATATGACCGGCTTCGCCTCTGCAAGCTATCTCCGGGGAATTGATTTTATTCAGATTCCTACCACGCTTTTAGCCCAGGTGGATTCTTCCATCGGCGGAAAGACCGGAGTGGATTTTTATCATTATAAGAATTTAATCGGTGCCTTTCATATGCCTAAGCTGGTGTATTCCTCCATGCATTGTCTTTTATCTTTACCGAAGGTACAGTATGCCTCCGGTATGGGAGAAATCATTAAGCACGCTTTAATTCATAACGAAAAATATCTGCCTTATCTCCTGGAACATAAAGAAGCTTTGCAGGAAAGAAATCCTGAAATTCTCTTGGAGACGATTTATCAAAGTAATCGTATCAAGAAATATTTTGTAGAAAAAGACCCCTATGAGCATGGGGACAGAAAATTTTTAAACTTCGGTCACAGCTTAGGACATGCCATTGAAAAGGTTGCGGATTTTTCTTATAGCCATGGACAATGTGTGGCCTTCGGAAGCCTTATGGCGCTATCTCTTTGCAAAAATATTGCTAAAGAAGATATTTTAAAGGTACAGGAGCTGATGGAAGATATGGGATTGGAGACCCGTTGCAAGGCTTTAAAGCATGAAGATATTTTTGAAGCCTTATCCAAGGATAAAAAACAAAAAAATCAGCATCTCCAATTTGTTTTGCTCCATCAACTTTGCAGTCCTTATATTGAAGAGGACATCAGCAAAGAACGCATTGAAGAGGTATTGAAGCAGTATATGAGAAGTGAGGAAGTATGAGTAAAAAAGGAACATCATGGATCGTTTTCTTCCTATGCAGTGCCCTGTTGATTTTTCTGGATCAGTGGACTAAGGCATTGGCAGTGGAATATTTAAAAAGCGGAAAAGAAATACAATTGATTCCCAACATTCTCTCCTTACTGTATGTGGAAAATGCGGGAGCGGCCTTCGGTATCCTACATGGACAACAAATCATTTTCCTGCTCATTACAATCTTTGTGCTGGCGGGAGTCCTGATTATTTTTTACAAAACGCCGATAAAGAAAAGGTATCTGCCTTTTCTTTTTTCCCTTCTCTTGGTGTTTTCCGGAGCTATCGGAAATTGTATCGATCGGCAAAGACAAGCCTATGTAGTGGATTTTATTTATTTTCGTCCCATTGATTTTCCCGTCTTCAATCTTGCAGACATCTATGTAACCGGGGCTTGCTTTTTCCTTCTGTTTTTATTCTTCTTTTACTATAAAGAAGAGGAGTTTTCCTTCTTAAAGGAGAAGAAATGATTTGGGAAGTAGCAAAGGATGAAGAAGGACAACGTCTGGATAAATATTTGTCTGAACAGAAAGATCATGATTTCAGTCGTTCCTATCTGGGAAAATGTATTCAGGAGGGCTGTGTTTCTGTCAATGGAGAAATGGCCAAGGCTTCCCTAAAGGTGAAGGCGGGAGACCGTATAGACTTTGATATACCGGAACAAAAGGATCCGGAGGTCCTTCCGGAAGCCATTCCCCTTGATATAGTCTATGAAGACAATGATCTTTTGGTGGTTAATAAAGAAAGAGGAATGGTGGTTCATCCTGCAGCGGGACATTACAGCGGCACTTTGGTGAATGCCGTCCTAGCCCATGCAGGAGCTTCTCTTTCCTCCATTAACGGAGTGAATCGTCCCGGAATCGTCCATCGCATTGACAAGGACACCACAGGTCTGCTTTTAATCTGTAAAAATGACCTAAGCCATCAAAGTCTAGCAAAGCAATTGGAGGAGCATAGTATCACCAGACGCTATCATGCCTTGGTTTTTGGAAAAATCAAAGAGGAAGAAGGCACCATTTCAGCGCCTATAGGCCGGGATGAAAAAGATAGAAAAAAACAAGCCATATCCTACAAGCACGGGAAGGAGGCGGTAACCCATTATAAGGTTTTGGAACGATTTTCCGACTCTACTCTGGTGGAGTGCCGTTTGGAAACCGGTCGTACCCATCAGATCCGTGTGCACATGAAGAGCATAGGCCATCCCCTTTTGGGAGATCCGGTTTACGGACTGAAAAACAGGAAGGATGGGATTTCCGGACAGGCCTTACATGCCATGATACTGGGGTTCCAACATCCCAGAACCGGGGAGTATATGGAATTTTCCGCTCCTTATCCTGCGGATTTTCAAGCCTTATTGGAAAAGCTTAGAAAAAAAGGATAGTGACAAAATGTTAAAAGAGTATTTCGAAAAAAGATAGAAGGATTTGCAAAGTTTTTGATACTTTAAAACAGCCGCGAAAAGTAGTAAGGGATAAATATCTTTATAAGGTATTTTTATAAGGTATCTTTATAGGCATCATTACAAGTAATGTAAAAACTTCATTTTAATAAAAAGAGTAGGGGATAAACACTTGTCAAAGAGTAGAAAGAAAAAAGGAAAATGGAAACCGGCTATAGAAAAAGCTAAGTTATTTTTGAAGAGCAAGAAGAAGGAAAGTTTTTTGCTCTTCTTTCTTTCTTTGTTTATGATTTTATGCCTGTCCATCGTATATGCCCAAAAGATGCATGACAGACAAAATGCTTTAAACAAGAGTAGTGACAGCCTTCTAAAAACCAGCGGTAGTGTGACGGAAAAGGGGAAATGGACCAATACCCTCCATACGGATCGTAAGGAGGATGAATTTTTAAATCCTCGCCCCTTTATTGACCGGTACAATCTTGTGGATATCCGTCAGGACGGAAATCCCCTGGACTCTGTTGGAGGAAGAATCTATCAGGAACTGATGGAAAGAGAAAGTGCAGATCTTGCCAAGATCTATGATAGTACCGGAGACACCCCGGAGCATACCGCAAAGCTTTTAGGCCTGAAGCGTTCCACTATTCTGGGAAGATACAATCCCCAGGCATCCGGCCAATCACCGGATCAAAAAAACAGCTGGGCCATCCCTTATTTTAAAAATATTCATTATCGATACTACAACGGAGACGGAAAGGAAATTCAGGAATCCAGTAATGTAAAGGATATTTTGGCTATGGCCAGTGTTTATACCTATCAGCATAATTATCTGGATGAAGAGCGTTTTCGTGCCATTGTTAATGAGCTATATACAAAGTCTCATTCCTATAGTTTAAGCATCGGTCCGGTCTATTATGACCAGGGCTGTATTCATAAGGATGCTAAAGAGGAAATGCTGGCGGAGGAGGCAGACAATACCGCCGCTCCCGTAGGCGGGGAAACAAAAGCAAGCGAAGAAAGCTGGGCGGAAAGTGCTTCCGAAAAGTCCTCCGAAACAGCGACTGACAGCAAAGCAAATCAGAACACAAACGCTACAAAGGAGAATAAACAGGCACAGGAAAGTAAACAAGCACAAGAAAGTAAGCAAACACAGGAAACAAAGTCAAATCAGGAGAACAGCCAAAGGAGCTCTGCCGGAGAAGGGGGAGAGAGTAACTCCGAATCCAAATCCATGACAGAGCAGTCGGAAAAGTCTAGTGAAAATAAGGAGAACAGCGCCTCCCAAAATGCTGAACTAAGTGCCTCAAATCTGCCGAAGGAAACAACGGGAACAAAGGCAGAGCAGAAAGCAAACAGTATTCAAGAGCAGAAAAACTTACCCAAAAATTATTGTCCCGGACATGTGGATTTAACCATTAAAATCACCGTTATCGGCTTCGATGATGAAAACGGACTGAGAAATATTCAACTGGATTCTATCAAGGATTTGGAGGAACAGGACCAAAAGCCGGGAAGCCGTTGGCATGGCTGGGATGACTATACCATAGCTGCCGTAAAGCGTTTGAAGGAACAGGACTGGTTTAAAGACTACGGTCTCAGTATCTCTTCCGTTGAAAAGAAGTCTCCTCTTACGGAGGAGGAAATATCCGCGTATATGAAGGATTTGCCGGAGGATCTTAGCGAGGAAAGAAAAGCTTTGATTCATTTTGCCTTATCATCGGTGGGAAAAGTTCCCTATTTTTATGGAGGAAAAGCCGGGGTAAAGGGCTTGGAAGGAAACCATTTCGGAGCCACCATTTCATCTTCGGACTATAAGGGAAGAAATCGAAAGGGCTTAGACTGCTCCGGCTTTGTACAATGGGCTTACTGGTCCAGTGTGGATAGGAGCTTGGATTTCGCCTCCAGCACCCAGGAATTAATCGGAAAAGGCCAGAAAATCAAGCGCAGTGAATTAAAGGCGGGAGATTTGATTATTCAACCCAGCGGAGAAAGCCATGTGGTTGTCTTTATAAAATGGACCAAGGAAGGGAAAATGCTGGCAGTCCATGAAAACGGCACAGCGGGTAATATTTCCGTAGATGAAGTTCAGGCAAATTATCCTTATTATCGCAGTATTTTGCCATAAAAAGCTTGACGAAGAGGGCAGTTTACTGTAAAGTAACCTGGATGCCGCCTAGCGAGGTTTAAGAAGCATGTCTCACCACAGCTAGCGAGTAAATTTTTATAGGAGGATTCCTAATGTACGCAGTAATTGTAAGTGGCGGAAAGCAGTACAAAGTCAGTGAAGGCGATGTAATCCGTGTGGAGAAGTTGGAAGTAGAAGAGGGAGCAAAGATTACTTTTGATCAGGTTCTTCTTCTCAATGACGGTTCTTTGAAGATTGGTACACCAACAGTTGCCAATGCAAAGGTTAGCGGAACTGTTCTTCAGAATGGTAAGGGTAAGAAGGTTATCGTTTACCGTTACAAGAGAAAGTCCGGATACCACAAGAAGAATGGTCACAGACAGCTTTTTACAGAAGTAAAAATTGACAAGATTGGTTAATTTTTAGGAAAGGATAGGTAAATTACATGGCTCATCATAAGGGTATGGGCTCTACCAAAAACGGTAGAGATTCCGAGTCGAAAAGACTTGGTCAAAAGAGAGCAGATGGTCAGTTCGTTAAGGCTGGAAACATTCTGTACAAGCAGAACGGAACCAGAATTCATCCAGGTCTGAATGTAGGCTTGGGAAATGATTTCACCTT
Source organism: Oribacterium sinus (assembly GCF_963553175.1). Taxonomy (GTDB): domain Bacteria; phylum Bacillota; class Clostridia; order Lachnospirales; family Lachnospiraceae; genus Oribacterium; species Oribacterium sinus_B. Next base: position 29,562 of record NZ_CAUVME010000017.1, on the reverse strand, counting down.
ATTTGCAAAGGTGGACGGAGTCGTTAAATTTGGCCGTCTAGGAAGAGATCGTAAGCAAGTATCTGTACTTCCAAAGGCATAAGGAAACATTAACCCCATGCTGGTTATCCGGCGTGGGGTTTTCCTATAGTAAAGGAAAATATTTTGCAGGAAATCGTCCTGCTTCTTTTTAGAAAAAGGAGTATTCATGTTTGCAGATATTGCAAAAATTTATGTTAAAAGCGGAAAAGGTGGCAACGGCCATGTATCCTTTCGCAGAGAATTGTTTGTTCCTGCAGGAGGCCCGGACGGTGGAGACGGCGGGAAGGGCGGAGATATTATCGTAGAAGTGGATAAGGGGCTGAACAGCCTGGAACCCTTCCGTCATAAAACAAAATATGCCGCAGAACCCGGACAGGAGGGAGACGGCCGGAAGATGCATGGAAAAAACGGTAAGGATCTGATCTTAAAGGTTCCGGAAGGAACGCTCTTAAAGGATGATGAGACCGGTAAGCTGATTGCGGATATGAGCGGAGAGAATCAGCGAATGGTTTTATTAAAGGGCGGTAAAGGGGGCTTAGGCAATATGCATTTTGCCACCCCTGCCATGCAGGCACCGAAGTTTGCTCAGCCGGGAGAAGAGGCCAGAGAAATTACCCTTCGTATGGAATTACGGGTAATTGCGGACGTAGGCTTGGTAGGCTATCCCAATGTAGGAAAGTCCACCTTACTTTCCATGTGCAGCAATGCCAGACCGGAAATTGCCAATTACCATTTCACCACCTTAAATCCTCACCTTGGCGTTGTGAATTTAAAGGGCGACCGAAGCTTTGTCATGGCGGATATTCCGGGGATTATCGAAGGCGCCTCCTCCGGTGTCGGACTGGGCTTTCAATTCCTTCGCCATATCCATCGTTCCAGAGTTTTGATTCATATGGTGGATGCTGCCGGAACGGAAGGCAGAAAGCCTCTGGATGATTTTTTACAGATCCAAAAGGAATGTGAAGAATATGATGAGGAAATTCTCCGTAAGCCTATGATTGTGGCCGCTAATAAGATAGAGCTGGTACAGACTAAAGAGCAGGAAGAAGACCTGGCCCTTTTGGAGAAGTATTGTTCAGAGCATAAACTCCCCCTTTTCCGTCTTTCCGCAGCTTCCAATCAGGGAATTTTACCAATATTGGAGAAAACCTGGGAGCTATTGGAAGAAAATAAAGAGCAGGCTGTGGTTTATGAAAGCGAAGTGGATCTGGAAAATCTTGGTGCGGTAGAAATGCTGGCCATCAGCTATGATCATCCTGAAGAGGGTGTATTTGTCGTGGAAGGCCCCAAGATGGAGAAAATGCTGGGCTATACCAACCTGGAAGCGGAAAAGGGCTTTCTTTTCTTCCAACGTTTTATGGTAGAGCAGGGAATTATTAAAGAATTAAAGAAAATGGGCTTAAAGGAAGGGGATACCATCAAGATTTACGCCCATGAATTTGAATATTATGATACGGAGGACGAGGAATGAAATCCTACATCAAAGACAGTAAAATGCGTTCCGCTTTAAAAGGAGCGGCACAGAAGATAGAACCAACCCTTTCTTTGGGAAAGAATTCCATTACTCCGGAATTTATTGAAGCGGTAAGGGAATATATGGAAAAACATGAGTTAATGAAGATTCATGTTTTAAAAAATTGTATCGATGATCTTCGAGAACTGGGAAATACCATTGCTGAACGTTCCGGAACGGAGCTGGTACAGATTATCGGTCGTATGATTGTTTTATACAAACCGGCAAAAGAAGAAAAAGACCGGAAATTCTCTCTATGAAATCCATAGCCATTTTAGGGGGAAGCTTTAATCCGGTGCATTACGGACATTTAAAAATGGCGGAGGCCGCCATGGAAAGCACTCATTTTTCCAAGGTTCTTTTTATCCCCACCGGCACCCCCTATCATAAAGAGCAGAAGGATTTGCTTCCCTTTGCCGATAGGCTGAAGCTTTTGGAACTGGCTATCGAAAAATATCCGGATTTTGATTGCTCTCCTATAGAAGGAGAGAGGGATGGGAATTCCTATACTATCGATACGGTAAGAGAACTTCTGCGGCAGAATCCGACGAATTCCTACAGTCTTTTAATCGGAACCGACCAGTTTTTAACCCTTCGTTCCTGGCATAAAATAGAAGAACTGGGGCAACTGGTGGATTTTTATGTTGCCAATCGAAACGGGGAGATGGAGTTCTCTACATTCCAAAAGGAAAGGAAAGCTTTGGAGAAAGATCTTTCTTTACATTGCATCTTATTTCCTATGCCGGCTATCGACCTTTCCAGTACGGAGATTCGGAATCGACTGAAAGAAGGAAGGCCTATCCAAGGAATGCTTCCAAAGTCGGTGGAAGAGTGCATTTTGAAAAAGGGCTTCTACCGTTAAAGAAGGAAATCATAAAGAGGATATCTATATAGAAGAAGATATCTATATCGAAGAAAATATCTATAAAAGAAGATATCTATAGCAAAGAGGAATCATGGAAGAAAAAGAATTTATGCAAAAAATCGAAGAAATTCGAAAGCATTTGCAGGAGCATTTAAAGAAGGAGCGTTATGAACATTCTTTAAGTGTGGCCTTTACCAGCATTTGTCTGGCTATGGCCCACGGGGTAGATCTCCAAAAAGCGGAGCTTGCAGGACTTTGCCACGACTGTGCAAAATACATGGGAAAAAAAGAATTACTGGAGGCTTGTCAGAGAGAGCATATCCCTCTGCTTCCCGAGTATTTGGAGGCGCCACAGGTTCTCCACGGTATTTACGGCGCCTGTTATGCCAAAAAACATTTTCAAATCAACAATGAAGAGATTCTCTCCGCTATTTACTATCATACCCTGGGAAAACCGGCTATGACCACTTTGGAAAAGATTGTATATCTGGCCGATTACATAGAAGTCAGAAGAGGGAATCGAGAAGACTTAAATGCAATCCGGGAAATTGCCTTTCGAGATTTGAATTTGGCAGTGAAGCTCTGTCTGGAGGCAAGTATAGCCTATGTGAAAGAAAAGGGACAGCATTGTTGCTCTTTATCCCTGGATGCGTTAGCATATTATCAAGAGAAAAAGGAGGTATAAATGGAATCTTTGGACTTATGTAAAAAAATTGTATCTGTTTTAGATGAGAAAAAAGGAAGTGACATTATCGTTTTAGACATTTCCGAAATCTCCGTTTTATCAGATTATTTTGTTTTGGTATCCGCAGATAATGTAAGACAGCTGGATGCCTTGAAGGATGCCCTGGAAGAAGCCGTTCATTTGGATAATCGTAAAGCGGAGGGAGAGAGCAGCTCCGGTTGGATTCTTTTGGATTATAAGGATGTTATCGTGCATCTTTTTGATAAAGAAACCAGATCCTTTTACAACCTGGAAAAAATCTGGTCTGATGCCAAGAGAGTAGAATTATAAGAAAGGCTATAACATGAAGAGTGTAAAAAGACATGAGCTAAGTAGAGAAGAGGTTTGGCACTTTGATGATTTATATGCCAATGACGAGGCATTTTTAAAAGCTTTGGCGGAATCCGAAGAGAAAGCAACGGAAATTGCTTCCTATGAGGGACGTCTCGGCAGTTCTCCGGAGCTTTTATTGAAGGCTTTGAAAGAGAAAGAGGCATTAGCCTTATTATCCAGCCACTTTTTGGCCTACAGCATGATGAAAAGCGATGTGGATACCAAAAACCAGGAAGCCTTAAGCTTAAATCAGAAAGCAATGGCGGTAGAGGTTCGAAACGGAGAAAAATTAGCCTTTTTCGATCCGGAGATTCTTTCCTTGTCTTCGGAATATCTGGATAAAGCATTTTCAGACTGTAAGGAATTGGAGAAGTATTCCGTCTATATTAAGGATGTCAGAAGATTAAAAGAGCATACTTTAGATAAAAATGCCGAAAAGCTTTTGGCATCGGCCCAGTCCATGGCCAGCGGTCCTTATCAGGCATTTTCCATGCTGCAAAATGCCGATCTTCAATTTCCTTCCGTGGAAATGAACGGGGAAGAAATTCCCGTCAGTAACGCCCGCTTTGTCCCCTTACAGACCGGAAATAACCGTCCGCTACGTAAGGCGGTATATGAAGCCTTTTATAAGGTATATCAGGAGCACAGAAATACCTTTGCCGCTTTGTTCGACGCTCAGCTAAAGCAGCAGTATTTCTTTGCCAAAGCAAGAAACTATCCTACAGCCTTTGCCGCCTCCGTAGGAGAAGTGGATGTATCCGAGAAGGTTTGGGATCATCTGATTTCCGCCGTTCACAAGAAGATTTCCGCCTTTCATGATTATGTAGCTCTTCGAAAGGAAATGCTTGGCTTAGAAGATCTTTCCATGTATGACGTTTACGCGCCTATGGTAAAGGACTATGAGTACCATATTGATTTTGAAGAAGCCAAGGAAGTGATTTTAAAAGGTCTAAAGCCTTTAGGAGAGGACTATCAGGAGCTTTTGAAAAAATCTTATTCCGAGTATTGGATTGATGCCAGGGAAAATGACGGAAAGAGAGTGGGAGCGTACTGCAACCCTGTTTTCGGTGTCCACCCCTTTATTCTTATGAGCTATCAGGGCACCATGGACGACCTCTTTACCTTAGCCCATGAGCTGGGACATGCCATGCATTCCTATTATTCGGAAAAGGAGCAGGGCTTCCTGAATTCTCAATACAAGCTTTTTGTTGCGGAAGTAGCTTCCACCACCAACGAAGTGCTGCTGTTATACTATCTGATGGAACAGGCTAAAAAAAAGGAAGAGAAGCTCTATCTTTACAACCATTTCCTGGAGAGCTTTAAGGGAACCTTCTTTAGACAAACTATGCTTTCCGAGTTTGAACGTAAAGCCGCCTCTATGTTGGAAGCAGGAGAAGCCATCACTGCCGATAGCCTGGAGAAGGTCTATTATGATTTGAATAGCTATTATTTTGGTCCGGATATGAAGATTGATGATCTGATTGCCGTAGAGTGGAGCAGAATCCCTCATTTTTACTATAACTTCTACGTATACCAGTATGCAACAAGCTTTGCCGTATCCTGTGCTATTGCCAAAAGAATTTTAGCCAAGGAAGAGGGAGCTCTGGAGCAATACAAGAAGTTCCTGTCCAGTGGCTGCACCAATGATCCTGTGTCCTTGTTACAGCTTGCAGGAGTGGATCTTTCCACGGAAAAGCCCATGGTGGATGCCATCAGTATGTTCCATAGCATCGTGCAGGAAATGAGAGACTTATACCACGAAGCATAATTTCCCATAATTTTTAAAGAGGAAGTGACTGTAAAAAATTAAAATATAAAAGTTTTCGGCAATATAGGTCTGATTATGGGGTAGTCTGAGCCCGTCGGTACTTGCGAAAAACAAGAGAAACGCAGTTTTTCGCTTAGTATCCGCTACGTGGCGAGGCTAGCGAGAGCGTGCCCCAATTTCAGACCTATATTGCTTAGAAAACTATTGTAATTTTTTACAGTCACTTCTCCTTTTTTGTATCTATGGAATTTTTTGCAATAATAATTACCTATAAATCAACTTCAATTTAAGCCTCTGCTTGCGATTTGTCCAATTTTGTTATAGAATTGACAAGTAACAAACATTTCTATTTTGAAGGAGGACAGTATGGAGGAAGTTCAAAAGAAAGAGAAATTCCATCATCCTAAAGGGCTTTGGTTAGCCTGCATTGGTATGGCCGGTTCCAGCTATCTGAAGTATGCGGTATCCGGTATTACTATTTTTTTCTACACCTATTCTGTAGCAATGGGCGGTCTTGGTTTAAGCGATAAACAAGCAGGACTTATCATTTCCATCGCCGGAGCTTTCGGTTCCGTGCTGCCACTCTTAGGCTCCATTATTACAGACCGTTTTCTGGGCATGCAGAAAGCGATGATTATGGCATTCTTTTTACAGAGTGTTGCCTATGCCATTTTCTTCTTCTTTACCCCCCATGTTCCCATGATTATTGTGGGTATCGTGATTAACATGTGCTCCATGGCTTTTATGAACAACAACTTAACAGCCATTGTAGGAATGCTTTACTCCAATAAAGAGCATGCCAGAAAGGATGCAGCCTACGGTATCTTCTACATGGCGGTAAATATCGGAAGCTTCTTTGGACCGATTTTCGGAGGACTTCTTACAGACCACTGGATGGCTGTGAAGGATGCAGAGGGTAATATTGTTAAATACGGTTATAAGTATGCTTACCTGATGGTTGCCATCGGTATGTTTATCGTATTCCTGATCTTCCTTGTTTTAATTCCGAAGTGGTTAGGAGAGGTAGGAAAGCACCCCGCAAATGCAAAGGGCGCTAACAAAGAAGAGAAGCAGAAGGTAGAATTCAAGTTTAGTCCGGTGGAGAAAACACGTTTGATAGGAATGGGTATTATCTTCATCCTGGTAACCGTTTACTGGACAGTGTACTTCCAGACTTCTTATACCATCAATACCCTGGCAAATGATTATGTTAACCTTAATGTAGGCGGCTTCCATGTGCCTGTAGTATGGTTGATTTCCTTTAACGGAATTTTATGTATTATTCTTGCTCCGCTTCTTGGAAATCTTTGGATGACTCTTTCTCAAAAGAAGATGGATCCTCCTGTAAGCTTAAAGATGGCTGTGGGAATGATTATTACCGGTCTTGCTTTCTATATCATTTTACTCGGTTTCAATACCTTACATGGTGTATTGGATAAGACGGTAAAGATGGATCTTTGGTATATGCTTCTTGCTTACGCCATTTTAACGGTAGGAGAACTCTTGGTATCTCCTGTAGGTATGGCTTTGTTTAACAAGCTGACTCCGGAGCGTTTCTCCTCCCTGGCTATGAGTGTATGGTATTTAACCTATACCTTCTCCGGTATTGCTTCCGGATATCTGGTAGCGGTAGCTAAGGATTGGGGATATGGAAAGATTCTGAATATCTTAGGTGCAGCCCTTATCATCAGCGGTGTGGTTATGTTGGTGATTATGCCCTTTATTGAGAAGCTGATTGCTGTAGACAAATTAAGCACAGAAGAAGCAGCAACAGAGACTGCAGAATAGCTTTAAAAATGACTCTTTTCATCTCTCAGTGAACTGTCATATAATCAAGCATAAAGCTTTATAAGGAAAGTAACCCTAATTAATACGAATCTCCGATATTTCAAAGACTTCTATGAGTCAGGAAATATCGGAGATTTTTTCGTACAAACGTTTGCATAAAAAGAAAGAATATGCTATACTTTTATAAATTTTAAATTCTAAGAAAAGAGGCCAGGATGGGAAGACCAAGAAAAGTACCAAGCAAAGATAATTTAACAGAGAAGCAATTAGCGATTTACAACTACATTAAAGAATGTGTTCAGATTAGAAACTATCCGCCTTCTGTTAGAGATATTTGCACAGAGGTCGGTTTAAAGTCCACTTCCAGCGTTTTTAGTTACTTAAATGACTTGGAGCAGGCCGGACTGATCCGTAAGGATCCATCCCATCCCAGAGCCATTGAAATCTTGGACAAAAGCCATAGTGGAAAAGCCTCTAAAAGCAGTAAGACAAAGGAGCTTTCTCCCGTACATAGCTCACCTGTTGAAGAAAGTATGAAGGAAATGGTGTCCGTACCGGTAATCGGTACCGTTGCCGCAGGAACCCCCATCTTTGCCGAAGAGAATGTTAGCGACCATTTTCCCCTTCCTACAGAGATTTTACCGAATCAGGAGACCTTTATTCTGAAGGTAAAGGGAGATTCCATGATTAATGTAGGTATTTTCGACGGAGACTATCTGATGGTTGCAAAGCAAAATACCTGCAGTGACGGTGAGGTTGTGGTGGCTTTGGTAGAGGATAGTGCTACCGTTAAGCGCTTCTACAAAGAAAAAGGATATATCCGTCTACAGCCGGAGAATGATACCATGGAAGATATCATTGTTAATGACTGTCAGATTCTAGGAAAGGCCATTGGGCTGATTCGTGTTGGACTATAAGCTATACGCTATAAGCCGTTTAATAGATGCGTCTAAATTAATATTGTCGTTTTTTTTGAGGAATAAAATGCTGGAAAAATGGTCCGAACCGGGCATCGGTCAATTTTTAAAAGAAAGCTTTTCCATTAGCTGTAAAGCCGGAGAAGAAGAATTTCAGAAACTACAGAAAGAATTCCTACAACTGAATAGCCATCTGGAAAAGCAAGGGGTGAAGCTGCGTCTAGGGAGTTTAAAGGATGACAAGCTATGTTCCTGTAGCCTAGAGTTATCTCTAAAGCATATGAAGAGAGATGCCGGTAAAAAAAGGGAATATGGTACCCATAAGAGTATCGGGGCAGTTTATCTGTATCGTAAAGAGCATAACAGTAAAGATACAGCGCTGTATTCCGGGCTCCCTCTGCGTTCTTATCAAAGAAGAGTAAAGAAATATAAGGAAGAAGGACGATGGACAGAAGAAGAGAAGGCTTTTTTTTAGCCTTCTCTTTTCAATCTTACTCTGTTCTTATTCTTATTCTTATTCCTGTTCTTATTCCTGTTCTTATTCCTGTTCTTATTCCTATTCTTATTCCCCTTCTTCTTTTCTGAGTCTTACCAGATTTCTGACACTGCGGCGTCTTTCTTCTTCCAAAGCGGCATAATGCTTTTTGGTGGTATTTACGTCACTATGTCCCAAAACATCCGCCACCAGATAAATATCTCCGGTTTCCTGGTATAGATTGGTACCATAGCTGCTTCGTAATTTATGCGGAGTAATATGCTTAAGGGGAGTTACCTTTTGCGCATATTTTTTCACCATCAATTCCACGGTTCGTACAGACATTCTTTTATTTTGTAAGGATAGGAACAAGGCATTTTCGTGTCCTGAAGCCGGGATTTTCCCCTTTCTTTCCTCCATATAGGCCCTTAAGCCTTGTTCTACCTCATCGGAAAAGTAAATGGAAACCTCCTTGCCTCCCTTTCTATGGATACGGATAGCATTGTTTTGGAAATCTACATCGGAACAGTTTAAACCTACGCATTCCGACACACGGATTCCGGTCCCCAACATTAACTGCATCATAGCCAGGTCTCTAACTTGATTTTTCTCATGATAAAGCTTTTCTTTTTTGCTTAAATCTTCTCCGGACTCTACCTGATCCAGAAACTGTGCAACTTCTCCCTGATCCATACGAATAATCTCTTCCTGAGAAAGCTTCGGCAAGGAGAGAAGAGCGGTCTTATTCTCTTTGATTTGCTCAGTTTTATATAGATAGCCAAAGAAGCTTTTTAAACTGGAAATTTTCCTCTTTATGCTCTTGTTATGATTTAAAACTTCAACTTCCTCAATTTGTCCCTCTTTACCGGTCTTTTTCTTCGTTCTATATTTCAAATATTCCATATATTCTTCTAAATCCACCAGAGATAAACGATCCAAATCCCTGGCTTCAAAATCATAAATATCGGAACGAAGCTTTTTTTCCTCTATTAAAAATTGAAAAAAGACCTTTAAATCATAGGCATAGGCAATCTTGGTTCTGGAGGAAGTAACTTGATCAATACCGCGAAAAAAAGAAGCACAAAAGGCCGGTAGATCCTTTTGTAGCTGTCTAAGCTTTAAAGTATTTTGTTTGTCTAATTCTAAATGATATTGTAATGGCATAGCTTATTCTCTCTAATAATTTTATTCACTCTAATAAGGTTTTTTCTCCATAATCAATACAGAGTAAATCGTTTTAGCTTGAATCCGAATTTGATAGATACCAAAGCCATGTTCAAGCCGTTGCATCTTAGTTTTACCAGATTATAGCATAATCCCTTTTTAAAAAGCAATAACTATTCGTTAAACAAGAGTTTAGCGAATAGTTATTTATCTTTTCATCCTACAGTTTTTCTACTAAGCAATATCCATACTCTTACGTAATCTCAATCTAATTACGGCTTGTCTCTATTCTTTATGGACTAATTCATTCTCTTCCGGCTTTGAACTAATTCGTTCTCTTCCAGGTTTTTGGAGAAAACAGAATCAACATAGGAAATATTTCCAATCTTCCTGCCAACATATCAAAGATCATAACCGCCTTTGAAAATGGCGAATAAATCGAGAAATTTTCTATTGGTCCAACCTTTGCCAATCCCGGTCCGATATTGTTAAAGGTTGCGGAAATTGCTGAAAAGTTTGTGGTGAAATCAAAACCGTCAAAGCTGATAAGAAAAATGGATATTATATAAACAAAGCAATATGCAATCAAATACGTACTTACCGAACGTACCACATTGTAATCCAGGCTTTTTCCTTCTAAACGAATCCTCTTGATGGCTTCCGGATGAATAATGAGGTGCAGCTCCTTCCCCATATTCTTCAATAAGATAATCAATCGGGAAACCTTTATACCACCTCCGGTGGAACCTGCACAGGCACCGGAAATCATTAAGAATAAAATCACCATTTGACTGGGTACTGCCCAATGATTGTAATCCAAAGTTGAAAAGCCTGTTGTGGTAATAATACTTCCTACCGTAAAAAAAGCATGGTGAAGGGCAAATAACAGGCCATTTCCCATTTCTTTTAAATTATTAAAAGCGATGAATAAAGTTGAGCAAAGGATAATTAAAAGATAGGTTCTGACTTCTTCTGAGGAAAAAGCTTCTTTCCACTTTCTTCTTTGTAAAAGATAATAAACATTGAAGTTAATACCGAACAAAATCATAAAAATGGTAATCAAGAACTGGCTAAACATGGAATAATCCGCCATTCCGGAATTCCTGATGGCAAATCCCCCTGTTCCCGCCGTTCCGAAGCCGATACACAAAGCATCAAAAAACGGCATTCCGGAAAGTAAAAAGGCAAAAATACAAATTACCGTTAGAACAAAATAAATCTTATAAAGGGCTTTTGCGGTATCTGCTACTCTAGGCACCATCTTGGACACATCCGGTCCCGGAGATTCCGCCTTCATAATCATCATGTTATAACCGCCACCTAAGGGAAGAACCGTTAAAACAAGGACTAATACACCCATGCCTCCCATCCAATGGGAAAAGGAACGCCAAAAAATCAATCCCTTTCCTAAGGCCTCCACATCGCTTAAGATGGAAGAACCTGTAGTGGTAAAGCCGGAAACAATTTCAAAAACCGCATCGATATAATGGGGAATTTTTCCGCTAATATAGAAGGGTAAAGCTCCCACTAAAGAAAGCACCAACCAGCAGCCTGCTACGATGACAAAGCCTTCTCTGGTATAAAAGGCTATTTTTTTCGGTTTTTTTCGCGTTAAAACCGCCCCTACAACCAAGGACATCGCCGACACGGATAATATAGCCGCGGCAGAATTATGCTCCCGATATATGATGGCACAAATAAAGGGAAGCAATAAGCTGATTCCCTCTATTCTCAGCACCCAAGCCAGGATGTAGACAATCATACTAAAGTTCATAATGAATATCCTCTTCCTTCTTTACTTCCAAAATATCTCGTAAATCATTAAATCCCGTGTTGGTGGTAACCACAATCACCCGGTCTCCCACCTTCATAACATCAGCTCCTCTAGGGGTAATAATTTTATTCTGTCGTATAATTCCGCAGATTAAAACTCCTTGCTTAAAGGACAGCTCCGCGAATGGAATATTGATTAAGTCCGGATCATTTAATACCTTAAACTCCAAAGCTTCTGCCTTTCCGTCAGCAAGCTTATATAAGGTCTCTACATTGGAGCCCTTGGAATTCTCCAAAGCCCTTACATACCGAAGAATGCTCTCTGCCACAATCTGCTTGGGATAAATGACAGAACCCAAATTCATTTCATTGGTAACATTTTCAAAGGCAATACGGTTGATTTTAGTAATCAAACGGGCATCGGAAAGCTTTCCCGCATAAAGAGAAAGCATAATATTTTCCTCATCAAATCCGGTTAAAGAACAAAAGGCATCCGTATTTTCTATTCCTTCCTTCTTTAAGAGCTCGGCATCAATACCGTCACCGTTAATGATAATACTATCCGGAAGTACATCCGCCAGATACTCACAACGTTCCTTATTGGAATCAATGATTTTTAAACGCATATTTAAGTGCATTTCATCGATATAACGGGCAATATAATAGCTGATTCTTCCTCCCCCTACGATGATACAATCTCTAACGGGAGTATAATCCACACCCAGTTTAATAAAGAACTTACTTACATCCTTGGGTGCTGCAATAAAGCTCATTAAATCATCCGCTTCCAAAGCATCAAAACCATTTGGAATAAGAATATCCTCTCCTCTTTGAATCAAAGTAATAAGGACATTTAAGCCTGTTTCTTTTTGGAAGGTATGAAGAGGAATGCCAATCAACTGACTCTCCTTTGGCACTTTTACACGAATCAAATCCAGCTTTCCGCGAGAAAAGCTGTCTACCTTCATTGCGGAAGGAAAACGAAGCAGACGTTCAATTTCCTTTGCGGCAGTCATATCCGGGTTGATTACCATGGCCAGGTTCAATTCATCTCGAAGATAAGAAATCTCCGTAGTATATTGAGGGTCACGGATTCTGGCTATTGTACGACAATTTCCTTCTTTTTTGGCAAAGAGGCAACAAAGCATATTGACCTCATCCCGGCTGGTTGCGGCAATTAAAACATCCGCATTCTGTACTCCGGCTTCCCTTAGCGTCTGAAGCATGGCACCGTTTCCGTGGATTCCCATGATATCCAGAAAATCCACCGCATGACGAAGAACCTTTTCATCCTGGTCCACAATGGTAATATCATGCCCCTCTTTGTTTAATTGATCTGCCAGGGTAAGACCTACCTTACCGCAACCTACCACAATAATATTCATGATTTTTCCTCATTTAACTGCAAAAAATACAAAATCTTTATCCAAACCAATTTCATTAAGACTTATTCATCTCGTTCAGGCACAAAATATCCTGATTTAAAGCCTCTAAGAAATGAACCAGCAAATCCCGTTTCGCCTCTACCGGAAAAGCTTCCCGTAATTCGTCATAACGAAAGCTTTTCTTGCCCCCCTCTTCCATCCTCCGATAGAAATGCTCCAGCTCCCGATAGGGAACATAGTACTTCTCTCCTCTTTTGCTGAAGGATAGGATAATGAAGCTGATACCTCCCTGTAGCATGAAGCGCTTCATAAAATCCATTTGATGAGCATGAAGGTTTTGCAAGGGAAAGGAGTCCTTGTGACATTCCTTAGCATCAAAACAAATGGGAATCCCCTGAACGATTCCCATATAATCCACCGTTGACTTCTTATCAAAATAGGCCAGGGTGATTTGTTTATGACTTTGATCCAGCTTAATAGGAGTAATGGGAGTAGGAATCTTTTGAATGAGAGCTAAATTCTTTTCCTCATAAAGCGCAATGGTATGATTAATTTCCTCTTCCAAAAGAGAGCCTCTTAGCCCTCGTGATTTCCATGTACCCATGTTTCCCATTCCTGAATGATGGAATTGCCCTGGAAGTAATTGATTTTCATAGCTTCACATACTTCTCCCAGGGTTTCCTCTGTTCGCTGTCTGGCAAGCTTCGTGCCTGCCAAAAGAATCTCATAGACTTCCGGAATATTGTTTTCCCAATACTTTCTTTTCTCCCGGATAGGCTGTAGGATTTCTTCCATTACAGCCAGTAAGGTCTTCTTACATTTCACATCTCCAAGACCGCCTCGCATATAATGCTCCTTCATTTCCTCCAGATTCTGATAATCCGGACAGAAACGAGAGAAATCCTCCTTTGGGGCAAAGGCATCCAGATAGGTAAATACGGCATTTCCTTCCACATGTCCCGGATCCGCCACATTAATGTGGGTCGGATCGGTATACATGCTCATAATCTTGGTTTTTACCGTGCTTGGATCATCGGAAAGGTAAATGCCGTTTCCTAAGGACTTACTCATCTTTGCCTTACCGTCTGTACCCGGTAGTCTTCTTTGGCTGGAATGCTCCGGCAGAAGAATTTCCGGCTCTAAAAGCACTTCCTTTTGATAAAGCTGATTAAACTTACGAACGATTTCCTTGCACTGCTCAATCATGGGGAGCTGATCTTCTCCTACCGGCACGGTAGTTGCCTTAAAGGCTGTAATGTCTGCCGCCTGAGAAACCGGATAGGTGAAAAATCCCGCAGGAAGCCCTACCTCATTATCATTGACACTTTCTCCCCCATGGAAGCCCCGGAGCTTCATCTCCGCCTTCACGGTGGGGTTACGGCTCAGTCTTTGGGTTGTGACCAGATTCAAATAATAAAAGCTAAGGGTATGGAGAGCCGGAAGACCGGACTGAATGCAAATAGTACTCACATTGGGATCAATGCCTACAGAAAGGTAATCCAAAGCCACTTCGATAATATTATCCCGAATCTTCTTGGGATTATCATAGTTATCCGTTAATGCCTGGTCATCCGCAATCAAAATATTGATCTGATCATATTCTCCGGAATTCTGTAAATCCACTCTTCTTCGTAGAGAACCCACATAATGTCCCAGATGTAATTTTCCTGTAGGACGGTCTCCGGTTAAAATGATTTTCTTTCCTGTACTTCCCATTTTTCTCTCCTTAAACCTTAGATACTTCTTTATTTCTTGAAGTATTTATAATAATCGAAAGTCTTTCTTCTTATTTATAACCTTGCCCAGTATACCATAGATTCTCTTAAAAGGCATTTTGAATCAGCTGAATCTTCTCTCCTTCTATACTGACCACATCAAAGCGACAGGCTGTTTCTGTCAAAGAATATGCATGTTTACAAAGATAGGCTGTAGCCCAGTTACGAAGGCGCTTTTGTTTTCCTCTATCCACCGCATAAAGGCCAGGCACAAGGCTATGCTCCTTTCTCCCCTTCACTTCTATAAAGCAGAGTGTGTCTCCATCCCTAGCCACCACATCCATTTCCAGATGATGAAAATGACTGTTACGCTCCAGGATACTATAGCCCTTCTCTTCCAAAAAGGCTACAGCCCTGTCTTCAAATACTTTTCCCTTCAGTGTATTAGAAATATTGGAAGCCTTCAGTGTATTAGAAATATTGGAAGCCTTAACAGTATTTGAAACCTTTAAAACATCTGAAGTCTTTGCACCGGACTTTATCATCTTCATTTTTTTTGCATTTGCTTTTTGCGCTTTATCTTTGTCTGCTATGTCTTCTTCTGTCTTTCCCATCTGTACTCCTAAAGTTTTACGATTGTCCGGCATAAAGTTTTTTTAAAAAGCTCCTCCTGTGTATAGGGCAAGGGCCATACTCTAAAATAGCTTCTGTATGGGCTTTGGTTCCATATCCCTTATGTTTCTCAAAGCCATATTCCGGATATTCCTTGGCATAGTCCAGCATAAGATGATCCCTACTGACCTTGGCCAGAACGCTGGCTGCCGCAATGGACAAAGACTTGGCATCCCCGTGAACAATAGGAATTTGAGGGATATCCACCATAGGAATCCTTACCGCATCATTTAGCATAAGGGAAGGGATAATAGAAAAGTTCTTCTCCATCTCCTCTATAGCCAGTCGCATAGCCTCATAAGTCGCCTGCAGAATATTTATTTCATCAATTCTTTCCGGAGAAACGATGCCGATTCCATAGGCTATCGCATTTTCCTTAATTTCAAGAAAGAGAGCTTCCCTTCGCTTTTCCGTCATTTTCTTGGAATCATTGAGAAAATAAAAAAGATGCTCTTTTGGTAAAATGGCGGTAGCCGCCACTACCGGTCCGGCTAATGGTCCTCTCCCCGCTTCATCAATACCGGCAACATAGGGAAGATGTGTATGTTCTTCCTCTAATTTCCACATTTCCTTTAAACGGGCTTCCTCTTTAAGTCTTTGTGCTTCTGTCATGCCTTGGCCTCATTTCTGTAAAGCGCTTCTTCCCGGTATTATCTTTCCACTTTATTCTACTGATGAATCCTCATCCCCTTCATCAGACCACTTACCGGGATGCTCCAGACTGATTTTTCCCAGTCTGCCACTACGAAAATCATCTAAAATCAGACGGGAGACTCTGGTGTAATCCACATCTCCTCCCTTTTTGATACAGGCTCTTTTTACGGCAATCTTATCCATAATGGAAAGAGCCGCTTCCCCCTCCTCCGGCTCTATACCATAACGCTCCAGAATGGCTTTAGGATAGTAGCGGACAAGATATTTCAAGAAATAAAAAACCAGATCCTCTATCGGCAAAATATCATCATTGATAGAACCAATCAGCGCCAAGTTATAGCCCACAATTTCCCGTTCAAACTTCGGCCAGGTAATTCCGGGAGTATCCAATAACTGTACATTTTTATCCAGCTTAATCCACTGATTCCCTCTGGTAACTCCGGGCTTATTCCCGGTTTTAGCAGTAGAACGACCTACAAAGGCATTGATAAATGTAGATTTTCCTACATTGGGGATTCCCAGCACCATAGCTCTCACCATTTGAGAGGAAATCCCTTTTTTTCTATTTTTTTCATAAAGAGGTTGAGAGGCTTCTTGAATCAATTTGCTTACTCTTTTTACACTGGCTCTGTTTCTGGCATCAATCCCTAAAGTAAAGAAGCCCCTTCTATGAAAGTCCTCCATAAAGAGCTTGCTACGCTCCTCATCTGCCAAGTCCAGCTTATTAAACAATAAAATTCTGATTTTATCCTTAGCCAGCTGGTCGATTTCCGGATTTCTGGAGGAATTGGGACAACGGCTGTCAATAACCTCAACGATTACATCACATAAAGGCAAATCCTCTTTCATTTTCCGCTTAGCCTTTGCCATATGACCGGGATACCACTGTATCTTCATTTTTCCTCCTTAGCCAATCAAGGATATTTTCCGAAAAGGAAAAATCCTGAACCAAACCCTGCCTATAATCTGGTTCTCCTGTATATTTCCCATATTTTGAAAACGACTGTCCTCCGAAGAGTCCGTGTTATCTCCCAAAAGAAAATATTCATTTTCCCCCAGCTCCACCGGATTCTTGGCTACTCCCTCAAGGACAATGGGAGAAAGCTTGTCTGTTTCCAAGAGAGTGCCGTTGATATACACACGACCGTTTTGGATTATCACGGTTTCTCCGGGCAGTCCGATGATACGTTTTATATTGTTGGACTTATCCTTTTTTTGAAATAGCACCACATCATAGCGTTTAGGCTTTTTAAACTGATAAAAAAATTCATCAACCAGTACCGTATCTCCCGCAGAAAGGGAGGGTTCCATGCTGTGACCGGAAACTCTGGCCAAGGAAAAAAAGCTGTGCACCACAAACCAGGCCAGAGAAAGGATGACAATAAAATCCACAAGATTTCGAATCCATTTTTGCAGTATTGCTTGTTCTTTCATGGGGCTCCTATCTACTCCTTCCTTATGGAAATGCGACAATTTTCACTCCTATAAGAATAGCACAAATATTAAAAAAGGTGTCCCCTGAGGAACACCGCTTTTACTCTTATTTTGCAGCCTTAACCTTAGCAGCCTTACCAACACGGTCACGAAGGTAGTTCAACTTAGCTCTTCTTACCTTACCTCTACGAACCACTTCAATCTTCTCTACGAAGGGGCTGTGGATTGGCCAAGTCTTCTCTACACCTACACCGTTAGATGTCTTACGAATAGTAAAGGTTTCTCTGTTGGATCCACCCTGAATCTTCAGAACAGTTCCCTCGAAAACCTGAGTTCTCTCTCTGTTACCCTCTTTAATCTTGTTGTATACCTTTACGGTATCTCCTGTGTTGAACTCTGCCAATGCTTCTTTTCTCAGCTGAGCATCTTCAATTCCCTTAATGATTTCATAATTTGACATTTCTTTGTCCTCCATAATGATTCCATGTTCATACACGTCTTGCGTCAGCGGAACATATGATACGGTTTTCGTTTTGTCCTATTACAAAACAGCCTTAATAAATTACCACAAAGCAGATAGAATTGCAAGAAAAATCCTTAACTTTGCTTTATTTTTTTCATTTACTCTGCTTTATTTTTTGATCTCTTCCGCTTCTTTTTTTCGATAAAAAGCTCAGGATTTTCCTCTCTGTACTTTTCATACAGCTCCGGTCTTTGTTCCTTCGTAACTCTAAGACTTTCTTCCCACCTCCACTGCCGGATTTTTTTATGATCTCCGGAAAGAAGAATTTCGGGAACCTCTCTATCCTGAAAGCTTCTGGGACGGGTATATTGGGGATATTCTAAAAGCCCCTGGGAAAAGCTTTCTTCTTCAAAGCTTTCCTTTTTGTTTAGAACCCCATCCTGTAAGCGGGCTATGGCATCAATCATAATCACAGCAGGAAGCTCTCCTCCCGTAAGTACATAGTCTCCTATGGAGACCTCCTCTACCTCCAGAATATCCAAGGCTCTTTGGTCTATGCCTTCGTAATGCCCGCAAAGAAAGAGAATATGCTCCTCTTTGGCCAATTCCATAGCCATGCTTTGCTGAAATACCTTTCCCCTGGGTGAGCAGTAAATGACTCTATCCGGTCTTCCTTCTCTTTGCACCAAGTCCTCAAAGGCGGAAACAATGGGCTGAACCTGCATTAACATTCCTGCTCCTCCCCCAAAGGGGGCATCATCCACATGGCCGTGGGGATCCTCTGTAAAATCACGAATATTGACACAATTTAAGGATAACTTCTCGTCTTCCATGGCTCTTTTCATAATGGAATGGGATAGGGCATTTTCAATCTGTTCCGGGAACAGAGTAAAAACAGTAAATTTACTCATAGCTCCAGCAATCCTTCCATCAGGTGAATGGCAATACGATTGTCCTTGATTTCATATACCACCGGAGGAATATGAGGAATAAGATATTCTTTGTCCGTTCCTTCTACGGAAAATACCAGGTTTGCCCCGGTTTCAATCACTTCCTTCACTTCTCCCAAGAGCTCTTTTCCCTCAATATAGACTTCCATACCGATATAATCCCCAAGGAAATACTCATTTTCCCCTAAAGGAAGAGCCTGCTCTCTAGGAATCATTAAAGATACGTTACGATATTTTTCCGCCATTTCCACAGAGTCAATCCCCTCTAATTGTAAAATCAGGAATTCTCCCTGAAAGCGAACGGACTTGATTTTTCTGCTTTCAGAAAAGGAAGTATCTCGAAGCCCCTTACTTTCTCTTCGTAAAATCAATTCCTTTAATTGAGTAAAACGTCTTGGATCTTCCGTTGTGGGAAAAACCTTCATTTCCCCCTTTAAACCATGGGGTTTCAAAATCGTTCCTACTCGTAGCTCTTTTAACATCTTCCCTCCCCTAGCGTGAAGAAAAGGTATGCCCTAAGACATACCTTCCCCTTACTGAATATCGATGGATATTCTGAGATTTTGCTTGGATGCAGCAGCATTCATGACAGAACGGATCGCCTTGGCGATACGACCTGAACGTCCAATCACCTTTCCCATGTCTTGCTCATTTACGGAAAGAGTCAAGTGGATTTCTCCCTCCTTCTCTTCCATCTCAGCATGAACATCTTCAGGAAACTGAACCAATGCCTTTGCAATGGTTTCCAGTAATTCCTTCACGACAGCATCCTCCTTTAAAAGTAGACTTAGATGTCAAACTTCTTCAGAAGTCTTGCAACAGTTTCTGTTGGCTGTGCTCCGTTTTGTAACCACTTCTTGGTCTCTTCTGCGTCTACCTTGAATACTGTTGGCTCCTTAGTTGGATCATAATATCCAAGCTCTGCAATGAACTTACCGTTTCTTGGGCTTCTGGAATCTGCCACAATAACACGATAGTAAGGTGCGTGAATCTGTCCCATTCTTCTTAATCTGATCTTAACTGCCATTTCTTTTCTCCTTTGTGTGTGTTTAGATAAATTTATTTCTACAGACTAGCTGTTGAAACGCTACATAAAATACTTGATAAAAAATACAAGTTTCCTATCCTTTAGAAAGTAATCCGCCTATTTTTTAGGAGCTAATCCGCCTATTCTTTAGAAGGGGAGTCCATCTACTTAGGAGGGGAATTCACCTATTTAGAAGGGAAATCCGCCGCCTCTTCCGAAGGGATTCTTCCCCATTCCCATTCCCGGGAAACCGCCGTGCTTACCCTTCATGGAACCGCCGAACTGCTTCATCATTTTCTGCATCTCTTCAAACTGTTTTACCAGCTTGTTGACTTCTGCAATATCCACCCCGGCTCCCTGAGCAATTCTTTTTTTACGGGAAGGATTCATAAGCTTCGGATTGGCTCTTTCCTTGAAGGTCATGGACTGAATCATGGATTTTACCTGCTTCATCTTCTTCTCGGAATCCTCCAAATCAATCCCCTGCATAGCCTTATTCATGCCGGGAAGCAGCTTTAAAATTCCTGCAATTCCTCCAAGCTTTTGCAACTGATTCATCTGATCCATAAAATCATCATAGTTAAACTGTCCCTTGGACAATTTCCGAACGGATTCCTTGGCCTTTTCCTCATCCATTTCGCTCTGGGCTTTTTCAATGAGGGAAAGTACATCTCCCATACCCAGAATTCTTCCTGCCATACGGTCCGGATAGAAGGGCTCTAAATCGGAAAGCTTTTCTCCCATACCCAAGTAAAGAATGGGCTGTCCGGTCATCGCCTTAATGGATAGAGCCGCTCCTCCTCTGGTATCTCCGTCGCACTTACTGAGGATTACGCCGTCGACTCCCACTTCCTTGCTAAAGCTTTCCGCAACATTTACCGCTTCCTGTCCGGTCATGGCATCCACGGTAAGGATGGTCCAATCTACAGGCACAGCAGACTTCATTCGCTTTAACTCTTCCATCAAAGCATCATCAATCTGCAATCTTCCGGCGGTATCCAAAATCAAAAGGTTATAGCCCTTTGCCTTGGCCTCTTCATAGGCCTTCTTTGCAATTTCCTCCGGCTTAACCTGGTTTCCCAAGCTAAAGAAGGGAATGGAAAGCTTTTCCGCATTGACACGAAGCTGTTCAATAGCCGCCGGTCTGTAAATGTCACAGGCTACCAATAAAGGCTTTCTGTGCTGCTTTTGGAACTTGCCCGCAAGCTTTGCCGCAGTGGTGGTTTTTCCGGCACCCTGTAAGCCCACCATCATCAAAACCGTGATTTCACTTTGGGGACGAAGCTTTAGCTCCGTATTCTCCTCCCCCATCATCTTGGTCAGCTCGTCCCGAACAATCTTAATAACGGTCTGAGCCGGACTTAAAGAGGAAAATACCTCTTCTCCGATGGCGGATTCCTTGACCTTGGCAATGAAATCCTTTACCAGCTTGAAGTTCACGTCTGCTTCCAGCAAAGCCATTCGAACTTCCTTTAAGGCAAGGTTTACATCTTCCTCGGAAAGCTTTCCCTTTCCGGATAAATTTTGAAATATATCACTTAAACGATCGGATAAACTTTCAAATGCCATGAATGATTTCTCCTGCTAATGCTTTGATTTCCGCATCCCGTGCCTTGCTCTGAATTTCTTCCGCACAACGCCGTATACTGAGCCACTTTTCTGCCAGGTGAAGATTCTCTTCGATGAACTTTAGCTTTTCGTCAGCCTTTCGAAATACCGCCTGGGCTGCCTGCCTGGTGATACCCATTTCCAAGCCAATCTCCGTAAAGCTCATGTCTTCCAAAATATGGTATTCATAAATCTGTCTTTGCTTCTCCTTTAACAAGCCGGAATACAGCAAAAACAGGTTTCCCTTTTCCACAAATGCTTCCATACTTCACCTCACGATATAGTAAAATAACAAAAAAGCTTCCTACTGTCAAGCGTTTTCGTTGACAGTATCAAGGAAAGGAGCTGTAATACTTTTCATAGTATATATGCAGTATGGGTCTGAAAGTGGGGCACGCTCTCGCTAACCTCGCCACGTAGCAGTACTAACTTCAAGCTTCGCTTTCAGTAAGTACTGACGGGCTCAGATTGCCCCTTTTCAGACCTATACTGCATATATAAAGTCTATTATTCTAAAATATTACAGCCCCTTTGCCTTAATGCAAGTCAAAAATGTCCTCTACATACTTCTTGGCATCAAAGCGCTGTAAATTCTCCACTTTTTCCCCGGTGCCCATGTATTTTACCGGGAGACCCAGTTCGGCCTGTATGGATAGGGCCATGCCGCCTTTAGCGGTGGAGTCCATCTTACTTAAGATGACACCGGTTACCTGGCTGCATTCTTTAAAGAGCTTTGCCTGGCTCATGGCGTTCTGGCCTGTAGTGGCATCCAAAACCACCAGAGTTTCTCTATAGCCTTCCGCAAATTCCCGGTCAATGATGCGGTTGATTTTTCCAAGCTCCTGCATCAGATTTTTCTTATTGTGCAATCTTCCTGCAGTATCAATAATCAAAACATCCGCATTTTTCGCCTTAAAGGACTGGAGGGCATCAAAAACCACCGCCGCAGGGTCGGAGCCCTCCTTTTGGTGAATAACATCCACCCCTACACGGTTTCCCCATTCCACCAGCTGCTCAATGGCTCCGGCACGGAAGGTGTCCGCCGCCGCAAGGATGACTTTCTTCCCTTTTTTCTTTAAATGATAGGCCAGCTTTCCGATAGAGGTGGTTTTTCCTACGCCATTTACACCGATGACGGAGATAATGCTTTTCTCCTGTTCAAAGGCGTAATAGCCTTCCTCCACCATCATCAGATCCAAGATATAATCCTTTAGAATCTTTTGCACATCCCGGGTGAGGTTGACTCCCCGCTGATTGGCCTCATGCTTTACCGCATCAATAATACGCATGCAGCTGCTATAGGAAACGTCACTGAGAATCATGGCCTCTTCCAGCTCTTCATAAAAGGCCTCATCAGCTACCTCATTGGATTGAAAAATATTATTCAGTATTTTGGTAAAAAAATTTGCCATGATTCCTCCTTATTGCAGCTGGTCTTCTACCAGGTCAACAGATACCAGGGTGGAAATCCCCTTTTCCTGCATGGTAACACCGAAAAGTCTGTCTGCCCTTTCCATAGTCCCTCTTCTATGGGTAATGACAATAAACTGGGTGTTCTTAATCAAATGATGCAAATACTCCGCAAAGCGTACCACATTGGAATCATCCAGTGCCGCCTCAATCTCATCTAATAAACAGAAGGGAGAAGGCTTTAGACTTTGCAAAGCAAAAAGCAGGGAAATAGCGGTTAGAGCTTTTTCTCCTCCGGAAAGCTGCATCATATTTTGTAATTTCTTTCCGGGAGGCTCTGCCACGATGCAAATGCCGCTTTCCAGCACATCCTCTCCCTCTTCCATTTCCAGTCTTCCCTGTCCTCCTCCGAAGAGAACCCGGAAAACCTTGTTGAACTCCACTTGAATCTTGGAGAAATTTTCATGAAACTGCTTCCGCATTCCCCGATCCAGGTCGGCGATAATCTCCTGCAAAGATTTTTCGGAAGTAAGAAGATCCTCCACCTGCTGATGCAGAAAGCTGTAACGCTCCGAAACCTCTTCAAATTGCTGAATACTGTCCAGATTTATGGGGCCAAGGCTCCTGATATTTCCCTTCATCTCCTGAATTGCCTTGGAAAGTGCAGGATCTTCGCTAAGCTCCTCCCGGTAATACTGCTTCACCTCGGAGAACTTTAGACCGTACTCTTCCAAAATATACTGGGCGGACTTGGCGCTTTGCTCCTCTAATTTTTCCTTTTGATTTTCCAGACGAAGAGCTTCCTTTTCCTGATTTAACTGAGCCTCTGCAAACTTCTCCTTTTCCGCAAAGTATGCCTTTTGTTTTTCGGCAATTTTTTGCTTCTGCTCCTGAATACTTTGCAGGCTTTCCTTTCTTTCGGAAAATGCTTTTTCTCCATCGGAAAGCTTTTCCTGCAGCTTTAGAATTTCCTCTTCCTGATGCAATACGGATTCCTTTGACTGCTTTTCCGCCTCTTCCAGATCAAATTTTTCCGCAAAGAGTTTTTCCAAAGCATCGCTGTAGCCATGCATCTGCTCCGTCAGAAAATCCGTCTTGGTGGACAAGGTTTGATACTCTAACTGCATCTTCGCCTGTAACATAAGCTCCAGCTCAGAAATCCCCTTCTCCTGTTGATGCCTTTCTTCTTCTTTAGCGGAGAGCTCTTCTTCCAGCCTATTGCAGGCCTTCATCTTCTCCTCTACAGCCTTCCGAATAGTGTTGCAGGATTCCTTTCCCTTCTCAATGCTCTCCTTAAGTTCTTCCATCTCTCTTTTTCTTCCCATAAGAGAGGAATTATTTTTATAGGCACCTCCGGAAATAGCTCCTCCTGCCTGTAAAAGCTCTCCTTCCAGAGTAACTATCCTTAGGCTGTGATGATATTTCTTTTCTAAGCTAAGAGCCTCCTCCATGCTTTTCACCAAAAGCACTCTGGATAAAAGGTAATTTTCTAAACCCTTACAGGAATCCGGAACCTTAATCAGGTCTGCAAATACCCCGATAACTCCCGCTTCCTTTTTTAAACTATCATATTTTTCATCTCTGTTTTTTCTAAGGGAAGGCAAAGGAAGGAAACTGGCTCTACCCTGCCTCTCCCTTTTTAATTTTTCGATCAGTCGTTTTGCGGTACTCTCATCTTCACAAACCAACTGTTGAAGACCGGAACCAAGAACCGTTTCCAGGGCTAATTCATAATCTTTGGGAACGGATATCAGCTCCGCCACAACACCGATAAGGCCTTTTTCCCTAGCCTTTTCCCTCATACAGAAGCGAACCGCATTTCCGAAGCCCTCATAACGCTCCGCAAGATTTTCCAGATTGTCCAAACGGAGGCTTTGGTTTTCCACCGCCCTCTCCTGAGCAGCCAAACGACTCTTTTCGGATTCCAGCTCCTGTCTTTTTTCCTGCAATTCCCGGGAAAGTCCCTGCATTGTTTGCAATAAAGACTGAAATTCTTCTCTGGCTTTTTTCAGTTCCTCCTCTTTTTCCTGAAAGGCTAAAAACTGCTCCCCAAGATTTTCTTCCTCTTCCCCCGAAAGCTTTGGAGCTTCTTCAAAGGCAAAATTATTTCCAAAGCAGTTTTGAATGGTCATTTCCGCTTCTTTAATAGTGGAACGGATAAAATCCACATCCAGCTGAACCTCTGCCTTATCCTTACTAAAGGGAAGCAGGGAGGAAAACTGCTCCTGCATAGCAAATAAAGTAGCCGCCAAATCCTCCATTTTCCCGAGAAGCCGGCTACTTTCTTCCTTTAGCTTTTCAATTTGCTCCTGAAAATGCTTTTTACTGCTTTCTTTTCCGGAGATATCCTCTCGAAGCTGAGAAATCCGGCGTTCTATCTCCGCCTTTTCCGACAGATACTGTTCTTCCCGCTGTCGAATATTCTGTTCCTCCGCATCTAAAGCCTCTCCCTCCCTTTCCATTTCTAAAAAGGCTTGGGTCAAACGATTTTGTTTCTCTTCCTCTTCCTTCTGAAAATAGCTTAAATTCTCGATTTTTTCCGCTAATTCCTCTAAGCCCTTCTCCGCCTCCTTCATTTCCAGAAGGAAAAGATTGGCTTCATAAAGTAAGAGCTTATCCCTAAGCTGTAAGTAATTCTTTGCTTTTCCGGACTGTCTCTCCAATGGGGCCAGCTGCTTTTCCAACTCTGACAGGATATCCTGAATACGCTCCATATTGGCCTGCTCTTCTTCCAGCTTTTTCTGGGAAATGTCCTTTCTTCTTTTGAACTTAACAATTCCCACCGCCTCATCAAAGAGGGCTCTTCGCTCTTCCGCCTTTCCGGACAAAATCTTATCAATCTGCCCCTGTCCGATTAGGGAATAGCCTTCTTTTCCGATTCCTGTATCATAAAAAAGCTCGTGAATATCCTTTAAACGGCATTCCGCATCATTTAAACGATATTCCGATTCTCCGGAACGATACAGTCTTCTACTAACGGTAATTTCTTCATAAGGAAGATTTAGAGCATGGTCTGCATTGTCAAAGCACATGCTCACATAGGCATAACCCTGGGCTCTTCTTAAGGCAGTTCCTGAGAAAATAACATCCTGCATGGAATTTCCACGCAGCTGCTTTACCTTCTGTTCTCCCAAAACCCAACGAACCGCATCAGAAATATTGGATTTTCCGGAACCGTTAGGCCCCACAATTCCGGTAATACCGGGAGAAAAATCCAAAACAGTTTTATTGGCAAAGGACTTAAATCCTTGAATTTCAATAGACTTTAAATACATCCCCTGTTTCCACCTTTATTTTTTCTAATGCAAAATAGGCAGCTGCCTGCTCTGCCTTCTTTTTGGAGCTTCCCTCTCCGATACCGTACACCTCTTCATTTACCTTTACGGACACCTTGTAAAAGCGCTGATGAAAGGGACCGCTTTCCTCCAATAAATCATACTCCAGAGGATAATGTTTTGCCGTACAATACTCCTGCAACATGGTTTTCGCATCCTGGAAGAGGGTTTTATGCTCAATATCGGATAAAACCTTTCCCCGAACAAAGCCTTCCGCCTTTTCCATACCGCCGTCAAGATAAATGGCACCAATTACCGCTTCCAATGCATCGGATAAGACGGAATCCCGAAATTGAATCCCCTCTCTTTCCTCTCCCTTTCCTAAAAGAAGATAAGAAGAAAGCTGTAGCGATTTTGCCACCACAGCCAGAGCTGATTCACATACCAATGCCGCCCGAAGCTTGGTCATCCTTCCTTCCTGAATCACCGGTTTCTTATGGTAAAGAAGGGTACTGGAAACCAACTCCAACACCGCATCCCCCAGAAATTCCAGCCTTTGGTTGGAGGCTTCCTTGGGATGACCCATCTCATTGGAATAGGAAGGGTGGGTTAAGGCGTGCAATAAGAGCTTTTGATCTTGAAAGTGGTACCCCAAGTCCTCCTCCAGCTTGGAAAGAGACGGAGTACTGCCCATGTTTTCCATCATTTTTATTTTCCTAAAGCCTTTAAAATAGCTTTGTGTGCTTCTCCAACGGTTTTAATTTGAAAGCTTGCTTCTTCCGGAATTTCAATGCCGAACTCTTCCTCAATTCCCATAATAATCTGTACAATATCCAAGGAATCCGCATTTAAATCCTCTACAAAACGAGAATCTTCCGTAATCTCCTCTTTCTTTACATGCTGTAATTCTCTGGCAATAATTTCCTTTAACTTATCCAATTCCATATTACTGTCCTTTCCTGTAATCTATTCTTCCTTGCTTTCCTCTTCTTTATCAGAGAAATCCAAGGCTTCCGCAATCTTCTTGGTCAAGCCCTTTTCTGCAAATTCCTTGGCCTGTCGAATGGCTGTGGTAATCTCCACTCCATCTGTATTGCCATGAACTTTAACCACCAAGCCCTTCAAGCCCAAGATGGGAGCTCCTCCATAGCTTTTGGCATCAAATTTTGTCATTCTCTTTCGTAGGGCAGAAGAAATCAAAGCACCGCCTACCAAAGAAAGAAGGCCACCCTCTTTAATGCCGGACTTGATTTCGGAAAGAAGCATCTTTCCTACACCCTCGTACATTTTCAAAACCACATTGCCCACAAAGGCATCTGCCACCACTACGGAACAGTTTCCTTCCACAATATCTCTGGCCTCCACGGAACCGATAAAGTTTAAGTCCTTTTCCTCCTTACACTTCTCCATGGCAGCTTTCACCAGAGCATTTCCCTTTTCTTCTTCCGCACCGATATTTACTAAACCTACCGTAGGAGAAGGAACCCCCAGCATTTCCTTCATATAGATGGCACCCATCTTGGCAAACTGTACCAGCCACTCCGGATGGGCATCCACATTGGCGCCGCAGTCAGTAAGTAGAGTTACCCCCTGTCTCGTAGGCATTAAAGCCGCAAGGGGAGGACGGAGTACGCCCTTTTCTCTTCCTACAATCAGCTGTCCTCCGGCTAAAATTGCTCCGGTGGAACCGGCAGAAAGAAAGGCCTCTGCCTCTCCCTCCTTAACCGCCTTCATTCCCTTAACGATACCGGAGTCCTTTTTTCTCCGAATGGCCATAACCGGAGACTCATGCAAGCTGATATTCTCGCTACAGGGAATAATCTCTATTCTTTCTGTATCATATTGGTATTTGGCACATTCCTCCTGAATAGCTTTCTCCTCTCCATAGAGAAGAAGCTTGGTATTTTGGCAGGAAGAAAGGCTATCAATTGCCCCTTTTACAATGGCAGCAGGCGCTAAGTCCCCTCCCATGGCATCAATGGCTATACGAATCATATTCACCTCATCTGAAAAACATTATTTCTTCTTAAGGAATCAGAAATATGATAGAGTATTCTTGATTTTCTGTCAATGTAAGCAGCAAGTCATTTCTTTCTTCTGATGCTTTGCTTTAATATAAAAAAGGAGGATTTCTGCATTTATACAAAATATCCTCCAAACTGATCGTTTATAGTATTCTGTTTACTGATGGCTCTTTCTAAATAATTGCTTTACTTTATACCCTACATCCCAAAACAAAAATCTATAAATCAAGATATAGCACAAAAGAACCGGAAGCATATACGCAATACCAAAATGCTCATACTCTCTAAACACATAATAAAGCGTTATGAAAAGGAGCGAAATAAATGAATCCAGAGTATTCATAAGTCCAACTTCTGTGTAAATTGCTTCAGCTTTTCTTATATTGTATACATCTTTTAATCTTTTCGATAGAAATGCTTTCAATATTGTAAAGGCAAGAACATAAGAAAAATACGTTAAAAACGCACTAATATTCAACAAATAGGAAACCGCACATACTACTATCGTGAATATTGTTAACATCTTATTTGCTCCTTCATATATTATGGTATATATACATTTCTGGACCAAGACACACCTGGAATGTGCCTACCAATTGGAACTGTTTTTAAATGATTCTTCACTGCCCAGGCAACAACACCTCCAACTGAAGCAGAAATTGCTGCCGCGACACCTGCCCCCCACGGTCCAGCTGCGGCAAGTTCTTTAAGATACCAGCCTACAAAGCCTCCTGCAAAAGCGCCAGCTGGAATTGCCGCCATGGATCTTATTTGTGGCCCTAATTTTAAATACAACCCCACGAACCCAAAAAGCTGGGCAGATGGTTCATACGTATTAGCTTCAGCATTAGGGTCACTTATATGTAAACTAGAATCTAATTGTCCTGCAAAAACATTTAATTCGTCAGATGTAAATGATAGCATAATTTTTGCATCTTTTTCTGAGATTCCTAAAGAAATAAGATCTGACTTTGTTGCTGTAAAATGTATATCTCCCTTATCATCTTTTGTAAAATAATGACTTAGTTCAGAAGATAATTGATTCTGTTTCGCTAAATACTTTGAAACGGGTTTATCTACTTTTGCAGCAAATACAGTAGATGATGAAATAAATATCATGCAGCAGACTAATAACATTGATAAAACTTTTTTCATTATGTTACCCCCTATTGTACTTAAAATGCAAACTCCAATTCTATTCATTAGAGAAAGACAATTATAAAGTTTCTTTCGATTCATAGTATCAGTGTTTTAAATTATCTACGATAAATCTCCGTTTTTATACCTCTGAGGATTGATGTTTTTCATATAAGATATCACCTCCTTTATATATTTTAAGATATTATAATATCTATTTATATACTTCCGTTTACCATCAAAAGTGAATGCTCAAAAAAATCACTAAAGCAATTTACTTTCTTTTGATATCCTTATCTCAATAACTATTTCCATGTTTTAAAGTAAACTAATACAATCTTAAATTACATTTTTCTCAAGTGATATCCAATAAATTTACTACATCCCGAATTTGTTATAATTAACTTATTTGAAGTTTATCATTATTGTAGTTTATTTTCAAGTATTTACTGCTAAATTTTGAAATA
>NZ_CAUVME010000016.1:0-59303 GCF_963553175.1 Oribacterium sinus | reverse complement strand
CGCCCTTCCCGTGTCCCGTAACAAAGAAGAAAAGGAACAAAAAGACCATCATGGAAAGAAAATGCAGACTGCCGTAAAAAAATCCTCCCATAGCTACCACCGGATTTACCGTAAAGAAGGAAAGCAGACTGGCAATGCCATAGCCGATAAATACCCATTTTTGCTTTCTCTTTAAAATCAAAAGATAGTACTCCGTGTTAGCCAGAGCATAGAAAGCTCCGCCCAAAATCAAAATGCAGAAGGTCCATCTTTCTCCTGTAAACTTTCCGGAGAAGCTGCTGCCAAGAATCCACTCCAAAATGCTGAGAGCCAGGCCGGAAAAAATAAGAGCCAGAAGAAAAAGGACTAAGGACAGCAAAACTACCTTTTTAAATAAGGCATTTTCCTGCTTTCGAAAGGCTTTTTCCTTCCCGGTCTGAAAAAGGACCGCCAACTGCGGAAGGGCCGGGCGGATAATAAAGTTTGCTAAAAGATAAATAAAGTTTCCGGGCATAAATAAAAGATTAAAAATACCGGAACGGGAAGAGCCGTAGACCTGATCCACCGCATATTTGCTGGAAGAAAAAACATAAAAGTCTAAGAACACGGAAAGAAAGAGGGTGAAAACCTCCTTCCATAGCTTTACTAAATCCGACTTGCCGAGACTCTTTTCTTCCCCCAGGGGCTTGGTGGCTTTTAAAGGGAGAAGGGAAAAGAGAAAGAAGGAGGCCGCCTGTGCCAGATTCATAGCAATGGCGCCCAAGAAAAGATTTTTAGTGATTCCAAGAAAAATCAGAAGAGCCAGGACGGAAAAAACCGTGCGAAGAAACATGGACTGTCCGGCCTTATACAAAACGCCCCTTCTTTGCAGTTCCGACTCATACACATCACAAAAGGCATCCCCTATTTTAAAGAGACATAGGAAGAATAATATCAGACTCTTCTCCCCGGTATAAAGACCGCTACCGTACTGAAACAGAAGAAAAAGCACAGCCAAAATCAGAGCCAAACCTCCGGTAAGACTGCGAAACTGCCTGTATTGTCGAAAAGAAAACTCTCCCTTCATATCTGTGATATGAAAGGGGCGAAGTCCAAAGTAAGCCACAATGAAAAACTGTTGTCCCAAAGTAGAGTAACCGAAGCCGAAGATTCCTCCCTGCTCCTCTCCCCCTAAACGAAGGACAAAGAAAGCCAGCACCATGGAAGCCAAGGCATAGCACATACTGCCTATTCCGTTCCAAAGCACATCATTTTTCATGAAGGAAGGCTTCCGCCCTCCCTGTTTTCCTACTGCCTCTACACTCATTACGTTCTTTTTCACTACTTTCTATATTTTTGTATTTCCGAAAAAAAGAATAGACAAAAGCACTCTGGTCATATATTTTGCCGCATTCCAGGGCTTTAGGTAGGACTCTCCCTCCCGTCTTTCCCGAATCTTTACCGGCACCTCGGAAACTGTCATTCCCGCCAAAAGTAAATGAGCCAAGGTATCCGGCTCCGGGGAGAAATTTCGTTCTCTGGAAAAGCGAAGAATGGCTTCCCGCCCGTAAATCCGAAGTCCGCAGGTGGGGTCCGTCAGTTTTGTACCGGTTCTTAAAAGAATAGCCAGGCTGATTAAGGAAGAACCGAAGTCTCGTAAAGAGCCTCCTTTTTTCTTTTCCAAAAAACGGGAACCGCAAACAATGTCCACGCCATTTTCCGCCTCCTCCAGCAAAGCCGCCACATCCTCCGCCCGGTGTTGTCCGTCGCCGTCAAACTGCAAAGCATAGGCATAGCCCCTTTGATCCGCATAACGCATACCGGTTTGAAAACAGGCTGTTAAGCCGAGGTTTTCCGGAAGGGCAAGGTAGGAATAGCCCTTTTTTTGGCAAAGCTCCACAGTTCCGTCTGTGGAACCGTCGGAAACAATAATATATTCCGCTTTAGGGTCTACGGACAAAATATCTTCCACCACCGCGTCCAGACTCTTCGCCTCATTGTAAGCGGGAATAATCCAGAGTAATTTCTTTTCTTCCAACATATCCTCCTTAGAAGAATTTTTGAACTTTTTATCTGTCTTAGCTAGGAAAGATAAAAATCATCATAATACTTTCCGTAAAAACCATAACGAATACCGGCTTCCGGCTTTTGAGAAACAACATCCGCCATCGCCTTTGTTTCTGACAGACTTCCTGCAGCCTTCTCTCCTTCGGCATCCGGTTCCGATGTCTCAGAAAGGTAAAAGTCCACCGCCTCTTCCACAAAGGGCGCTCCTGCCAGGACAGAAAATCCGATGCCTCCTGAGGGACGAGGATTAATTTCCAGAAAATAAAAGCAGTCCTCCTGCTCCTCATAAATCCACTCAAAATTCACAAGACCATAAAGATTTAAAGCTTCTGCAATCCGCTTGCACTGCCTTTCAATGCCCTTCTCCGGCAAAATTTCCACACTGACTCCGGCTCCATTTTTCGTCCGAAGATTTTCTTTCCGTACCAGTGCTCTATCCACTCCCCCATGACCTCGAAAGTAATCTACCGTATAGACCTTCCCTTCGATTTTTCTTTGGAAAATGTAGTTCTTCTCCTCTTCCCGCCACATCTTATTGCAGAAAAAGCCCAGCTGATCCTCGTCCTCTATCTCACACAAGCCCTCTGAGGAACGGCCGTTTCTTTTCTTGGCAATCATGGGAAAAGATAGGTTCTCAAAATCCAAATCTTCATACTCTTCTCCGGGAATCACGGAAAATCCCTCTTCCAGCTTGTCGGAAAGAAATTTACTTAAAAGGTATTTGTCCCGAATCAGACTTAGATCCCCCTTGGGAATACAAAGGGTAATTCCCTCCTTTTGAAAGCGTTCCTTATGTTTTTCATAAAAATCCACTTCCAAATCAATCAGCGGAAAAATAGCGGAAAGCTCCCACTCCTTACATAAGGAAAGAATTCTATCCAAATATACCTCTTCCTCCCGTACTAAGGGAATTTGCGCAAAGTCCTTCACCCTTTTCGCCATGGGAATCCACTCTCCGGGATAACAGTCCGCACCATATACGGTGTAGCCCTTCTTTTCCAGTCCTTCTATAACCGTCTTGGTGGAAAAGGAGCCCAAGGCTGTACACAGAATATTTTTCATGAACACTCCTTTTGTAAAATAACGGAAATTCTTTCAATATCGGAAAAATCCAAATCAGGATAGATGGGCAAAGTCAGTATTTCCTCCGCAATTCTCTTGGCTATCGGCGTGCTATCCCCCGAAAACTTTCCTTTATAGCAATCATACTCGGAAATCAAAGGATAAAAGTATTTTCTGGGATGAATGCCTTCCTTTTCCAGAAGGGAGAAGATCTGATTTCTTCTTCCCTCTCCTAAAATCCGTACAGGAAGGTAGGCATAGTTTTTCTCCACCCCCTCCTGCCCCTTAGGGAAAACAAGACCGGGGACGTCCTTTAACAGGCTTTCATAATGCCGGTATCGTTTCTCTCTTTCCTTGATATATTCCTCGATATGCCAAAGATTACAAAGTCCCATGGCAGCGGAAAATTCATTCATTTTCCCGTTACAACCCACCAACTCTACGCTTTCCTGCCCCATAATACCGAAATTTTTCAAGGCATAAAGCTTATGCATAAGCTCAGGATTTTTCTCTCCAATGCAAACCGCTCCGCCCTCAATGCTGTGAAAAACCTTGGTGGCATGAAAAGAAAACATGGAAGCATAACCAAAGCTCCCTACGCCTCTTCCATGATAGCGTTCCCCAAAGGCATGGGCAGCATCATAGAGTACCGGAATGCCGTATTCCTTAGAGATTTTATCCAGCTCTTCCACTTCGCAAATATGTCCATAGACATGCACCGGTAAAATCGCCACCGTATCCTTTGTAATAAGGGAGCGAATCTTCTTTACATCCAAGGTATAAAAATCCTCTTCAATATCACAAAACACCGGCGTACAGCCGTTTCTTACAATGGCATGGGTAGTGCTGGCAAAGGAAAAGGGAGTGGTAATGATTTCTCCCTTTTTTCCAAGGCTTTCAATCAAAAGCTCTAAAGCAATATGACCATTCACAAAAAGCTCCGTATTTTCCACGGAAAGAAAGGCGGAAAGCTCTTTTTTAAAATGTTCATGGAATTCCCCCATATTGGTTAAAAGACGAGTCTCCCATAGCTTTTCCAAATAGGGAAGAAATTCCTCCAAAGGAGGAAGGCTTGATTTTGTAACGTAGAGCTCTTCTTTCTTTTTCATTACTTCCTCCTTAAATTCTGTCGAGATTTTTACAATTCTATAGTAATCCCATGAAAATGTAAATGCTCCCTAGTTCTTTTTGCGTTTTTGTGTTAAGGTTCATAGGTATATTAGAATTTAAGGAGGTTAACTATGAATCAAGCGAAAAAGTTCGCTGCCATTCTTACGCTAATGAGTATCTCTGCATCACAACCCTTTCTTGCCATGGCAAATCCGGTAGAGAGTACAGAGAATACTGCCATTGTATATACAGAGGAAAATGCCCCCTCAATTTCTCAGGGTCCTGTAGACGGAAGTAATAGTGCAGTGCTAAGCCCCGGAAATACAAGTTCCGGAAGCGGCAATGCCGGAGAGAATACAAACAGTAGTTCCCAGAATAACGGCGGAGAGAATAATGCCACCGTACAGGAATCCGCTCCCTTGGAAAAAACAGAGCTTACCGTAGATGCCATTCGTCCCTTTATGACCACCGATCATGCGGGAGACGTGGCCGCAGACCCGGTTTTAAATCTGGTTCCTTTGGCGACCTACTATATTTATAATTCCGCCGGAGAACGAATCGACTACGGTTACAGTCAGGACAACCAGTCCTTTACCTTCAGCCCCAACGGCTTCCAAAGAATCATGCTGGAGCACCAGAACGTAGGAAGATGGTATTATCGTACCTATTCTCCCTCCGGCTCCTGGGGTCCCTGGGCAGCTTCCGGAGAAACCACACCGGATAAGGGAACCGTTACTGCCATTATGTTGAGAGTCAAGGGATATACCCATACCATGGGAGAAATCTACTACCGTGCGGTATTAAGTGACGGTACCGTAACGGATTGGGCGAAAAGCGGAGAAGCCTGTGGAAGCTTTTCCGGGGATAAGTACATTGTGGGCTTAAAGATTGCCCTTTGGAAAAACGGTGTGGAGTTTAGCGGAAAGCGCGGAAAAGCATTGGACAGTGCATATCAGGAGGGACTCTATTTTGAAAATGGAGAACCTAAGTACCAGACCGCTGACAACAGCCCCTATACCGGCTATGCTTTCGACCCGGATTCCAACCAGTACTACTTTGAAAACGGTGTTGCCCAGAGAGGCTGGAAGGTGGTAAACGGCTATCGCATTTACCTGAATGAGCAGGGAATTGCTTTAAAGGACTTAGAGCCGATTATGGGTAAGCAGGCAGCCTACAGTATTCGTATTAATAAGGAAACCAGAACCCTCTATGTCATGACCAAGGACGAGGAAGGAAAGTTCACTATTCCTTATAAGACTATGATGTGCAGTGTGGGACCGGATACGCCACTTGGAAATTTCAAGATTTACGAAAAATATCGTTGGCACTTCATGCATAAGGATTGCTATACCCAGTTCCTCTCCCGTTTCTATAAGGGATTTTTGATTCATTCCTTATTGTATGAAAAGGCAGATCCCCACAGCTTTGATGCCATCAACTACAACTTTATCGACCAGGCCATCTCCGGCGGATGTATCCGTTTAAGAGCCATCGATTCCCAGTGGGTCTATGAAAACTGTAAGAACGGAACTCCCGTAAATGTGTATTCCGATGCCTGGGACAAGGGTCCCATCGAAAAGGATGCCATCATGCAGGCTATCCCCAGAGAGCAGAACTACGATCCTACCGATCCTGTTGTTGCCGGTAAGCAAAGTGCAGAGGATGCCAAGAGTGTAGCCGATTCCAAGAAGGAAGTGGCGAAGGAAGCGGAAGAAAATATCATTGAACCCAATGCCTAAGGGACAAACAAATGAAAACAACCATCGTTATACCAAACTATAATGGAGCTCATTTTTTAGAAAAGTGCATGCCTGCTTTGCTTTCTCAAAGCAGGCAGGACTTTTCTATTCTTTTTGTGGACAATGCTTCCAAGGATGATAGTGAAAAGCAAATCAAGTATTGGATGGAGCAGGATCCGGAGCGGATTTTCCTGATTCAAAATACGGAAAACACAGGCTTTGCCACTGCAGTGAACCAGGGAATTCTCTGGGCCAAGGGGCAGGGAGCAAGCTATGCCCTGCTTTTAAACAACGATACGGAGGTAGCTCCTGACTTTGTGGAGCAGCTTCTGCTTTTCATGGAAGAAAAAGAAAAAAAAGGAGAAAAGGTATTTGCCCTTTCCTCCAAAATGGTAAAGATGCATGACCCCAGCCTGATGGATGATGCCGGGGACGAACTGTGTCTCTTAGGTTTTCCCTTCCAAAGAGGTTTAGAGGATGAAGCCTCCCGGTGGACTAAGGCCGAAAAGGTATTTTCCGCCTGCGGAGGAGCTTCCCTATACAGTATTCCTCTTTTGGAAGAAACCGGACTTTTTGACGAAAAGCACTTCGCCTATCTGGAGGATGTGGACCTGTCCTTTCGGGCCCAATGGAAGGGCTACTCCGTTTACTACTGCCCCACTGCCCTTTGTAAGCATGTGGGTTCCGGAACCAGCGGAGGAAAATACAGCGATTTTAAGGTAGAGCTTTCTGCCAGAAACTCTATTTTCCTGCTTTATAAAAACTTTCCTCTCGGGCTGAAAATTCTGAATTTCCTGCCCTTCTTACTGGGAATTTTGATTAAGGCTCTCTACTTTCAAAAGAAGGGCTACGGAAAGGCCTATCGAAAGGGTATCTTTAAAGGCTTAAAGGAAAGACAGGAAATGAAGAAGGTGGATTTCCGGGAAGTGCCGCTTAGAAGATTGATCGCTATTGAGCTTAGGCTGTTTAAAAACTGCTTTGTATATCTTTCGGAGAGAAAGAGGAGAAGAAAAGGGCTGCGCTCCGATGCTGTATAGGGATGAAAGCGGGCACGCTCCCGCTAGCTTCGCCTTCGTAGTGCAGAACTGTAAAATGATAAAAGGCAACGCTCCGAAGCTGTATGGATATGAAATCGGGCACGCTCCCGCTAACCTCGCCACGTAGCGGATACTAAGCGAAAAACACAGTACCTGTGTTTTTCGCAAGTACCGACGGGCTCAGATTACCCTCTTTCATACCTATACAGCTTCGTTCGCTTTGGCTTTGGTTTTCTTCAGTTCTTCTCTTCGCAGATTTTCTGCTTATACCGAGAGGCTCAGATTGCCTTCTTTCATGCCTATTAAGCATCGTTCGCTTACATTATTTGATTTCTACTGTTCTTCTCTTCGAAGGCTTTCTACATGTACCAACAGGCTCAGGTTACACGCTTTCATGCCTATACAGCTTCGTTTGCTTTGGCTAATTGTTTTCTATATTCCTTTTCTCTTTAAAGGGTTTAATTCCATTAGTGTTTTGATATCTTTTCTGTTCAGCAGCAAAGAAAATAGTATATAGCAGATTGCTCCCAGGGGGATGAGGGCTATGAGTTGCCATAGTTCGGTCATTCCTCTTTTTTCTAATTGTCCTTGGGATAGATAAACGATTCCTCCCATGAGAAAGGATGCGATAAAGGATGCCAGGCAGTCTTTTAATTGGGAGAAGAAGCCGTATTGTATCAGTTTTTCATTGGGTTTGGCATTTAAATACAGACAGAGAACTTCTCCAACATTTTTCCCAAAGAGCATGACGAAGATGCCGAAGGGAAAAGTTAACAGAAGAATAATTATGCCCAAAATCTTCTTGATAATTTCCAGCTTCAGAAATAAATCCGAGCGCCCCTGACTGTTCATCAGTTGTAGATTGCACATGTGCAGGGGTAAGAATAAATACGTCACGGAAAGAAAACGTAGATAGGGTAACATCCCTATCCATTTCTTGGTGAGCAGTAAGATGATAAAGGGCTTTGCCACTGCCATTAGTCCAAAAAGAATGGGAAACAAAAGGAAGGCGGAAAAACGAATGGTTTTCCTGGCCATTTCCTGCAAGGTATCCTTTTCCTCCTGCATCTTGGAAAAGGCGGGAAACATTACTCCGGATATCATGGTGGATAGGGTGGAGGACAGAAGCTTTGGAAACATTTCTCCTCGATTGTAAAGCGCCAGTTCCTCTACCTTGTAGCGTTTTCCGATGACTAGACCATAGATATTTTGCCAGATCTGATCCAGTAGTCCGGAAAACAGGATTTTCCAGCCAAAATGAAATAAAGCTGATAAAGAGGAAAGTCGAAATAAAAGCTTCGGTCTCCAAGGGAGGCATAAGAATAATATCAGCATGGTAAAAAAGTAATAGGAAATCTGCTGATAGGCCATGGCAAAGGAGCCAAGCCCCCGATAGGCTAAAAATACTGCCAGTACTCCGGAAAAGAGGGAGGAAAAGAAGCTGGCCAGAAAGATCGGGCGAAACTGCAAAGCCCTTCCGGCATAAGCCATTTGGATGGATATTACCGCTCCGGGGAAGAGCAAAATACTCATTTGTCGTAAAAGAGACTCTAAAATCGGGAGATGATAAAACTCTGCCACAAAAGGGCTTATGCCGTAAAACAGAAGGTAGATTCCTCCGGACAAAGCCAAGGTGAGATAAAACACGGAAGAATAATCTTCCTCTTTGATTTCTTTTTTCTGCATCAGCGCCTGAGAAAAACCGGATTGAATAAAGGTATTGGCAATGGTGATAAAGATGCTGATGACACTCACCGCCCCTACCTCTTCCGTATCCAAAATCCGAAGGAGAAACAGGGAGAAAATCAGCTGTATGCCCTGGTAGGAAATCTGCTCCAGGAAACGCCAAAAAAGGCCGGAAAGGATTTTCCCCTTCCATCCCTCTTTATTTTGCGTCATTTCTCCCATAGCATTCTCCTTACTATCCTTTGCCTTACTGTCCTTTGATTTTTTTACATTTCTTTTTGCTTTGCTGAAGCTGCTCTTTCTGTTTCACTGAACTTGCTCTTCTATTTATTTCTTCCGCTCCATACCGAACTGTTTCTGTAAGAAGCGATAAAGCTTAGGACAGTACCGCTCCAAGCGAAGCAAAGTTCTCTCCGAGAAAGACATTTCTTGTAAATAGGCTCTATATTCCTTCTGATAAATTTCAGAAAAATCCCTAAGATTCAGTGCTATAGAAAAGCTGAGTCTATTGATGGCTTCCTCCACCTCCGACCTGTATTTCCCCTTGGACTCCTCTAAGAACAGCTTATAGCAATGCTTCATTTCCAAAAGATATTTCTCCTGCTGTTGCCGTCCTTTTTCCCTTTCCGTCCAGGAGCTTTGCAAATGAAAGCGATAGGCAGTGTATTCCTCCGGCAAGTATACCGCCTTTCCGGCCAATGCCGCCATCAACTCTATAGGTCTGTCCCCCACCGGACAGGCATAGTAAAAGTCCGGAAGCTTTTCAATTAAGCTTCTTCTAAAAAACATAGAGGAAAAGGCAATCCCCTTAGGATGATTGATTAGCTCTCTTCCTTCCAATATTTTCCCCTCCGAATAGGGACGAAGTAAGTCCTTCGGCCCCTCCCTGCCGTCGGGGAGCAAAACCTTTGCCGGATGAAAACAAAGAACAGCCTCTTCTTCTCTCTGTAATGCTTTCATCTGCTTTTCCAGTTTATCTTCCCGAAGGTAAAAATCATCCCCGTCAATTACGGTGATAAACTCTCCCCTTGCTCTTGGAAAATTAAAGATGCCGGTAATGTTTCTTTTCCCCTGAGAATACTGATTTTCCGTCTGCAGGATTGGAAAAAGAATCTCCGGATATTTCTCCTGATAAGAACGGATAATCTCCTGACTTCCGTCTGTGGAGGCATCATCATGGAGAAGGATTTCCAAAGAAAAATTTCCCTTTTGGGAAAGAATACTGTCTAAGCATTTTCCGATATAGTCCTTATGCCGGTAGGTCACAATACATACGGAAATTAACGGTTTTTCCTTCATGCCGCCTCCTTTCTTCCATAATCTAAGCCATACACTTTATTGATTATTAAGCCACATAAGCTATTGTCTAATATGAGTCTAAGCTCTTGGCTAATAAGTTTCTAATCACTTAACTATCCAAAAACAGCATTGCTCCGATGCCCCGATACAGAGGATAGGGGTAAATACCGAAGAGGGCCATGGTTGTTATTTTCCCTAAACGACTCTTCCCTTCCAAAGATAAAAAGGCTTCCAAGACCTTTTTCTTCTCTTCCGGAAAATTTTCTCCAAATAAACGCTTCAATTCTCTCCCCTGGGCAAACAATGCCCTGTAAGAAGTATGAATAATCTCTTCCTTATCCTTTTCTCCGGAATCCGCCAGCCTGTCTCCACATTCCTGCAATATACTGGCTTTTTTCGCCCCTAAGACATTTTCTCCATGCTGCCGGTAGGCATAGCTGGCATAGGGCAAATATTGAATTTCCCCAAAGCAGTTTGCCAACAAGGCCAGCCAATGGTCATGCATCTTTACTTCCACAGGAATTTCCTTGCAATATTGCAGCAAAGCTTTGTTGATTCCCACAGAGGCTCCTGTCACATGGTTTTGCAAAAGCAGGCGGGAAAAACGGCAGGAGGCACCCGGTAATTTCTGATACCTTCTATAGGACTTGGCAAGAAGCTCTCCTTTTGAATTCACCAAAGAGCAGTCTGTGTGACAAAGGATAGGAAGGCTTTCCCCAAACTTTCTTTCTTCCTCCTTTATGGCAGAAATCGTCTTGGAGAGCTTGTCCGGAAACCATTCATCATCCTGATCTGCAAGGAAAATATATTCTAAATTTTCTATCTCCACCTCCCCCTTAGCCAAGGCGGAAAGAATAGAGAGAAAATGCTTTGCCGGACTTCCACTATGCATAGGTCTCGGGAAAGCCCTCATCCTCCTTCCATACTTTTCCTGCAAGCTTTGCAGAATTGCTTTTGTACTATCGGTGGAGCCGTCATCAGAATAAAGGAGGCAAAAATCCTCCCTATCCTGCTCCATAATGGATTTAATCTGCTTTTCCAGATATTTCTCCCCATTATAAGTACATAAAATCACACAATGCATTTCAGCAATTCCTCTCTTTGACTAAGCAATTCCTCTCTTTGACTAAGGAATTCCGGCTCCGCATTAGTTTTTTTCTACACAAGTTCCACCCATAAAATAGGACTTTAGCATTCTTGATTTCGGCTCATTTAGAAAGCAAAAGAGAATAAAAAAGGGTTTCTCCCAAAATCACTGCCTGCACAAGCCTTAACAAAAGCATTTGTAAAAAATTGGCATGGAGGTATTTTCGGGCATACAATGCCTCGGACTGCTGCCGAAGCTTTTGTCTTTGCACCAGGGATTTCAAGGATTTCTTGGTGCTACCGCTGTCCTCATGAAGGTAAGAACAAATCGTACAAAGATAGGATTTGTAGCCTGCCCTTCTCAGCTTTTGACCAATTACCTTTTCCTCCTCATAAAGGAAGAACTCCTCGTCATAGCCTCCGGTCTTTTGGAATGCCTCTTTAGAAATACAAAGGGAGGAGCCATGCAGCACATCCACCTTCACATAGGGCTTTTGTTCCAAATAGGCTTTAGGATAAAAGAGCAGGGAAGAAAAAATTCTCTTGCTAAAGGGTCCCATGCTCAGAAGATTTTTAGAAAAGCTTTGTAAAGGCCAAGCTGTAGCCTGTTTT
The DNA here is from genome assembly GCF_963553175.1 of Oribacterium sinus. GTDB lineage: Bacteria > Bacillota > Clostridia > Lachnospirales > Lachnospiraceae > Oribacterium > Oribacterium sinus_B. The sequence continues at coordinate 47,647 of NZ_CAUVME010000016.1, read as the reverse complement.
CCGTAAGGGTCCTTCATTCTGCCGGAGACCAATCCCACCTGCTTCTCCTTTGCAAAAACAGACAGAACATTTTCAAAGTAAGCTTTCTGAAAGCAGGTGTCGGGATTGGCTAAAAAGCAGTATTCCATCCCTTCCGAAAAGGCGGCCCGAAATCCCAGATTGTTGCCTGCCCCATAGCCCTTATTTTCCTTGGCAAAAATCAGTTTACACTTATGGTCTTGAATCTTCTCTAAAGTCTGCCTGCTACCATCCGTGGAGGCATTATCCACGATATAAATTCTCGTTAACACGGAAAAATCCTTCAGCTCTTTATATAGCCGAAGGGTATTTTCCAAATCATTATAATTTAAAATCACTATAGCACAGGACATTAGTTTTCCTTCCCCATAGAACGATAATAAAGCTCTCCCACCTTCTCCCGAAGCTTAGGGAATACAAAAGTCAGGAGATTTAGGACATGGTAGCAAAATAAATAGCCCTGCTTTCCCTTTTCTTTTTCCAACGGAAGGGGACTTTCTTCCGCATAATAGTCAAAGGCTCTGCGATAATAATTGTGATTGCCTTCTCTCCAAGGTCTTTCGTCTCCGGCAAAATGGACAATCACCGGATGGGCCTTTGCCTGCGAATAGCTCTTTTTGCTTTCCAGCTCCTGATACCAGGGAGAAAAACGACACAAGGCACTATACCTTGCATAAGCATAGTTGGAAAAGAAGTTAAAACGCTGGGGCAAGGAGCGAATCCGTCCCTTGCACACCATATTCAAAATGTCCTGGTCATTAAAAGGAAGCTGACCTTCCTTCATTTGATAATAGCGAAGACATTTTTCTTCCATTCCTTCCTCCCGAAGCAATGAAAGATTCATAAGCATCACTCCCGCATTATAGTAGGGACTTTCCTCTGCTAAGGATAAAAATTCCTTATGCTTTTTATAAATACTGGGCTCCGGAGCCATGCCCAAAAGCTTATCTCCAAGCTTTAGATGATAAAGGGGCAAAATGGATTGGAGCACCACTGTATCCGCATCCAAGTATAAAGCCTTGGTAATAGTTTCCGGAAGTGTGGAAGGGATAAAGAGTCGAAGCAGGGTAGCTTTGGAAAATTTTCCGGTGAAAAGGGCGGGAAGCTTTTCCTTCCATTCGGATAATTTCTCTTCCAAATCATAAAAGCTAATTTTCTGTCCTTCCGTCTCCACATATTGCCGAAGTTTTTCCTTACTTTCCTCTTCTATCCCCAAGGATAGGATATGAAAATGAAGAGCTTCTCCCTCCGCATGCAAAAGAAGAGAGGAAAGTGACACCGCAAGAATCGGCATAAAGGCCTCATTGACTCCGTAAACGATGTGCATACTTTTCTCCCTTCTGTATTCTACTTAGTTTCGCTTTAAGCTGTATTCTACTTAGTCTTGCTTTAAGAGCTTCTTTCTTCCGCCACTCTACGCTTTCCTTCCGCCTCAGCCTCTTCCGGGAAAAGCAGACGGTTCATCGCACTGAAAATCGCTCTAACGGAGGAACGGGTAATGTTGGAGGAAACTCCCACACCGAAGCCGGACTTTCCGCTATTTTCCTCTGCAAGTTGAATATAGGACACCGCCTTTGCAGAGGAACCTGCACTAAGAGCGTGTTCTGTATAATCCACAACCTTTAAAGCCAGCTTAAATTCCTTATTCAAGGCACTGATTACCGCCTCGATAGGACCGGATCCTTGACCGGAAACCTCTCGCAGTACACCGCGATTTTCAAAGGTCAGGTTAATAAAGCTGATGTAGGAATCTCCCTCTCCTTCCACATCGGTGGTACGAAGATTCTTGAAGAATAACGGAGCCTTGGCTTCCACATATTCCTCCCGGAATACCTCTAAAATTCTCTTCGGATTTACCTCGCCCTCCTGCTCGGAAATCTTCTGAATATAATCCGCAAATTCTCTCTGCATTGCCTTGGGCAGCTTATAGCCGTAATCAAAGTCCAGAATAAAGGCAACTCCGCCCTTACCGGACTGGGAATTGATTCTAACCACAGGCTCATACTGTCTTCCGATATCTGCAGGGTCAATGGGAAGATAAGGCACCTCCCAGAAGGGGTTCTTTCGTTCCCGCATAGCTAATACACCCTTATTGATGGCATCCTGATGGGAGCCGGAAAAGGCGGTAAATACCAGCTTTCCCGCATAGGGATGACGATCCGGCACACTCATCTTGGTGCAACGCTCATAAACCTCCTGAATTTCCCGAACATTTTCCAGATTCAACTTGGGGTCGATGCCGTGGGAGAAAAGGTTATAAGCCAGGGTTAAAATATCGACATTTCCGGTTCTTTCTCCATTTCCGAAAAGGGTTCCTTCGACTCTTTGTGCTCCGGCAAGAAGGGCCAGCTCTGCGGAGGCAATGCCCTCTCCTCTATCATTATGGGGATGCACGGAAAGAATCACATGCTCTCTTTCCTTCATGTTTTTGGACATAAACTCAATCTGATCCGCATAGACATTGGGGCTATGCATCTCTACGGTATTAGGCAGGTTAATGATAATCTCCCGTCCCGCCTTGGTTCCCCAGGCGGAAATCACCGCATTACAGATTTCCAAAGCATAATCCATCTCCGTTCCGGTAAAGCTTTCCGGAGAATACTCCAGACGAAGCTCTCCGGAAAAATCCTTTTCATGCCGCTTCACCATTTCCACAGCGGTAAGGGCAATGGCGGTAATCTCCTCTCTGGACTTTCCGAAAACCACATCTCTTTGCAATACAGAGGTAGAATTATAAATATGGACAATGGCCTTCTTTACTCCTTGAAGAGCCTGGAAGCTTCTTTCCAAAAGCTCTTCTCTACACTGTACCAAAACCTGAACCGTAACATCCTCCGGAATCAGATTCTTCTCCACCAAAGTCCGTAAATAATCAAATTCAATCTGAGAAGCCGCAGGAAAACCGACTTCAATCTCCTTAAAACCAAGCTTACATAGGAGTTGGAAAAATTCCACCTTTTCTTCTACGGTCATGGGATCCACAAGGGCCTGGTTTCCATCCCTTAAATCCACAGAACACCAAATCGGTGCTTTAGTGATTTCCTGATCCATCCAAGTTCTTTCCGGATAACGAAAAATCGGAAATTTTCTGTAACGTTTTACCTGATCCATTCTTACCTCCTATTGTATTTTTCCACTACTACTCTTACTTACTTCTTATTTTGAGTCTACCCTGTACTGCCAAACAAGCTTTTCCAAGCTCTGCAGGGCTTCCTTTTACTCTATCAATAAACTTAGGAAAGGACTAGTCCTTCCTTTTTCATAACAGCTATAACTTCCTCTACATATTTCTCACAAAGCTCTTCCTTGGAAGCCTCCACCATAACACGAATCAGAGGCTCTGTTCCGGAAGCACGAAGAAGAATTCTTCCATCCTCTCCCAAACTTTCCTCCACCTTCTTCACCGCCTCCTGTACGGTTTCATTCTGCTCCACCAAAAGCTTATCCTTCACCCGAACATTCTTTAGTACCTGTGGAAAACGCTGATACTCCGCCAAAGCTTCCTTAAGACTCTTCTTTTCCTCTAAAAGCACTTCCATCAGCTTAATACTGGTGAGAATTCCGTCCCCGGTAGTGGCATGCCGCATAAAGATGATATGTCCGGACTGCTCACCTCCCAGAGAATAACCGTTTTCCGCCATATTTTCATAAACATAGCGGTCCCCAACCTTGGTTTTTTCATAGGAAAGGCCTGCCCCATCCAAGGCCTTGTATAAGCCAAAGTTGGACATAATGGTAGTTACAATTTTATTGTCCTTTAACTGCCCCTTATCCCGCATATTCTTTCCGCAAAGGTAGAGAATCTGATCTCCGTCCACCAGTTCTCCGTCACTGTCTACACAGAGACAACGATCCGCATCGCCGTCATAGGCAAAGCCGATTTCGCAATCCCCGTTCTTCACATACTCCTGCAAAGCTTCCATATGGGTAGAACCGCAGTTGGCATTTATGTTGTAGCCGTTAGGATCATTGGAAAGTACATGGGTATCCGCTCCCAGAGCATCAAATACCGCCTTGGCACAGGAGGATGCGGAACCGTTGGCACAGTCCAAAGCAATCTTCTTTCCCTTAAAGGAACGGGTAGCCAAAGAAATCAGATAACCGATATAACGGTTTCTTCCTGCAGCAAAATCTACGGTTCTTCCGATTTTATCTCCGGTGGCTAAAGGAACTTCCCCGGTTTCTCCATCCAGATAGGCCTCAATCTCCGCAATAAAATCATCGGAAACCTTTTCTCCGTTTTCATTGATGACCTTAAGACCATTGTCATAGAAAGGATTATGGGAGGCGGAAATCATTACTCCGCAGGAAAAGTCTTCGGAACGAACAATATAGCTAACGGAAGGCGTAGTGGTAACGTGCATCAGATACGCATCTGCTCCCACAGCGGTAATTCCTGCGGAAAGAGCATATTCAAACATATAGCTGGAGCGTCTGGTATCCTTACCGATAACAATGCGGCACTCCTTTGTGCCTTTGTTCGAAAAATAATAGGCCAAGAACTTTCCCACCTTAAAGGCGGTATCCGCTGTCAAATCTACGTTAGCCTCTCCACGATAACCGTCTGTTCCAAAATATTTTCCCATCTTTTCTCCTTAACTTTTTTTGCAAATTGAGCCAGTGCATTTTTTCATTCCGGCTTTAAATATATTGCTATTCCCTTCTACCGGGTTCTTCTGTCCCTTATTTTTGGAAAGGGACCTGTCTGCCGAATCTGCAAACAGGTCCTCTCTCCTTTCTATAAAAGAAAGCTTCTTTATTCCGCTTCTAACGCCTGTAAATAACGCTTTAAAGCATCCTTCCAATGAGGAAGGCCCTGAAATCCCTCTCTCTTAAGCTTTTCTTTACTCAGTCTTGAGTTAAAGGGACGTCTTGCTCTACTTAAACCGTACTCCTCCGTAGTAACGGGAATCACCTCCGTGGAAAGTCCCGCCTCTTCGTAAATGGCCTTGGTAAAGTCATACCAGGAAATGTACTCTCCTTCATTGGTGGCATGATAAGTACCGTATTTTTCCGTCTCCACCATATCCACCAAAAGCCTTGCCAAATCCAAGGTATAGGTGGGACTTCCTACCTGGTCGGAAACCACTCGCACACTGGGATGCTTCTTCCCCACCTGTAACATGGTCTTAATAAAGTTCTTTCCGTTTAAGCCGAAAACCCAGGCAATACGAACAATAAAATGCTCCGGTAAAACCTTTCGAATCGCCTCTTCTCCCGCAAGCTTGGAAGCTCCATACACATTGATGGGATGGAAATCTCTTTCCTCCTCTTCCCAGGGCTTTGTTCCCTCGCCGGAGAAAACATAGTCTGTGGAAAGATAGAGTATCTTCCCCTTTAAATCCTTCATGACTTTTGCAAGACTTCCGGGAACCTCTCCGTTAATACGAAAAACAAAATCTCTTTTCTCCGGATCCTCCGCATCATCCACCGCAGTCCATGCGGCACAGTGAATCAGACAGTCAATCTTCTCTTCGGTAAGAATTCTTCTGGCTTCCTCTTCATTGGTCAGATCCAGTCCCACATAGGGCATCGTGCAAACCGGACTTCCGTCCATAATTCCCACATACTCCGACTCAATCCCGGAGCCTACCGCCTCTATGCCTCTTCGAGCCAGCTCATTCATCACATCATGACCTAACTGACCATTAACGCCGGTAACGAAAACTCTCATGCTTATTCTCCATACTGCTTCTTATAATAATCCTGATACTCTCCGGAAATGATGTGCTCCCACCAGTCCTTATGATCCAGGTACCACTGAATAGTTACGGGGATTCCGGTATCAAAGGTATATTCCGGCTTCCAACCAAGCTCAGTCTCCAGCTTCGTGGGGTCGATAGCATAACGCATATCGTGTCCTGGACGGTCTGTCACATAATGAATCAGGGATTCCGGCTTGTCTAAGGCCCTTAAAATCGTCTTCACAACCTCAAGATTAGTTCTTTCATTGTGTCCGCCAACATTGTAGACCTCTCCCACTCTTCCTTTACGGACAATGAGGTCAATAGCCTTGCAATGGTCGGTTACATAGAGCCAGTCACGAACATTCTCCCCCTTACCGTAAACAGGAATGCTTTCGTTATTTAAGGCTCTGGAAATTACCAGCGGAATCAACTTCTCCGGAAAATGATAGGGACCGTAGTTGTTGGAACAACGGGAAATGGTCACCGGCAGTCCGAAGGTTCTGTGATATGCCAGGACAAAAAGATCCGCACTTCCCTTGGAGGATGAATAGGGAGAAGAGGTTTTAATAGGAGTATCCTCTGTAAAGAAAAGGTCTGTTCTTTCTAAAGGAAGGTCTCCGTATACCTCATCGGTGGATACCTGATGATAACGCTTTATACCGTACTCTCTGCAGGCATCCATCAGGCAAACCGTGCCCAAAACATTGGTCTTTAAAAAGATTTCCGGATCCTTTAAAGAGCGATCCACATGGGACTCTGCCGCAAAGTTAATCACCACATCCGGCTTTTCCTTTGCAAATAAATCAAAGATAAAAGCTCTGTCTGTAATATCTCCCTTGATAAAACGATAATTTTTCTTTCCCTCTAAGGGAGCCAAGGTCTCCAAATTTCCTGCATAGGTCAGGCTATCCAGGCAAATCCACTCCTCATCGGGATAGGCATTTACCACAAAATGCATGAAGTTTCCTCCAATAAAGCCTGCGCCTCCGGTTACGATTGTTTTCATCTTCTCCTCCTACTGCTCTTCGATATATTTTCCGTCTAAAACATCCTTTAAGTACTTGCCATACTCATTTTTCTTTAAAAGCTCATAGGCTTCCAAAACCTTTTCCCTGCTGATCCAGCCATTACGGTAGGCAATTTCCTCAAGGCAGGCAATCTTTCTGTGCTCATGAGTCTCAATGGTACATACAAAGTTGGTAGCATCCACTAAAGAGGCATGGGTTCCGGTATCCAGCCAAGTAAATCCCTGCCCCAAAAGTGCCACATCCAACTCCCCCTTCTCCAAATAGATACGGTTCAGGTCGGTGATTTCCAGCTCCCCTCTCTTGGAAGGCTTTAGGCTTTTCGCATAGTCCACAACCTTATTGTCGTAGAAATACAAGCCGGTTACACAGTAGTTTGACTTGGGTTTTTCCGGCTTCTCTTCAATGGAAATCGCCTTTCCCGTACCGTCAAACTCCACAATACCGAAACGCTCCGGGTCATCCACATAGTAGCCGAATACGGTAGCACCATGCTCCTTTGCCACAGCCTTCTTTAAGATTTCTCTAAAGCCTCGTCCGGCAAAGATATTGTCTCCCAAAATCATGGCTACCGGCTCTCCACCGATAAACTCTTCTCCGATTAAAAAAGCTTGGGCCAATCCGTCCGGAGAGGGCTGAACCGCATACTGTAAATGTAAACCGAAAGCCTCTCCATCCCCCAAGAGCTCCTGAAATCTGGGTGTGTCTGTAGGTGTGGAAATAATCAAAATATCCCGAATCCCTGCATCCATCAAAACGGACAAAGGATAATAAATCATAGGCTTGTCATATATCGGAAGCAATTGCTTAGAAGTCACCCTTGTCAGCGGATATAATCTGGTACCGGAACCTCCTGCAAGAATAATACCTTTCATGGTTTTTCTCCCCTCTTAAAATAATGCATACTGCTGTAAATTTTAGCATAGGCAAAGCAGATATACAAAGGCTTTTTCTGTTAAATTAGCTTAATTTTTATAGGAGCTTTTTTAAGAATTTTTATAAAGCCGTTTCCGGCAAAAACTATTGCTTAAAAAATTAGCTTCATTCTTCTCGCTTCATGCTTCTCGCTTCATGCTTCTCGCTTCTCGCTTCCTCTTATTTTTTCATAAACTCTCTTCCCCACCTTTGCAAGGCATTTTCTCCTATGCTACACTAGCTAAAGACAATACTTTTCAAAAGGAGTTCAGCATGGAAAAAGCCTTAATTGCCATGAGTGGCGGTGTGGACAGCTCAGTTGCCGCAGCGCTTATGCAGGAAAGAGGATATGATTGTATCGGCATCACCATGAAATTATACGATAGCGAAACCGGACAGGCCTGCCGAAGCAGGACCTGTTGTACACTAGAAGATGTGGAGGACGCAAGACAAGTGGCCTCTACCCTTTCCATGCCCTTTTATGTTTTGAATTTCAAGGACGATTTTCAGAAGAAAGTCATTCTTCCCTTTGTAGAGACCTATGAAAATGGCGGAACCCCTAACCCCTGTATTCGTTGCAATCGTTTTATGAAGCACGATAAGCTATACCAAAGGGCGGAGGAGCTCTCCTGCTCTTATATCGTTACCGGACACTATGCCAGAATCGAAAAGGACGAAAGTACCGGTCGATATCTTTTGAAGAAGGCAAGGGACGAGAAAAAGGATCAAAGCTATGTTCTCTATTTCTTAAACCAGGAACAGCTGGCCCATACCCTCTTTCCCTTGGGAGAATATTCTTCTAAAGAAGAGGTTCGGGCGATTGCGGACAAATACGGCTTTATCAATTCCGATAAGCCGGATTCTCAGGATATTTGTTTTGTAACCAATGGAGATTACGGAGATTTTTTGGAAAAGTTTCGGGGAAAGCCCTATCCAGGCGGAGACTTTGTAGATGAAAACGGAAAAAAGCTGGGAGAGCATAGAGGTACTATCCGTTACACCATCGGCCAAAGAAAGGGCTTGGGACTTTCCTTGAAAAAGCCCATGTATGTTTCCGGAAAAAATATTGAAAAAAATCAAGTGATTCTCTCTGACAAAGAAGGGATTTACTTTGAAGGCCTATTGGCCAATGATTTTAACTGGATCAGCCTTCCCCCAACGGAAGAAAGGGCAGTAGAAGCCAAAACCCGCTATAACGGAAAGGCTGTTCCCGCAATCGTCTCCCTACGGGAAAATGGTGACGTCTTCTTACGCTTCCCGGAAAAGGAAAGAGCCGTAACCAAAGGTCAGGCCGTGGTGCTTTATGACGGAGACCTGGTTCTCGGGGGGGGAACGATTATAGAAGGGTATAAGAAACTGTAAAAAAAACAAAATGGATTTTCCCAGCAATATAGGTCTGAATTGGGGCATGCTCGCTAGCCTAATCCAATGTATTGAAGGACTGTATTTATTTATAAAGATGTGCTCTAATGCAGTATAGGTCTATAATCGGGGCACGCTCCCGCTAACCTCGCCTACGCATCGGAACTAACTTCAAGCTTCGCTTTGCTCGCTTTCAGTAAGTACCGGCGGGCTCAGATTGCCCCTCTTACAGACCTATACTGCATTATTCGCTTCATTTATTGATTTTTACAGTTCTTCACTTCGTCGGATTTCGCAAGTATCGGGCTCAGACTACCCCGCATTCAGACCTATATTGCCGAAAATCCTATATTATTTTGATTTCATACATTTCTCGCTAGACATACAAAGCTTCATCCGAAAGCTTTGCCTTATGAATCAGCAGAATTCCTCCCCTCTCTTTTCCCTTTACGTTATAAAGGGCGGTATCTGCCGCAAAGGTATAATCCCAAACCCTGTTCTTTTTCAGCGGAACGGAATTACGGATTCCTTGGGAAATGGTCACAACTCCCCCTCCCACTTCTTCCGAATGTTGTAGGTTCAAGGCTTTCACCGATTCTCCCAATTCCTTGGCATAGCTCAGAAGCTCTTCATCCTGCATATTCTCATAAATCAGAACAAATTCATCCCCGCCGTAACGGGCAGCATAGATGCCTGGATGCTTTGCACAGAGCTTCTTGATTTCCCCGGCAACCAAACGAAGACATTCATCCCCGGCCTGATGACCGTAGCGATCATTGTACTGCTTAAAATAGTCCAAATCCACCATTTCAAAGCCTACAGGGGTTCTGGAATTATATGCTCTCTCAAAGGCTGCATCCGCAAAGGTGCTTAAATGATAGCGATTGGGAAGGCCGGTCAATTCATCGTGATCCGCTTTCTGGGTGAGGCGAACATTTTCCTCCTCCATAAAGGCATTCTGCTCCTTTAAATCCTCCAAATCCTTCCGAATCTTTAAGGCAAATAAAAAGGCATTGACCTTCTCCACCTCCTGCTGCTTCACCATCTCATAGTAGTGATATGCAGACTCATTTCTGGATTTCTCATCGGAAACCTTGTCGAAATATCGGAGCTTGGATTCCAAAAAGCGTTTCTGCAACTCAGGAAGATTGATTTCCGAAAGCTTTCCCTCCAGAAGATGTAAAACCTTATGACATTCCTTAAGCTTATCAATTTCCAAAAAGAAATCCGCCAAATCGCACACATCCTCAATCATATGGGTCCGGAGAGCCGTCATTACCGCCCGATCCACAAAACGTCGAATCAAAAGATCCCGCTCCGATATTTTATCCTCGTAATGAGCAAGACGAATAGAAAAGCTTAAAATGTCTATACCGGACAGCAGCTCTCCTGTATAGGGGGAATTCTTTGCCAGGGTTAGAACGGAATCCAGACAGGCTCTTGCCGCCTGCACATCCCGACTTCTGCTTAAATAGATATTTCCCAGGAAAATATAAATGCTCATCATATTGGAAACATACGCACTGTCTACGGTAGTTCCACTAATGTCATAGAGGGCTTCTTCGGCGTAATAGCGACCATGATCATAGTCATTTAAGCTGAAATAGAGTCTTGCAATATTGGATTTCACAATACCGCTGAGGCTGTTATCCGCTTCTTCCATCTGCTCATAATACTTTAAGGCCGTCATATAATAATCTAGTGCCAGAGCGAAGTTTCCACGCAAAAACTCCGTGATGCCCAAGAGATTATGGGAACGGGTCAAAAGAGAAAAATCCTGTACCTCCTGCTGGGATTTAATGGCTTTGGAAAGATAAAGTTGCATTTGATCCACGTCAAAATGAAAGCTATAGTACGCATCAGCCAACTGATAGTACACATAGCCCTTCAAAGATTCATCATCTAATTTTTCCGCCATTCCAAGAAGGTATCCTAAGCTGTGAAAAATCCCCTCATCAAATAAGGTATACTGTTTTTCTATTAGTAGGGATAGATCTTGTATTTCCTTTTCATATCCGCTAAAATCCATAAACTTTTCCTTTTGAACGAGCTGCCTCAGCTTAAACCGTAGCAACCGTTTAAACGAGATATCGCACGCTTTGCGAGCGATACTCGTTATGAATAATAATCCGAACTATTATAACAAAAAACCCTCTTATACAAAAGAGGGTTTTTCTAAAATAATTATTATCGCCTTGAATCTCTCTTCTAATGAGGATCCTCCGCATCTATCGCTCCGTTAAAATTTGCCGGAGCAAGGGCTGAGGTTTCCGGTGCTGCTGTTGCGGGATTTCTTTCCGCCGTTGTCTGGGCAGTCGTAGCACTTGTACTTTCCTTTGTGGATTTCGTACTTTCCTTGGTGGATTTTGTGCTCTCCTTCGTAGAGTTTGTGTTGCTTTTCTTCGTAGAAGAACTGCTTTCGCTGCTACTCTTCTTGCTTTTTGTACTTTCCGTACTGCTTTTCGCCTTAGTCTCTGCGGACTTTGTAGATGAAGCGGTGGCGGATTGGGTACTAGCCGAGCTTTGCACCACGGAAACGGTACTTTCCGTACTTGCAACCTGTGTTTCCGTTACCACAGGCGGGAAATGCTTATACTGTATGCCGTTTCCGCCGGCAACATCCTGACCGCGGAAACGAATCATCTCCGAAACGGTAACCAGCTGATATCCTCTGGCCGTTAATTCCGGAATAATCGCCTTGCAGGCCTCAGCCGTAGACAGGTATAGGGCATGCATCAACACAATATCCCCATCCTTTACCTGACTCAAAACAATCTGCTTGGTTTTTTCCGCGTCCCGAGAACGCCAATCCTCCGTATCAATAGACCAGAAAATCAGAGGTTTACTTACTGCTGTTTTCACGTCTGCCGTGTAATTTCCACCGGGAAGACGTACCAATGCGGGAGCAACGCCGGAGGCATTTTGAACCGCCTGATCCGTCTTATCGAACTCATTCCGGATATAGTCCACACCTTTTTTGCTTAAATGAATATCATGGTCATAAGAGTGATTGCCTACCTCATGGCCACGCTCAACAGTGTTCTTAATATCCTCGGGGAACTTTTCCACTCGCTGTCCCACAACAAAGAAGGTAGATCTTCCATTCACCTTCTCCAGCTCATCCATCAAAATACTGTCCACCTGCACATCCGGTCCGTCATCAAAGGTCAAAGCCACCATGGGTTTGGTGGGATCGATGTATCTTCCTCCGGATAGCACAAGACCATTGTCTTCACTGGCACTTTCTGCGGTTTCCGAAGCACTTTCCTGCCCTTCTCCGCTTTCTTCCGAAAGCCCCTCAGAAATGGAGCTCTCCACCACCGTCTCAATAGCTCCTTTTTGCTCCGTTCTGCTCTTCTCAATAAAATGTACAATTCCGGCAAAGGCCTTAAACACCAAGAACATAAACACTAAGGCTACACAAGCGAAAAGTATCCGAACATTTCTTACCGCTTCTCTTCTCTTCTTGATTCTTGCCTTTCTTCTTCTATATTCCCGTCTCTCCTCTTCCGTTAGGCTTCGAGGAATTCTATTTCCTCCGGTACTGCTCCTTCTCTTTGCACTGCTGTTAAGCTTGCTCTGTCGTTCTGCTCTATATTTATCGCTTCGATTACGAAATTTTCTCTCTCCGCTGTCTATATTTCTCTTGTCCGCCATGATTAACCCTTCTTTTTTAATTCTGCCATTTCCTTCTTACTATACCACAGTTTTTTCAAAAAAAAAAAGGAAGAGTTTTTTAAGACTTGTTAATCCGAAGCATTTTTATTAGAATACTAGCCGAGAAGAAAAAGGAGTATAGCATGGATAAAAAAGGAATTGCGGAAGTTAAAAGGTGTTTCAAAAAAGAAGATTGTCGTATTGACCGTATGGTTAGTTGCTTTGTAAATGAAGAGGGAGAAGTTATTTCTCGTTTCTCCGACTCCTTCTATGCTTTGGAGGATAAGGAATTGTTTAAATATTGCGAGCTTTTTAAGCAGTCTCTTTCCGGTAAGCTTGGAAGAAATCTCTATACCCTGGCTTTCCCACTCGAGGAAGAAAAGGAAGGGGGAAAGCAACAGGAGCTTTATCAGCTTTTGCAGTCCGAGCTAAAGGAGGAGGCTCTTTATGATGCTTTTTTCGAAAAAATTCGTAAGGACTATCCCATTCCCGGAAAGCATCTTCTGCTTCTGGCCCATGGAGTTTATGACGTACCTAAAAAGACCACCGACGGTTTGGTCTTAGAGGATGCTTCCGAAAATGTTTATTCCTTCATCCTTTTTGCCCTTTGTCCGGTAAGTCTTCTGAAGGAAGGTCTTTGCTTTGATCAACAGAGTGATTCCTTTATCAGCCGTTCCGAAGACTTCGTCGTTCAAAAGCCGGAGATTTCCCTCCTCTATCCCGCCTTTCATGATCGAGGCAGTGATATCCACGAGCTATTGTATCGCTGCAAAAAAAGAGAGGATAGTCTGGACAGTCTTCCCGAAATCCTCTTCGGCACTTCCCTTCCCATGGGAGAAAAGCAGCAAAAGAATTGTTTTTCCAAGCTGGTAGAAGAAATTTTGCAGGAGGACTGCACCTTCGAAAACGTTCGTCTCCTTCAGGAAGAGCTTTCCGAATTACAGAATAAGGAAAATGAAGAAGAGCGGGAGCAAAGCCTTCCGAAAAACCAGGTAAAGGCTCTTTTGGAGAAGGCCGGAGCCACTGAAGAACAGTTATTGAACTTCTCTTCTCTGTATGAAGAAGAGCTGGGAGAGAAAAACGAGAGTCTTTTTTTGGAAAATCTGGCAGATTCCACCCTTCGTTTGGATTCGGATAATGTGCATTTAAGGATTAAAAATGAAGTTTCCGCAATTTTGGAAAGTAGAATCATTGACGGAAAAGAATATCTCTTACTTCCCATATCCGACAATCTGGAATGCAACGGCATTTCCATACGAAGACGACTTGCGGAAAAGGAAGAGCAATAAACGAGATGTCTCAGGTTCGCCTGCGCCACTTGTTAAGAATAAAAGAAAGAACGATGAATAAAAAAGGGAAGGAGAATTTTTAGGAGCATTTCTCCTTCCGGATGGGAGACAAAGTTGAGACTGGATAAATATCTTTCAGACATGGGGGTAGAGAGCCGTTCCGTATTAAAACGGGAAATTCGAAAGGGCTTGGTCAGCATTAACGGTGAGATTGTGAAGGATCCAAGCATGGAGGTTCAGCCCGGAGATTCCGAGATTATATATAAAGACGAGCCTATTCATTATGAAGAGTTATCCTATTACATGATGAATAAGCCTGTGGGAGTGCTTTCCTCCACTGAGGATAGAAAACAAAAAACCGTTCTGGATCTCTTTTCCGACAAGCATAGAAAAGATCTCTTTCCTGTAGGGCGTTTGGATAAGGACAGTGAGGGGCTTCTTTTGATTATGAATGACGGTGCTTTAGCCCATAAGCTACTTTCTCCGAAAATGCATATTGAGAAAAAATATTTGGTGGAAATCCCCGGTAAAATCTCCGAAGAGGAATTGGATCGCTTACGGCAGGGCATCCAATACGATACGGATTTAATTGCCATGCCTGCAAAAGCCCGTTGCCTATCTTCCACGGAGGAAGGAAGTCAGGTGGAAGTCATTATTATGGAAGGAAAATTCCATCAAATCAAAAAAATGTTTCTGGCCCTGTCTCCGGATTATGTGGTCACCAAGCTTCAAAGACTTTCCATGGGACCACTGCATTTAGATCCTGCCCTTGCCCCAGGCGAATACCGCAAGCTTTCGGAGGAAGAAGTACAGGCAATAAAGAACTGTTTTTAGACCTATGATACAGATCTGTTTTTCGGTCTACGATACAAAACTTTTTTAGGTCTACGATACAAAACTTTTTTAGCTCTACAATACAAAACTTTTTTAGGTCTATTACTCATTCAATCTGTAAATCACCAGAATATCTCCCACTGCAATGGTAGTGTTCCCATTAGGAATCACGATTTCCTTACCTCTTTCAATCAAAAGCACTCTGGCCATCTCATCTCTTGGGATTTCTGCAATGGTTTTATTGGCATAAACACTGTCCCTGTCTACCTCCAGCTCAACGATATCCAAGTCCGAGGCCATGGTAGACTTGGCAGAACCGATAACCACCCGGTCTCCCACCTGTATCTTCGTATCTCCCCTTGGTAATTCTTTTTCTCCATTTCTTTCCACCAAAATGATAGGGGTGTCCGGCGGCGTAATTATATCCTTAATCAACTGCCCCGCCCAATGATGCCCTTCAGGAATGATAAACTCAATAAACTGCACCGGCTTTTGCTCCGTATAGTCCGTAAAGGTCTTCATAACGTCGCTTTGGTCATCAATCATATCCAAGCGTCCTGCCATTTTCGGTAAAAAGCTCCCCTGAAAGAGAATCGATAGAATCACGATAAAAAATACCAGATGGAACAAAAAGTCTCCGCTTCCCAAGCTTTCCACCGCTAAAATTGCAAATACAATGGAAGCCGCTCCTCGAAGTCCCGCAAAGGAAATAAGGAAATTTCGATTTTTAGAGGAGGGGAAGAATCTCATAAGCAGGAATACGGAAAGAGGTCTGGCAATAAAGGTCAGGAAAAAGAAAATAATCAAGCCCTGAAACGCCACATGAGGAAGCTCTGAAGGCTGGGATAACAGCCCCAGCAAAAAGAAAATCACTAACTGCATCAGTCCCGTTAAGCCGTCAAAGAAGGACACCATCTCCTTCTTTTCTTTGATTTTTCCATTTCCCAGAATAATCCCGGTAAGATAAACAGAAAGATAACCGTTCCCCCCCAGTACGGAGGAAAGGGAATAAGCAGTTACCGCCGATCCCAAAACAAAGACAAAGTCGAAGCCATCTCCGGAGACATCCACCTTCCGCATAAGATACTGGGTAAGCAGAGCCACCACAAAACCTACGGACAAACCCCAGAAGACCTGAGCAAAGAGCATGCCGAGCATCTGTCCGAAGGATAGGTCCCCCTGAATCATCAGCATGGAAATCAAGGTCATCATATAGGACATGGGATCGTTACTTCCTGATTCAAACTCCAGTAAGGAAGCTGTTCTATCCTTTAAATTCAGTTTTCGGGAACGGAGAATGGAAAAGACGGAAGCCGCATCGGTAGACCCTATTACGGAGCCCAGCAATAAGCCCCAGGAAAAACTTAAGTTAAACGCTAACATGCAGAAAAGCCCTACAGCCACTGCCGTTAGGACTACGCCCAAAGTGGATAAAACCATTGCTTCCTTGGAAATGTGTTTTGCCTCCTTCCAGCTTGTTCCAAAACCGCCGGAAAACATAATGAAGATTAATCCAAAGCTGCAAATATTTTCAGCCAGAGAATAGTTTTCAAAGGGAATCTTAAATACGCCGTCACTACCGAAGACGATTCCTAAAAAAAGGAAGGCTAAAAGCATGGGAAGACCCATTCTTACAGAGAGCTTTTTCAAAAAAACGCTGAAGAAAATGACAATCCCCCACATCAATAGCATTTGATTCAGATTTCCCTCCATAGCCACTCCTTCTCTACTAATTTGTTGAAATGCTATTTTAACATATTTTTAACAAAGCGCATAGAGCGTAAAAAAGAGAAAGCTACATTCGAGGACAAAAAAAGAAGAGTCTGCAAAAAATCAAATGATTTTTTACAAACTCTTCTTAAATAATTTTATATTATCTCTTCACAGTCTTTCTCTTTTTACCGTAAACCAGCGCTGTGGCAAAGCCCAGTCCGGTTAAGCTAAAGAGCGCAAAGTACAGAAGCATTGCACTGCTGTCTCCGGTTTTGGTCTGTCCACGCTCAGCGCCCAGAACAGCTCCCGGCTCAACATTCTGCTGTGCATTTCTATCTGCACCAAGTACAGCTCCATCCGCAGTGATTACATCCGGATTTCCTGCAGGTGTACGATTCGCATTCAATACATCTCCACCTCTTGGATTTGGCTGTGAAGGACTTGGACTGGGGGAGTTTCCTCCACCGTTTCCGCCGCCGCCATTTCTGCCGCCTCCACCATTGGGGGTAGGAGTATCGTCATTTTTCTTATTTACAAACACATTGACATAGCCGGTAGCAGGATTGCTCTGTGTTGTTGCTGTATAGCCGGCAACACTATCCTCGGTAACGGTATAACGGATTTCTTTACCGTTTGCATCAAATTTCGGCATATCAAAGCTGTGCTGCCAACCGTTAGCCTTATTTAAGGTATAGGTAGCTACCTTCTCTCCGTTAGCAAAAAGCTGTACGTTCAAATGGTCGGGGTGAGGACCCTTACCCTGCCAAATCTTGGTCACAGGAATTACCACTCTGGAACCGTTATAGTTGCTAATGGTAAATCCTGTCTTCTCCGATCCGGAAATTGCTGCCTTAAAGCCTGCTACTTCCTCTTCTGAAATCGTATAAACAATTTCCTTTCCATTGGCATCCTGCTTGGGAAGATTGGAGAAGCTTGCCTTCCAGCCGTTGGCTGCGGATAACTCTACTGTAAGATTCTCATCCTTCACACCGTTCTTTAAAACGGAAACTACAACCTTTTCAGGCTTATTTGTTGCAAGAGCCGGATCCAATACCCATTCCTTCTTAACAGAAAGATTGGTTTCCTTGGCAAGAACTTCCTTCTTCTTATTCAGCATTTCCACTTCTACGGTAGCACCCTTTGCGATGGAATTCTCAAAATCCTCTTTGCTGATGGTACGAGGTGTGGAATCCAACTCGTAGCCTTCCGGTGCCTCCACCTCGGTCAATACATAGTCGGCCTTGAAAACATTTTCCAACTTTGCAATACCGTTCTCGTCGGTCACAATGGTCTTTGTATATTTGGTCTTAGGATTAACTAAAGTAAACTTAGCCCCCTGAAGAGCCTCGCCCTCATCTCCGATTTTCTTAACCTGAAGGTTGAAGGTTTTTCCATTTAAGAAACCGCCGGCTTCACTGACTTCAAAATTTCTGATTTGCTCTCTGCTGACAATTCCGTCACCGGTAAGTTTTGCCTGATTTTTATAAATAGTACCATTTTTAAATGCTTCATTAATCTCAACATAATAGCTGAAGAAGAAGCCGTCATCCGGATTCAGCTTTCCGATAGTATAGGTAAAGCTTCGTCCATCCGCAGAGTAATTCGGAGTAAAAAAGTCTTTGGAGGATTCTGCTGTATAGTTCTGCTTATCACGAAGACTCCAGAATGGGCCCCGATTCGCATCCGTATCATCCGGAGCACTTACCCAAACACCGTTCTGCCACTGTCCGGAACGCCAGATTCCCGTTCTTAAGATAGGAGCATAAGTGTCAATATCGGACTGCTTAAGATTTGCATCCGTAAAATGATGCTTTACATCAAAATAGCTAAGCGCATCACTTTGCAGGGTATCGGTGAAAACAACATTCTCATAATCCGTAGCCCCCTGTACCTTCTCGATATGTCGAGCATCAAGGGAAACCGTGTAATGAATCAAGTAATGGGTATTTCCGTCCTGGTCTACCAGTTCAACCAGCTTTCTGTCACGACTCTTCCAAAAGCTGACAGGATTTTCCTTACCGATAATCTGGTAGCCCACATTGTAATTAATTACGGTCTTTCCGTTTACCTTAAGTTCCAGTGGAGTTTTGGTATCGGCTTTTACGACTTCCTTGTCGATTTCCGTATTAAAAAATACACTACCGTCCGTACCGCTGTAATGTTCAGCGTCCTTGGTAAACACAATGCGCATTTCCTTGGTCGCCTGATTATACTCTCCCTTAGCCAGAATCTTTCCGTTATCTCCCGGAATATTAAAGCTCAAGTCGGAGGACTTTAATTCTTTGGGAAGCTGAATAGAGATATAGTCTCCCTCCTGAATACTTAAGCCCTGAACTTTGATGGTGGCTTTAAATTGCATACTCTGATAGTTGGCAAAACTGCTACCCTCCTTCAGAGCCTTTCCGTCTACAAACAGTTCTACATCGGATAAAGCATTTTCAATTGCCTTTCCGCTTGTGCTTCCGGTGCCGGCTCCGGAAATTGTGCTGCTGCTTGCTACTGAAGCTTCTGTACCAGTCCCTGTACTTCCGCTTGCCACTACAGTTGTTCCCCCGCTAGTACCGGTTTCGGCATTGGCATAGGAAAATCCCTGCCATACCATTAAAAGAACCAGCAAAAGGGACAAAATCTGTCTCTTAGCTTTCATATTTCTTCTCCTTAAAAAATACTTAATTTTAGCGTCACTCGCTATTCTAGCATATTTTCTTAAAATTTCAAGGTGAAAAAATAAGTTTTTTTAAAGAATTAATACAGAGATTTTAAATAATTATTTGCTATATGAAAAAACCGCCTAAGAAATCTTAGACGGTTTTTCCTTTATGCTTCCTGCATAGTAATTATGCTTCCTGCCATTTTCATGGGGCGAAAACTGCGTTTTACTTCTCAGTTTTCTTTCTTTTCTTCTCGGCCAATACCCAAGCGAAAAGTCCTACTCCGGTAGTTGCAAATAATGCAAGATACTGAAGGGCTCTGCTGTTGTCGCCGGTAGATGTGGAACGAGATGCATCCAATACGGAACCGTCAGCCTTCTTGTTTCTGCTGGCGTTTAATACGGAACCGTTCTTGCCCTGAGCCTTATCCTGGCTACCGCCCGGCTCTCTGGAAGCATCCAATACAGATCCGGGAGTATTGGGTTTATTACTTCCTCCACGATTATTGCTTCTGCTTGGAGTTCCGCCGCCATTTCCGCCACCGTTTCCGCCGCCCCTATTACCCGGAGCGTTAGGATCCTGGCTAACTTTGGTATTGGTAATTACATTGAGATAGCCTGTAGCAGCATCTCCGCTAATCTTGGTGGTATAGCCTGCTACCGCATCCTCTGTAACGGTATATTGAATCTCCTTACCATTCTTGCTTCTCTCCAGATTGGTAAAGGTGTACTGCCAGTTATTGTTGGCATAAAGATCCTGCTTAGCAATTTCCTTTCCGTCTGCTAAGAGACGAACAGTTACGGATGAGGGATGATCTCCCTTTCCGCTCCATACCTTGGTAACAGGAATGGAAATCTTATTGCTGATGGTATTGGTTAAGGTAAAGCCAAGCTCCTGTGTTCCGGAAATAGCCGGAGCATATCCCTCCACTGCTTTTTCACGAATGGTATAGCTGTAAGCCTTACTGTTTTCGTCATACTTTGGAAGGTCGGAGAAGGAAGTCTTCCAAGCATTTGCCTGGCTTAACTCCTGCGTTACGCCGATAACCTCTCCGTTACGAAGAAGCTCTACAGTTACCTGCTTCGGTCTGCTTTGTGCCTTATCTCCTGCATCTACCCACTTCTTGGTAACATAGAGATTTCTCTTTGCTTCCGCCTTATTGTTTACAACGGTAAGGCTTGCAACCTTAGCCACATCGAACATATCCGCTTTTACACTATAGCTGTCATCGGATAAAATATATCCTGCAGGAGCCTGAATCTCCTTAACGGTATAGTCTCCTCTTAACAAGCCGGAAAGAATAGCTTCTCCGTTTGCATCAGTGGTTAATTTACCCACCTCAGCTCCCTCACTGTTGCTGACACTGAATACCGCACCGGCCAAGGCCTTCTGATCTTCATTAACCTTCTTTAACTTAATCTTAAAGGTGTCACCGGAAGCTTCGCCTCCTGCGCTCTGTACATTAACATTGTATTCCTTCTTCAACGGCTTTCCACCGTTTCCGTCAGAATCCAATTCAACCTCATTGTGATAATTAAAGTTTGTTACAGGCTTTCCGTCAACCTTTGCATAGTAAACAATTTCAAAGCCTTCATTGGAAGCTGTATTTCCAAGATTTAAGGTAAATGTCTTCTTGCCTACAGCAGCTTTATACTGTGCTTCCAGTGCTGTGCTCTGGGTAGCAGGGCCTGTCTTCTGAGAATTACGAATGTCAAAGTTCTTACCGTTTACTTCATCAGCAACCCAGTTTCCGTTGACATACTGTCCTCTCTGCCAAACACCCTTACGAATAGATACGGGATGTTCATCACTGCTGTAGTAGGAAAATGCTCCCTCTCCCAAAGTATCCTTTAAAGTAATATTGGTTCTTGCTCCAACATTTACCAAAACGCGGTAACGAATTAAGTACACCTTGTTTCCGGCCGCATCGGTTTCCTCTACGAAATTTTGCCAGGAATCCTTTACCAAATCAAAATCACTATCTTTTGTGATTCCGGTATAATTGATAGAACCGGCAATCGCCAAATTGGAAGTGTTGTTAACCTTTATAGAAGTGCTAAGCTGTTTAGCTTCTGTCTCCTTATCGGAGTTAACCTGAAGAGAAAGCCAGAACTTTCCTTTAATATCACTTCTCTGCTCTACATAATTCGTATAAGTCAAGGTAACGGTTCTATTTGCCGCATCAATGCTAGCCTTTGCTACGACCTGATCCCCATCTTTAATATCGAAGTTGTCTGATTTTTGAATTCTTAAAGAATCGGACAACTGGAAGGTGGTCGTATCTCCCGCCTTTGGGCTCTGTCCCTCCGGTACGGTAAAATCCACACTTACACCAAATTGCGCATAGTTGTCGATTCCTTCATTATTATATGCTGCAGAGTTATCCTTATTCACATAAACGGCATTAGCGTTTACGTTGATAGCTTTACCGGTGGTTGCATTAATTGCACTGGCAGCGGCCTGTCTTGCTGCTTCCTGTTTCGCCTGTTCAGCTCGGATATCTTCTTCCGAGGGGCTACCCTGACTGCCGGTTTCCGTACCGCTTGTCACCGTACTTGCGGATGCCGGGGAAGTAAGCTCATCTGCATTTGCAAAGGATACTCCCTGCCAAGCCATAGCCACGGCCATCAAGATCGCTAACAGCTTTCTTTTACGCTTCATGTCTTCTACTCCTTCATAATGATTTAAAAATTAATACTTAAACAATAGCTAATGTATTCTACCACAGCTTTTCAAAAAAACAAGACATCCTGACAAGGCTTGATTCTTGGAATTTTCTGCTGTAACCGGACGAAAAAAGAAAAAACCGTATAAAGAAGATTGGATTTTTCATTCTTAAGTTTTTTGCACTTCTTTTTTATCCTTTTATGCTTCTTTCCTTTCTGAAAATGAACATTTTTCTCACATTCCTCTTACTTTAGGAAGAATTTAATTTATATTTTTTTTAGAATTTAGTTTCTATTTCTTCTTTTTTTATTTCAAAAAGAATTACAGCTTTACCTTAACAACAACTTTCCTGCATGACATTGGATTGTGTACCGCAACAGCAGGTCTGTGAGCCTCTTCCGGAGAAAGGATGAGATAATCCCCTGCTTTTAAAAGCATTTGAGAATATGCCCCCTTAGGCTCTAAAAAGCAGATATCCTTTCCCTCCGGATTCTCTGTAATCTCACAGGAGGAACGGGCTAGCACATCGATTCTTTCCTCTCCTTCCAGGAGATTCTGGATATCAAAGTAAATGTCATGGGCTTCAAAACGCCGGTCTTTATCCAATGCCGTTTCAAAGCTTTGCACCATGGCAAAGACCTCCTCTCCCAAAATAGGATAGTTTCCGTCTTCCAGTTGCCCCAAATCTTCTCTTTTTAAAAACTGAAACGCCGCTTGAAATCGTTCATTGGATAAATCGTACTTGTCATGATTTTTTAAATTCTGAAATACCATTTAAATTTTCCTCCTTAAGGAATTTCTCCCGCCTGCAAAGGTCCGCCAAAAAGGTAGCCTTGAATAATATCGCATTGATACTCCAGGAGTTTTTCGTACTGCCACTCATCCTCCACACCTTCTACGATAACAACCTTTCCCAAGTCATGAACAATGTCAATCAGGTTTCGAATCACGTCTCCATTGTTCGGCAGGAAATGATCGATTAAGGACTTATCCATTTTCACTGTATTCAAGGGAATATAGGGCAGGTAACTAAAGCTGCTGTAGCCGGTTCCGAAGTCATCCAAATGCAGTTGAATTCCGGCTTCCACCAGACGATTGAAGATTTTCTTGGTCTGCTTACTCTCCTCAAAAAGAATTCCCTCGGTGATTTCCAAAACCACGTATTCATGAGGAATTTCATAACGATCCAGCTGGTAAAAAAGATATTCCACAAAGTCATCATCATAAATCTGATAACTGCTGAAGTTAATGGAGATTGGGCAAAGAGCATGCCCCTCTTCCTTCCACTTGGCCAGCTGTCTTATAACCTGTTCCACCGCAATCTTTCCCAGCTTGGCAATATAGCCATAGCTTTCTGCCACAGGAATAAACTGATCCGGAGAGCAATCCTCATTTCGAATACGCATAAGGGATTCAAAGCCTACTACTTTTCTGGTCTTACAGTCCACCTGGGGCTGATATACCATATAGAAGGAATTCTCCTGAATGGCATTCTCCACAATCTTCAAAATTTGACTGATTTTTTCTTTTTTGTATCGAAGCTCCTCACTATAGAACACCAAGCGGTTTTTTCCCTTCCGTTTTGCAAAGCTCATGGCCAGTCCGGCGTACATTACAATCGTCCGGGGGCTTTCCCCGCCTATGGAAGAGGCCACACCTCCCGAGGCATTCATATATACCGTCTCTTCTCCCACGGTAATTGCCCTTCGGAAGATAGAAAGGATTTCCGCCAGCTCCGGAGAATCCTCCTGCAAACATTTTCTGGGGAAAATAATCATAAACTCATCTCCACCGTAACGGGAAAGAATGACGCCATGATCCTTTTCAAAGCGACGAAGTCGATTGGCCACAGCTACCAGATATAAGTCTCCCGTATCATAGCCCCTGGATTCATTTAACTCTTTTAAATTATCAATGTCCACTAAAACACAGGAGTAATCTTTGCTGTCTCCAATATAATCCGTAAGCCTTGCCAATGCGGTTTGACGGTTCAAAAGCTCCGTCAATAAGTCGTAGCTTAATTTATGTTCCAAATCATCCTTCGCCAGCAAGAGACTCTCATTTTTCTCTTCCAATTCCTGCAGAACCTTCTTACTGTGTAAACGACTCATGAGGAAGTAAACAGCAATCATACATACCGCCAACAGAGGGAAAGCGGCAATAAATAAAAAGCGGGCATAGCGCATAATCCATTGCTGAGGTGTATCTTCCAAGACAACGTTCTTCGGAAGTCGTGCTTTGGAAAGATGGTAAGCACTAAGAACACGATTGTCCACCACAAGCTTTCCCGAGCTATCTTCTTCCGCTGAGATTTTCTCCACATCCTTCTTGCCCGATAACACATCCAACATCAGCAGGCTGGCATCCTTGGCCATTTGTTTTATGTCCGGTGCTCTTCCGGCCAAAAATCCCCTTACATTATCCAACATAGCATAGCTATACACCGGAACATTGACTCTGGACAAAATCATTTTCCTAGCCTGATTGCCCGGGTAGTAATTGCCGTCCTCATCCAATGTGGTAGAAATGTAAAGCACAATACTTTTTTCATCTAATTTCTCAATGGCTTCCAGAAACTCCTCTTTTTTCATCTGAGAAAAATTCAGGCCCGCAAAACGATAGGAGGAAAAGCTTCGTTGCAGGGAGAAAAACTCTTCCTTAGCTTGATTTCCCCAATAAGTATTATCATAAAGCACCATAATGGTATCCGCACCCATTTGCAGGGAAGTTGCCAAGCTTAAAGTATCTTTTAAATAGGAGGGACTGTAATATCCTGAAAACTTGGGATTTTTAGCTGCATTCTTTGCCAGTTCCTGATTGTTGATGCTGAAAAAAATGATGGGAATATCCGGAAAAAGCTCCTCCTGCTTTTCCAAAACGAATTCCAAAGCTCTATCATCCCCCACCAAAACGCCATCATAGGGCTTTTCTCTGTTCTCCAAACGGGTTTGTACAAAGGTATAAATTGCCTCGATATCCTTATCATGTCCAAAATGCTGAAAATCCATGTTGATGGTATCCAAATGAATATTAGATTGATTAATGATGGATTCTATTCCCTCCAGCTCACTGGCAAAAAGCGGAGAAGATGTATCGTAGGAGCTCAGAAAAAGAATGTTCTTTTTCTCCGGGAGCATATAGCTCTCATCGCTCTCCTTCCATTCCTTCCATTCCTTCGGTTTCTGACTGAAAAAGTTCTGCCATGCAAAAAAAGTTAAGAACACAAAAAGAAGCAGACAAAGAAAGCTTGCCAAAAGCAAAGCAAAACGAATAATTTTATTTCGTTCCTTATCTCCCATCTGTGCCACCGGTCCTCCTTACAGGCTTATCGTTTCCTTACAAAATTCTTAATCTCATTATTCTAACGTAAAATGATTTCTCTGGCTACGTAAAAATCTATAATACTTCCTATTTATTTGATTTTTTAGGAAATATCCATAAAAAACAATTTGTATTATTGTAAAAACTATTTATCCTATCTTGCTATTTTTAGACTAAGCCCCCAAAAAAAGAAAAGAAATAGAGTTTACCTTAGAGAAAAGGCAAACCCTACTTATTTTACTCAATATTTTCAATATTACAATCCATGGAAAGGAAATTTAGAGGAATCGTATTTATAAAATACAATTTTCAGTGAATTCCTTAAAACTTATTTGTTTTCTATGTTTTCATTCCTCACAGGAAGCTATACATCCATCTCTCTTCCGCTCTAGATTTATCCTTTGTAATAGATTCGCTCATCTCTTTATTCCCAATTCTTTGTAATAGATTCGCTTATCTCTTTATTCCCAATCCTTTGGAAGCTCTAAAATCGCTCCGCGGTTTCCGCTGGTAACCAGTGCACGGTAACGAACCAGATATCCGTCCAGATCAGGTCTCTTCTTCGGCTTCCAAGCCTTTCTTCTCTTCTCCAGCTCCTCATCACTAAGCTTTACATTCAAGCTATAGTTTGGAATATCGATGGAAATTATATCTCCTTCTTCAATCAGAGCGATAGGTCCACCTACTGCCGCCTCGGGAGAAACGTGTCCGATAGCAGCGCCACGGGAAGCGCCGGAGAAACGACCGTCTGTAATCAGAGCCACGGTACTGCCCAGGCCCATACCCACGATGGCAGAGGTCGGATTCAACATCTCTCTCATTCCGGGACCGCCCTTAGGTCCTTCGTAACGGATTACTACCACATCTCCGGGATTAATCTTTCCGCCCTTGATGGCAGCAATGGCATCCTCTTCACAATCAAAGACTCTGGCAGGTCCTTCATGCACCATCATTTCCGGAGCCACTGCGGAACGCTTTACCACACCGGTATCCGGAGCCAGATTTCCCTTCAGCACCGCAATACCCCCGATAGGCATAAAGGGCTTATCAATAGGACGAATAATCTCCTCATCCTTATTTCTGGCATGGGCGATATTTTCCTCCATAGTCTTTCCGGTAACAGTAATGCCGGAAAGGTCCAAAAGATTCTTCTTGGACAGCTCCTTCATCACCGCATAAACACCGCCAGCTTCGTTCAAATCCTCCATATAGGCATAGCCTGCAGGAGCCAAATGGCAAAGGTTCGGAGTCTTTGCAGAGATTTCGTTGGCATTTTCCACCTTCAACTCAATGCCGCATTCGTGAGCAATGGCAGGAAGATGAAGCATGGTGTTGGTGGAGCATCCCAAAGCCATATCTACCGTAAGCGCATTTCGGAATGCCGCCTCTGTCATAATGCTTCTGGGGCGAATATTTTTCTCAATCATATCCATGATGGCATAGCCCGCCATCTTTGCCAAACGAATACGAGCAGAATAAACCGCAGGAATGGTTCCGTTTCCGGGAAGTCCCATACCGATAACCTCTGTTAAACAGTTCATGGAGTTGGCGGTATACATACCGGAGCAGGAACCGCAGGTAGGACAAACATTTTCCTCATAGAGCTTCAGCTCCTCCATATTAATCTTTCCTGCCTCATACTCTCCCACAGCTTCAAACATGGAAGAAAGAGAACGCTTCTCTCCCCTTACTTTACCGGCAAGCATAGGTCCGCCGGATACGAAAACCGTAGGGATATTTACTCTGGCTGCTGCCATCAAAAGACCGGGCACATTCTTATCACAGTTCGGAATCATGACCAAACCGTCAAACTGGTGTGCCCTTGCCATACATTCTGTGGAATCCGCAATCAAGTCTCTGGTAACCAGAGAATATTTCATGCCGGTATGTCCCATGGCAATACCATCGCAAACCGCAATGGCAGGGAACTCCACCGGCATACCGCCGGCTTCCGCAATACCCATCTTTACCGCTTCCGCAATTTTATCCAGATTAATATGCCCCGGTACGATTTCGTTATAAGAACAAACCACACCAATCATGGGCTTTCTCATCTCTTCCTTGGTATAGCCTAAGGCATTAAATAAACTTCTATGAGGCGCAGACTGTACCCCTTCTCTCACATGCTCACTATTCATAGACTCTCCTTACTCTAAATGCTTTTGATTCCGGTAATAAAATAAGCATTTTACATCAAGATATTCCTTTAAATAGAAGATATAGATCCTTAGCTATCTCTTACATATAATCTTCTTGTAAAACAGAAACCTTGTACAATAATGCTTCTATATACCTATTTCTATAAAAACTTTTTTATTATACCGCATTAACAGCTTTGAGCAGATGTTTTTTTTGAGTTTTCCATGAATTTTTTCTAAATATTTTCAAATAAAATAGACAGAGGAAGAACGAATCTGTACTACGCTTTTTTGCAGTATAGCTTGAGAATAAGGGGTAATGTGAGCCCGTCGGTTCTTAGCTTTTGTCTTTTGAAAGCTTAGAACCGCTACGAGGCGAGCTTAGCGAGAGCGTGCCCCTGTTCCAAGTTATACTGCAAAAAGCGATAAATCATTCTTCTATCTCTGTCTCTATTTTTCTATTATATTTAGAACAAATTCATTAAAACTCATCCATCAGCTCTAAGCTGTGTTCCTTCTGCATCTTCTCACAAGCTTTTAAGAAAGCATCTAATGGAACATTGTTAATCTGCTTATTGGAACCGCGCATATTGATGGATACGGTTCTTTCTTCTTTTTCTCTGTCTCCCAGCACAAGAATATATGGATTCTTATAGTTCTTATAGCCCTTAATCTTCTCCTTCATGTTCTTGTCACTGTAATCAGCTTCAGCTCGAATTCCGATTTCCGTCAGAGCATCATAAACTTCTTTTCCGTAGTCGTTATGCTCTTCTCGAATCGGTACGATGCCTACCTGCTCAGGGCTTAACCAGAAAGGGAAGCTTCCCTTGAAGTTCTCGATAATAATACCGATAAAACGTTCCAGAGAACCGTAAATTGCTCTATGGATTACCACCGGCATAGCGGTGCTTCCTTCAGCAGTCTGGTATGTTAAGCCAAAGTTGTGAGGAAGCTGGAAGTCCAGCTGGATAGTTCCACACTGCCACTCTCTTCCCAAAGCATCCTTAATTTGTAAGTCAATCTTTGGTCCGTAGAAGGCACCGTCTCCTTCATTGATTTCAAAACCGCCCTCTCCGTACTTGTCGGTGAGAATCTTCTTTAAAGCAGCCTCCGCTCTATCCCAAACCTCGATATCTCCCATGAAATCATCAGGTCTTGTGGAGAGCTCTGCACGATAAGTAACACCGAAGGTCTTGTATACTTCATCCGCAATGGAGATGATGTCCGCAATTTCCGCCTCAATCTGAGATTCCATTACGAAGGTATGGTCATCATCCTGACGGAACTCCTGTACACGGAAAAGTCCGTTCATTTGTCCGGATTTTTCCTTTCTATGGAGTACATCATACTCGGAATACCGAATTGGAAGCTCCTTATAGGAACGATTTCTTCTCTTATAGGTAATCATGGCGTTAGGGCAGTTCATGGGCTTTGCCGCCATGGTATCAATATTCTCACGATTGTAGATTACAGAGCCTGCCTGAATCTTTACAATCTTCTCCCCAAGACTGGCATCAGTAGGATGCTCCAGTACACCGGAAAGGTCAGCATCAGCCTTTAACCAGCCGGAAATGCCGGGAACCATAAACATATTGTTAATGTAGTGTGCCCAGTGTCCGGAAATCAACCATAATTTCTTATTATTGATAAGGGGTGCGGAAATCTCCGTGTAACCGTGCTTTGCCTGCACACTTCTGGAATAGGCTAAAAGCGCCTGATACATCTTCCAACCTCTGGGAAGCCAATATGGCATTCCGGGAGCAGTCTCATCAAACATGAAGAGGTCAAGCTGGCTACCCAGCTTCTTATGGTCTCTCTCCTGGGCTTCCTGTAACCACTTCAAATGCTCCTTTAAGGCATTCTTATCCGGGAAGGCAAAAAGATAAACACGCTGTAACTGATCTCTGTGCTCATCTCCACGCCAGTAAGCTCCGGAAATGGATTTAATCTGGAAGGCCACATTCATGAGTTCCTGAGAATTCTCCACATGAGGTCCCCGGCAAAGATCCACAAAATCATCGCCGGTACGATAAATGCTGATGACTTCATCGGCAGGAAGATCCTGAATCAGCTCCTTTTTGAACTTTTGTTTATCAAAGAGCGCCAAGGCCGCCTCGCGGGATAGCTCCTCTCTGGTCCAGTTCTCTCTTCTTTTGATGATTTCTCTCATCTTGTCCTCAATGGTCTTAAAATCCTCCTCGGACAAGGACTTGGGCAGAGCAAAGTCATAATAACAACCATCTTCAATCTGTGGTCCGATCGCATACTGTACCTCCGGACCATACAGCTCCACCATGGCTTTTGCTAAAATATGTGCAAGAGAATGTCTGTATCTCTCTAAAAATTCCTGCTTATCCAATGCCATTACCTCTTTTCTTTTAATCTCTCTATTGCTTTTTCAATTCTCTTTAAGGATTCTTCCTTACCCAGTACGGAAAGAATTTCTGTGGCTCCTGCAGGAGTCATTTGCTTTCCGGAAAGGGCAATACGGATAGGCCACATCATAAAGCCTGTCTTATAGCCCTTTTCCTGACCGAAGGCCTGTAATTTCTCATACAAATGGTCGTTACTGTAGTCATTTTCCTCCTGCAATAAAGGAAGAACCTCTTCCAGAAGGCTTAAAGAATTCTCTAAATTGCACTTTGCCTTTTTATTTTCATAAAGAGAAAGCTCATAGTCCGGTACTTCCTTAAAGAAGGAAACCTGCTCGGGAATGTCCGGGAAGATTTCGATTCTGCTCTTTACCATCTCGGCAATCTTCTTATGATCCAATCCCTCACCTACAGCTTCTTTCACGAAGGGGAGAGCTCTCTCATAGAACTTGTCGAAGTCCATTTTCTTGATGTACTCTCCGTTCATCCAACGAAGCTTACCCATATCGAAAACCGCAGGACTCTTGGAAATTCTGTGATAATCAAAAAGTCGAACCAAATCCTCTAAAGAAAGAATCTCTTCATTTTCCTCAGGGCTCCAGCCTAAAAGAGCCACAAAGTTTACCACCGCTTCAGCCACAAAGCCCTGGTCAATCAAATCCTCAAAGGAGGAGTGTCCGGATCTCTTGGATAACTTCTTATGATTCTCATCCGTAATCAAAGGACAATGAATCAGCTTCGGAGACTCCCAACCGAAGGCATCATAGAGTCTTTGGTACTTAGGGCTGGAGGAGAGATATTCGTTTCCACGAACCACATGGGTAATCCCCATCAAATGGTCATCTATAACATTGGCAAAGTTATAGGTAGGATAGCCGTCGGACTTAATCAGCACCATGTCGTCCAGTTCGCTGTTCTCCACGGTAACATCCCCGTAAAGCTCATCATGGAAAGTAGTGCTGCCTTCTGTCGGATTATTCTGGCGAATAACAAAGGGCAGGCCCTGCTTTAACTTCTCTTCCACCTCTTCTTTAGTAAGAGAAAGACAATGCTTGTCATAATGGAAAAGCGTCTCTCCGTTTACCTCGGTTTGCAGGCTCTTTAAACGTTCCTCGTCACAGAAGCAGTAGTAAGCCTCTCCTTTATCCACCAGCTTCTTGGCATAGTCCATATAAACGCCGGTCTTCACTCGTTCCGACTGCACGTAAGGTCCACAGTCTCCGGGATTATCCGGCCCCTCGTCCCAGAAAAGTCCTGTAGCTTCCAGGGTTCTACGGATAATATCCACAGCGCCTTCCACTTCTCTTTCCTGGTCGGTATCCTCAATACGAAGGAGGAAGTCACCTCCCTCATGCTTGGCAATCAAATAGGCGTACATGCCGGTTCGCAAATTTCCCACATGCATCCTTCCGGTAGGGGAAGGTGCATATCTCGTTCTAATCTTCATTTTTCCCCCTTAAGCTGTGCTTACGCTTCCTGCTTCTCTACCAAATCCTGTGGGCGCATAGAAAGGTTGATTCTGCCCATCTTATCCACTTCCAGAACCTTTACACGAACTTTATCGCCGATATGAACCACATCCTCTACCTTATTCACTCTCTGGTCAGATAGCTTGGAAATGTGAATCATGCCGTCCTTGTTGGGGCTTAACTGTACAAATGCACCGAAATCCATCATTCTGACTACGGTTCCTTCAAAAATCTGTCCCGGCTCAATATCGTTTACAATAGACTCAATGATTTTCTTCGCTCTTTCCAAATCAGGCAGGTTTGTTCCGGAAATGGAAACAGTTCCGTTATCATCAATATCGATCTTCACGCCGGTTTCTTCGATGATACCGTTAATGGTCTTACCCTGCTTTCCGATAACATCTCCAATCTTCTCCGGATTGATAGACATAGTCAAAATCTTCGGTGCATAGGGAGAAAGCTCCGCTCTAGGCTCTGCAATCGCTTCTTTCATAACACCGTTCATAATAAAGAGTCTTGCTTCTCTTGCTCTGCGAATAGCCTCTTCCACGATGGGACGAGTCAGGCCGTGAATCTTAATATCCATCTGGATAGCAGTGATTCCGTCCTCTGTTCCGGTTACCTTAAAGTCCATATCCCCGAAGAAGTCTTCCAAGCCCTGAATGTCAGTAAGTACCAAATACTCATCATCGCTGTCTCCGGTTACAAGACCACAGGAAATTCCGGCAACAGGCTTCTTAATAGGAACACCGGCAGCCATCAAAGACATACAGGATGCACAGGTGGAAGCCATGGAAGTAGAACCGTTGGACTCCATAGTCTCGGAAACGGAACGAATCGCATAGGGGAAATCTTCCACGGAAGGCAGTACAGGGATTAAAGCCTTCTCTGCCAAAGCACCGTGACCGATTTCTCTTCTTCCGGGACCTCTGGAAGCCTTAGCCTCTCCTACGGAATATCCGGGGAAGTTATACTGGTGTAAATAACGCTTTTCCGTTTCAAATTCATTTAAACCTTCTACCTTCTGAACCTCGGAAAGAGGTGCCAGGGTAGTAATATTCATAATCTGGGTCTGTCCTCTCTTAAACATGGCAGAACCATGTACTCTGGGGAGAAGATCTACCTCAGCCTCTAACTTACGAATCTCATCGATGGCTCTTCCGTCCGGTCTCTTATGATCCTTTAAAATCATCTTGCGAACAGTCTTCTTCTCATACTGATAGATGGCATCCGGTAAAATGGCTAAGGCTTCCTCATCATCCTGGAAAGCTTCTACCAATCTTTCACTAAGAAGGGAAACATTGGCATCTCTTTCCGCCTTATCATCGGTAAATACAGCCTTCTCCATCTCCTCCGGCTTTACCACTTCCTTCATCTTCGCAAATAATTCTTCAGGAATGGCGCTGGAAACATAGCTGTGCTTTTCTTTTCCGCATTCTTCGATAATGCTCTCAAAGAAACCGATAATCTGCTGGTTTACATCATGGGCAAGATAAATTGCCTCAATCATCTTGTCCTCCGGAAGCTCGTTAGCTCCGGCTTCGATCATGATAACCTTCTCTTTTGTGGAAGCTACAGTCAATAAAAGGTCGGAAACCGCCTTCTCTCCGTTTCCGGGATTTACCACAAATTCTCCCCCAACCATGCCGATCTGGGTGGTTGCACAGGGACCGTCAAAGGGAACATCGGAAAGACAGGTGGACAGGGAAGAACCAAGCATCGCCAAGAGTTCCGGAGACGCATCCTGATCCACGGATAATACCAGGTTGTTTAATAAAACATCATTTCTATAGTCCTTAGGGAAGAGAGGACGCATAGGACGGTCGATAACTCTTGCGGTTAAAATCGCATTGTCACTGGCTCTTCCTTCTCTCTTCTTAAATCCTCCCGGGAACTTTCCTACGGAATACATCTTCTCCTCGTACTCCACGGAAAGGGGGAAGAAATCAATACCGTCTCTTGGCTTTGCAGAAGCGGTACAGGTGGAAAGCACCGTAGTGTCTCCATAGTGCATCAATGCGGCACCGTTACTTTGCGCGCAAACCCTATCCACATCCACCGTCAGGGTTCTTCCGGCAAGTTCCATTGAATAACTCTTATACATAAATCCTCCTTTGTTTAATCCGGAAGATCCAAAGCCACTGAAGAAACTGTGAGGTTCACCGCCTCTTCAGTGATCTCGGACTACCTTCCGGATAGCTTTTGTCATAGATTCCTATTATACAGGAAAATAAGAAAATGAACAGTAAAAAAGGGCAGAAAAGCCATGCTTTTCCGCCCTGATTCTTCTTACTTTCTGATGCCTAACTTCTCGATTAAGCTTCTGTAACCCTCTAAGTCGGTCTTCTTTAAGTAGTCTAAAAGACCTCTTCTCTGACCTACCATCATCAGAAGTCCTCTTCTACTGTGGTGATCCTTAGGATTGCTCTTTAAGTGCTCGGTAAGCTCAACGATTCTCTCTGTAAGAATCGCTACCTGTACTTCAGGAGATCCGGTGTCTCCGGGCTTTCTTCCGTACTTCGCTACCAACTCTGCTTTTTTCTCTCTTGTAATCATTTGATTCTCCTTTTTTTAGCAATTTCTTGCGTTAACACACGTTAGACTGAGGAAGGCGTTAGGAAATCGCCTTCCTAGGCCTAACGCGAAGTGCTGTGCATTTTATGATAACTTTTCTTCTTCTCCAAAATCAGTCCATAAATGCCAGACTATAATACGCGAATTTCCGGCTTTCGTCAAGGATTTTCACACTTTGCTTTGGCAAAAACCGTAAGTTTCACGAAGCCAGGAAAAGACATTCTTACGACTTCCTCTTTTTACTCTCTTCCTCTACAAAGGCCAAATCCTTCTCCAGCTGACTCTTCAACTCTTCGATATCCTTAAAATGTCTTTGCTCCCGAATAAAGCTGATAAATTCCAAGCGAAGC
The DNA here is from genome assembly GCF_963553175.1 of Oribacterium sinus. Lineage (GTDB taxonomy): Bacteria > Bacillota > Clostridia > Lachnospirales > Lachnospiraceae > Oribacterium > Oribacterium sinus_B. Next base: position 13,605 of record NZ_CAUVME010000016.1, on the reverse strand, counting down.
TTCTCTCCGTAAATATCTCCCTGAAAGCCCAGAATATGTGTTTCTATGGTCAGCGGGTTATTCTCCGCCACACTGGGATTCTTTCCTATGCTGGTCATTCCCTCATAGTAGTCCTTCCCCAGAAGCACGCGAGTATGATACACACCCTCCATGGGGCAAAGCTTTCCTTCCTTCGGGAGAATGTTGGCCGTGGGGAAATTGATGCTTCGCCCGATTTTCTTTCCGTGCACCACGGTGCCGGACAGGGTATAGTACCGTCCCAAAAGCCTTGCCGTCTCTTCCACAGCCCCCTCTTCCAAACATTTCCGGATATAGGTACTGGAAATTTCTACGGATTTCCCGGTGGCATCCCGGGTTAATGCCTTCTCCACCACGGTCAGCTTATAGCCGAAATCCTCAGCCTTTTCCTGAAGCAAGGCCACATCACCTTTTCCCTTATAGCCGAAGCTGCAATCCGTTCCCACCACAAGGTGCTTTACCTTTAAAGCCTTTACCAGAATATCCTCTAGAAATTTCTCCGGAGGCATCTTGGCGGTTTCCAATGTTAAGGGAAAAAGAAAAATCTGGGAAAATCCTGCATTTTGCAAACGAGTATAATGCTCATCCTCCGTACAAAGAAGGTCCTGCCGCTCTCCGGAAAATAAAACCGAAGGATGGGTGGTAAAGGACAAAACGGAAGGCACTAAATTCTCCGCCTTTCCTTCCTTAAACAACTCTTCAAATATTTTTTGGTGTCCGAGATGAAGACCATCAAACTTTCCGAAGGTTAAAATGCTGTCTTTTTGACTGTAAAGGGGCGGCAGCAAGTATGTATCTCTTTCCCCTGCTCCTTCCAGCTTTTCAATTTCCGAAAGTCTGAAGCTATCCTGTAAAGAGAACTCTCCCACTTTTTCTCGCAAAAGCGCAGACATACAGGCTTTGGTCCCCAGCGCTTCTCCGATATCTTTACAGAGGGTACGAATATAGGTTCCCTTGGAGCAATGAATCCGAAAACGAAGCTTAGGACAATCATAGGAAAGAATTTCCAGAGCAAAAATTTCAATTTGGCTGGGCTTCCTTTCTACCGTTTTCCCTTCTCTTGCCAGTTCATAAAGCTTTTTTCCTTCCAGCTTTTTTGCGCTGTACATGGGAGGAATCTGCTCCTGCTTTCCCAGAAAGCGGGGAAGAATCTTTTCAATATCCTCCTCCGAAATAGAAACCTCTTCTTCGGAAAGAATCTTTCCGGTAATGTCCTCCGTATCCGTTTCGATCCCTAAGGTCAATTCCGCCTGATAGATCTTCTCTTTCGCCATCAAAGCATCCACATATTTGGTAGCCTTTCCGACACAGACCAAAAGCACACCTTCCGCCATGGGGTCCAAGGTGCCGGTATGCCCCATCTTTTTTTCTCTTAGAATTCTTCGAAGAGCCCGAAGAACGTCGAAGCTGGTCATCCCCTTTTCTTTATATACATTAATAATTCCATCCATGCTTACTCTCTACATTTTTTATTGCTTTTGAAGCCCTCTGCGTCCAGCTGCTTTCTCATTTCTCCGAAAAGCTTCTCCAAAATCTGCTCCGGACTGCCCTTTAGGCTACAACCTGCTGCCATCTTATGTCCTCCGCCGGAAAAGAAGGCCGCCACCTGTGAAACATCAAAGGCATTGTTGTTGGAACGTAGGCTCACCTTATACAGCTGATTCCCTACCTCATAGAGGAAAATCACCCCATCCACATCTCTGGTTTCCCGAAGGATACTGACCACCATGTCCAGATCTTTTTGTTCCAGATTAAAGGAACGCATATCCTTTAGGCTTAAGGAAGAAGCCAGGATTCTATCCTCACAATAAAGCTTTGCATCCTGCAAGACCTTCCCCGTCATTTTCTGCTGATCCACAGACTTCATGTAGAAGCTGTCATCAATGATGTAGGAAAAAGGAATTCCCTTAGCTATGCATTTCCCTGCAATCTCCATGGTATGCTGAGAAGTACAGTTATACTTAAAAACTCCGGTATCATGGATTAAGCCGGTATAAATGCAGGTAGCCACCGCCTTATCGAAAAACTCTTCTTCCATCAGATCAAAGCTCACCTCGCAGGTACTGGAGGCATCGGGTAAAATAGTATGAAAAGGAAAATCCTCCCCATTACTTGTTACATGATGGTCCACCACATAACAGTTTTTTGCAGACTTTGCCAAAGAGCCGAACTCTCCCAACCTTTCATAAGCTCCGCAGTCGCAAATCAGAGCCAGGTCATAACTCTCCTTTGGCACGTCGTGGCGAATGTCGGAAAAACCGGGAAGATAGGAAAATTTCTCATGGGCCTCCATCAAATAAACCTGTGCTTCCTTCTCCGGATAGCGATTCTTTAAATAATTCTTCCAACCCAGAGTAGATCCCAGGCAATCTCCGTCCGGGCGGGTATGTCCCAGTAGACAAATCCGTTGGGAAGAAGCTAATAATTCCTCCAGCTTGTCTCTCATTCTTCCTCCTCTTTATAGCGATTATCCTGATTTACTACTTCCCCCACAGCTCTTTCCTTATCTTCTTTGCTAACCTGAGATATCAAAGCATCCATTCTGGAACCGTATTCCACGGAGTGATCCGCAATAAATTGCAGTTCCGGTGTATGTCTTAAATTAAGACTCCCGGCCAATTCTCTTCGTAAAAAGCCCCCGGCAGCCTTTAATCCCTCAATGGTTTTTCCCAGCTCCTCTTCACTGCCAAGGCAGGAAACAAAGACCTTACAGTATTGTAAATCCGGAGTAAGGTCCACACCGGTAACGTCACAGAAGGGAGAAACCCTGCTATCCTTTACCTCTTCCCGAATCAAAAGAGAAAGACACCTTCTCACATCCTCATTTCTTCTTTGGTTCTTAAAGCTCAGTTTTTTCACTTTTTACCTCTTTATACTTTCCTAAAAAAGTAGGAACAGGGGAGCCTTCGGCTCCCCTCCCTCTTATCTCTGTTTTACTTCTTCCATAACGTAAACTTCCAACTGATCCAATTCCTGAATATCGGTAAAGTCTTCTAATACAATACCGCATTCCTGCTTGGTTCCCACTTCCTTTACGTCATCCTTAAAATGTCTTACGGAAGCAATGGTTCCATCATATAACTGCTCTCCGCCTCTGGTCAAACGAACCTTGGCACCTCTTTGTACCTTTCCGTCCAGAACGAAGGAACCGGCAATAACACCAACTCCGGAGGACTTAAAGATCATACGAACCTCCGCATGACCGATAACCTTTTCCTCATAAACAGGAGCCAACATTCCCTTCATGGCAAGCTCAATATCTTCAATAGCCTTATAAATGACATTGTAAAGTCTTACGTCTACATTTTCCCGCTCGGCAATATCTCTTGCGGTTGGATCCGGCTTAACGTCAAATCCGATGACGATGGCATTTGAAGCAATAGCCAGGTTAATATCGGACTCATTGATGGCACCAACACCGGCATGAATCACCTTCACCTGAACTTCCGCATTTTCAATCTTCTGTAAGGAATCACGAACCGCTTCCACAGATCCCTGTACATCCGCCTTGATGACAATCGGAAGATCCTTCAGCTCTCCGGCCTTAATCTGGTCAAAGAGGGCATCTAAGCTAACCTTCTTACGGGAATCCTCCACCATCTTCTGCTTTCCTTCACTAACAAAGGTATCCGCATAAGCCTTGGCTTCCTTCTCGTTGTCCTTCACCTGGAAAATTTCTCCCGCATTAGGCACGGAGTTCAATCCTAAAATCTCTACAGGCATGGAAGGTGTTGCCTTCTTGATTCTCTTTCCTTTGTCGTCAATCATGGCACGAACCTTACCGAAGGCAGATCCTACAGCCACCACATCTCCGATATGCAGGGTACCCTTTTGTACCAAAAGACGGGCTACGGAACCTCTTCCCTTGTCCAGCTCCGCCTCGATCACAACACCGTAGGCCTTACGGTTTGGATTCGCCTTTAATTCCAGCACATCCGCCTGTAAAGCAATATTTTCCAAAAGACTTTCCAGTCCTTCTCCGGTTTTTGCAGAAACAGGGCAGCAAATGGTGGTTCCGCCGTAGTCCTCCGCCACCAAATCATAGGCCATTAATTCCTGCTTTACCTTGTCAATATTTGCCGCAGGCTTATCAATCTTATTGATGGCTACAATAATCTCTGTATTGGCCGCCTTGGCATGGTTGATCGCCTCAATGGTCTGGGGCTTAATGCCGTCATCTGCAGCAACAACCAGGATAGCAATATCGGTGGACTGGGCTCCACGCATACGCATAGCAGTGAAGGCTTCATGTCCGGGAGTATCCAAGAAGGTTATCACTCTGTCTTCGTCGTTAACCTTTACCGTTACCTGATAAGCACCGATAGACTGGGTAATTCCGCCATGCTCCTTACTGGTCACATTGGTATTTCGAATCGCATCCAGAATAGAGGTTTTACCGTGGTCAACGTGTCCCATAACCGCTACTACAGGAGGACGGGGCTGTAAATCCTTCTCTTCATCCACTTCGGAATCCTGTACCAGCTCAGCGATAACATCTACCTTCTCTTCCATTTCACAAAGGATGTCGTACTCAACCGCAATATTTTCCGCCTCTTCATACGTTAATTCCGTATTCAGGGTAACCATCTGTCCCTTTAAGAAAAGCTTCTTGATAAGGTCCGCAGACTTCTGCTTCATCTTATCCGCCAATTCCTTAATGGTAATTACCTCCGGTAAAGTAATGGACTTAATGGTTTCTTCCGCAACCTTCACCACTTCCGGCTTAATAAATGCACCCTTTCCGGTCTTCTTTACCTTTACCTGCTCATCTCTCTCGTAGGACTGGGTAGCGCCGTACTTATTCTGCTTTCTGGCAGCACGATTCTTCTGGGAAATGTTGGCCTTTTCATTTTCAAAGCTCTTGTTTCCGTAAACCTTCTTCTGAGGCTTTGTAGCATCATGCTTGATTCTGCTTTGCTTCTCCACAATCTCCGGAGCCGCAGCAATAGCAGGCTTTTTAGGCGTAGCACCGAAACGGGGCTTTCCTGCAAAATCCCCATCCTTTCTGCCTTCTCCACGACTATCGCTTCTTCCTCCGGGAGTAAATCTCTTCTCTGCAGGCTTTCCTGTTCCGAAGCCACTACTTCTGCGCTCTCCTGTAGCCTCTCTACTCTGACTTCTTCCGGGAACAAGTTTAGCCGCAATTCCGGAAACGGAAGGTTTGATTCCGGAAATAGTGGGTCTCTTCGCCTTTTCCTGACTCTCCTTTTCCGCCAAAGCCTTCTTTTCCGCCTCTTCTTTGGCCTTTGCAGCTTCTTCCTGGGCTCTTCTTTCCGCTTCCTGCTTTTCTAAAAGGATTCTTTCCTCTTCCAGCTTCTTCTCCTCTTCAGCCTGTTTTTTTTGAATAGCATTTAAAGCCTTCAAAGGAGTAACCCTTGCAGTTCCGGGAGGCAAGGGTCTTCCATTGGGGGATTTCTTTCCTCCCTCCTCTTTCCCTGCTTCCTTCTTTACCTTGGCCTTTGCCTTATCGGAAAACTGTGTTCTTCCCAGAGGATGATTCTTGTGATTCACCGAATTTTGGGAATGGAAAACTACCGCTAATTTTTTCTTTTTAACGGGAGCTTCCTCACTTTTTTGTTCAATATTTTCTTTCTTATTATCTTCTAACATCCGCATTCCCTCCATCTAAAATCTCAATCATTCTCTTTGCAAAGCCTTCATCCTCTATACAAAGAGAAGAACGCATTTCCTTTCCAATCCCTCTCCCCAGCTCCTCCTTCGTTCCGAAGGAAAATATGGGAATCTGATAATAAAAACAACTTTGTCGGAATTTTTTTTCCGTATTTTCCGAAGCATCGGCAGCCACCAGCACCAATTTGGCCTTATGGGCTTTAATGGACTTTTCTACGGAAAACTCTCCCGCCTTGACCTTTCCGGCCTTCATGGACAAACCCAAGAGTCCCAATATCTTATTTTGCAATTTCTTTGATTTCCTCCCTCAGTCTATCCAAGTCTTCCTTGGGGATTGCTTCCTTGAAGGAACGGAAAAAAGCCTTTTTCTTCTCAGCCTTCTCCAGGCAAGAAAGATTCTTGCAAAGATAAGCGCCTCTTCCATTTTTTCTTCCTTGCAAATCCACGGCATATTCCCCCTCCGGAGAACGGACAATCCGAAGCAAGTCCTTTTTGTCCTTCTTTTCTCCGCAGCCTATGCAGCTTCGTTGTGGCTCTACCTTCATTTTCCCTCCCGGAAAACATCCCTATGGTTCTATCGGTTCTATGAAAATGCTTTTCGAAAAAGACCAATCCTTTTTCGAAAACCAAGTCTCTCTTTTATTTATTCTTCCTCGTAAGCTTCCGCTTCCTCTTCCCCTTCTTCATAGGAAGCATCCTCATAGTCCTCATCATAGCCTAAATCTTCTTCCTCCAGGCTTTCTCCATGGTAATCAATTCCCATTTCATCGAAGATTCCCTGTTCCTGAGCCTGAGACTCGGACTTAATATCAATTTTGTAATTGGTCAGCTTTGCCGCAAGTCTTGCGTTCTGTCCTTCCTTACCGATGGCCAGAGACAACTGATTATCCGGTACAATGACCAAAGCTTCCTTGTTGTCCGGATCCGCAATAACTGCGATTACCTTAGCCGGGGATAAGGAATTCTCAATCAGGTATGCCGGGTTCTCATCATAGTTGATAATATCAATCTTCTCTCCCCGAAGCTCTTCCACGATGGTATTTACACGGTTTCCGTTAAGACCTACACAGGCACCCACTGCATCCACATCCTCTTCATTGGAAATGACTGCCATCTTGGTACGGGAACCTGCCTCTCTGGCAATGGACTTAATCTCCACAATGCCTTCTCTAAGCTCGGAAACCTCCTCAAAGAACAGCTTACGAACCAACTCCGGATGGGTACGGGAAAGCATTAGCTTTGGTCCCTTGGGGCTGTCCTTCACTTCCACCACATAGACCTTTGCTCTTTGTCCGGGAGTCAAATTCTCTCCCGGAATCTGCTCCGCTTCCGCAAGGTAACCATCTACCTTGCCCAAATTCATAATCAGAGCTCTTCCGGTATTCTTTTCCACAAGGGCGGTGAAAATCTTTTTGCTCATAGCATAATATTCTTCAAAGAGGTTCTTTCTCTCTTCCTCACGAATCTTCTGCACAATCACGCCCTTGGCATTCTGGGCTGCAATTCTACTGAAGGACTTGGAATCAATGGGTACCTGCACCACATCTCCCAAGGTATAGGAAGGATCCATTTCATGGGCTTCTTCCAAGCTGATTTCTGTGGACTTGTCTCCCACCTTCTCTACAACTGTTTTATCTGCCAATACGGAAAACACTGCAGTGTCCGGATTCATGCTTACGTGCACATTGTCTGCGGAACCGAAGTGATTCTTGCAAGCGGTTTGTAATGAAAGCTCGATAGCCTCAATTAAAGCCTGCTTGGAAATTTTCTTTTCCTTCTCTAACATGTCTAGCGCTAAGCGTAATTCCTCGTTCATCGTTTTTACTCCTCTTTATTTTTATCATCAGGCGTTTTCTATCCTAACCGCCTTTTATTCCGCCTGTATTATACTTTCACCTGTTTGTGCTTTACAATTTACTCTTCCGTAGCTTCTTCCTCGGAAAGCAGTTCTTCTTCCACTTCGGAAAGCTCCTCTCCCCCCGGATTATCCTTAAAGCCTAAAGAACATACTTCCAAAATATATTCTTCTTCGATAAAGTCTTCCTTATCCAACCACTTGGACAGCCGTCTGGAAACCATGGCACAGTCATTGACCGTCATGTCCTGTTCGTCTTCTCTAAAAATAAATGCTCTAAGATAATGGGTTCCTGCCTCCAGGGTAAAAGTCACACTATCCAGTACATAGCCCATTCCGGGAAGAATTTCTTCCAAATACGCTTTCGTTCTCTCAATTTCCATGCCAACGCTCCATTCAAGCAAAAGGGACAAGCTGCTGCTTGCCCCTTCCTACGTTACAAATACTGTTACACACTAACACGAAAGCAATGAAAAAACAAGCCTTTTCTTTGTTTTTCTTCACTTTTCACAGCATTTTTTCTTCTATAAATATTGATCCATGTCTCTTTTTAAATATTTCTTCGATTATCCCCATTTTTGCATCTACCGCGTACCAGATCCTTGACTTGCTCTTTATAAGATCCTCATTGAGCTGTACAATGTTATCAGACATAGTCTATTGCCGTCGGTAAAATTAAGTTACCACATAAAACCAACCGAGGCGGCAAGAACTATGCCTGTCTGATGTTTTATAAATCGAAATTATATGCGATATTTTTCAATGCTTTTTACTGAAATTACGTATGAGATGACAAAAATAATCAAATGTAAAATCACTGCTAATGCAATCAAGTTGGTCTGAAGAATAGAATATAGTTTTAATAAAACATTATTAAATTTTGTAATGATAATAGGAAGAATGGTAAATCCTATGAGGATATATCTTCCTTTTTCTACACCAAAATAAAATGATGCGGGAATTACTATCATGTTATAAATTAGCGCAACGTAGAAACCAATGAATGGATACAAAAGGCTAAGCTGTCCAGAATAACTGAAAGTAACAAGGAAGATTATGATACCTGTAAGGAGAGAAATGATGAGCGTGAAAATATATTTCTCCATAGCAATGACATGATAGGAAAGTGGTAGTATACGATAATAATTAACAAGTTTTGTTTTTTCATCTACGGAAATAGTTATTGAAACTTGCATTCCGAATAATATCCCAATAATTATGGAGAACATAAACAGAAACATATCTTTTCCAATATAGACAATAATTGGAATAAGAGACATTAAATATACAGGGGATATTAACTTCAAAATGGACTTAAAATCTTTATAAAGCAACCCTTTCATATATTATTCATTTGATAATTACAAAATTAAATTATCATTTCCTTTCGCTAAAGTGGATTTACTTAGATAGTCATATACTACATTTTCTAAAGAAATTTTATTTCCTTCCAAAATGCAAGAAATATCAGTATTCAAAACAACCTTACCGTTATCGAGTAAGATGATTCTGGAAGCAAATTTTTCTAAGTCGCTAATAATGTGAGTGGAGAAGATAACGGCTGAATGTGTCTTATTAATATATTCTTTCAATAAATGCAAAACTTTTTCTCTTGCAACAGGATCCAGTCCGGTAGTTAATTCATCACAAAATAATATTTCAGGGTTTTGAGCCAGCATGGTGGCCAACATTAATTTATTTTTTGTCCCAAGAGACATTTGCTTTATAGCAATAATCTGTACGTTTAGGAAATTCAGATAATCAAAATATTGCTCTGAACTCCATTTAGGATACCAATCAGCCATGACTGTGCAAATGTCTCTGGGATTAAACTTCTCGCAAAATGGACAAATGCCATCATAGAATGAAACAACAGGATTTTTTTTCCATGAAATAGGCTTCATAACCCTGCCTTTGTAATAAACCTCGCCGGATGACGGAAGGCATCTGCCTTCCAGCAAATTCAAAAAAGTAGTTTTTCCGGCACCGTTAGCGCCAATTAGCCCAACTATATCACACTCATTGAGATAGAAGTCAAATGGCTGTAGTTCAAAAGCAGGATACCTCTTTGATACTTTAGCATAAAATAAAGAGCTCACGATTATCTCCTATTCAAATGTGACCAACAAGTATTAAAGATAATATTGGGGCAGACTATCAACTTAATATTGGTAGCATTTTATATGAACAATGATAGCTCTACCTATAATTATAGTATTACTTTTTGTGCAATTTATCAATATAAAAATAGAGAAGTCAACAATGTAATAGGCATGTTTAACAATATAAAAAATCAACACTAACATAAGTAGCGAGAATTTACAGTTAAGAGACTTAGAGTAAAATTTTAGTTGGCAAAAAAATAGGAAGAGGCCGAAGCCTCTTCTTCATCATACAGAAATAACCTATTCTATAGTTGGCAAAAAATATTAAGGTCAGGAGCTGTATGGTGAATTCTATGTTAGAGGAAAAAGGCATAAGTTTCAAGGAGATTGAGCAAGAAATCTTGGAAAGATATGATGGCAAGTTACATGAGGAAAGAAATGTCTTATCGTAACTGTTCAGAAAAACTGAGCCAAACAACAGGACTATCTATTAGCCATGCTGCAGTCTGGAATGTGATTCAGGCTCTTGGAGATAAGCCGGTACATGATGAGAAGGAACTGGTAGAAACAGGAAAGAAGGAAGATTTAAGGGGGAGCCGGGAAGTTCCTGTATTATTTGAAGAAGCGGATGGCGTTTGGCTTAATCTACAGGGAAAAGATCGTGCAAGAAGAAACTATCCCAAGGCGGAAATGAAGGCGGCAATCGCTTATGACGGATGGGTAGAGAAAAGATTGGAAAAGGATACCGGTATCCGGTCATAGGCCGCATGTTGGGGCTTGATACGGAAATAAGAGGGGATCGCAGGAAGTTGCTTTCTATGGCGGGGTATTAAAGAATCTTTGCTAGGGCTTAGGCTATGCACGAAAAAGACGGTCGCGAGGCTTCCGTAGGGAGCTGCACTCTAGCAACGAAGGCGGGCGCATGTTTGAGCCCGAAGGGCGAGTTTGCGCAGGAGCCTGAGTGCAAAAGCGAGTGCAGCGAGTAGGAAACGTAGTGTGTCTTTGAGGCAGAGCCTAACCCGAAGCAAGACATTCATTAGTCTGTATGAAGGAGTTGCCAACGATTACTTGACAGTAACCTTCCTTTTCTTTCTCCATGGATTCTTCTTTGTTTCTTCCTTCCTTTATGCTATAGTAAGGAAGATTAAAAACACTACATTTTAACGGAAAGATACGAGAATAGAGAAACGGCGAAATTTTTTTCTACGATTCAACGTATGCTATCCTCTTTTCCCCTATGGTGAGGTTTTATGAAATTAATTAGTTTTGCAATCCCCTGTTATAATTCTGCCGCTTATATGCGGAACTGCATTGAAAGCATTCTTCCCGGCGGGGAAGAAGTAGAAATCATCATTGTTGACGATGGTTCCAAAAAAGACAATACCTTGGAAATCGCCAAGGAGTACGAAGAGAAATATCCCGGCATTTGCAAGGCTGTTCATCAAGAAAACGGCGGTCACGGTGAAGCGGTGAACACAGGCCTTAGAAATGCCAGCGGACTTTATTTTAAGGTAGTGGATTCCGATGACTGGTTAGATTCCAAGGTTCTCTCGGATATTTTGGAAAGAATCCGGAATTTAACCCTTTCCGGTGAATCCATTGACATGCTGGTGGCCAACTTCATCTACGATAAGGTGGGACAGGAGAATAAAAAGGTCATGTCCTATGCCAATGCTTTCCCCGAAGATAAGGTGTTTGGCTGGGCTGAAATGAAGAACTTTCACCTGGGACAGTACATTTTAATGCATTCCGTTATTTACCGGACCAAAATGCTAAAGGATTGCGGCTTACAGCTTCCTAAGCATACCTTCTATGTGGATAATCTCTTTGTATATGAACCTCTCCCCCATGTAAAGAAGATTTATTATCTAAATCAAAATCTTTACCACTACTACATCGGTAGAGAGGATCAGTCCGTAAATGAAACCGTTATGATTTCCCGTCTGGACCAGCAGTATAGGGTAAACCGTCTGATGATTGATTGCTGCGATGTCCTTAAGGTACAGCCCAAAAAGCTTCGGAAATATATGATTTTGTATTTGGAAATCATTACCACCGTATCTTCTGTTCTGGCCATTAAGTCCGGTACAGAGGAAAACCTGCAAAGAAAGAAAGAGCTTTGGGCAGAGCTTCGAGAGAAGCACTTCCCCCTATGGTGGAGGATGCGTTCCGGCTTCCTTGGACAAGGCGTAAATCTTCCCGGAAAGATTGGAAACAAGTTAACCATTATGGCGTATAAGCTGACACAGAAGTTTTACGGCTTTAACTAATAAGGTATTTGTGCGCTGAAGAGCTTTACTTTTATCAGGAAGGCACTGAACTATCATTAGGAAATAGATTTTTATTAAACGAGATGCCCCCTATGGCATCTCGTTTTTCTACAAACAGTTTGTTTTAATGGAGAAAGAAGCTATGAACATTGCTATTATTACCGGTGCATCCCGAGGAATCGGTAAAGCCGCGGCCAAGCGTTTTGCAAGAGAAGGTTACAGCCTCTTATTAAATTGCGAAAAAAACTGGACGCTTTTGGAAGAATTGAAAAAGGAAATTCAGTCAGACTTGCCGGAAAACTGTCCGGAAATTTTTCTTTGTAAAGATTTGGGCACAAAAGAAGGCCTTTCCCGTATTCTTGAAGGAAAAAGCCTTTCTAAACTGATTCTTATCGCCAACAGCGGTAAAGACGCTATCAAATTATTGCAAGACTACAGGGAGGAAGAAACAAAGGCTCTTTTGGAAACAAATCTCCTACAACCCTTCACCCTTTGCCAAAACCTCCTGCCCTATCTTTTAAAAGCAAAGGAAGGAAGAATTCTTTTCAGTTCTTCCGTTTGGGGAAACGTAGGGGCTTCCATGGAAAGTCTTTATTCCCTCACCAAAGGCGGAATCTCCACCTTTGCGAAAGCTCTGGGAAAAGAGCTCGCCCCTTCTCACATCTCTGTTAATGCCGTAGCTTTCGGCGCTGTTGACACGGATATGAATTCCTGGCTTAGCGCTGAAGAAAAGCAAAGCTTAGAAGAGGAAATTCCCTACGGCAGAATGGCTACCGTAGAAGAAGCCGCAGACTTTCTCTACCTTCTTTCCAACGCTCCGCTCTACCTTACAGCCCAGGTGATACCCTTTGACGGGGCATGGATTTAAAGTGCTTCTAAAGATTATCGAATTGTGACCTTAAGAATATATAAGCATTATTGTGGTATTGCACAATTCCTTATCTTTAGAAGCGCCGCCGCATCTGATACCATTCCGCATCACCGTGAACAGAAGCAGACTTCCCTTCTAAGACAAAGCCACAGCGACTGTAGAAGGGTATTTTTTCTTTTTTACAGGTAAGCACTGCCCCTTTTCTTCCCTCTTTCTTAGCCTCTTCCAAAAAGACCTGCATCATCTTTGTGGCAATGCCTCTTTTTTGAAACTCAGGGTGGGTATTGACCCCAAAAATCATCTGCCAGTCTCCGTCTTCATCATGGAGACTGACATTTTCATACATTTCATCGAACAAATCTTTTTGATTACTGACGAAGCCGTTGATAAAGGAAATCAGCCTTCCAGCATAAAAAAGAAGAAGGAAATGGTTGCTGTAGGCTTTCAGGCGTTCTTGAAATTGCTCCTTCGTAGCCGCCTCCGCCTTGGGAAAACATTCCGCTTCCAGCCCGGCTACCGCATCCAAATCTGAAGGCTCCGCCTTTCGGAGGCAAAGCGCTTCTTCCTCTAAGCCAATTTCGTTTCCAAAAGCACAGTCCATTTTATCTTCCTTACCTTCTCTTATTGTTCAAAGAATTCTTCCGTTCCATTTTCGATCTTCCCTTTATAAAGGCCGAATACCATTTTTCTCTATTTCTTAACTTTCTTTGCTAAAGCGTTTTTCTCTATGCCTTAGCTTTCTTTGCTAAGGCGTTCTTCTCTATACCTTAGCTTTCTTTGCTAAAGCGTTTTTCTCTATGCCTTAGCTTTCTTTGCTAAAGCGTTTTTCTCTATGCCTTAGCTTTCTTTGCTAAA
>NZ_CAUVME010000015.1:0-60686 GCF_963553175.1 Oribacterium sinus | reverse complement strand
ACCGTACGTACAGTGCTGTGAGAGGACGGCGGTTAGTCACCGCCTCCTACTCGATCCTCTATGCCGTATAAAGCTAAACGACATTATATTCTAAGCAAGCTACTTCATGAAAAGCAAAGCTTCTCGCTGTCTGTACATTAGTTATTGTACAGGTCAACCATCTTCTTCAGCTTCTCGTAACGCTCTCTAGCTTCCTGCTCGTTCTGCAGATCTAAAGCCTTTGCGCGCTCCGGATTCTTCAGGGAAAGAGATAAGTAACGAACTTCGCCCTTTAAGAATTCCTGATAAGATTCGAAGTTAGGCTCCTTGGAATTCAAGGTAAATTTCTTGTCTCCACCAAGTGGGTTGTAAATGAAGTTGTTCCAATATCCAGCCTCTACAGCCAGCTTCTCTTCTGTCTGTGCCTTAGCCATACCCTTCTTAATACCATGGTTGATACATGGAGAATAAGCGATGATTAAGGATGGTCCCGGATAAGCCTCAGCCTCGGAAATTGCCTTAACAGTCTGGGCCATATCAGCACCCATAGCGATATGTGCTACATATACATAACCGTAGGACATAGCAATTCCGGCTAAATCCTTCTTCTTAGTTTCCTTACCGCCGGCAGCAAACTGTGCTACTGCACCGGTAGGAGTAGCCTTGGAAGACTGTCCACCTGTGTTGGAGTAAACCTCGGTATCGAATACCATTACGTTGATGTCCTTACCGGAAGCAAGAACGTGGTCAAGTCCACCGAAACCGATATCATAAGCCCAACCGTCTCCACCGAAGATCCACTGGCTCTTCTTGGAAAGGAAGTCTTTGTTCTTTAATAAATCTACAGCAACCGCATCTGTTTTACCGGACAATGCTGCCACTAACTTATCTGTAGCTGTTCCGTTTGTAGCACCGATGGAGAAGGTATCCAAATATTCCTTAGCTGCCTCTACAAGAGCGGCATCCTTATTTTCTTCTACAAGCTTCTCAACCTGCTTCTTTAATCTGTCACGGATAGCATTCTGTGCCAAAAGCATTCCGTATCCAAACTCCGCATTATCCTCAAAGAGAGAGTTATCCCATGCAGGACCCTGTCCCTTGGCATTTACGGTGTAAGGAGTGGATGGAGAAGAGTTACCCCAGATAGAAGAACATCCGGTTGCGTTACTGATGTACATTCTCTCTCCGAAAAGCTGGGTAATTAACTTCGCATAAGGAGTCTCTCCACATCCGGGACATGCGCCGGAGAACTCGAAGAGTGGCTTCTTAAACTGAGATCCCTTAACTGTAGTCTCCTTAAACTTCGCAATAACCTCCTGCTTCTCAGGAAGCTCAACAGCGTAATCGAAGTACTTCTGGCGATCCAGGTTATCCTCGATTGGGGACATTACAAGAGCCTTCTCGCCCTTCATTCCGGGACAAACGTTTGCGCAGGATCCGCAACCAACACAGTCTAATACGGAAACCTTAATACCGAACTTGTAGTTAGGCATTCCGTTCATAGCCTTCTGCTGATCTGCTTCCGGAGCCTTAGCCGCCTCATCCTCGGTGTATGCAAATGCACGAATTGCTGCGTGAGGACATACATAAGAACAGAAGTTACACTGGATACAGTTATCAGGGTTCCATGCAGGAACGTTTACGGCAATACCGCGCTTCTCATAAGCAGCAGATCCTACAGGAGTAGAACCGTCTACATAATCAGCAAATGCGGAAACGGGAAGATTGTTTCCTTCCTGTGCGGAAACATAGTTCTGGATATTGTTTACGAAATCCAAAACATCCTTTCTTCCGGCAGTCTTGGTCTTGAACTCAAGTCCCTCATCGGCACAGTTGCTCCATTCCTTCTTTACTTCTACTTCTTCGAAGGCATTTGCACCGGCATCGATAGCTGCCCAGTTCTTCTTTACAACGTCCTCACCCTTACGGCCGTAGGTCTTCTGAGCGGCATCCTTCATTAACTTGTTAGCCTGCTCCTTAGGGATGATTCCGGTTAAAGTAAAGAATGCGGACTGAAGGATGGTGTTGATACGGGTTGGTCCCATTCCTGTCTCAATACCAATCTTAACACCGTTAATGATGTAGAACTTGATATTGTGGTCAGCCATATACTTCTTAACCTGACCAGGGATGTGATTCTCCACCTCATCCTTGGACCAAGTACAGTTCAATAAGAAGGTTCCGCCGTCTACAAGCTCCTGAACCATGTTGAACTTGGTCATATAGGAAGGATTGTGACAAGCTACGAAGTTAGCTCTCTTAATCAGGTATGTGGACTTAATCGGCTGATCTCCAAAACGAAGGTGAGACATGGTAACACCGCCGGACTTCTTGGAGTCATAGTCAAAGTAAGCCTGTGCGTACTTATCTGTGTTATCTCCGATAATCTTGATGGAGTTCTTATTCGCACCAACAGTACCGTCTGCTCCCAGTCCCCAGAACTTACAGTTTACAGTTCCCTTTGGAGTAGTAACAATGGATGGTCCCTCCTGTAAGGAAAGGTGAGTTACATCATCGTTGATACCGATGGTAAATCTCTTCTTATCGGTATTGTTGTATACAGCTACGATCTGTGCAGGAGTAGTATCCTTGGAACCTAAGCCGTAACGTCCGGAAAGAACGGTTACATTCTTAAACTCGCTGGTGGAAAGAGCAGCTACAACGTCTAAGTATAAAGGCTCACCGATAGATCCGGGCTCCTTTGTACGGTCCAATACGGAAATAGTCTTTACTGTCTTTGGAATAGCCTTTAAGAAAGCGTCAACAGCAAATGGACGATACAGTCTAACCTTGATAAGTCCAAGCTTTCTGCCTTCCTTCTCAGCCAAATAATCGATGGTCTCTTCAATGGTCTCGTTTACAGAACCCATAGCAATAATTACGTGCTCTGCATCCGGAGCTCCATAGTAGTTAAAGAGCTGGTAATTGGTTCCGATCTTCTTATTAACCTTGTCCATGTACTCCTGAACGATAGCAGGAAGTGCATCATAATAAGGGTTGGAAGCCTCTCTTGCCTGGAAGAAAATATCAGGGTTCTGAGCGGAACCTCTCTCTACAGGGTGATTCGGGTTTAATGCGTTCTGACGGAATGCATCTACATACTCCCAATCCACCATATCCTTTAAGTCTTCGTAATCCCACTCTTCAATCTTCTGAATCTCATGGGAAGTACGGAATCCGTCAAAGAAGTTGATGAAAGGAATACGTCCCTTTAAAGCTGCAAGGTGAGCTACAGGAGTTAAGTCCATAACTTCCTGAACGGAAGACTCACAAAGTAAAGCGGCACCGGTCTGACGACAAGCCATAACGTCGGAGTGATCTCCGAAGATGGAAAGGGCGTGGCTGGCAACAGCTCTTGCAGAAACATCAAATACACCGGGAAGCTGCTCTCCGGCAACCTTATAAATATCAGGAATCATCAATAAAAGACCCTGAGATGCTGTAAATGTAGTAGTTAAAGCACCGGCAGCCAAAGCACCATGCACAGCACCTGCAGCACCTGCCTCGGACTGCATCTCAGTAACCTGAACAGTCTCCCCTAAAATATTCTGTCTTCCCTCTGTTGCCCACTCATCCATATGCTCAGGCATAACGGAAGAAGGAGTAATTGGGAAAATCGCAGCGACCTCTGAGAACGCATAGGACGCATGAGCAGCAGCCTGATTACCGTCCATGGTCTTCATTTTTCTAGCCATAAGTTTCCTCCTAAACTGAAATAAATAAAACCTCTACCTTTCCCCTTTTAGGGAAATCATACAAGGGAATACTAATCTATCCCCATGCTAAAATCAAGGAAAACGCTTACCGTTTTTGATTTAGTACAATAGCTATTTTTTTCACAAGTATTTTTTCGCTTTTTAAAGAAAAAAGCAGCCTTGAATTCCTTGACAATTGCCAAAAAATTCAAAGCTGCCGTAAGCCTTAGGTTCCGGGACCGCCGGAAATAACATCCGCTTCCGTAGTGGGAACATTGTTATTACCTACAGGTCCGTCATTGGAAACAACAGGATTCTCAGAGGCCTTTGTGGTACTCTGGGTTTTGCTCTCCTGCGCCTTGGTCTCTGAAGCCTTACTTTCCGTGCTTGCCGCACTGCTTGCTGCCGTGCTTTCCGCTGCACTACTGCTTTCTACAGCATTTGCACTGTACTTCTTAGGAGTATGTCCCTTATAGCTGACATAATGATCTTTTACCTTCTCAGTCTTGCCGTCCTTAGTAATAATCTTATAGGCCTGCCATTCGGAACCGGCGGAACCGTTGCTCTCCTTACCCTGCTGTGGAGTAATTACCTGCACTGCCGGAACGGGAAGGTCTTTAATCTTCTCGGATTCCAATTCCCACTTCACTCCGCTGGGAAGCACAGGAATTCCGTAGATCTGTACTGTAGCGGTTTGTTTGGAATACCAGGCACGAATACCGATGGCATGCTTGGAATCATTTACAAACTTAAAATCCGGTCCCGGCCAAGATACCGTAGCATCCGTACCCGGAGTTACATAGTTAGGGGCAAAGGTGTGGGATCTGCGATAGGTCGTGGTTAATCCGGAGCGGAATACCGCATTGTATAGAGTGGAAGAAATCTGGCAGATTCCTCCTCCTACCTCTTCTACAACTTCTCCCTGATTATAAGCCGCAGCCGCCTTATAGCCCTTTTCTGCAGTTCTCTGTCCTACTACACCGTTAAAGGAAAACTCCTCTCCGGGCTGAAGAACAGTACCGTTTACCGCCTCTGCCGCAAGACGAACATTGGTATTTCTCAGTTCATTAGAAGTAGTTTTGGTGGTAAAGCTGGCAATAATCTTATACTGATCCTTAATGGATGCAGTGGATGCGGGAACCTTCTCTCCCTCAGTACTAATCTCGGAGGAAAATTCTTTATTGTTCAGGGCGTTCAGAATATCCTGTGCGGTAGCATCCACATTAATGGCATAACCGTCCTTGCTGCCGCCAAATTCAAATTCTCCGGTAGATTTATTGTACTTGGTAATGTCTCCATTTTTCGGAGCCATCTTCCAAACAATCGCAAGCTGATTCACATAGTCTTTAATTTTATCGCTAAAATCGGGAAGCTGCAGAATATAATCCGCCTGAATGGCAGTTGAACTTTCCGCAGTGGTTTCTTCCGCCTTTTTCTTCTTCTTTTTCTTCTCTGTGGAGCTCTCCTCCGTACTGCTTTCCGAAGCCTTCTCTTCCTGATATTTGGTATAAATCTGGTCTACAAAATCTGTAATGCTGTCGGATAAGATATCCGGAATTTCATAGTCACTCTTATTGGGACGAATGGTTACATCGGAAAGGGTATTCTTAACCTTTACCACTTCCTCCGTTCCTTGATCATCTATACCGTCTTCGCTTTTATTGTCTTCCGCCTTTGGAAATTCCGGCATGGAAAAATAATCAATATTAGGATTGGCGTTTTTTACCACAAGATGCCAAGTGTAAGATTTCTTCAAGAAATCAATTACCTGCTCCTTGGTCATTCCCTTTAGATTTAAAAGCTCCGCTCCCGGTTTAAAGGCGGAATAATCCAAATACAAATCCTCATGAATTGCATTGGGATCTATGTACTCCGTTTCCGTAGCAGTAGTCTCCGCTTCATGAAAAAAGCCGGCATTCCTGCTTAAAGCAAAGACTGCGGCTGCACTGCCGAATAGGGCTACTGCGGCTATAATAATAGGAAGATGGCCATTGTTCTTGGGGCGTCGTCCACCGCTTCTACCATTACTTCGTCCACCACGTGCCCCTTTATCGCCATAGCTATACTGGGCACTTCTGCTTCTTGAACCACCCTTTGCTCTACTGATTCCTTGAGATAATCTTCTTTCGCTGGCTATCATATTCCATCCTTTGTATATGTTTATAAATTTGATAATCCGGATGAGATAGGATTCTCCTATACCATCGGTTAATAACAAGATACCGCACGCTTCGCAGGCGATATTCTTCAAGAATAAAAGGTGCTGAGACACAGCACCTTTTTATCATACCATAATCTTTTCATTTGTATAGAAAAGAATCCTAAAAAAAATCTATAGGGCTTTACAAAAATGTAAGAAAAATTCTTCTGTTATTTTACAACAAAGTTCACGATTTTTCCGGGAATATACACTTCCTTTACGAGAGTGCCGCCCAACTTATCCCCTAAACATTCCTTAGCCTTAGCAAGAATTTCTTCTTTGCTTAAATCCTTGGGAACCTCCAGTACCGCCTTTACTTTTCCGTTTACCTGTAAAGGAAGCTTAATTTCATCCGCCTCCATAGCTTTATCATCGTACTCAGGCCAGCCGGCGGCAAATACACTGCCTTCTCCCTTTGCCAAATGATAACACTCCTCTGCAATATGGGGAGCAAATGGAGCCAAAAGCACGGAGAAAGTGCGAAGGGTTTCCAAATCTACGCCCCCTTCTTTCTTTGCCAGATCCAAGAGACTGTTATTGTACTCCATAAAGCCGGAAACAACAGTATTTAAGTTGAAGCTGTCAAAACGAAGCTGAATATCATGAATTAAGTTATGCCGTACACGAATCATTTCTTTTGTAGGACTGATATTCTTATCCTTGGATTCTTCCACAAGATTATAGAAACGATTCAGGAAACGATAAACTCCATCAATTCCTCTGTCATCCCATTCCGCATCCAATTCGGGGGGACCTACAAAAAGCTCATAAAGTCTAAGAGCATCACAGCCGTAATCCCTAACCAGATCATCGGGAGAAACTACATTTCCCATGGACTTGGACATCTTAATACCGTTTTGTCCTAAAATCATTCCCTGATTAAAGAGCTTTACAAAGGGCTCCTTAAATCCTACCACACCGATATCATAGAGGAATTTGGTCCAGAAACGGGAATACAGAAGGTGTAATACTGCATGCTCCACGCCTCCGATATACATATCCACCGGCAAATATTTATCAGCCTTCTCTCTGCTGACCAAAGCCTTGTCATCATGATTATCAACATAACGCAAGAAATACCAGGAAGATCCTGCCCACTGAGGCATTGTATTAGTCTCTCGCTTTGCCGGACCTCCACACTTTGGACAAGTGCAGTTTACCCAGTCAGTAATGCCGGCCAAGGGAGATTCTCCCGTTCCGGTAGGCTCATAGTTTTCTACCTCAGGCAGCTTTAAAGGAAGCTCTTCCACCGGTACCGCTACATTTCCGCATTTCTCACAATGTACGATAGGAATCGGCTCTCCCCAGTATCTTTGTCTGGAGAAAACCCAGTCTCTAAGCTTAAAGCTTACGGTCTTCCGGCCGAAGCCTCTTTTCTCCACCTCATTAGCCGCTTCCACCTTTAATTCGGAGGACTCTCTTCCATTCCATTCTCCGGAGTTAATCATAATACCGGAGGCTTCTGTATATGCCTCTTCCAATACCTCTTCCTTCCCGTCCTTGGAAATAACCTGAACAATGGGAAGGTCAAACTTCTTGGCAAAAGCAAAGTCCCTGGCATCATGAGCAGGTACACACATAATGGCTCCGGTTCCGTGATCTGCCAATACATAGTCGGAAATCCAAATAGCACACTTCTCCCCGTTTAAAGGATTAATAGCATAGGCTCCGGTAAACTCTCCGGTTTTATCCTTGTCATTCACCGCCATTCTTTCCACGTTGGACTTATTGGCTGCCATGGAAATATAAGCTTCTACCTTTTCTCTTTGGGCATCCGTACAAATCTTCTGAACCATAGGATGTTCCGGAGCAAGAACAAGGAAGGTGGCTCCGTAAAGCGTGTCAGGTCTTGTGGTGAAAACAGTAATCTTATCTTCTCTTCCCTCTAAGGCAAAGTCCACCTCCGCTCCGTAGGAACGACCAATCCACTCTGCCTGCATCTTCTTAACCTTTTCCGGCCAATCCAATTCCTGCAAATCATCCAATAAGCGATCTGCATATTCGGTAATCTTCAGCATCCACTGTCTTAAATTCTTCTTGGTAACTGCCGTACCGCAACGTTCACACTTACCATCCACTACTTCCTCATTGGCAAGTCCTGTTTTACAGCTTGGGCACCAGTTAATAGGGAACTCCTTTTCATAAGCCAGTCCCTTCTCAAACATTTTCACAAAAATCCACTGGGTCCACTTATAGAAGTTGGGATCAGTAGTATTCACTTCCATGTCCCAATCGTAAATGGCATTAATCTGCTGTAACTGTCGCTTAATGTTCTCCACATTTTTCTTTGTGGTGATAGAAGGATGAATTCCCATCTTAATGGCATAGTTTTCAGCAGGCAAGCCGAAGGCATCCCAGCCCATGGGATGAATCACATACTTTCCCTTAATGACCTGATAACGGGACCAGGCATCGGAAATCACGTAGCCTCTCCAGTGTCCTACATGCAGTCCGGAACCGGAGGGATAAGGGAACATATCTAAGCAATAGTATTTTTCTTTCTTCTCGTCCTTTGGGTTAATGGGATTTTTCTCCCAAAATTCCTGCCACTTCTTCTCTACGGCAGCATGATTATATCTAGCCATTTTTTCACCTCGAACTTTCTATGATAACGAATGCCATTTTATAACCCCTACTCTGTCTCGTCAAGCTTAGGATAGGGCTTCCTTGCACTTTCAAAGCCGTTGTCCTTGGTAATATGCAATCGATCACAAGCTTTAAAAAATAGTTTACTGTTTTTTCTGGATAAGGAAAATTCTTCTCTCAAGTCCTCAACAGTGATTTCTCCGTTGCTCTGTAATTTTTTCAAAGTAAATTCTTTTAACTTGGAAAATAAATTACCCAAAGTATAATATTCCCCCTCCAGCTGCACCAGGGTTCCCTTCTCCTCCAAACAAGCTACGATATCCAACAGGATTTTTTCTTCCTCCTTGCTCCATAAAGGTTCCGTAATTTTCGAAAAAGAGAATTTAGCCTTTTGCATCAGAGTAATCAAAGTATTGGCAATCTTGGTATATTTTTCATCCTTTTTCATCTTATAATCTTTTAGGGCTAGAATATCATAAGATATTCTGAAAATTTCCTTTTCACGCCAATATTCCAGAAGTGCTTTATATATGTTTTTGTTGTAAGAACTAAAAAAACGACTGTACAATACCGGTGTTTTTTCTCCCATTTTATAAGGATTTCTTTGATAAAAATCCTTCATATAGTACTGAATTTGCTTTTCCTTCTCTTCCAGATCTTCCCCGGGAATCAGATACTTTTCTCCTTGCAAAAGGATGCTGATAAGTTCTCCCTTTTCTTCCTTATCTCTTAAGGCATTTTCAATATTGCCATATCCGGGAAAAGCTTTTCGAATAGTGGAGAGAGACAAAAAATTGCCTTTTTTCTTGTGAAAGAAATTCTGAAGCAAACTTCCTTCATCCGCATCTTCCAGGCTTCTCAGTCGTTCTGTTTGAAAACGCCCTTTTCTATGCCTACCCCTTGGCAAAGGATCTATTACCTTTCCCCCGCCAATGCTTAACTTTTGGGATTCGTCTCTTAGAATAAATCTATCCCCGCTTAAGGCTACAACAGGCTCTTCACACTGCAACTGAACCAAGGCTGAGCTCTTATTGGGAATTTCCTCCCCCTCCAAGCAAACAAGCTTGCAGAGCACATGTCTTGTTCCTAAAAGAAGTTCCAGCTTTCTGTTGTTCTTGATGGATTGTTCTAAGGCATTGTCTACCTGAACTCTGCAATCCAATAAAGAACTGGGATAAAGTAAGTCCTTCTCCGCCAGTACATCTCCTTTTTGACAAAGAGACTTATCCACAGAGGATAAATTCACGGCAACTCTTTCTCCGCCAACCGCAAAATCACTGTCTTTGCCATGAACCTGCAGATTTCTGACTTTTACCGGTAAATTCTTCGGGTAGAGGGCATACTCTTTTTTTAACTCTATTCTTCCGGACATTGCTGTTCCGGTAAGAACGGTCCCCGCCCCGGCAATGGAAAACACCCGATCCACAAACATTCTGAAAATTCCTTGTTCCGGCTTCCCTTGAATAAATTCATGCAAGGTAGATAGATATTTTATTAAATCCGGAATCCCTTCTTTGCTAAAAGAAGAAAGGGGGAAAATCGGTACGGTAAAAGAAAATTGCTTCTCCAGATACTCGGTAATTTCTTCTTTTCTTTGTTCCACTTCTTCCGGAGAAACAAGATCAATCATCGTTAAACAAATAATAAAATTCTTTATTCCAAGAAGAGACAGAATGCTGAGATGCTCTCTGGTTTGAGGCATAATACCTTCCTTGGCGGAGATAACCACCATAACCAAATCCATTCCCACAGCTCCGGCAACCATGGTTTTTACAAATTTTTCATGTCCGGGAGTATCCACAATTCCGATTTTCTGACCGTCCGGAAGAGACAATGAAGTAAAGCCCAGCTCAATGGTCATCCCTCTCTTTTTTTCTTCTTCCAGGCGGTCCGCATCATATCCGGTTAATGCCTTAATTAAGGCGGTTTTTCCATGATCAATATGCCCTGCAGTTCCAATAATCAGGTGCTTGGATTCTTTTTTTTCCTCAGGTTTTACTACATTGGATAATTGTTGAACATCAAGATTCTGCGTACTCTCCATAAGTTTTATTTACTCCATAGTATTTCCAAAAGATTTGTTCCGGATTTAAGATAATCAGTATATATTCTATTTCAAATTTACTCTCATGCTACGTACATTATCTTCAAAGTAAATTTTTCGCTTATTTTTACATAGCTTTTTTATCATACAAGATAATCTTAGGAAAATCGAGGGATTGCCTTAAAAAGGCCAAAAAAAGAAAGAATCCCCATGTTCCATTTAGGAATTCTTTCTAAGGTGCTTATCTTTTAACTGCTCTCATTTTCAGCTTCAGAAGTGCCTTTGCCTTCTTTGCATCCTGGGCAACGATATTATTTTCCCCGACAACGTTGGTTTCAATGCCTTCTTCACTCTTGTTAAAGTCCACAATAGTGTTCATATATTGATTCGTAACCACAAAGGCACCCTGGGTTCCCACAAAGGAAACTCCTACAACCGCAATATCTCTTTTACCGATTTCTTCAATGGCTTGAGCAAAATCCACGTTGCTGTTTCCCCAGCTGTCCTCACTGACAATTGCCCCTTTTACACGAAGGGCTTCAGCCCAAGCACCTACACGACTACCGGTAAAAAGTTTATTAACGTTATCCTGTGGAATTCCGGCAAGTATAATACCTACAAAGTCCAAGTCAGTATCATCGCAAAGCTCTTCTACCAGAGGGTCACGAAAATGATGCAAGGTGGTTTCTTTGGTTGATGGTCCAATTCCCATAAGCTCCTCCTCTTAATATAATGCTCGAATAGCGCCATCACGATACTCATTGGGAGAAATAATCATCGGCGCTCCGGTAATATCAATAATTGAATGAGATCCTATAAATCCGGAAGGTTCATCCGGAAGAAATCTGGTATCATACATAGCTCCCTGACCGGAAACCATCTTCACCAAAACCACTTTATCCTTACCCGGACGTTCTACATCCTTAAAATCATGACGCTCCGTACAGAAGGAACCATTGGTTTTCTTCAATACTTCGCGAATTTCCTGACAGAAATGATCACATAGTCTATGGCAGGCATCAGGCCCCGGTCTGGAATATCCGGCCTTCGCCTGTAATACCACATCAATTAGAATGATTATATCCTCAGGTCCCGGAGTCCCGGCACGGCCAAAAACCACCTGCTCATCTAAAAATCCGTCGGAATTACCAAAAGCGGAGACATAATTTCCTTCCGTATCCGTAGCGGTAAGGATTACATACACTCCGGTTAAAGTATGGCTAATTCCCTCTCCTATTTTACCCAATACTTTGGTAGAAATAGGCATTATATCCATAATAGAATTAATGGGAATGTGTCTTTCATTTTTATGAATGATTTTTAGACTGCAATCTTCAATCAGCTCTTCCTGCTTAGCGAAGTCCTTTAAACGATTGGGATTAATCACCAAGCTATATTCTTTATTTTCCTCTTTTTTTAAGGAGACTTTCTCTCCCTCTGAAACAGCACGAACATGAAAAGCTTTAATCGCTAACTGTCTCAATACTCTTTCTTCACTCATTCTATCCTCCAAGGAAATTTTAGAAAAAAATGGAAGCATGAAGATCATGCTTCCATTTCTTGGCATTATACCTTCGCAACGTATTCATATGGCAAAGGAACAATCTTACCGGCAGACTCGATTTCCTCAAGCTGCTCTAAGGTATCCTTTACGATATTGTATTGCATTTCTCTGTTGTTTGGCTCTCCGGCATTTGCACCCATCGGAACGAGAGGAGCAACTGCTCTGGGGGAACCGGTCTGTCTTACGACAGGAGGTAACGCAGCAATGATAATTGTAGGAATTCCTGCGGCCTCAATAGCTCTCTGCACAAGCACGGCAGAACGATGGCAAGTTCCTCAGCCAGCGGTGAGGATTACGGCGTCTACGCCCTCCTCTTTCAGCTGTCTGGCAATTTCAGGACCTGTCTCGTTTTTGAACTTTTCCTGGTTTCCACCACCGCCCATGAATCCGAAGTGTACAGGAGCTACCCCCTTAATTACACCATCTTTAGCCAACTCATGAAGACGATCAATTGGGAACATACAGTTGATATCTTTGTTAACGTCACCGTTATCGTAACCACCATGTGATACCATTAGTTCGCTAGAAGGCATTGTATCCTTGATAACTCTAAAGGTAAAATCACCAGCCAGGTTAAAACGCTTGTCATCTTTATGGTGCACACCTGCGGCCGTTGCAATGGCAATAACCATATCCTTTAACGGCTTTGTGACAGGAGCCCATACAGGTGGAGGAGTAACAGGTACGAAGATTTCAGACTGCATCCCTTTTACTACAGTATTACCCATGTCTTTCTCCTTTCATAAATTTTTTTATGTAATTATTCTACGGCTCTTGGCGCTTTTGAATATTACTAATGTATTTTTCATTTACATCCGGACTTAATTGCTCAATAAAACTCATATTGAAACCAACCTCCTGACCGACTTTAATTTCATAATCGGAAATGAGCATCCGCATGGGAATTTTTAAAAAGCCCAAACGACCTTTTAAGTCAATCCCCACGGCACCATCATGAACCTCCACGATAATGCCTTCCATGTAAATAATCTTATCTGTGTATTTAGCCATAATTATGCGTTCATGTACTTCTCTTTGAACTTATCACTCATTGGAAGAGAAGTTTCATTCTCAACAAGCTCAATGGGCTTTCCGGTAACATTGGAAACCAACTCAATGTTCTGGGTCTTTACGTTTGGATTCCACTTACGCTCAGCCTTCTTCACCTCTTCGCCTGCCATCTCAGCCTTCAACATGCTTAATGCACGGATAGCGTCCTCAGTACAAAGGGTGTTGTTAGCAAGAATCTCGTTCTCAATTCCGCCTTCAGATTTGTTGTTATCTACCATGCTGGTCATGTACTTGTTACCTACAACCAGAGCACCCTGGTTAGCACAGAAGGACATACCTACAACCTTGATTCCTCTCTTACCGATCTGCTCGATGTGAGAAGCAAAGTCAATGTGGTTGTTTCCGAATCCCTCAGTGGTTACAAATGCACCATCCGGTCCGATAGCCTCTAAGGTCATACCTACACGACGAGAAACATAGAACTTCTCAGCGTTAATCTGTGGAGATCCAACCAATACAACACCGGTTAAATCCACTTCATGATCATGAAGAACCTCTAATACCAACGGCTCTCTCCAGTAGTGACGAGACATCTCCTTAGATGCAGGTCCGATACAGGTTAATGCATGGATACATCCATCAAGAATCTCTAATGGAGAAACTACTACCGGAACGTTTCCGATATCAACGTTAGGCTTAGCACCAAGTACACCAACAGGCTCAACAGGAAGGAGTAAGTTATCATGCATTGCTCCCTGTCCCATGATTTCCTTAACGATAACAACCTTCTTCTTACCCGGTCTTCTTACCTGGTTAAAGGTCTCAGTATCAACAACCAAGCTCTCATCAGCCTTCTTTAATACCTTACGAATTTCATCGGTGATTAAGTCAGTTGCTGTGTGAGCAGCCAATGGTCCCGGACGCTCCATGTTGGTCTTCTCTTTGATGGTTACATTGGTCTTAATGAAGATATCTCCCTTGTCAGGACAACCGGGACGTCCCCACATAATATTCTCATCAAGGTATCCTTCGGAGGATCCGAACTCACCAATCTGAACACCATTCTCATCAGTTCCGGAAACCACCATAACAACGCCGTCTAATACACGGGTTGTTCCGGTTCCAACTTCATCATCACCCTCTTTGGTCGCAATAGGCTGAACATCCATGATGGTGTTGGAGTAGGTATGATATTGATCCGGAGTAATGATATCAATCTTCAGATCCACTACAAGCTTCTGAGAATCAACACATTCCTTTTCAATGCCTTCACGAATGGTAAGAACGGTACCCTCTAACTTGGTTTCAGGACCTCTCTTAACTTCAGTAATCTTGAAGTGCTTTCTGGTAAGACTGCGAACTACCACTTCCTCATCTGTAGCAACCGCTCCGGGAGCTGCAACACCTGAATTACCTGCATTACCTGCTACGGCCTGTGCTGCATTAGATACTACAGGAACGCCGGATGCGCCGCCTAAAGCACCTACAGGAATCTGAATGTCGATTCCCTTACCTTCACCAATGTGAATCTTCAAGCTTCCTCCTAAGGCAGGTGCTGCTACTGCTCCTACTGAAGCTGCCGCTGCTGCAACTGCCGGAGCTGCGGCAGCTTCTTCAACCTTTGCTGCCTCTGCAGGCTTATCGGCAAGCGCTACTAAATCTTTTGTAAGAGGTGTGAGAGAATCACAGGTCTTTAAAAGCTTAGCCCCTAAAACATCGCCAATGGTTAAACAACCATCCAACTTCAACAATCCCTGATCTACCAAATCATCAAAGATTTCAGGATCCTCCAAGTTGTGGCTGGAGAGAACTACTCCCTCCTCAGCCCTACAGCATAACACCGCCGGACTGCTCTTGTGCTCTTCTGCATACTCTGCTGAAATAGACATATTTTGCTTCCTTTCTTATGAAAATTCTATATGAATATCTTGGCCTTCTTCCACATGGATATGGAATAATCCATCATCCAGCATGGTAGAAAAGCTGAATTCCTGCTCCACTGCCTGCTCTGTCTTTTCCTCTTCCTTGGGGAAAGGAAGCTGGCGACCCTTATCATCTACCGGTAGCTGCTCTACAACCTTGGACTTGGTTAAGTAACGCATAGGCTCCATACCCACGGTTTCAAAGATATGATCAGTCTGATGATGAACATTCAGATTCATCTTCGGTGCAGATCCCATAACCGTATTGGTACAGTCACTACAGTTTCCGATAATGACATCAGTACATCCTGCATTCTTGAAGTGTAAAATCTTCTGTGCCTGTCCGGGGCAGTTTCCGGGGTTCTGGCACTTCAGTGTTCCTCGAACATCTTCAGCCTGCTTACAAGCCTGTACATCCGTAACCACGGCATTGTACTTCTTGCACAAATCTTCCATTCTTTCCAGGTTTCCACCACAGGCACAAAGAAGAATACCCATCTTTGCTCCCTTTAAATCCTTAAAGGGTTCTGTAACCAGGATTCCACCGCTGGTTTTGGTAATCGGTGTAGAAAACTCAACAGCATGTCCGGTGAAAGGACCTCCTAAAACGATTTCTCCGTATTCCCCGTCAATACCGCCGGCCATCTCGATAAGCTCACCTACGGTGGTGCCTACAGGAACATCCATAAAGACCTGTGTCTTAGTTCCCTTCTTTAGCTTTCCGCCAACGGAAATATTCTTTAAGAAGCAAGGCTTCTTATCCTCAATTGCCTCTGCTATGCGAAGACAGGTCTCTACGTTAATAACAACGGAGTCAGCTTCTGAAGGAAGGGAAGTGGGAGGAAGTAATTTACCAAGAACCTCACGAACAACAGCTCTTTCTTCTCCCATCGGGTAGATATCCGGTAGTAGATGAATGGAAATATTCGGGAATTTTTCCTGTAAAGAAAGAAGAACTTTAATTTCTTCCTCATGCTTCTTTTTAATGGCGATTACACCCTTAGCAGCATTGGTCACCTTCATACAGTAATCAATACCCCGCATGGTTTTTTCAGGCTGTTCCATAATCTGCTTCATGTTATGCTCCAGCAAAGGTTCACACTCCGCTGCATTCACCAGAATACATCCGCCCTTCAAGTCGATATTCAACTTCACAGCTGTGGGGAATCCTGCACCGCCCATTCCCACAATTCCTGCGGCTTTAATCAAATCAAGAGTATTCTCGCCCTCAATCTTTACGTAATCATCGCTCTGCTTTTCGGAAGCTTCAATGATGACCGCCTCCTCGGTAATTTCTTTTACCACACCATCCACACTGGAATGCACATTGGCGCCAAGTTTCTCCGGTGCGGCAAGCAAGCTTCCTCTTTTAACGGAATCCCCTACTTTTACGACCGGTGTAGCAGGTGCACCGATGTGCTGTCTGAGTAAAATTGTTTTAACCACTTTTCCCATCTCCTTCTTCAACTTACTGATATTATGGATTATTATCGCCTGACACGATAAAGTGTTACTCATCCTTCCTCTACAAAAGATTGTTAATTCTTTAGTAATATTACGGCGAAAATTCGGTTTTTACAAGTATTTATTATCATACGATATAAATCCTTGCTATTTCTTTAGCTTGGCAAAAAGCAAGAAAAAGCGCTAAAACACTGGGAATATCTGGCAATTTCGTAAGAATTAATTTAGACTATTCATCGTCCATTCTATTTCTGTTCTTAAAAAAATGCAATACCGATTGGGCGCTTTTTTCATCCATTCCCGGACAGGAAAGTAGCTCTTCGAAATCGGCTTTAGCCACGCCTTCCAAGTCTCTAAATTTTCTCATCAATGCTTTTCTTCTCACCGGACCGATTCCCGGAATATCCTCCAGAAGAGAATGGATCTGCTCTTTTCCTCGTAAGGAGCGATGATAGCTAATGGCAAAGCGATGTACCTCATCCTGAATTCTGGTAAGAAGTTTAAAGCATTCACTTCTTTCCGATAAGGGGTATTCTTGATTTCCAACCAACAATGCTCTGGTACGATGATGCTCATCCTTAATCATTCCGCAAACAGGAATGGTAATCCCCAGACTTTCCAGTACGGACTCACAAATACCGACCTGTCCCTTGCCTCCATCCATCAGTATTAAATCGGGAAATTGAGAAAAACGCCCCAGACGGTCCTCTTTTCCTCCGGCCTTATTTGCCTCCTGTTCCTTTAAGCCGTGAGAAAAGCGGCGAGTGAGCATCTCCTTCATCGCTCCGTAATCATCCTGTCCTACTATACTTTGTATTCTAAATTTTCTATATTCGTTGGGTTTTTCTTTTCCTTCCTGATAAACCACCATGGAGCCTACCGTTAGAGCACCGGAGGTATTGGAAATATCATAGGATTCGATTCTTTTAGGAATATCCGGAAGCCCACAGGCATTTTTCAGTTCCTCCAAAGCTTCTTTTCGCTTCTTTTCCTCCATTCTGTATTTTTCTACATAGCGAAGCATCAAAATGCCTGCATTCTTTCCTGCCAGCTCCACCAGCTTCTCTTTATCTCCTTGCTTGGGAACCAGAATATAAACCTTCTTTCCCTTCACATAGCTTAACCATTCTTCCAAAATCTTTTGATCCGGAAGCTCAACGGGTAAATGGATTTCCTTTGGAATAAAAGGTGTACCGTTATAAAACTGTTGTAAAAAGCTGGCTAAGATTTCTCCATCACTTTGTTCTTCGTCGATTCGCAAAAACTGGTGATCTCTGCCAATAATTTTTCCGTCACGAACGAAGAAAATCTGCACAATACAGTCACTGTGGTCTCTTCGTAATCCTATAATGTCCCTGTCCTCACCGTCCAAAGCAGTAATCTTTTGTTTGTTTTGTAAACTTTGAATTGCCTGAATCAAATCTCGAAATTCCATAGCTTTTTCAAAGTCCAAACGCTCGGATGCTTCCAACATCTTCTCTTCCAATTCCTTAAGGGTTGCTTCGGTTTTTCCGGATAAAAACTCTGTAAGTTTCGGAATGGAGGCTCTGTATTCTTCCTTGGTCTGCTTTAAAACACAAGGTCCCAGGCATTGTCCCATATCATAGTAAATGCAAGGGCGGGTTAAAGGATTATCCTCCGAAAATACTTTATTACAATTCCGAATATGCATGGTTTTTCTGAGTAACTCAATCACCTCATTGACCCGCTCCATAGAAGCGTAGGGGCCGTAATATTTTGAACTCTTAATCTTCTTATTACGGGAGGCAAAAAGCCTGGGATATGGCTCTTCCACACTTAATCGAATATAGGGATAGGCTTTGTCATCCTTTAACAGAGTGTTATAGCGGGGCTTATATTCTTTAATCAGATTGGATTCCAGCACCAAAGCCTCTATCTCTGAATCCACAACAATATATTCAAAGCGTCGGATTTGAGCGACCATCTGTTGAATTTTCACGGATTTTTTCGTGGATTTTTGAAAATATTGTTTGACTCTGTTTTTCAGAATTTTCGCTTTTCCAACGTAAATCACTTCATCCATATCGCCATGCATTAAATAAACTCCCGGCATTGCCGGGAGTTTTTTCAACTCTTCTTCAATAATAAACTCTTTATCAAAGTTTTTCTTATCCATTATTTCCTTCCTGATCCGTCTTAGCTTCGGATTGTACCGATGCTCCCTCTTCCTTGGTATAGAAATAGGAAAAATCATAATTACTTCCCGCATTCCAAAACAGCCATTCATCATATCCGCTATCGTATACAGCCTGAATTTGTGCCCGGAATTGTTCCTTTTCATAAGGAATATAATGCTGTAGATAGGATGCTGTAAAGCCCTGTAGCCAGGGACGAACCGTTGCCTGATAGTTGTCTCCGCTTTTCACCAAAGCCAGTTCCTTCTGAGATGACCTTAAAGCAGAGTAAATCGTTTTGTAGGGATCCGTATCCGGATGTTCTATACCGAAATTTCCGTCTCCATAGTGAGAGGGATAAATCATAGGACACATATAGTCCACGGAAGCTGCCATATCCGAATAATCCTGTCCAACAGCGGTACTGTCCACATAGGAACCTATAATGGTTCCAAAAACATCCGTAGAAAAAAAGACTTGTTTATTCGCTAAACGATCTGACATATACTGTACAAATTCTGTAATAATTTGGGTTTTATTGGTCTCTGCTTCTTCCGGGTACTGCACTTCCTTCATACCCTTCTCGGTACAAAATCGAACGTAATCCAACTGAATTTCATCAAATCCGTCATCAGCACAACGTTCCGCCACAGAAGCAATATAATCCCAATAATCTTTTTTATAAGGATTAATCCAGGTCATCCCGCTATTATCTTTAAATAAGCTTCCATCCGCCTTCTGATTCATCCATTCCGGATGAACTTCTCCCATGGCAGGGTCGCGAAAACAAACCAAACGAGCAATTAAATACAGTCCCTGATCATGGCATTTTTTTAGCAATGCCGGTAAGTCTTTGACGATATTCGTCGTATTGTAGAACTCCTGCTGTCCGCCATTATTCATCTGATATACGATTTGTCCGTTATCATTTTTAATATCAATGACTAAAGCATTCAGCTCAGTATCCTTCATTTTCGATAAGATATCCTCCATTTTCGGAGAACCGGCGGTAAGGTCTGTAATATAAATTCCCTTTACCTTTACCCTGTCCTTCTGAATATCTTTTTTCTTCCAAATCAAGGCCTCTTTTGCTTTCTCCTCCTCTTCCGCCTTTTCCTTAGCCAACAAGCTTTCCTGTGCCAGGGATTCTTTATACAAAGATTCCGCTTGTAATTCAGATTCGTACTGTTTCAGCTCCGGGGTTTTGTTTACATTGTACTGTAAAGGCTCCGGAGTCTTACAGGAACTTAATAAGCTGAAGGTAAGAAGAAAAAGGAAAAGAAAAGAAATATATTTTCTCATAATCCTCCCACTTTTTGCCTAAAACACAGGATAATTATATCACTTTACCCCTATATTACAAGAAAAATTGGGATTGGATGATTTTCCGCTGTTGGATAAGTCTGAAATTCTCTCGAAGATATTCCTTAAATAAAAAAAGTTTTAAAAATCAAAATAATTTTCTAATCAATATAGGCCTGAAACGAGGCACGCTCTCGCTAGCTTCGCCACGAAGCGGATACTAAGCGAAAAACTGCGTTTCTCTTGTTTTTCGCAAGTACCGTCGTGCTCAGACTGCCTCGTATTCAGACCTATATTGCCGAAAATTTCTATTTTTGATTTTTAAAACCCTTTTTTCCGCGTTAAAGCTTAATGAATACACTCCGGAAACAGATGATATATCCGGCTTTTCCGATTCATCAGAAAACTCGGTATTGTGCAAGTTTTATTCTTTTCCTAATACGGAATCAGCTACCTCATCAGCCAACTTCTCTAAAGCGCTGCGATCCACGGATGCGGACTTTACAGTAAGAATGTCGCCGATATAGCTCATATTTTTCATCTCATCAAAGGCTTTCTTCATCAGCTTACCGCTTTGAGGAGCCCAGCTTCCATTTTCCAAAATAGCAATCTTTCGATTCTGCACATTCAGATTCTTCATGTCGGTAATGAGATTTTCCATCTTCGGAAAAAGGTTATTGTTATAGGTTGTTCCCGCAAATACCAGATGACTGGCACGGAAACATTCTGCAATGCAATAGGATACATCCGTCTTGGATACATCGTAGGCTTTGATGTTCTTAACTCCACGAATACCAAGCTCTAATGCAAAATGGTCTACGACGGTTTCTGTATTGCCATAAACGGAATTATACAGAATCACAACGGCCTTCTCTTCCGGAAGATAACGGGACCATTTGTCATATTTATCAATGATAAAAGAAAGGTCTTCCGTCCAAATCGGTCCATGTAAAGGACAAAGCATCTCTACTTCCAGACTTAAGGCCTTTTTTAAAGCCGCCTGGGTTTGAGGGCCGTACTTTCCAACAATATTGGAATAATAACGTCTGGCATCATCCAGAAAATCCTTATCCTTATATCTTTGCTCGTGGGCAAGGATGTTGCCGTTGTTGCAACCGAAAACACCAAAGGCGTCTGCAGAGAATAAGGTCTTGTCCGTCATATCATAGGTAAACATAACCTCAGGCCAGTGTACCATAGGTGCAAAGACAAACTTAAGGGTATGTCTTCCTACAGAAAACTCATCGCCTTCCTTCACTTCCACCTTTCTGTCTGCAGGAATAGTCATCTGATAAAACTGATCCAGCATCTGAAAAGTTTTAGCATTGGAAATAATGGAAAGCTTTGGATATTTTTCGTACAAGTCCTGAATGCTCCCGCAATGGTCCGGCTCCATATGATTGATTACCAGATAATCCAAGGCCTTTCCCGCAAGGGCAAACTCTATATTCTCAATAAAATGGCGAGAAACGGTTTGGTCGCAGGTATCCAACAAAACGGTCTTTTCATCCAGTAAAAGATAGGAATTATAGCTTACGCCTCTGTCCAATGGAAACAAATTCTCAAACAGATGCAGTCTTCTATCTTCTACTCCAACATATACTAAATCATCTCTAAGTTTTCTGCATGAATACATCTTTTACTCCTCTGATGGCTCGAACTGATCCTTTCCTACACCGCATAAGGGGCAAAGAAAATCTTCAGGAACATCTTCCCAAGCTGTTCCCGCTGCAACATTTGCACTTTCCTCTCCTACTTCAGGATCATAGATATAACCACATACTGTACATACATATTTCTTCATGATATTCTCTCCTTTTTCTTTAAACTTAAGTGTTAAGCTTACGCTCGAAGGGTAGTTTATCATTAGATTGTGCACAAGTCTAGTAATTTTAGGAATTATTTTTGTTTTTCCCTAAAAACAGAAAAGAGAGCTCTAACCATTCTACTATTTCTATACGAAAGTACCATAAATTCAGTTGTTACATAACTGTAAGCCATAAGAAAAGGAGCTTCTTATGAAGCTCCCTTTAATTCTTAGTCCTCTACAGTAATAATCTCGCGCTTATTATAAGAACCACAAGCCTTACAAACTCTGTGAGGCATAACCAATGCACCACACTTAGAGCACTTTACAAGGTTTGTTGCACCCATCTTCCAATTTGCTCTTCTGCTATCTCTGCGGGCTTTGGATGATTTATTCTTTGGACAAATAGACATATTTACACCTCCTGTCTTAACCGAGTTTGAATCGGTGAATTTGGGCTATGCTTTACATTAGAAAAACACACTCGTGTAAAGATACACTAGTTTTCAGTAAAATGCAAGCAAAATCTAAAGGAAAGCGAAAAAATTATGCCTAATTTAAGCTTCAATCAAACGCTTTGTATCTCTTGCGATAGCCAATTCTTCATTGGTAGGAATCAAGAAAATCTTAACCTTGGAATCATCAGTGGAAATTAAACGCTCTTTTCCGCGAACATTGTTTCTTTCCGGATCAATCTTAGCACCAAGATAAGAGAAATACTCATCAATAACAATCTGTCTTGTTACCTTATCATTCTCTCCCACACCTGCTGTAAAGGAAATGGCATCCACACCGTTCATAGCTGCTACATAAGAACCGATATACTTGGCAACTCTGTAACGAAATGCATCAAGAGCTACTTTTGCCATGTGATTTCCTTCTTCAGCGGCATTCTCAATGTCACGGAAATCGGAAGAAATACCGGTCATTCCCAATACACCGGACTTCTTATTCAAAATATTTAAAACTTCATCAACAGTTTTATTCTCGTGGTTGGCAATAAACTGGATTACTCCTCCATCGATATCTCCGGAACGGGTACCCATAATCAGACCTTCCAACGGGGTAAGTCCCATGGAAGTATCTACAGCCTTGCCACCGATAGATGCGGAGATGGAAGCACCGTTACCTAAATGACATACGATAACCTTTGCCTTCTCCGGATCCAAACCGCCGAAACGAATGGTTTCCTGAGAAACGTAGGCATGGCTGGTACCATGGAAGCCGTAACGACGAATCGCGTACTTATCATAGTATTCCTTAGGAATAGCATAGTAATATGCCTTCTCCGGAAGGGTCATACCGAAGGTAGTATCGAAAACCGCTACATTCTTCTTACCGGGAACAACTTTTTCACAAGCCTCAATTCCCATTAAGTTTGCCGGGTTATGTAAGGGGCCTAAGTCAAAGCACTCCCGGATAACTTTCTTTACTTCATCATTTACAATAATACTTTCCGTGAAACGATTGGAGCCATGCAGTACACGATGTCCGATTGCACCGATTTCATCAACGGACTTAACCACACCATACTCTCCTGTCAGTGCATCAAAAACCAGCTTCACTGCCACAGAATGGTCCGGAAGATCTGTTTCAACCACATAATCTTCTTTTCCGGGAACCTCGTGCTTTAATCTGGAACCGGGAATACCGATTCTTTCGCAAAGTCCCTTGGCCATTACGGTCTCTCCCTCCATATCAATAAGCTGATACTTCAAAGAAGATGATCCACAGTTAATTACTAAAATTTTCATAGTTCCTCCCAATAATTAGTTATTATCGTAAAGTTGGCACTGCACTGCAGTAATCGCAACAACACCTACAATATCGGCAACATTACATCCACGGGATAAGTCATTAACCGGTCTTGCAATTCCCTGAGTCATGGGTCCGTAAGCTTCAGCCTTTGCCAATCTCTGCACAAGCTTATAGCCGATGTTTCCTGCATCTAAATCCGGGAAAATCAAGGTATTGGCATGACCTGCCACCTTGGAGCCGGGAGCTTTTAAGCTGGCTACGGATTCAACCAAAGCGGCATCCAACTGTAATTCTCCATCCACTAAAAGATTCGGATTATTCTCTTTCACAATCTTAGTAGCATCCTGTACCTTGGTAACCTCTTCATGCTTTGCAGATCCCATGGTGGAGTAAGACAGCATAGCCACCTTAGGCTCAGCCCCTACCAAGAAACGGAAGGACTCTGCGGAAGACTCTGCAATTGCTGCCAGCTCTTCAGAAGTCGGGTTTTGATTTAAACCGCAATCAGAGAAGACAAAGGTTCCCTTCTCTCCGTATTCACAATCAGGAACAACCATAACAAAGAAAGCGGAAACAAGCTTTGTGCCCGGCTTGGTCTTTAAAATCTGAAGAGATGGACGGAGGGTATCCGCGGTAGAGTGGTTCGCTCCGGAAACCAAACCGTCAGCCTCTCCCTTCTTAACCATCATAACACCAAAATAGGTGTTGCTTTCTGTCAGAAGCTTTCTTGCCTCTTCTTCCGTCATCCCCTTTGACTTTCTAAGTTCTACCAGGGTAGAAACATATTCGTCTAACTTGGCATAAGTCTTCGGGTTCACAATTTCAATACCGGAAAGGTCTACTCCCCAAGCTTTGGCATCCTTCTCCACCTGCTCCTTCTCTCCAAGAAGAATCAAGCGGGAAAATCCCTCTTTCTGAATCTGTTCTGCCGCCTGAAGAACTCTCTTGTCTTCAGATTCCGGTAATACGATGGTCTTCTGCTTTGCCTTTGCTTTTGCTTTTACATCCTCAATAAATGACATATTCTCTCCTTTTTCTGACATGATAAAACTCTTCCTTGCCATTATAGCAAAGGAAGAGAGAGTAAAAAAGGGAAGTTCTAAAGAACATTGCATATTTTTGTATACTATATCCAATATCCTTCCCTTTTAATTAAACATATTTTAGTATTTTTCGAAACGTTCCAAAGGAACAACCATAATGGTTGCGCCGCCAATCTCCACATTCATGGGCATGGTGGTGTAATTCATCAGACTGGAACCGGAAACATAGGGCATGTTTACAGTGATTTCCTGACGACTTCCACTTTGCTGTTTAATGATATCAATACACTGCTCCAGCTGTTCGTCCTGAAGGGCAATCATTAAAGTAGTACTTCCCTTTCTTAAAAAGCCACCAGTCGTAGATAGCCTGGTTACCGTAAAGCCTTCCTGCATTAAAGCGGAAGTTACATCATCTTCATTATCATTCCGTATTATGGCATAAACCAGCTTCATTCTTACTACCTCCTTCTTGTCTTTATACTATCACAATTTTATGAACTTTTCACGTCGTTCTTCTCTTCCTGTCAGGTAGATTTCCTGAAATAATTGTCCCGCAAATAAATCCCACTTCATCAGCCTTATATTTTCCCATTCAGGATGCTCCTTCAGAGCATTTCCTAATCGAAAAATGCTGTTTGGAGGAAGGTGAGACAGCAAATCTCTCCCTAAGCTGCTTGCGGCTAAAATTCTGTAATAGGGAGAGACTTTATCCAATTCTTCTCTTGCCTCTTCTTCTCTTATATCCAAAAGAATATGGAGTAGAGACCTGCTTACTCTGCTATAAGTATAATTTTTCCCTTTAAGATATTGAATCCACTGCGTAAAAGGAAGTTTTTTCGCAAAAGAAGCTTCTATTCTATTTGCCAGATCAGAAGATACATCCCAAAAAGAATCCAAAGCAATCTTATCTCTTTTTAATTCCATTAAACGATAGCGAAGAAAAGGATAGAGCTTCTCCGCTTCTGTATAGCAAGGGTGATCACAATCCTTTCCGCAGCTTTCCCGAATATCCTTTCGGATACTGTGGGCGGAAGCAAGGTGCAAGTTTCTCCGAATGATTCCCACATCCATAGAAGAATGAAGTCTCTCTAAAGCCATTAAGTAGGAAATTCCCAAACCGTCATTGGCCAAAATTTCCCCCGTAAAAAAAGCTTCCAAAGCTATTTCTCTCGCCCTGGGATAAGAATTTCCCTTTGCCATAAATTCCTTTAATTGTTTTTGATATTCCTTTTCCTGCCCCTCTTTCTCTCGAAGAAAAAACCTGGCAAGGCTTCTAAGCCTATTTAAATCGTAGGATTCCGAGCCGAAAACCAATATATCCACAAAGGAAAGCTCTTCCAAAATCTTAATGGCTCCGTAAGCAAAATATTCACTGGAGGCCAGGGAATAAAGAACCGGCAGTTGGATAACAAGGTCTATTCCCTTGTTTACCGCCTTCTCCGCCCTTTCGAATTTTGAAAAAAAAGCAGGTTCTCCCCTTTGTACAAAGTCTCCCGACATTACGGTTACAATATACTCCGCCTGAAAATCCTGCCGAATACCCCGGAGTAAGTATTCATGTCCCTTATGAAAGGGGTTAAACTCACTGACTACACCGGCTACTTTTTTCCCATTGATCATGATTACCACTCCACACAATCCGATAAAGCGGAACGTTTTGCCAAAGCTATCTCCAATTCCGGCTCCTTTACCTCTTTTTTCACGGTAGCCAAAGCCAGGTCCGGATCATTGTTTTCCGCACTGAGATGCCCCAGAAATACTTTTTTTAAGTCGGGATGTACCAGTTCCTTTAACAACTCTCCACTATGAAGATTGGAAAGGTGACCCACATTGGATAAAATTCTTCTTTTTAATGCCATAGGATAGGGTCCTTTTTCCACCATAGTAACATCATGATTGGCCTCCAGAAGCAGAACATCCAGCTTTTGTAAATGAGAGATTGTGTACTCATCATAACAACCTAAATCCGTAACCACCGCCACAGATTTTTCTCCACAGCTCACCCGATAAGCCACAGGATCTCTGGTATCATGAGAAACACTGAAGGGTAAGACGGAAAGATCTCCGATTTGAAAGCTTTCATCCTTTAGAATAGGTCGTAAAAGCTCCTTGGGGAACTCTTTCATGGCATCACAAAGTAAAATTCCCTGTAATGTTCCCAGGGTGGCATAAACGGGGATAGTGTATTTTCTGCAAAGGCTTCCTATGGCCTTAATATGATCGATATGTTCATGGGTAACACAGATTCCCTCAATATCTTTACAGGATATATCCAGGCCTCTTAATGCCGACTCTATACTCCGGATTCCTACCCCCGCATCCAAAAGGATATGGTGGGATCCGGAGGAAACAAAACTTACATTTCCGCTAGATCCGCTGGAAATACTGGCAAATCTCATCTCTTACTCTTTCTATACTCTCTTCCGTATTAATTACTAGTTGTGCCTGCTCTTTAAAGCGCTCAACGCTTTGGCTGTGAATAATCTGAAAGGCTTCTTCTTTCTCCAGTCCCCGACTTTCTATTAGCCGTTTACAACGTGTTTCCTCCGATGCATCCAGATAAAAAATCAGGTCACATTGAGAAAGAAAATCCTGATTGGGCAAAGCCGTCTCCACTGCAAGCTTTTCTCCCAGCAGTCTTACCCGCTCTATTTCTTTAGATACTTCTTGAAAAACCAAAGGATGAATCAATTCTTCCAAATGCTTCTTTCTCTCCGGCTCAGTAAACAGCAGAGTTCTAAGTCTTGAAAAGGATAAAGCTCCCTCCTTTGTAAATACCGAAGCGGGCAAAAGCTTTTTTATTTCTCTTAAAACAGCTTCTTCTTGATATAATGCTTTAGCCAACTCGTCCATTCGTAAAATACGATAGGAAAAGTCCCCTTGGAGGATGGAAAGTACGGTGGATTTTCCGCTGGCAATCCCTCCGATTACCCCAATGATTTCCTTCTTCACCCTTTCCGCCTTTCCCATTCCTCCATTAAATAAGCCCTGGCTTCTTCCAAGCCTTCCTCCGTAAAGGGAAAGCTTTTATAGCTTTTCTCCTCTTCTTTCGTATAAGCAAAGGCAAAGGGCTCCGGCCAGCAGGCTACCAACAAATGATTCTCCCCTTCTTCTTCCTTTTTTTCCATAAAATACCGCATTCCCTGAAAGGAAGCAGTATATCTTTCCTTTTTCAAAAAGCTAAGGGGCATTAAATCCTTCTTTTCGATTTCCATTTAGTGAGCCTCATCCCAGTTATTTCCTACAGTAGCCTCTACAATCAAGGGAACCGGTAGAGAAACTACATGTTCCATAGCGGAAACCAGAATATCCTTTACGGTCTCCAGCTCCTCCTTTACAACTTCCAATAAGAGCTCATCA
This sequence comes from Oribacterium sinus, assembly GCF_963553175.1. Lineage (GTDB taxonomy): Bacteria > Bacillota > Clostridia > Lachnospirales > Lachnospiraceae > Oribacterium > Oribacterium sinus_B. The sequence goes on along the minus strand of NZ_CAUVME010000015.1, from coordinate 32,816 downwards.
TGGATTTGAAGAACAATACGGCTTTGACAGTTCTTTTCTGTTAGCTTTTGATCTACAATCACCATAGCCTTTTTGATAATATCCGCAGCAGTTCCCTGAATAGGAGCGTTCATGGCTACACGCTCACTAAAGCTTCTTCTCATAAAGTTGGAGGCATGAATCTCCGGTAAAGGTCTGCGTCTGCCAAAAAGGGTCTTCACAAAGGAATGTTCTCTGGCAAAGGCTACTTCTCCGTCTAAATATTCCTTAACTTTGGGATAGCTTGTAAAATATCGCTCAATATACTCCTTGGCCTCCTGCCGGGAGATGCTTAAGCCTTCGGAAAGCCCGAAGGCGGAAATGCCGTAGACAATACCGAAGTTCACCGCCTTGGCATTTCTTCTAAGCTCCGGCGTTACCTCTTCCAAAGGCACGTGGAACACTTCGGAGGCGGTTACTCTATGAATATCCGCATCCTTCCTGTAGGCTTCAATCAGTTTTTCATCCTTGGACAAAGAAGCTAAAAGTCTAAGCTCTACCTGGGAATAGTCCGCATCCAGAAAAACAGATCCCTCCTTAGGAATAAAAACGGAACGGAATACCCTTCCCATCTCCGTACGAATCGGAATGTTCTGTAAATTCGGTTCAGTGGAAGAAAGCCTTCCTGTGGCCGTTACCATCTGCTGGAAGCTTCCGTGAATTCTTTGGTCCTCTCCCACATAATTGCTTAATCCTTCCGCATAGGTGGAGTTTAGCTTGGAATAGGTTCTGTATTTTAAGATTTTCTCTACAATAGGATAGTCTTCTTGTAATTTTTCTAAAACATCCACCGCAGTGGAATATCCGGTCTTCGTCTTCTTTCCTCCGGGAAGCTGCATTTTCTCAAAAAGGATTCCCCCAAGCTGTTGAGGAGAATTAATATTAAATTCTTCCCCTGCCATAGCATAGATTTCTTCCTGCAGCATGGCAATATTCTTCTTAAGCTCTTCTCCGTAGGACAGAAGAGCCTCCTTATCTACTAAAATTCCTGCCTTCTCCATACGGTAAAGTACAGGCACCAAAGGCTCTTCCACATCCCTATACAATTCCCACTGCTCTGTATCCTTCAGCTCCTGAAAAATTCTATTTTTAGCCTGCCAAGAAACAAAGGCGGAATATAGCCCCTCTTCAGCGGTATTTTGAAGCTCCTTCTTTCCCGGCAGTACAAGGTCCATATAATCTCTGGCTAAGTCATCATAGGCATAAGAATCCTTTAAAGGATTCAAAAGGTAAGCTCCTAGAGATAAATCATGAATTTCACCCTCTAAAAGCTCCTCCCAAAGATGGTACTGATCCTTTAACTGCAGGGTGAAATATTCTCCCTCCTTCAGAAGCTCTGTGAGCTCTTCTTCGCAAAGGGACAGAGGGATACGATAGAGTCTTGTGTCGGAAAGGCAGAGATAAACATACAGCTTTCCCCCATCGGATGGATCTGCTTGCATAAAAATGCCGGCTGATTTTTGTTTTTTTGCATCCTTAAAGGCAATTTTGGCAAGATAAGGATCTGTAACATCCTTCCACGCAGGAAGACTAAGTTTTTTCTCCGCTGTACTCTCCTCCTCTTCAAAACGGGAATAAAGGGAACGGAATTCCCACTTTCGAATCAATTCCTTACTTTCGGAATTAGCATAGTTTTCCCACTTACAATCGGAAAAATTTAAGCTAATAGGCACATGAATATTGATGGTGGCAAGCTCCTTGGAGAGCTTCGCCAGTTCAAAATGCTCCTTAAGGTCCTTTCCGGCACTTGGTTTTCTGGGCACTTTAAATTCAGAATCCTCTGCATGGGCATAGGCTTCCTCGATACTTTTATACTTTTGAATAATCCATGTAGCGGTTTTTTCTCCCATTCCCGGAACTCCCGGTATATTGTCGGAGCTGTCTCCCATGAGAGCCTTTAAATCAATAAACTCTATGGGGCTTACCCCCCATTCCTCCTCCACATCCTTGGGATAATAGGAAAAAACCTTAGTTTCCCCCTTAGAGGTTTTGGGAATACTGATTTTTATATGTTCATCGGACAGTTGTAACAGATCCCGGTCTCCGGAAACTACCACTACTTCCTTCCCCTCTGCCTGCATTTGCTTGGCAACGGTTCCCAGAATGTCATCCGCTTCAAAGCCCTCCATCATCAGGAGAGGCATATGCATTTTCCGTAAAAGCTCCTGCAATAAAGGAACCTGTTCCTTCAGTTCCTCTGGCATTCCCTTTCTGGTACCCTTATATTCCGGAAATAGCTTATGGCGAAAAGTGGGCTTTGGAACATCAAAGGCCACAGCCACATATTCTGTCTCTTCCAGCTCTATCTCTTTAAACAAAATGTTTAAAAAGCCATAGATTCCGTTGGTGGGAATTCCCTCTTTATTGTTTAAAAAAGGAACCCCATAGAAGGCTCTGCTTAATATACTATGACCATCAATTAATAAGATTTTCTCTCTTTTCAATGCCTTACTCCTATCCTATAAATCCGTACAAACTATACCAGGCAGAAAAGAAAACTGCCCAAAAAAGAAGGGAATGTACCACAATTCTCAGTCCCCTGAAAAAATGGTTTTGGAAGATAAAGAAATTGGCTTCTTCTATTAAGTTTTGATAGGATTTTTCCAGCTGCAGCTCTTCCTGTTCTCCCTCTAAGCTCTGCAATCCCTCATAGATCATATGGGTAATTCTAAGCTCTTCCCGACAATCTTTGCAGGATTCCATATGCTCCAAAAAGGACTCACATTGTTCCTCTTCCCAGTTGCCCTGGATAAAATCATTAATATATTTTCTGGCCTCTAAACAATTCATTTTTCTCCCATTTTCTTGATAAAGGACTTGCAAAGAAAAGAAAAAAGTGGTAACCTAGGTTCTGTTCTTGCCGCCGTGGCGGAATGGCAGACGCACTTGACTCAAAATCAAGCGGGAAACCGTGCCGGTTCGAGTCCGGCTGGCGGCATGAAGGAGAGAGAAATCTCTCCTTTTTTTATGCCATTTTCCAGTCCTATATAATTCTATAGCCTATTTACAATCCGCTTATTTACAATATGCTTATTCGATTAACTTATTCAACTAGCTTATTATAATTCGCTTCTTGCGATTTTCTCTTATTCCTATTTTGTACCGAAAATTCTATCTCCGGCATCTCCCAAGCCCGGGCAGATATAGGCATTTTCATTTAACTCCCGATCCAGATTACCCACATATATTTGTACGTCCGGATGGGCTTCGTGAAGCTTCTTTACGCCTTCAGGAGCGGCAATAATACAAACAAATTTAATTTTCTTTCCTCCGTGCTTTTTAATCTGGCTGATGGCATCCACTCCGGAACCGCCGGTAGCCAGCATGGGATCGCAAACCACAATGATTCTTTCTTCGATGGGGTTTGGCAATTTACAGAAATATTCCACCGGATTATGGGTTGTTTCATCTCTGTACAAACCGATATGTCCAATCTTTGCGGAAGGAACCAGTGCCGTAAGTCCTGAAACCATTCCCAGTCCCGCTCTTAAGATAGGAACAATGGCCAGCTTTCGTCCGGCAATAACCAAAGTCTCCGTCTTTTCGATAGGGGTCTCCACCGGCATTTTCGTCATGGGAAGGTCGGACAAAGCCACGAATCCCATCAACATAGCAATCTCTTCCACCAACTGACGAAATTCATTGGTTCCGGTGTTCTTATCCCTTAAAATGGAAATTTTATGGGTGATTAAGGGATGATCTAAAATAATTACATTCTCTCCAAATTCGTTCATGGCTTTTCCTTTCCTATTGTTCTAATCCAGGGTGCTGGTAATCTTTACTCCGTTAAGACGATAGTACAGAGTATTTTCTTTTTCAAGTCTTTTCTAATTCTTTTATGCTTTCAAGAAAGAAGACCCATTCTTTATCAACGCCCCAATACGATGCATTTTTTCTGTTCTTAATTCTATCTCTCTTCTTTTTGTACAATATTGTTCTTATCTTTATAAATATGTTTAGGAGGAACAATACCCCGTACCGGAGATAAGGGATAAATATTGGAATGAGAGCAAAGTATGGTTCCCGGATTCAGTACGGACTGACAGCCTACTTCCACCTGTTCTCCCACAATGGCTCCAAATTTCTTTAAGCCTGTTTCAAGCTCTCCGTCTTCTGCATGAACCTTTACCAGGGTCTTGTCGGATTTTACATTGGAGGTTAATGCCCCTGCTCCCAGATGAGAGTATTCTCCTAAAATGGAATCCCCCACATAGTTGTAATGAGGAGTTTGCACATGGGGGAAAAGAACCGCATTTTTAAATTCACAGCTATTTCCTAAGACACAGCCCTCTCCGGCAAATACATTTTCCCGTAAAAAGGCTCCCGGACGGACTTCGCAGTTCGCCATAATAATAATATTCTCCCCCAGATATACATTGGGATAAAGCTTTACACTCTCATGGACAAAAACTCCTTTTTTCACTTCTTGAAAGCCTGAAGGAAGCTTTCCCTGCATAGCGGAAATCCAGGTTTTAATCTTCGGTAAGGCCTCCCAGGGATATTGACATCCTTCAAAAAGGGATTGGTAAGGTTCCTCTAAGGATGGATAAAAAGCTTTACATTCCAAGTCCTTCTTTTTCATCATTGCTCCTCTCTTTGTCGCAAAATCACAAGTCGATACTTCTATAAACTCTTTACTCTTTACTCTTTAAATTATTGGATGTCCGGCATTTTACTTTATAAACTCTTTACCTTATTGGTATTCTTTTCTACAAAGGCTTCCAGCTTCCGCATATATTCTTCTTCCGAAATTTCTCCTCCCTCCACATAGGAAAGCCCCTTCTCCCAAGAGGCGGTAAGAGTGGGATTCAATAAAGCCGGTATGGATTTGGAAAGAATCTGCACAATCTTTTCTCCCAGTTCGCTGGGGCTCAATTGTTGATTCTTTTTTTCCAAATGAATATATTCATTTTTCTCAAGCTTGCTTAAAATTCCGGCTCTGGTAGCGGATGTTCCTATACCGGAACCCTTTATCTGGGCACGAAGCTCTTCATCTTCTATCAGCTTTCCCGCATTTTCCATGGCCAGAATCATACTTCCGGAGGTATATCGCTTAGGGGGCTGGGTTTCTCCCTCCTTTAGCTTAAGCTCCTGTAAATAAAGCTTGGCGCCCTTTTTCAGTTCGGAAAGCTTGGGATTGCCGCTTTCCGTGACCGCTTCCTCTGATTCCGTTTCCTCAGCCCCCTGGCCATTGCCACTACCGGTGGAATCTGCCGGAGAAGTCTCTTTATCCTTATCTTTCTTTTGATAAAGGCAAAGATAACCATCCTTAGTCAATACTTTTTCGTTGGCAACAAAGCATTCTCCCGAAACTTCAATTTCTAAAGCTATCTTTTTGTACTCTGCGGCAGGATAAAAAATAGACAAGAAACGACGAATAATAAAGTCCAGCACCCTCTTTCCCTGATAGGAAAGGGAATTATATTGTCCTGCTCCCTGTCCCGTAGGAATAATGGCATAGTGATCCGTTATCTTTTTGTCGTCTGTATAGCGGGAACGGGCAATGGATTTCACACTGTCCATAGCAAGAACCTCTTTGGCATACTTTGCATAGGGGGAAAAAGACAAAAGTCCCTGAATATTTTTCTCGATCTCCTTAGCTACTGCAGTGGATAATACTCTGGCATCCGTACGGGGATAGGTACACATTTTCTTCTCATAAAGCTCCTGTACAAGCTTTAAACACTCGTCAGGACTGATTTTTAAAGACTTTGAGCATTCGTTTTGGAGCTCCGCCAAATTATAGAGCAATGGAGGATTTTTACTTTCCTTCTTTTTTTCCAGAGCAGTCACTCTTCCTTCCCTGGGTAGTGGAGAAAATATCCCCAAAAATTCCTCTCCCTTTTCCTTTAGCAGAAAGCCGATATTTTTGTATAAATCCTTCTCTTTATAATAAGGGCTTTCCTCTCTGCTTCGAAACTCACAAAGAAGACCGGCTTCCCCTCCCTCTTCCAGGGAAAAATCCCCCAGAGCTTTATAGAAGACAGTCTTTTGAAAACGACGGATTTCCCACTCTCTTTGGACAATCATAGCCAAAACGCAGCTCATCACTCGTCCCACGGCAATCAGAGCACTTTTTTCCTTGCCAAGGCTTTTTGCCAAAGCTCTGCCATACCTTAAGGTCAATACTCTGGAAAAATTAATTCCCATAAGATAATCTTCCTTGGCTCGTAAATAGGCGGCTTTGGCTAAAGAATCATAGGCGGATTCTAGCTTTGCTTCCCGTATGCCTCGAAGAATCTCTTCCTTAGTTTGTGAATCAATCCAAACTCGTCTTTCCTCCGCCTTTAAATTCTTGCAAAAAGAGGCTACCAAACGGTAAATGTATTCCCCCTCCCGTCCGGAGTCGGTACAAACATAAATGCAGCCGATATCTTCCCGTTCCATCAGGCCTGTAACCTGTTGAAATTGCTCTTTAACGGAAGGAATCACCTCATAAAGAAATTCCTTGGGAAGGAAGGGAAGGGTTTCCATACGCCAACTCTTGTACTTCTCATCATAAACCTCCGGATAGCTCATACTGACCAGATGTCCTACACACCAGGTAAAGATATGTTCTCCCGCCTCAATATAGCCTCTTCTTCCGGAAGAGTTGGTATTTACCCCCAGGGCTTCCGCAAATTGCTTGGCTACAGAAGGTTTCTCCGCAATATATAAATTTTTTTTCTTTCCTACATCTGTATTTGACATGAAATCTCTATATTTTCTATAAATTCCTTCTTAGTATATTTAAATCAATCTTTGCCGAAAACGATAGATGGTTTCAGAATGGTAGGTGGAGCCTGCAGCTACAATAGGGGCAAGAAAGTTAGGAACATTGATGGCATCCGGATAGTACTGGGTTTCAAAGCAATATCCGCTATGGGGCTCATAGCTCACTCCGCCCTTTCCCATATCCTCCGCCATTAAAAAATTGGCGGTATAGAACTGAATTCCCGGACAATCCGTTTCTACCAACATTTCAATGGCTGTTTTCTTGGAGTAAGCTATAGCTGCTTTTCGAAGGCTTCCCGCTTCCCCGTCTACACAAAAGTTATGATCATAGCCCCCTGCCGCCAAAAGCTCCTTATCTTTCTTAAAGGCTTTCTCAAAAATCGGTCTTTCCTCTCGGAAATCAAAGGCTGTTCCCGTAACAGGACGAATCTCTCCCGTAGGAATCAAAAATTCATCGGAGGGAGTATAGTGGGAAGCGAAAATTCGAACACTTTGTTCCGCTATATTTCCCTGGTCATGACCGGATAGATTAAAATAGGCATGGTTGGTAAAATTCATCAGGGTATCCTTATCCGAATTTCCCTTATAGCGAATATGCAAAGCATTATCCTCCGTCAACTCATAGGTCACGGAAAAATCCATATTTCCGGGAAAACCCTGATCCATATCTTTGGAAAAAAGGGAAAAACAAATGGAATTTTCTCCCTTTTGCTTTGCCTGAAATAATCTTCTGCCAAAATATTCCGGACCGGAATGGCAGTTGCTATGCTGCTTGTCATTTAAAAACAAATGGTATTCTTTCCCATGTAGCTGAAAACGTCCCCCACTAATACGGTTGGCATTTCTTCCGACCACCTCTCCCATATGTCCCGGGTTTTCCATTAAATCTTCCCAGTTTTCAACGGACAAAAGCACATCCACCAATTTCCCGCTACGATCCGGAAAAAGAAAGGATAGCCAGACAGCGCCAAGGTCGGTGAAAACCGCCTGAACCCCATTCTTATTTTCCAAAATATAACGATGTACTTCTCTTTCATCTACAAAATGACCACATTTTTCAATACGCATAGCAAGCCTCCTGAAAAAAAGGAGTGTGAAAAAGAAAGTAAATCCCCCTCGTTCACACCCCCTACACTTTATCTTTTTTGAATATATCCAAGCTCTACCAAAGTTTCCGCGGAAAGTACTCCACCGCCGGCTGCCCCTCTAAGGGTGTTGTGGCTCAGTCCCACAAACTTGAAATCGAAAAGATTATCTTCCCGTAATCTTCCGATGGAGATTCCCATTCCCTTTTCAAAATTCACATCCGTAAGAACAGATGGTCTGTTGTCCTCTTCCAAATACTGAATAAACTGCTTCGGTGCAGAGGGTAAATTCTTCTCCTGGGGTAAGCCCTTGTAATTTCTAAGAGCGGAAATCAACTCATCCTTAGTAACCTTCTTCCGGAAACGAATGGAAACTGTAGCAGTGTGTCCGTTTAAAACAGGAACGCGGATACACTGAGCACTTAAAACCAATCCCTCCTTCAGCTTAATGCCGTCCTCTGTATAAGTTCCCAATACACGAAGAGGCTCCTTCTCGGACTTTTCTTCCTCTCCGCCGATATAAGGAATGATATTTCCTACCATCTCAGGCCAAGTCTCAAAGTTCTTTCCTGCACCGGATATAGCCTGATAGGTGGAAATTACACACTCATAAGGCTCATATTCTGCCCATGCTGCTAAAGCAGGAGCATAGGACTGGATGGAACAGTTAGGCTTAACCGCAATAAAGCCTCTCTTGGTTCCTAAACGCTTTCTCTGCTTTTCAATCAGCTTATAATGCTCCGGATTAATCTCAGGAACTACCATGGGAACATCCTCTGTCCAGCGATGTGCAGAGTTGTTGGAAACCACCGGAACCTCTGCCTTGGCATATGCCTCCTCGATGGCTTTGATTTCCTCCTTCTTCATATCCACAGCGGAGAAAACGAAGTCCAGGCCCTGTACCACATCTTCTACCTTGGATACATCCTTAACCACCACCTTCTTTAATTTCTCAGGCATAGGTTCTTCCAGCTTCCAACGATCCCCTACCGCTTCTTCATAAGTTAAGCCGCTGGATCTTGGAGAGGCGGCAAGACAAGCCACCTCAAACCATGGGTGTTCTGCCAGTAAAGTGGCAAAACGCTGTCCCACCATTCCTGTTGCTCCTAAAATACCTACTTTAAATTTTTCCATATCTTTTCCCTCTATTCCTCATTAACGCCTCTATTGTAGCATGGCAGGGTGATGAAAAAAAGTATTTTCCCTAACTATGCTTTACACCCTTTCCCCCTCTTTTTCCCTGCTTTAATCTTTGCAGGTTCAGGGTTTTACTTTCCAGCTCCACATTTTCCTCTGTAGCAAGAGAATATACCTTTTTAACATAATCCTTAGGCCGCAAACTCATAGCCAGTACACCTTTCGCTGTCTTTTTCTGTAAAGGTACTTCCGATAAAGAGAATCTTAGGAAATAGGAATCCTCCGTTTCCAAAACAATATCCTCTTCCAAAACAGGCAGTACACTCAGGAGTCTATCCTCTTCTCCCAGTTTGGTGGCCTGGACCAGACGGTTCTGGGTGGCAAATTCTTCTCCCTTTACCCTCTTAATCTGAGCCTGTTCCGTCACAAAGAGAAGGGTTTCTTCCTCTAATACCTTTCGAATAAAGACTGCCACCACTCTTTCCTGCTCTGCAGAGAACTTACTCAGATTATCCAGGGGAACGCCTTTATCCTTAAACTTCGTAACCGGAACATCCAAGATCTTAATCTGGTGCATATTTCCTAAATCTGTAAAGAAGAGGAGACGATCCGTATTCTTACAGGGAAGTACATAGGCATAGTCCGCCTCAATACTTTCCTTATTTCTCTGGAAGGTACCCGGGTCTACACACTTTACATAACCAAAACGATCCTGCAAATAATATAAATCCATCTCTTCAATGGCAGTATCGTCATATACAGCTTCCCGGGCATCACAGATTTTCGTTTTTCTTTCCTTCCCGTAATCCTTTTGGATTTGCAGAAGCTCCTGCTCCAAATGAGCATAAAGCACCTTTTTGGAGCCCAAAAGCTCCTTATAGTTTTTAATGTTTTTCAGGCTTTCTCTATGGGACTTTTGCAGAGACAAAATCTCCAAGCCGATAAGCTTGGACAGGCGCATATCCAGGATGGCCTGAGCCTGTAAATCTGTAAATCGGAAACCCTCTATGGTCTTTCGAAAAACTTCATCCCTTTCCTTTAGCTGGATTAAAGATAAATCCCCCTGCATCAGAGCGGTTTTCGCATCCTTATGATTCTTGGCTCCCCGAAGCAGTGCAATGATGGCATCGATACAGTCCACCGCGGAAATCAAACCTTCCTCGATTTCCCGCTTTCTTTCTTCCTTTTCCAGTAATTTGGAGAACTTCGCCTCCAGTCTTTCTACCTGAAAGCCAAGATATTCTTCTAAAATTCTCTTCAAAGAAAGAGTTTCCGGTCTTCCATGGGCAATGGCCAACATATTGACCGGGAAGCTGTCCTCCAGCTTGGTCTTTTTATAAAGAATATTTTCTATCTTTTCAATATCCGCTCCGGACTTTAACTCTAAAACGATACGAATTCCCTGTTCATTGGACTGGTTGGAAATATCCAGAATATCATTAATCTTTTTTTCCTCGCAAAGATTCGCTACATCCTGCATAAACTTACTGATGCCCTGTCCCACCATGGTATAGGGTATCTCCGTTACCACCAGCTTATCCCTGTCGGAACGACCTTCCTTTTTCTCAAAGGAGAGCTTACCTCTTAAACGAAGTCTTCCCTGTCCGCTTCGGTAGATTTCTTCCAGCTCGGACTGATTCGCTACAATTCCGCCGGTAGGAAAATCCGGTCCCGGCATGATTTCCAGCATTTCCGAAAGGGAAAGCTCCGGATTTTTAAGATAGGAAAGAATCAAAGAAATCACTTCGGACAAATTATGAGAAGGTGTAGAAGTGGTCATGCCCACTGCAATACCCTCAGAACCATTTAAAAGAAAATAAGGAATCTTAGCGGGAAGCACCACCGGCTCCTCTAATTTTCCATCATAGTTAGGCTGGAAGGGAACGGAAAGGGCCAGATCTTGCAGTAAGACCTCCTCCGTAAATTTCTCCAAACGAGCCTCCGTATATCGGGGAGCCGCCGCAGAGTCTCCTTCAATGGAGCCGAAGTTTCCCTGTCCCTCCACCAGGGCCTGATTCTTCTTAAAGCCCTGGGCCAAAACCACTAAGGTTTCATAGATGGAGCTGTCTCCGTGGGGGTGATATTTACCCATGGTATCACCGCAGATTCTGGCAGACTTTAAAGTAGGTCTGTCATGGAAAACCCTTAACTCTCCCATATCAAAAAGGACTCTTCTTTGCACTGGCTTTAAACCGTCCCGAATATCCGGAACGGCTCTACTGGTAATTACGCTCATGGAATAGTCCAGATAGGACTTTTGCATTTCCTCGGAAAATTCCGTGGTTAAAATTTGTTCTGGCATACTTTCTCTTCCTCAGCCTTTCTATGCATCGATTTCCGCTTCCATAGCATGGGTGAAGATGAACTCTCTTCTGGGAGCCACCTCCGTACCCATCAGCATACTGGTAACCTGAGAAGCCAGCTTGGCATCCTCAATTTCCACCCTCTTCAGCACTCGGTTTTCCGGATTGAGAGTCGTTTCCCAAAGCTCCTTGGGATTCATTTCTCCAAGCCCCTTAAAGCGCTTTAACTCATAGCCGGAACTGCCATGCTTCTTCTGATAAGCAAGTAATGCCTTTTCATCATATAAATACCGGGGCTTTTCTTTTTTATTGTCCGGAATCACAAGATACAGGGGTGGCATGGAAACATAGATATGCCCTTCCTGAATCAGTTCCGGCATAAAGCGATAAAAGAAAGTAAGTAATAAAGTATCAATATGGCTTCCATCCACATCCGCATCCGTCATTAGGATAATTTTATGATAACGAAGCTTGGAAATATCAAAGTCATTTCCAAATCCCTCGGAAAAGCCGCAACCAAAGGCATTAATCATGGTCTTAATTTCCGCATTGGCCAATACCTTATCCATGGAAGCCTTCTCCACATTTAAGATCTTTCCTCTTAAAGGAAGGATGGCTTGAGTGTGGCGGTTTCTGCTGGTTTTGGCAGAGCCTCCCGCACTGTCTCCCTCCACGATAAAAATTTCACATTCCTCCGGCGTTTTGGAAATGCAATTAGCCAGCTTTCCGTTGGAATCAAAGCTGTACTTGGACTTAGATAAAAGGTTTACCTTGGCCTTTTCTTCCTGCTTTCGAATCTTGGCGGATTTTTCCGCACAGGAAAGAATGGCTTTCACGATTTCCAGGTTTCTGTCAAAGTATCGCTCCAGCTCTTCCCCTACCACTGAGGAAACATCCTTAGCCGCCTCTAAAGAAGCCAGCTTGGTTTTGGTCTGCCCCTCAAAAACCGGCTCCGGATACTTTACGGAAAGCACAGCCACCATACCATTTCTGGTATCCGCTCCGGTAAAGTTCGGATCCTTCTCCTTTAAAATGCCCAGTTGCCTTGCATAGCTATTCATCATTTGAGCAAATTTTGTCTTTAAGCCCACAATGTGGGTTCCCCCCTCCTGGGTATAGATGCCGTTACAAAAGCCCAAAAGATTTTCTTCAAAGCTGTCAGTGAACTGGAAGGCACACTCCACCTCTGTCTTACCGCTCTTTCCCTGAAAGGATATGATGGGAGACACAATCTTCGTCTGATCCTTTACCAGCTCCGCCACAAAGGCATGAAGTCCTTCCGGCTCGTAGTAATCTCTGCTGACAACTTCCTCTCCCCGTTCATCACGGAAATGAAGGTGAAGGGTAGGATTTAAGTAGGCAGTCTCATGGAGGCGGGACATCAGCCACTCCTCCTTAAAACGAGTTTTTTCGAAAATGCTGTCATCCGGAATAAAGGTGGTTTCCGTACCTGTCTCCTTGCTTTTTCCCACCACAGGTAAAAGGCCGTCAATCAACTCCGTCTTTGGAATCCCTCTTTCATACTCATCTTCGTAAATTTTTCCATTCTGATAAACCCTGACCCGCATATAGTTGGACAGGGCGTTCACCACGGAGGAACCTACACCATGTAAGCCTCCGGAGGTTTTATAGGAGCTATCATCAAACTTTCCTCCGGCGTGAAGGGTAGTCATTACGATTCTTTCCGCAGAAATCCCCTTCTTATGCCGGTCAACAGGAATTCCACGTCCATTATCCCTTACCGTACAGGAACCGTCTTTATGGAGGGTTACAGATATTTCCGTACAATATCCTGCCAAATGCTCGTCTACGGAATTATCCACAATCTCATAAATCAAATGATTTAAGCCCTTGCTTCCGATGGATCCGATATACATTCCGGGCCTTCTTCGTACCGCTTCCAATCCCTCTAAAACAGTAATACTGTCTGCATTATAGCTCTTTGCCATTTTTCTCCTTTTTATTTCCCGGGCTTTTCCTTACTGCTCTATTTTGAGCTTGTCCTTACTGCCCTATATTGGGCTTTCCCTTACTGCCCTATTTTTTCTATTTCGAAAATTATGCTTTAGAAATCACTTCCGTAAAACGACGGAAAGCTTCCTTTCCTTCAGGATTTCTTTTAAAGATTCCGGCACAGGAAAGAACCTCCATGAAAACCTTGGCCAATTCCTCCTGCACAATTTCATGGACATTTTCCGAAGAAAGCTTCGGATATTTTCTTAAAATCTCATCGCCCCAATCCGCATGCTTCTGAAGGCTTTCTTTTTTCCGTAAATCTTCTCCGGAAACAAGCGCTGCTTCCAGCTCCTCCAGCTCCTGTTTAAGTCTTGCGGGAAGAACTGCAAGACCCATGACTTCGATAAGACCGATATTTTCCTTCTTAATATGGTGATACTCCTCATGGGGATGGAACAATCCCAGGGGATGCTCCTTGGTACAAAGGTTGTTTCTCAGCACCAAATCCAACTCAAAATCCTCTCCCCTTCTTCTGGCGATGGGAGTAATGGTATTGTGGGGAGTATCCTCCGTAAAGGCATGGAGGGAAACCGCCGGATCGGAATAGTTTCGGAAACGCTCTAAAATCATCGTTCCGCAGGAGGATAGCTCCGAAACATCCTTTCCCCTTAGGCGAATCACGGACATGGGCCAGTTTACGATTCCGGCCTTTATAGTAGGATAGTTTTCCAATGTAAAGTATTCCTCAACTTCCGCCTTTTCCATAGGAAAGCTATAGTTACCTCCCTGAAAATGCTCATGGGAAAGGATGGAGCCTCCCACAATGGGAAGATCCGCATTGGAGCCCACAAAATAATGGGGAAATTGCTCTACAAAGGAGAAAAGCTTAGGGAAGATTTCCGCAGAAATCCGCATGGGCTTATGCTCCTTGTGGAAAACAATGCAATGCTCCGGATAATACACATAGGGAGAATACTGGAAGAAAAACTCCTCCCCTGCCAGGTTTAAGGGAATAATTCTATGGTTTTCTCTTGCCGGAAAGTCCAGTCTTCCTCCATAGCCCTCGCTTTCTTTACAAAGCATGCAAGCCGGATAGGAAGAGGACTGCATCTTCCCAAGGAGGGCAATCATCTTCGGATCCTTCTCCGGTTTACTTAAGTTAATGCTGATTTCCACAGGACCGTAGTCTGTTTCCTTATGAAAATGAATATCCTTCCGAATACGATAGCGACGAATATAGTCATTGTTTTGGCTAAATTCATAGAAATACTCTGTAGCCTTTTGAGGAGATTCCTGATAATATTTCCGGAACTTTTCTTGCACATGGCTTGGACGGTCTGTAAGAATTCCCATGATTCTGGTATCCAAAAGATCCCGCTCCACCACATTGTCCTCTTTTAAAACGCCTTTTTCCAAGGCAACGGATAAAAGCTTAGAAAGTAAGCTTTCCAAATATGAACCGTCTTCTATGCTTTCCTTGGAAATTCCCTGAAGCTTTTCCCTGATTTTCTCATAAGAATAATCCTTAGGTTCTACCCTTAATAAGGTAGCAAGGCTGTTATAGATATAGACAAAGTCCGCTTCCTCAATCAGCTTACAATAAGCGCCATAGGCCACAAAGTCCTGTAATAGTTCCTCTATCATCTTCCCTTACTCTCCATATCCGTTGGGATTTTGAGACTGCCATCTCCAGCTGTCCTGACACATTTCCAAAATATCCTTCTCTGCCTTCCAGCCTAGAACCTCTTCCGCCTTCTTGGGACTGGAATAACAGGTAGCCACATCTCCTGCTCTTCTTTCCTCAATCACATAGGGAAGAGTCTTTCCACAGGCTTTTTCAAAAGCATGAATAATTTCCAGAACGGAATAGCCCTTTCCGGTTCCCAAATTACATACCAAAACACCATCATTTTTCTCTAAGCGCTTTACCGCCTTAACATGCCCCTTAGCCAGGTCTACCACATGAATATAATCTCTTACACCTGTGCCATCCTTGGTAGGATAGTCCTGTCCGAAGACATGGATTTTCTCCAAAGCACCGGAAGCCACCTTCGCTACATAGGGAAGGAGGTTGTTTGGGATTCCCTTGGGATCCTCTCCGATTTTTCCGGAAATATGGGCACCGATGGGGTTGAAGTAGCGAAGAAGGATCACATTCCAATCCGGATTGGCCTTTTGCACATCGCAAAGCATCTGCTCCTGCATCCACTTGGTCCAACCGTAAGGATTGGTACAGGTTCCCTTGGGACAGTTTTCCGTAATGGGAATCTCTGCAGGGTCTCCGTAAACTGTTGCGGAGGAAGAGAAAATAAAGTTTTTGCAGCTGTACTTTTTCATACAATCCAAAATATTTAAAGTCCCTACCATATTGTCATGGTAGTAAAGGAGCGGCTTTTGCACAGACTCTCCCACCGCCTTTAGGCCGGCAAAATGAATTACCGCGGAAATATCCGGATGTTCAGAGAAAATCTTTTCCATATCCTCTTTTTTCAACATATCCGCCTCATAGAAGGGAAAATCCTTTCCGCTGATTTCCTTTACCCGCTCAATAGCCTTTTTGCTGGAATTATAGAAGTTATCGAAAACCACCACATCATAATTTTCCGCCAAAAGTTCAATAACGGTATGAGAACCGATATAGCCTGCACCGCCGGTAACTAAAATCTTCATATTGCCTCCTTATAATTCTCTTGGACCGTCAGAAACCTCTGCCTCATAAAAGCTACAGGGGTAGCCAATCTTTCTTTCGTAGATTTTCGCCACTTTTCTCATAAATTCCTCTTTCTTATCCTTTTCCAAAAGAGTAACGGTACATCCGCCGAAACCTCCTCCTGTCATACGGGAGCCATAGACATAGGGAAGAGCTCTTGCTGCGTCCACCAAGGTATCCAGTTCTTCACAGGAAACCTCATAATCATCCCGAAGGGAATCGTGGGAAAGATTCATTAATTCTCCAAAACGATGCAAATCTCCCTCTTCCAAAGCTTTCTTTGCCGCAATGGTTCTGCTATTTTCCAATACCGCATGCTTTGCTCTCTTCCGAATAATAGGATCGGAGATTTCCTTTTCCAAAGCAAAGAAGTCTTCATCGGAAAGCTCTCCCAGGCTCTTAATGGGACGGAATTTCTGCAATATTTTCAGTGCTTCTTCCGACTCTCTTCTTCTGTCATTGTAGGCGGAGCCGATAAGCTTATGCTTTTTGTTGGTGTTACTGATAATGATGCAATGCTCCTTTAAAACTATGGGAGCATAGGAAAATTGCAGGGTGGCAGTATCCAAAAAGATCGCATGATCTTTCTTTCCCATCGCACTGGCAAACTGATCCATGATTCCGCAGTTCATCCCGTTATAATTGTTTTCACTGTATTGCCCGATTAAAGCCAGTTCCGGGAAGCTTACGGAAAGTCCGTAAAGCTCCTTACAAATGCTTCCCATCAAGACCTCTAAGGATGCAGAGGAAGAAAGTCCGGAGCCGTTGGGAATATTCCCGTAAAGCACTAAATCCAGACCGCAGGGAATGTCCAGACCTCTTTTTTCCATAGCCCAAACCACGCCCTTTAAGTAAGCAGCCCACTGCTTGTCCGTAAGAGGGGTAAAATCATTTTCTCCCGCAGAAATCACCCCTGCTCCCTCCACATTTAAGGAGTAAAAGCGGAAGTTCTTATCTTCTCTCTTCTTTACGGCCGCATAGCTTCCCATACTGAGGGCACATGGAAAAACATGGCCTCCGTTGTAATCGGTGTGCTCTCCGATTAGGTTTACTCTTCCCGGAGCAAAGAAATAGCGAATCCCCTCTGTATTTCCATAAAGCTCGGAAAACTTCTCTTCTAATGCCTTTTTGATCTCTTCCTCTCTCATTTTTTTACCGTCCTCTTACTTCCTTTACGAATCAAATGGGTAACCCCCAGCTTCGTTTTCGTCAATGATTTTTTTCTTCTTTTGTATTTTTTCTTTCTGATTTTCTTTCCTTTTTTAAGTTCCTCCGCTCCTTCTGCCTCAGTGCTTTTTTCTTCTACAAAAAATATCGTATAATCTCTCTCCAACAATAAATGAGAGAAATCTTTTTGCAGTTCTTCTTCCGCAATTCTTTCTAAAAGATAATTCACTAAAAAGCTTTTGGATTTATTCTGATACTTGGGAAACCCGTATTTTTTCTGCAATTCCTGTAGTTCGGATTTCCAAAGTAAACTTGCCTTTCTTTTTATATCACAAAACGGATTTTTTTGCTCCTGTCGAAGTATATAAAAATCACATTTCCCTTCTACCTCTTCCACCGTGATAATCCCCCAAAAGGAGGGAACATGACTTTCTATGCTGTGGGCGTGTTTACTGCCCACTACCACCATATTGTAGTCAAAATATTGATTATAATTTTTTACCTGTCCTTCCAGTCGACTATAGCTGTCATGGTCCGATTTAATTTCAATCCCCATAAAGCTGTCTTCCTGTATAAGAACACAGTCTGCCCGGGCTCTTCCAATAACCTTTTCTTCCAGTATTCTGGACTTTCCGTAGCTTTCTTCCAAAAAGAAGAATAGACTTTCCCGAATCTCTTTATCGTACATCTCCGGGCCCCTGGTCGGAAATAATATATTCTTCCGAGCTGCTTTCCTCTTGCTTTTTTGTCTCCGTCTTCTTTTCTTCCTGTTTTGCAGCAGGCTTCTCTTCCGCTTTTGTTGCTTCGGTATTTTCCGAAGAAGCGGCCTGGCTTGTTGCCTGGGATTCCGCTACCGCCTCGGAAGAAGCTTCCGCTCCGACAGTCTCTGCTGCGGGCATTTCCGGAACAGGAAGGGCTGTTCCGTTCTCCAGTCCCCTTTCCAAAGGAACTCCGGAAAGCATATACAGCTCATGAAAATTCTCCCTTTCCTCTTTAGAGGCAAAGAGCAAAAGAATCTGTCCTTTGGGAAGAATTTCCTTCGTGTATATGCCTAAATAACTGCTTCCTTCCATACTGTAGCTGGCGGTAAGAATCCCGTCCACAAGACAATTCCCCTGATTCGCTCCGGGAACCAAGGAAAGAGACTGGGCCAAAATGCCATTTTTTCCTAACATACCTAAAGCTTCCATTTTTTCCCTTGGAAGCAGTAAGCCTGTATCTCCGATTTCATGAAATTCTTCTTTAGAAATCTTTATGCAATAGGGCTCCTGCTCCAATAAACTATTTAAGGGAGTTTTTAAGCTATCCTGCGCGTTTTCTTCGCTTTTCGCCACATCTTCCTGCCCTTCCATCCCGGGCTTTTCAATAGCCTCTATAAAGGCATTTGGGTAAAAACGCTGAACAAAGCCGGAGTAGGCCTCCCTTTCCGTCAAAAAGGCTTTGGGGTCAGTTTGCTTTTTTGCCATAAGCTCTGCAAGATTCATGACTTCCATGCCATAATATTCTGCAAGATTCTTCACCACAAAAGCATTGTCCTTGGTATGCCTATCCTCCGCAAATGCCCGGTCTCCAATCAGGCACAAAATCTCTGCCTGTGGAAATTTCCTTTGGCAATCCCGCAGCAATAGCTCGTAATAATAAGGAAAAGTATAAGGATTGTCATAATCCGAAAAGGAAAGAAAAATCACATCTCCGGAAAGCTCTTCCTCCTGTAATTTCAGATATCCGGATAAGGCAGTAGCATTTCCGGGAAGCTCCGGAATATTCCATTCTACCTTTCCGCCGTATTTTTCTTCCAGTGCTCCCTGAACAGTAGTGAAAAAGTCATTCTCCGACTTTAAATAGTCATTTCCGAGAAAAAGAAGCTTAAGCTCCCCTTTTGTCTTTAATTTGTTGATACTGTTGGAAATCTTATCCTCTTTTTGATCTCCCGGCTTTTCATCCTGCTCAGCAACTACCGTTTCTCCGTTATGCCGATTCCTTTCCGCTATCACATTTTTCCCATAACGATATACCCCATAGAGAAAAATTCCTGAAAGTAAAAATGGTAAAAGAACGAAAAAGAGGAGAAAAGGACTTTTCCCCTTTCTCCCATAGGATTTTCTCTCTTTTTCTTCTGAACCCTCTTCCTTGGCTTCATGAACAAAAGCTTCTCCGGACTTTTGCATACTCAGTACTTCCTGCTTTTGCTTTTCTTCCCCTTGCACTTCTCATCCTTCTTTCTACTATACTTTTATTTTCCCTTAATGATGACAAATAATCGGCATACCCTGATAAACAAACTGGTACAAATCCTTTGCAATCTGAGGAGGAAGATTCACGCATCCATGAGACCCGCCTCTTAGGTAAATATTTCCTCCGAACCGGTTTCTCCACCAAGCATCATGAAAACCGATTCCTCGATTAAAGGGCATCCAATAGCTCACCTTGGTTTCGTAATCTTCACCCTTCAAAGTAGCATTCTTTGTCTTATAGGTAAGGGGATAAATACCATCCGGTGTTCCGTTGTTTCTGGATACGTTTCCGGTCACACAGTCAGAGCTAAGCTTGATTTCTCCGTTTTCTACATAAAACATTTTTTGTTTTGCAATATCCACTTCCACATAGGTATTTCCTAAATCGGAGGCTCCTCTTCCCGTTGCCACCGTGTCATACTCCGCTTCTCTGGATACCGCTTCATTGGACTTTAAATTTGTAAGAAGTGCCGCTTCTTCTTTTTTTACGGAAAGAGAAAAACCGTATTTTCCCTTCAACAAAAGTACTCTTCCGTCTTCTGTATGAAAAGCTCTTTCTTTCCCTGCGGTGTCGGTAAGCGCCTTTAGCTCTTTTACATAGTCCTTTAATGCCTTTTTATTGAATTCTCCGTTTTCCATCCATTGGTGGTAACGGTCCGGGGTCAGTTCTACTGTCTCACCGGAAAAGTTGTAACGAAGAAGGGCCTGCAAGCTTTTATTTTTTTCCTCTGCCACCGGTTTTAGCTCTTCCGTTTTCGCCTCGGGCTTTTGATAAAAATCTCCCTCTCGAAGATCAATTTGGGAACTTCCTTCCGAAATGGCCTGAATAAGCATAGTCCGAAATTTATCCCGATCGATTTTCCCGCTCCACTGCTCATCTCCCACCGCATAGCCTTTTCCGGGAATATAGGCAGTAAGAAAGGCAGCCCTTGCTTCTTCATCACTGTCATGCTTTTCAAGATACTTTGTAATAAAAGCATCCAGAGCAGCTTCATCATAGTGCAGGCTTCCTTCTAAATCATAATTCTTTTTCTTTCCCAAAGAAAACAAGAGATAGAAGGAATCCGGTTTTGGAATATGAGAAAAGTCGGAATCATAACGAAGCTGAATATCCTTTCCATAAAGATTCTCCTGATGACCGTTTTTATCGATGATAACAAGATGATAGGCATCCTGTCTTTTCTGTGAGAATAATTCTTGGGCTTCTTCCCTCTTTAAAAGAGAAACATCGACATTCTCAATGTAGGTTCCGGGAAAAAAACGACCGGACAGCAGACTTAAGCCTATTAAAACAATGCATACTATGGATAAAATGCTTATTCCCAAGGAGCATAACAACGCTTTTTTCAATTTCAATCCTTTCTAATCGTAAAGAACCTTCATAAGACAAAGTCCCTTTGCCGGTACCGTGTAACCGGCTTGCTGCCTATCCTTTGCATCAATAATCCCGGGTATATCCCCGGCTTTCCTTTTATGATAGCCTACTTCCAGAAGTGTCCCTACCATAATCCGAATCTGGTACTGCAAAAATCCGCTGCCTTCAAAGTAAAATCGAAGCAGATTTTGACTTTTTTGAATACGAATACTGCTTATGGAACGAATGGTGGATTTCTTCATCTTGGGATTACCGCAGAAAGATTTAAAATCCTGTTTTCCGATCAAAAACTTCGCCGCCTCCTGCATAGCCTCCAAATCAGGCTCTTCCTCCAAATGGAGCAAAATCTTTCGATCAAAAACCGGTTTTGTTCTTCCGATATAGCAGGAATAGCGATAGATTTTCCCCAGGGCATTGTATCTGGCATGAAAGCGGGGGCTGACCTTCTTTACAGAGACAATGGCAATATCTTCCGGAAGATAACGATTTCCGTAATCCAGAATCTCTTCCTCGGAAAGCTCCGTATCCAAAAATACATTGGCACACATCCCTCTGGCATGCACCCCTGCATCGGTTCTGGAGGCACCGATAATCTCTACCCCCTCTTCATTTCCCGGAATTCTGGAAAATACCCCTTCCAGCTTGCCCTGAATGGTCGCTTCCTGATCCTTCTGTTTTTCAAATCCAAAATATCGGGAGCCGTCATAGGCAACGATAAGCTTATAATTTTCCTTCATGAATATCCTTTATAAAATCTTCTGCTTTTCAACATGATTCTGCATCATCTGTAAGAACAGCTTCACCCGATTGCTCATGGGATAATGATTGTTGCTAACCAAATAAATTTTACGAAAATATCCGTTCTCCTGCAGCGGAAAATCCAAAAGTTCCTGATTCTTGATAGCATTTCTTGCTGCAAGACGGGATACTATGGCTACCCCAATGCCTTCCTTAACGGAAAGCAAGATGGCACCGGTATTGGCAAAACGAGCCACCACCTTTAACTCCTCCGGTTTTAAGCCCATCTGTGTTAAAAGATTTATCGCCTCTTTTTTCGTGCCGGAACCATTCTCCCGCATAACAAAATCTGCCTTTCGCAAGAAAGAAAGATCTCCTTCCTTCTGTTTAGTCTGGTAAAATTCCGTATTGGGTGTGACCAAAATTAATTCATCTTCATAGAAAGGCAGAAAATTGCAGTTAGACATGGGAACGATGGATCCGGAAAAAGCCAAATCCGACCGATGCTCCGCCACATCGGTAACCGCTCCCTTGCTGTCTGTCTCATGAATACGAAACTCTGTATTCGGGTATCGTTTGCTAAAGTTTGCCAAAATGCCGGGAAGCAGGTATTGCGCCGGAATGGAGGATGCGGAAATAATAATTTCATTTACCTCTTCCTTCTCTTCATCTTTAAAAGCATTCCGAATCTTATTGGAAAGATTCACAATGTCCTTGGCATAGAGATAAATCTGCTCTCCTTCATTGGTGGTATGCACTTCTTTTGTAGTTCTGTTAAAAAGCTGTACCCCCAAGTCCTCTTCCAAACTACTGATATAAGAGCTCACTGTAGGTTGGGTAAGATATAATTCCTTGGCCGTTTGTGAAAAACTTTTGTTTTTAACGATACGAACAAATGCTTCTAGCTGTTTAATATTCATGCTACGTCTCCTCGTTGCCTTATTTGCTATTGCTTTGCAAGTTTTTTAGTAGAGAATAATATTTTTCTCTTCTAATTCCCTTACTTCTCCTATACAGGATACCGTCGTATCTAAATCTGCCTTTTCAAAAGCTTCCAGTGCTCTTTCCTTTTCTTCCATGGGAATACTGTAAAGCAATCCTCCGGAGGACTGGGGATCAAAAAGTAAATCCTGAAATGCCGTGGAAATTCTGCTGACATCCACTTTTGCCTCCTGGAACTTCCGGTTAGCGTAAGCCCCTGCCGGAATCATACCCAATTCCGCATACTCCAGGCTCTCCGGAATATAGGGTATGGAGGAGGAATCTAAGTGAAAAGTCACCTTGCTGGCCTCTGCCATCTCCAGAGCATGTCCCATCAAACCGAAGCCGGTAATATCCGTGCAGGCATGGACCGTAAATTGATCCATTACTTCCTTTCCCTTTCGGTTTAGGGAAGCCATGACACGATAGGACTCCTCTTTTGCTCTCTCACTGGCAAATTCCACCTTGGCGGCGGTATTAATAATTCCTGTACCAATCTGTTTCGTTAAAAGAATACAGTCACCGGGTTTGGCTCCGTAGTTTTTCTGAATTTTCTTAGGATGTACAAGACCGGATACGGTAAGGCCGTAGAAGGGCTCATCGTTTTGAATGGAATGTCCTCCAATCAAGATGGCTCCGGCTTCTTTTACCTTATCCGCTCCTCCCTTCATGATTTCGGATAAAACATCAGGAGAAAGGCAATTCGGAAAACCGACTATATTCAAGGCTACCTTAGGAATGCCTCCCATCGCATAAACATCGGAAAGGGCATTCGCCGCTGCAATCTGTCCAAACAGATAGGGGTCATCCACTACAGGGGTGAAAAAATCCACTGTTTGAATCATTGCCAAATCCTCTGTAAGCTGGTAAACCGCTGCGTCATCAGAAGTATCCAACCCTACCAATACATGAGGATCAAAATCAAATTTTGGAAGCTTACTCACAACCTGAGCAAGGGTCTCCGGACCTATTTTCGCGGCTCAACCGGAAAGTTTGGTCATCTGGGTTAATCTAAGTTTACTCATCTAATCTCCCTTACTTAACAAAGCAGGGAAAGGTACAGAAAACCCCTTCCCTGTTATTTCTATATCAGTTTTCTATTGTACGGTTTATCTATAAAAAGTCAAGATAAGACAGGACTTTCTCGGCAATTCCATCCCAGGATAGACTACCCATGGAAATCATTTTAGAATACTCGCTATCCATACATAGAGCAATTTGTTTTTCTAAGCGTTCCTCAAATATCGGAAGAGCTTCCTCCGGTATTTCATCCGCATTTTTACGAGGAGGCAACTCTACAAAAAAGATCGGTGCTGTGGGAAGATTTTCTGAAAAAAACTCTTCCAAGCCTTCCAAAGCCGTAAGAACCACCTTGTTCCCACAGGCCAAGGACTCAATCACCGTCATGGGTACTGCATCAAAGAATGAAGGCAGAAGAAAACAATCGGAAAACTCATACCAGGGTACCAGGTTGGCATAGTCCAAACGACCTAAAAAGTGAATGGGATAGCTACAGGTTTTGGCCAGGGCATATACCGCCTCCTTCTCCTCCTGATTTCCGTTATCCCCAATCATAAAGAGGCGAAAATTCTTCCTTCCCTTTTGAGAAAGAGCCTCCAGGCTTCTTAAAAGAGAAAATACTCCCTTTTTTTCTCCCAGCTTTCCGGCAAAAAGCAAGTCTATACTTTCTCCCTTGCTAAAAATTTCTCCTGAAGCAGTTTGAATCTCTCTTCTTCTGGGAATACCATGGGGACTGACCACATCTCCTGTGGGTAAGCCAAGAACTTCCGAATTATAGCCAATGCCGATATTTACCACCTTCTCAGGATTCACACCATAAAGACGAAGAACCTCCTGTCTCTGTGCCTCCTTAGGTGTAAATATTTTATCCAGCTTTTGAATGTTTCGGATAATTCTTTCCTTTTCCAAATCATGCTTTTCCATTTGACGAAGATCCGTATTATGGCAAAAAGCAAAGATAGGAATATCGGGACATTTTTCCCTCACCAAGGCAGTAAGCAGATATAGATGATGACAAAGAATCAAATCCGGGGAAAACCCGGACAATACTTCTTCCAGCTTTTTAGAAAAAGCCCTTTCAAACTGTTCCAACATTTCCTTCGTCAAATCCTTATATCTGGTACTGTTGTAAGGCATCTCATCACTCATTCCCAAAACCGGATAGGGCAATTCTTCCGATTCATAATACACCGGAAAAAAATCCACGGAAGGAATATCCGGAAGCTTGTCTTCCCTGGTGACCCCGCAAATCACAGCCTGCTCTTCTCCAAGATGCTGATAAGATTTCAGAATCTCTGTCAGGTAAATGCCGGAGCCCGTGCTACTGGGTTTTTGTGTAATAATACTGAGTATTTTCATCTTCCCTCCTGCTGAAAAAGACTGCCCAAAAAGGGCAGTCTAAACGGCAAATGCCGGAATCTTTGGCGAAGGTGTGTGAGAATCGAACTCACCTAGGATGTTCTACACATCCAACACTGGTTTTGAAGACCAGGAGGCTCACCAGGTACCTATCCACCTCCAAAGGAACACTGCACACTATACCATAGAAAAAAATGCTCTGTCAAATCTCGAATAGATTCATAGGAAATCACAATAAATTTCTATAGAAAATTCCTATAGAGTAAAAAAAGTGACAAAGCAAATTTCAAAAATTTCTAAAACAGAATTTCATGTACGGCACTGGGCTCAAGACCGGCTTCCTTACAAGCCGCCAAAGTGCTCTCTCTATTCTCCAAAGCCGTACTCCAGGCAAGTCCGCAGCCTGCGGAAATCACGGAAGGAAGGGGAATCAGTCGTCCCGGCAGGTCCTTCTCCTTTCCCAGCTTCTCCATCTGTAAGGCATCCACCGTATTATGAAAGCTTAAGATGCATTGTAAAGATTTCTCTCTCATTATGGTTTAATAATCTTATCGGACTGCATCTGTGTTTCCACGATCTCATACATATTGGAAATAATACCTACAGCCACCTTCTCCTTAATTTTATAGTAGTCTGCACAAAGCCCGCAGGTCATAATCTTCACACCGGCTTTCTCCAGAGTCTTTAAGTCGGAAAGCACCGGAGAATCCTCTGAAGTCAAATAAGCTCCGCTGTTGTAGAAAACCATTGCCGTTGGCAAAGGATCCACATTGCTCAAAGCGAAAACGAAGGACTTAATCAAAGTATGTCCAAGCTCCTCTGCACCCTCTCCCATCTTGTTGGAAGAAAATACCACAGTACAAGTAGCTTCCTTCTCCTTGGATGTACCCTCCTGCTTCTTCACTTCAATACGAACCTCAAATTCTTTCTCAGAAAGCTTTTGGGAAGCTACCGCGTACTGAAATTTCTGTCCCAGTCTCTGCAAATTCTGTACTGCGGTCTCATTATCCACCAGTACGGTAAGAATTCCTTCCTGCATTTCCTCCATAGCCTTCTTTGCTTCCACTACGGGAAGAGGACAAGCCAAGCCTTTACAGTCTAAGTTTTTATCCATTTTGCTTCTCCTTTCAATAATGATTCTCCTAAACTATAAAAAATTCAGGAGAAAAAGTCTAATAAGAAATTATTATAAAAAGACTGTTTATATTTCAAATTAATATAAATAGTCTTTTTTATCTATCTACTACTTTTACTTCCCTTTTCGGTTCTCTAGCCTTCCTCCGAAAGAATTCGAATGGCCTCCACCGCCTTGGCCACTTCCTCCTCCGTATTAAAATGAGAAAAGCTAAAGCGAACACAGCCCTGCTCCACATTGTTTAAAGCCTTATGCATAAGAGGTGCACAATGCCCTCCTGCTCTGGTGGCAATATTAAAACGGGTAAAGAGTTCATCACTGACCATGGCGGAATCATAGGCATAGAGATTCATGCTGACAATAGGACAGCGTTTTTTCTCCTGGAAATTTCCGTAGAGCTTTACTCCGGGAAGAGACTCAATTCCTTTTTTTAACTGCTCCATTAGGCTAAGCTCCTTCTCCCGAATTTTAGCAATATCTTCTCTTTGAATATAGGCCACCCCTTCATGAAGTCCTGCAATACCATGGGCATTTAAGGTTCCTGCCTCCAAATGATTCGGATACTCCAAAGGCATATCTTCATTATAAGTTTCCACCCCGGTTCCCCCATAAGATAAAGAGCGTAAAGAAATTCCTTCCTTAATCAGCATTCCTCCGGTGCCCTGAGGTCCTAATAAGGATTTATGGCCTGTAAAGCAAAGGATGTCTATGCCCAGCTTTTCCATATCAATATCATAAACTCCGGCAGTTTGAGAAGCATCCACAATCCAAAGCAGAGACTTTTCTTTCACAAAGCTGGAGATTTTTTCCAAATCCACCAGATCTCCTGTCAGGTTGGAGGCATGGGTGTGAACAATGGCTTTGGTATTTTTCTTCCATAACTTTTCTAAAGAAGCATAATCCAGAATTCCATGCTCATCCAAAGCACAAAAGGACAGCTCTACCCCCTGCCTTTCCATGGCATAAAGAGGACGAAGAACGGAATTATGCTCCATCACCGTGGTAATCACATGATCTCCCGGCTTTAAACTGCCTAGAATTGCCATATTCAAGCTTTCCGTTGAATTTTTCGTAAAGATACAATGACTGGGATTCTTTCCATGAAAGAACTCCGTCAGTAAAACTCTTGTGTCAAAAACCGTCTTTGTAGAGCTGTGGGCCGCCTCATGGGTAGAACGCCCCGCATTTCCCATACTTTCCATGGCATGAAGAACAGCCTCCAAAACCTCCTTCGGCTTCTTTTGGCTGGTTGCCGCATTATCCAAGTAAATCATTGTTCTTCCTCCTTCTCATAGAAAAATACCTCTACTTCCTCTCCCTCCCGGAAAGGAGCATTGGCCTGCAGCTTAATATGGACTTCCTCTCCGTCAATACTCACCCTATACAAACGGTAGGTGGCCAGGAAAATCTCGGAAAGCACCCGTCCTTCCTTTCGAAGCTCTCTTTTCCCCTCCTGTCTTCCGGACAAAGGCTCTATTCTAGCCTTTTCCGAGGAAATTCCAAAATCCTCCGGACGAAGAAAATGGTTTTTCCCATTCAGAAAAAGTACGAAATACTCTCCGAAAAAGCGCCGAATATATTCGTTTTTCGGGTGCAAATACAGCTCTTCACCGGTTCCGATTTGCAGAATCTTTCCCTTTTCCATAATACCGATTCTATGGCCCAGTTCCATGGCTTCTTCCTGGTCATGGGTCACAAAAAGCATGGAAAGTCCGAGTTTACGCTGCAAATCCGCCAGTTCTTCCCGAATATCCTTCCGAAGCCCTGCATCCAAATTGCTTAAGGGCTCATCCATCAACAAAAGCTTGGGTTCCACCGCCAAGGATCTGGCAAGAGCCACCCTTTGCTGTTGTCCGCCGCTAAGCTCCGTCACCATTCTATCTCGAAAGGACCATAATTTCATCATATCCAGGTATTTTTCCGCTCTATCCCGCTGATTTCTTTTTGAAAAGCCCTTCCATTTTAGGCCATAACAGACATTTTCCAAAACCGACATATGGGGAAACAAAGCATAAGACTGAAATACCGTGGATACAGGTCTTTTTTCCGGTGGTAAGGCGCTATAATCCTCTCCTTCTATCAAAATCTTTCCCTTTTCCGGAAAGAGGAAGCCTCCCAGAAGCTGTAAACATGTCGTTTTTCCACAGCCGGATTCTCCCAAAAGACAAAAAATCTCCCCTTCCCCTATAGATAGAGAAAAATCCTCTAAAACCAAATCCTCCTTCGGATCATAGCGAAAGGATATTCCCTCTAAAGCAGCCAAAGTATTGCTTGGGTTCAGCTGATTTAGTCTTTTCGAAGGATGTTCTTGAAATCCCTCCTGTATCCTATTGCTGTTGTATAACTCTCTTTGCATATTACTTCCCAACTCCTCTTCTGCATACAAGACTCTGCACCCTTCCCAGTAAAAAGGAAAAGGCTAAAGACAGTAAAATCATGATTCCCGATATCAGAGAAGCCACAGCATAGTCCCCCCGGTTTATGGCATCAAAGAGGGTATAAACCAAGACCTTATACTTTGCACTAATCAGGAAAATGATGGCTCCCGCAGTGGTTAACCCCTGGCTAAACTGTAAATACACAGAGGAGAAAAAGCTGGGTAAAATTCCCGGCAAGATGATTTGAAAAAATACCAAGGAAGGCTTTGCCCCCAAATCTCTGGCTGCAAGCTCCAGATTCTTTGGACTCTGACTTAAAGCTGTACTGGCTAACCTACTGCCTAAGGGCATTTGCCGGAAAAGCAGGGAAAACAGCATAATCCATACCGTTCCGGTAAGCTTCAAGGGAGCCTTATTAAAAGCCAGGATATAGGCAAGACCGAAGCAGGTTCCCGGAAGCAAATAGGGTAAAGAAAGGGCAAAATCCAAGAGCTTCTTGCCTCTTTTCATTTTTCTTTCCATAAGATAAGCCAGAAGAAAGGCGAAAAAACTGCCTACTACGGAGGCGGCAAAAGCCAACAGCAAGCTTAATCCCATGGTGGATAAATTATACTGAAAAAGACTGCCCATATTTTCCCAAGTAAAAAAGATTTGCTTTTTGTTAAATCGCAGAAAGCCATAGAGGAAAATGGAGGCATATTGCAACAGCTGGAAAAGCAAAAAGAAAAACAAAAGGAATTGAATGGGAAGATTCATCCAATGCCTGTTATCCAGTCTTAATCCGGTTTTTCCTTTCTGTTCCTTATTTCGATCATCCGCTTTTTTCATGGACATCCGATAAAGAAGGAAACTGAAAAAAGCAGGAAACAAAAGCAGAATATTCATGGCTGCCGCTTTAGAAAAGTCGGAAAAACCGATAATTTGCAGATAAATCTCCGTTGCCAGCGTACTGTATCTTCCTCCAATAATAATCGGAGTTCCGAAATCGGATAGCCCTCTTAAAAAGCTTAAAAAGAAGGAGGCCAAAATAGCCGGAGACAACAAAGGAAGTAAAATATCCTTTAGCACGAAGAAAGCATTTGCCCCCAAGTCCCGTCCGCTGTCATAGAGCTTTCCGTCAAAATCCTCTAAGGCATTGGTAAAAAACAGGGTATTCATACAGGCAAAGTGAATGCTTTGCATAAGAATTACCCCCCATTTATGGTAGGGATCAAAGGATAATCCCAGTAAACGATAGGTAATCAGTCCTCTTCTGCCATACAAGGTAATAAAGGACAGGGAAGAAATAAAGGGCGGGGAAACCATACTCATGGATAAAAGGACTAACGCAATTCTTTTCTGCCATTTTCCGGTAGAACGAATACCATAGGAAAGAAAAAAAGCCAAGCCGGTAGAAATCAACGCCGAGTAAAAGGAGCTTTCCATACTATGGAAAAATGCAGTTTTGTATCGCAGACTGATTTCCTGAAAAAATTGTCCCGGATTCTCCACCTGAAAGGCTTTCCAAAAAAGTAGAAAAATCGGATATACAATAAAAAGAAAAATGGGAAAAGTCAAAAGAATAATAGAGAGCGAAAAAAATACAGCAGAAAAAAGAGTGGAATGCTCCACTCTCTTTCCTGCATTTTCCTCTATTGATTTTAGGGAAAAGAACGACTTCATCTTAAGCCTCGTTCTTAGAACCTGCTAAAGTCTCCCACTTACTGAGAATACTGTCTCTCTGAGAACCGAATAAGGATAAATCTTCCTTCATTAATAGACCGGTATCGAAAGATAAGTCAACATTGGACAGCTTTGGTAAAACAACCTTAATAGTGTTCTTTCCGTCAATTTCAGCCAATTCCTTTAAGTGATCCTCACTGTTGTATAACCAGTTTAAGAACTGCTTTGCAGCCTCTGCATTGGCAGCGCCCTTAAATACGGCAACGCCCTCCGGTACATAAGGAATTCCATCTTCAGGATAAACCAAAGAACATCCCTGCTCTGTAGCAAGTTTCTCGGTCTTCTTATCCATCGGGGTGATTCCGATAGCAACCTCTCCCTGAGCGGTCTTCTCTCTTGGGTCTCCTCCACGCTTGGAGTAATACTTTACATTATCATTTAATGCGGTAAAGTACTTCCATCCCTCTTCTTCACCCTTCTTCTGTAAAAGAGCATTTACAACACCGTAGTTGGTTCCGGATACTGCAGGATTGGACATCAAAATCTCATCCTTGTATGCGGAGTTAAGTAAATCGTCCCAGCTCTTAGGTGCTTCCGCATTCTTAGTCTTCAGCATCTCATCATTAACAATAAAGCCTACAACGGTAACGCCCTTGGTGTACCAATAGTGATCAGGATCAACATAGCCGGATGCAAAGTCATTTGCAGCGTCTAAATCAATCTTCTCCAGTAAGTCACTATCCTTAGCACTCATGAAAGCATCAATTCCGCCGCCAAACCAAAGATCAGCGGTAGGTGTGCCTCCCTCAGCCTTTAACTTACTGAGAACCTCTCCGGAGGACATGGAAAGGAGTTCTGTCTCAATGCCGGTGTCCTTTGTAAACTCATCAAATAACTTCTTGTAATCTTCGGAAGTTGCCACGATAGCCAGCTTTCCTTCAGCCTTAGTCTCGTTGGCTTTCTCTGTAGCCTTCTCGGTCTCAGCGGAGGACTCCTCTGCCTTAGCACTGGTTGCCGCTACAGAACTTTCCT
Organism: Oribacterium sinus; assembly: GCF_963553175.1. GTDB lineage: Bacteria > Bacillota > Clostridia > Lachnospirales > Lachnospiraceae > Oribacterium > Oribacterium sinus_B. Next base: position 1,812 of record NZ_CAUVME010000015.1, on the reverse strand, counting down.
TTGTCTTCTGTCCGCAAGAGGCAAGAACAGCTAATGCCAGTAAGGACAATGTGGTTAATGCAAGCTTTCTCTTCATAATGCTCCTTTTCAACTAGTTATTTTTTACACTCCCGTTTGCGATCCTCTATAACCGCAAACAGGCATTAGTATATCATATTAAAAAGAGAAGTTTTATTTTGATTTTAAATAGAATATAGCTGTTTATTTGAATGTTCTATAGGAAGATAATGTTTTTTATGTTTACGCTTTTTGTGATACTGTCTGTGGGCAGGGAAGCTTTACGCTTTTCAATGATACTGTCTCTGACCGGAGCACGCTCTCGCTAACCTCGCCACGCAGGGGGTACTAAGCGAAAAGCTGCGGTTCCCTTGCTTTCCGCAAGTACCCGCGGGCTCAGATTGCCCCGTACCATAGACAGTATCACGAAAAGCTGTTCCCCGGAGTAATCACATTAATTTCATAATAGAATAAGCAAAACAGTGTGGATCAACCACTTGTCTTAATCAACACTCCGGTATCCACACTGTCAAAAATTTTGGGATTTATATTTTGAAGCCCTTAGAATTAGATTAAATCTCCCCTACACAGAGATTATGCTCTTATACCATGGACTATAAAGCATCTAAATGAATTAAATACCATTCTTATAAAAGTCTTTTAAAAGCTCAAAATATACTTTTTCACATCGAAGTACATCTTCTTTCTCAACGTATTCATCTCGTTGGTGGGCCATGTCTAGTGATCCGGGGCCGTAGGATAGGGTGGTATGGTTATCGCATTTTCCGGCGACCACTGCTGTATCGGTATAGCCCGGGAAGGGGCAGACCTTGGCTTTTTGGTATCCGGCTGCTTCAATGGCTTTTTTGCATTTTGCCAAAAGCAGACTTTCCTCATAATGGGGTATGGCCGGTCGATTTCCTGTAATTAAAATAGTAGATTGAAGACTGGGGTAAAGTTTTTGTACCTTTTCCACCGCTTTCTCCAGAATTTCTTTTCCTGTTTCAGCAGTATAGGGGGGAACCAGACGCATATCCACAGATACCTTGGCTTCTGCAGGAACCTGATAGGGGTGAATTCCTCCGCTACACTGTCCGAAGCAAATTTTGGAATCTCCCAAAAAGCTATCTTTTTCTAAAGCATCCACTCCTTTTTTCGCCTCAGGAATGGCCATGGCCATAGAGAGAATGGCATCAATTCCGGTTTCAGGCTCACTGGCATGAGCCGCCTTTCCGTGAAACTGCCATTCGTACCAGAATCTCCCCTTATGGGCAGTTTGTATGGTACCGTCTGTGGGCTCCGTATCCATCAGTAAGGTACTTTTATCCAGCCATCCTTCTTGAATAGCTTTTTCTACCCCCTTCATATCCCCCTCTTCATCACAGGTAAAGACCATCTGGAGGGAAATCTTGGGCTTTTGTTTCTCCTTCTTTGCCATAGCTAAGATTTGTAAAAATGCAGAGATTGCTGCAGCGGTTCCCCCCTTCATATCACAGGAGCCTCTACCGTACAGTCGGCTTCCCTCCCACTCTCCGAAGGGATTTTTCTCCCAATGCAGGCCGATAGGTACCGTATCCATGTGGCAAATAAAACTGAAGCACTCCTTCGTTTCTCCCGGAAGCTTAACCCGAAGTATGGGGCGGTGAGCTTCTACCTCCACCTTTTCCACAGTGCCGGACAGCTCCGACACCGCATCCTTAAGAAGTGCCAAAATATCCTCGGCTACCCCTTCTTCCAAAGCTCCCGGATTTGTACTTTCCCTAGCCACCAATTTTTCCAAAATCTCTATGCAGTTCATTTTCTTTAAGCCTTTCT